>CAWBRE010000006.1:0-10588 GCA_963791095.1 uncultured Solirubrobacterales bacterium
ACCTCGCCGTGGTCGAGCGCGCGGTCTTCGACGACTAGTTCGGTGCAGCAATACCGATCGGTACTGTGATGCGGCACCAACTTGAGGTGAAAGAGCGGGCGGTCTTCACCGCGCTCGCGCTCGGCGAGCCCGTCTTCGGGGCGGGCACGCTTGCGCGCTTCAATCTCTCGAAAGGCGGCGCTCAGCACGCCGGCGCGGCGCTCGCCCACGCCGGCGCGGCGCTCGCCCACGCCGGTCACATCCGGCTGCTCGATGACGTCTGGCGCCCGGTCGATCCACTCTTGGCGCGCTGGGTCGTCGATTTCCAACACAATGGGGGCGAGGTTCTTCTCTGATGACCGCCCGCCGCCGACTCGTCCGCGTCCCCGCCTCCTCGGCCAACCTCGGGCCGGGGTACGACGCGATGGCGGCGGCGGTGGCGCTGCACCTGGAGCTGGAGGTCGAGGAGACCGGGGAGTACGGGTTCGAGACCGGCGGCCTCGACGTGCCGACCGGGCGCGACAATTTGCTGGTGCGGGCGTTCGAGACGCTGCACTCCGCCGACGGGATCACCTTCCGGCTGCGCAGCGAGATCCCACTCGCGCGCGGGCTCGGCTCGAGCGCGGCGGCGATCGTCGCGGGGTTGGTCGCCGCCGACCACCTCTTCGAGCTGGCGCTGACGCGCGAGGAGCTGCTCGCGCGGGCGACCGAGATCGAGGGGCACCCGGACAACGTCGCCGCGGCGATCTACGGCGGGTTCGTGGTCTGCGCGGCCGGCGGCGCTCCGAGGCCCGCCGAGGCGGGGCCGGAGGGAGATGGAGTCTTCGCGGCGCGGTTCGACCCGCCGGAGGGGCTGGAGGGGATCGTCGTGATCCCGGGCGAGGAGGTCTCGACCCGCAGGGCGCGCGAGGCGATCCCGGCCCAGGTGCCGCTGGCCGAGGCGGTCGCCAACGTCTCCGCCGCCGCGCTGCTGGTGCTGGGACTGCGGAGCGCCGACCTCGACCTGGTCGGCCGCGGCCTCCACGATCGCCTCCACCAGCCCTACCGGCGCGAGCTCTACCCGCGCTCGATGGAGATCGTCGACGCGGCCGCCGAGCTGGGCGCCGTCGGGGCGACGATCTCCGGCGCCGGGCCGACCGTCCTCGTCTGGACCACCTGGGAGGAAGCCGGCGGCGTCGCCGCGGCGCTGATGGAGCGCGCCGAGGGCTGGGCCGAGGTGCGCCGCCTGCCGTTCGAACCGCTCGGCGCCGACGTCCCCGAGCTCTAGGTCCGCCGCGCGGACGAATGGGCGGGGATTCTCTTCCTTCGCCGTTGGCGCGTCTAGAGTCGCGCCATGCCGAACTCGCCGCTCTCGAAGCTGATCCCCGTCCTCGCACTCGCCGCGCTGCTGGCGCTGCCCGCCGCCGCCGACGCGACGCTCGCCTACACGACGAACGTCTTCCATCCGCACGTCGCCGTCGCCAAGGACGACAACGGCAAGGGCGCCAAGGCGATCGGGGCCGGGACCACTCCCAAAGTCTCGCCCGACGGCGAACTGGTCGCCTTCGAACGGGAGGGCAAGGACGGCGCCGAGATGATGCTCTACGACGTCGCCACCGGCAAGACGAAGGCGCTGTTCGCGCCCTGGCAGGAAAGCTTCACCTTCGCCTGGTCCCCGGATTCGACCATGGTGGCGGCGCTGCGCGGGCCGGAGATCGGCAAGCGCACCCTGGCCGTGATCGACGTCGAAACCGGCAGGCAGACGCGGATCGCGAGCGGCTACTTCAACGCGGTCAGCTTCTCGCCGAACAGCAAGGAACTGGTCTTCGGGCTGGAGGGGAACGAATCCGCCTACCCGCCGAAGACCAACGTCGTCCGCGCCCCGGTGGCCGGCGGGCCGACCTCGGCCCTCACCCACGACGGGGTCAGCGGCTGGCCGCTCTGGGGGCCGACCGGGCGGATCGCCTTCGTCAAGCTCCTGGGCGCCAAGCAGCGCCAGTACGGCCCGAAAAACGACCTCTTCCTGATGAACGGGAACGGCAAGGGGGTGAAGCGCCTCACCCACACCAAGGTCGACCCGCTCACCCAGGGGCTCTACCCGACCGCCTGGTCGGCCTCGGGGAAGCAGCTGCTGGCCGAGTACGGAGGCCAGGACACCAACTACGCCGTCGCCGTCAATCCTCAGACGGGGAGGGAAACGAACCTCAGCCCGGGCAACACCGAGACCGGCTTCGTCGGCGTCGCCCTGACCGCGAACGGCAAGACCGTGCTCGGCTACCTGGGCGGCTACGAAGGCCCCGGCACGCAGCTCCGGATCGCCTCCGTCCGGTACGCGGGCGGCAAGCCGAAGATCCTCGTCAAGGGTGGTTTCTCGCCGTCCTGGGGAGGGTGAGAAACGGGCGCCGCCGGCCGCAATAAAGTCGCGGCCATGCCTACCTTGCCGAAGCTGAAGCTGCCCCTCGCCCTCCTCGTCGTCGTCGCCCTGCTGGCGCTGCCCGCCGCCGCCGGCGCGACCCTGACCTACACCAAGGGGCTGCAGAAGCCGAACGTCTACTACGCGGAAAGCACCGGCAAGGGTGCCCACAAGATCGGGCCGGGCCGCAACTCCCGCGTCTCGCCCGACGGCGAAACGGTGATCTACGAACGGGAAACGAAGAGCGGCGCCGAAATGCGGCTCTACTCGATCGCCCTGGGCAAGGGCCAGCGGCTGCTGAACCCGTGGCGGGAAAGCTACGTCTTCGCCTGGTCGCCGGACTCGACGATGCTGGCAGCGCTTCAGGGCCCGCTCAACGGCAAGGCGACGCTGGTCGTGATCAACCTCGAAAACGGCAAGCGGACCAAGGTCGCCAGCGGCTACTTCAACGGCGTCAGCTTCTCGCCGGACAGCACCGAAGTCGTCTACGGCGTCGCCCCCACGTTCGCCTATCCGCCGAAGAGCGACATCTACAAGTACTCGCTGGAAACCGGCAAGACGACGAAGTTGAGCCACAACGGAACCTCGATCTCGCCGCTCTGGAGCCCGACCGGCCAGATCGTCTTCGCCCGCCAGCTCGGCGCGAAGTCGCGCAAGTACGGGCCCGCGAACCAGCTCTTCGTGATGAACGAAGAAGGGCAGCGGATCAGCCAGGTGACCCACACCGAAGTCAACCCGTTCGCCCAGGGCCTCAGCCCGCTCGGCTTCTCCGAAAACGGTAACCGGCTGCTGACCGAGTTCGGCGGCCAGGATCAGAGCTACGCGGTCGCCGTGAGCGTGGTGACCGGGGCCGAAAAGGCGCTTACCGACAATCCCGAGTTCGGCTTCACCGGCTCGGCGATCTCCGCTGATGGGACGACCGTGCTCGGCACCACCGGGCTCGGCTTCGGCGGCAATCCGCACCCGAAGGTAGTGACCGTGCCCTTCAGCGGCGGCAAGCAGAAGGTGCTGGTGAACGGCGCCTACGAACCGTCTTGGAGCAGCTGATGATCAAGGGCTTCAGGGACTTCCTCCTCAAAGGGGACCTGATCACGGCCGCTGTCGGCCTGGTCATGGCGCTGGCCACGTTCACCCTGACCGAGGCGTTCGTCGACTCGCTGATCACGCCGATCATCGGCGCGATCATCGGCGAACCCCACTTCAATCAGCTCTCCTTCACGATCAACGGCAGCGAGTTTGCCTACGGCGAATTCATCAATGCGCTGATCATCTTCGTCGGCACCGCGGCGGCCGTCTACTTCTTCGTCATCCTCCCGTACAAGCGCTACCAGGATCTGAAAGGCGTCTCGGCGAAGACGCGGCCCTGCCCGGAATGCACGACGCCGATCTCGATCGCGGCACGGCGCTGCCCGAACTGCACCGCGGTGGTGATCCCGGAGGGCGTCTAGCGGCCGGGGCGGTGGGTGAGGAGCTCGGCGATCGCGCGCAGCTCGGCCAGCAGCCCGTCGAGCATCTGCTCGGTGGCGGTGTGGATGCGGACCTCGGCCGCGGCGCGGTCGGCCTCGACCTGGTC
Source organism: uncultured Solirubrobacterales bacterium (assembly GCA_963791095.1). Taxonomy (GTDB): domain Bacteria; phylum Actinomycetota; class Thermoleophilia; order Solirubrobacterales; family 70-9; genus VAYN01. Next base: position 3,945 of record CAWBRE010000006.1, read on the forward strand.
GATCCGCTCGGCGAGCCGGTCGGTGCGCTCCTCGACCCCGTCGATGCGGCGGCCGAGCTTGCGCTCGGTCCGCTTCGCCCGCTTCTTGACGTAGAGGCGGGTGTCCTCGCGGAGGGCGTCGAGCTCGCGGCGCAGGGCCTCGTCCTCGGCCCCGGCGGCGCTCTGCTCGGAGAGCATCTCTTCGACCCCGGAGCGGACCCGTTCGATCTCCTCGTGCAGCTGGGCGCGGGCGCGCTCGGCCGCCAGGGAGATCGGCGGCTGGTCGCCCTCGGGCGGTGGTTCGATCGGATTCGGCACGGCGTTCACCCGGGAGGGATCCTACGGCGAGCAGGGGCGGCAAGGTGGCGGAGGGCTCCGTCCCCGCCTGGGCAATAGAATCGCCCGCCGATGGGTCCGATCAACGCCGAGATCGAAATCGACGCCTCGCGCGAGGCCGCCTTCGAGCTTCTTTCCGACCTCGCCCGCCGTCCCAGCTTCACCGACCATTTCCTGATCGAGTTCCACCTCACCCGGATCGACGCCCGCGGTGAGGGCGCCGGGGGGCGCTTCCGGGTCAACGCGCCGCTGCGCTCGCCCTGGGAGGACACCGCGATCGTCGCGCTCGAGGCGCCGTTCAAGATCGAGGAGCGGGGCGCCGGCGGCCGTTCCAACCGGATCCCGACGACGACCGTCTGGGAGATCGAGCCGGGCAAGGCGGGGATGACCGTGGTCCGCCTCACCCACTGGACGAAACCGAAGGAACCGATCGACAAACTGGTCGAGTCGCTCAGCTGGGGCGCCCATTTCCAGCGCAAAGGCTGGCAGCGCGCGCTGGAGCGCCTGCGCGACATCCTCGAGGCGGATGGACCCGGGGGCGAGCGAATCGCCGTCGCCGGGGGGAACCGCTACGCGACCGGCATCCCGTAATAGAGTCTCCGCCGCTGATGTTCTCGAACCGCCGCCGCCTCACCACGTCCCTGTTCGCCGCCCTGATGCTGGTGGTCCTCGCCCTCGGTGTGAGTGCCTGCGGGTCGAGCGAACCGCGCGAAGTGGAAGAGGGTGAAGTCGTCAAGGTCGGGGGGCTCGAGTACACGGTGGTCTTCTCCCGTTACCTGAACCCGAACGACAACGAGGACGCGGCCTACCTGAAAGGCCTCGAACCGGCGCAGGCGGAACACAACTACTTCGGCGTCTTCCTCCAGGTCAAGAACCCGTCGCACGAAACGATCAGCCTGGTCAAAGAACTGTCGATGACCGATGCCGTCGACAACAAGTACGAACCGATCGAAAACGAAAGCGAATACGCCTTCCCGTTCGGCGAACAGGTGACCGAAAACGAATCGATCCCGCTGTATGACTCGACCGCGCAGAACGGCGTGATCGAGGGGTCGGTAGTGATCTTCGAAGTGCCGGAAGAAGTCTCGGCCGACCGGCCGCTTCTCCTTCACATCCCCGGTTCCGCCAAGGAATCGGGGATCGTGAAACTCGACCTCTAGCCGGGAGCCGCCAGGCGCGACCGCGCGCCGCTATTCGTAGCCGGCGCTGAGCACCTGCGAGGCGATCGGCGCGGCCACTTCGCCGCCCGCCGCTTCGGCTTCGATCAGCAGGACCCCGATCGCCAGCTTCGGCTTTTCCACCGTGGCGAAGGCGGAGAACCAGGCGTCCTTGCGGTGCTGCGGGGTCGCTTCTTCGCCTTCGACTTCTTCCACGCCTTCTTCTTCGCTTTCCACCACCTGGCCGAGTTCGGCGGTGCCGGTCTTGCCCGCGACCTGCCCCGCGGCGATCGCCCCGGCGGTCCCCGTCCCTTCGGTGACCACGCCGATCATCAGTTCGGTCAGCTCCTTCGCGGTCTTCTTCTTCATCACCCGGACCGGCTTCATCTCCGGCCGCAGTTTCTTCGTCTGCACCACCGAGGTCGGCATCCGCACGCCGCCGTTGGCGATCGTCTGGGCGACGCTCGCCATCTGCAGCGGCGTCGCCAGCACTTCGCCCTGGCCGATCGCCGAGACCGCGAGGTCCACTTCTTCGCCGATTTCGGTCGGGATCGTCGACTCTTCCGGTTCGACTTCCTTGGCGATCGCGGCCGAGTAGAGCGTCGGCGGCGCGTTGAAGCCGAATTTTTCGGCGGTTTCGACCATCGCCTTGTTGCCGATCTTGGGACCGAGCGGGAGGAAGTCGGCGTTGCACGACTCGGCGAAGGCCTGGCGGAAGGTGCCGCCGCAGTACTCGCCGTTGGCGTTTTCGATGAAGCGGCCGCCGACGCTGATGCCGTCGGTGATTTCGAATTCGTCGTCGAGCGAGACGACGTGCTTTTCCAGCGCCGCGACGCTGGTGAGGATCTTGAAGGTCGAGCCCGGGGGCTGGGGGGCGGAGAAGGCCTGGCCCGCCAGCGCCCGCACGTCGCCGGTCTTGGCGTCGAGGACGGCGACGCCGCCCGCCCGGCCCGCCAGCGCGGCCACCGCGGTTTCCTGCAGGTAGGGGTCGATCGTCGTCTTCACCGGCGCGCCTGCCTCCGGCTTGCCTTCGGCGAGGACGCGCGAGCGCCCGCCGCCCGCGACCGCCAGCAGCTTGCCGCCCGGCTTGCCCGCGAGGCGGCGGTTGAAGGCGCGCTCGAGGCCGCTGATGCCGACCGGGGTTTCCGGCGGGAAGCCGAGCATCGCCAGCTTCGGCTCCTCTTCTTCGTCGGCTTCGCCGATTTCGCCGGTGACGTCGATCGCCGAGCTGCCCAGCGGGTGTTCGCGTTCGTCCGCCGGGCCTTCGGCGAGCGCGGTGCCGTCGGCGGCGAGGATCGGCGCCCGCGGCGCCAGTTCGGTTTCCGCTTCCAGCTTGTCGCCGCGGCGCAGGCCGGGGAAGACGAGGTAGGGGGCCCAGGCGATGCCGCCTTCGGCCCAGGGCAGGTCGAGTTCCCCTGCGACCACGCCGAAGGCGACGGTCTTGATCTTCACCGGCACCGGGACCACGGTCGCGCCGTCTTCGGAGCGGGAGTCCTCGGCCGAGTCGGCGACCAGGGTCCGCATCGTCGCGACGTCGCGCGCTTCGCGGTACGCGGCGGCGAACTGCTTCACCCCGACCGCTTCGCGGGAGGCGTCGTTCAGCTCCGCGTACATGGCCGGGAAGTTCTTCGCCTGCCAGGCTTCGGCGAAGCGGTTGGCGGCGTCCTTGTCCGGCGATCCGGGGGCTCCCATGGCGGCGCCGACGATGAACGCGACCAGCGCCAGGGCGCCCAGCGGGAGCGCACGGGTAAGCAGTCGTCTACGACGCTCGTCATCGGGAGACTGCCTGCTCACCGGGGGAAAGGTAATCGAGCGGTCCGGCGCATGCTTGTATTCGGTCGGTGACCGTGTTGGATTGGGCGATCATCGCCTTCACCCTCGCCCTCGCCCTGTGGGGGTATCGGCAGGGGCTGATCGTCGGCGTGCTGACCCTCGGCGGCTTCGCGGTCGGCGCGTTCCTCGGCTCGCGGCTGGGGCCGCTGGTCCTCTCCCAGGGCAGCGATTCGCCCTACGCGCCGCTCTGCGGGGCGATCGGGGCGCTCCTCGTCGGCGCGCTGGCGGCGGTGGCGCTGGAGGGGATCGCCCTGGCCCTGCGCCGGCGGGTGATCCGCCACCCGGTGATGCACCACGCCGACGGGGCGGGCGGCGCGGCGCTGATCGGCGCGGTGGCGCTGGGGCTGGCCTGGATCTTCGGCGCCGTCGCCCTGCACGCGCCGGGGACGACGCAGCTGCGGGCCGACGTCCAGGACTCGGTGATCCTGCGCGAGCTCGACCAGGTGCTGCCGCCGACCGGCGGGGTGCTGAACGTGCTCGACCGGGTCGATCCGGCGCCCTCGATCACCGGCCCGGCGACGCCGACCGCGCGCCCCGACCGCAAGATCGCCGAGAACCCGCGCGTCGTCGACGCGGGCGGCTCGGTGGTGCGGGTGCTCAGCACCGCCTGCGGGCTCGGCATCGAGGGCTCCGGCTGGGCGGTGCGGCCGAACCTGATCGTCACCAACGCGCACGTGGTCGCGGGCGCCGACGACACCACGGTGACGACCCAGAGCGGGGTGGAGCTCGACGCCACCGCGGTCTACTACCAGCCCGAGGACGACCTGGCGCTGCTGCGGATCGACTCGAAGCTGCCGACCCTGCCGATCTCCTCGGAACGGCAGGTGGGGGCGGGCGCGGCGGTCCTCGGCTTCCCCGAGAACGGCCCCTACACGGTGACCCCGGCGCGGATCGGCGAGACCCGCGACACGATCAGCGAGGACTCCTACGGGCGCGGGCCGATCGAACGGACGATCACCGCGCTCGGCGGCGACGTGCGCAGCGGCAACTCGGGCGGGCCGCTGGTGGACGGGCACGGGCGGGTGGTCGGGGTGGTGTTCGCGGCGACCACCGCCGGGCCGGCGGGCGGGTTCGCGATCCCGGCCGAGCAGGTGCGCGAAGCGATCGGCCGCGCCGGCGCCGGCGAAGTCGACACCGGCGCCTGCACGCGCTGAGCGCGCCGGCGCGCGGGGACCTTCATCGGGCCGGAAATCGGCCGGCCGACGACTTACGTTCAGTAAGGTCGATCTAAGTGGAATCCGCATCTTCGACCCAGACGACCCAGTTGGCGCCCCCGCCGCGCGCCGCGATGGCCGCGCCCTGCACCGAGGTCTGCCCGCAGTTCCACGAGGCGATCGAGTTGATCGGCAAGCGCTGGACCGGGGCGATCGTCTGTGCGCTGACCGAGCGGCCGATGCGCTTCGGCGAGCTCGGCAAGGCCGTGCCCGGGCTGTCGGATCGGCTGCTCTCGCAGCGGCTGCGCGAGCTCGAGGACGAAGGCCTGGTCGAGCGCGAGGTCGAAGCGGGGACCCCGGTGCGGGTCACCTACTCCTTGACCGCGACCGGGGAAGACCTCGGCCCGGCGATCGAAGAGTTGAAGGCATGGGCCAAAAGGTGGAAGCAGGCGGGCTGATCCGCGCTGTTCCGGGGAGCCGCGTCGGCTCTCGCCTTTAGGCTGAATCGATGACCGAGCCGCAGATCTCCCTCGGTGCGCCTGCTCGTCCCGGACCGGACCTTCCCGGGCCGTTCGCGGTCGGCCGCTACGCCAAGGTGCTGCAGGAGGAGATGCGCAAACGCGCGCGGGTGCTCCTGATCGGCGAGGTGACCGGGATGGGGCGGAGCAAGGTGCAGGCCTACTTCGAGCTGCGCGACGGCGACGGCGCGGTGCCCTGCGCGATCTGGCTGAACGACCTGGAGAAGGCGGGGCTGCCCGTTGGCGCCCTGCGCGACGGCGCCGAGGTGGTGATCGCGGGTGGGCCCGACTATTACCCGGGCGGCGGTGCGGCCTCGCCGAGCTTCAGCTTTCGCGCGACCCACGTGCGGCTGGCGGGCGAAGGCGACCTGTTGGCGCGGCTCGAGGCGCTCCGCACCCAGCTGCGCGCCGAGGGCCTGACCGAGCTGCAGAAGCAGCTGGCGCGGCCGGCGCTGCCGAAGACGATCGGCGTCGTCACCGCCGAAGGCGGCGCGGCGCGGCGCGACCTGCTCGCCGGGCTCGAGCGGCGGGGCTGGGGCGGGACGGTGGTCTGGGCGTTCGCGCCGGTGCAGGACCGCCACGCGGCGCCCGCGATCGCGCGCGCCCTGCAGGACCTGGCGGCGCGGCCGGAGATCGAGGCGATCGTGGTCACCCGCGGCGGCGGCAGCCTCGCCGACCTCTGGGCCTTCTGCGACGAGACCTTGTGCCGGACGGTGGCGATGCTGCGGGTGCCGGTGGTGAGCGCGGTCGGCCACGAGCGCGACTCGACCCTGATCGACGACGTCGCCGCCGTCGCCTGCTCGACCCCGACCCACGCGGCGGAGGCGGCGGTGCCGCTCGACTGCCGGCTGGCGCGGCGGGAGATCGGCCGCCAGGCGCTCTGCCTGCGACGCGGGGCGGACGGCGCGATCGGGGCGCGGGCGCGCCACCTCGGGGCGCTGGCGCGCGGCCCGGCGCGGGCGCTGCAACGCCAGCGCACGATCCTGAACCAGAAGACGCGGGAGATCCGCGCCGCCTCCGAACGCGGCCTCGCCGAGCGGGGCGCCTTCCAGCGGCGGATCGCGACGGTCGTGTTGAAGCGCGCCCATCGCCGGGCCCTGGACCGGGTCGAGGGGGCGGGGGTCAAAGGGCGACGGTCCGGGGCGGCGCTCGACACGGCCTCCGAGCGGGCGCTGGCCCAGCGCCGCGAGGCGCTCCGCAACGCGGCCGTCGCGCTGCGCGCCCACGATCCCGAGCGCACCTTGGAGCGCGGCTACGCCCTCGCCGAGACGCCCGACGGCGAGCCGCTGACCAACGCCGCCGCCGCGACCGCCGCGGGGCGCTTTAGCCTGCGCTTCAGCGATGGAAGAGTCGACGCCCGAACCGCTGCTGATCCCCGACCCGAAGCCGGAGGAGATCAAGGTGACTGACGGCACGCCCGCCAGCTATGAGAGCGCGGTCGAGCGTCTCGAGGAGATCATCGACCGCCTCGACTCCGGCCAGGCCGGCCTGCGCGAGACCCTCGACCTCTGCACCGAGGGCAAGACGCTGGTCGACTACTGCGCCGGCGAGCTCGACGCCGTAGGCGAGGGCCTCAAGGAACTGAACCTCGACGACCTCGCGGCCCGCCTGGACAGCTCAGCGAGCCCCGGCGCCTAGCTCTGCATGAATAAACCACACCCTGGTGT
>CAWBRE010000007.1:0-17671 GCA_963791095.1 uncultured Solirubrobacterales bacterium
TGTAGATGCCCCAGCTGCACGTCCTGCGCGTCTTCTGCGACCAGTACGGGGACGGCAACCCGCTCGGGGTCTTCCTCGACGGCGAGGAGGTGCCGGAGGAGCGCCGCCAGGAGGTCGCCGCCGAGCTCGGCTTCTCCGAGACGGTCTTCGTCGACGACGCGGGGAGGGGCGGATCCGGATCTTCACCCCGGGGCTGGAGCTCGGCTTCGCCGGCCACCCGAGCGTCGGCACCGCCTGGCTGCTCGCCAAGGAGCGGGAGCCGGTCGAGGTCTGCGGCCGCCCGCCGGCGAGGTCGAGGTGCGGGCCGAGGGCGGCCTCACCACCGTCGCCGCGCGGCCCGAGTGGGGGCCACCGTGGGAGCTGGTTCAGCTCGAGGACGCGCTGCGCGGTCGAGGGGCGCGCGGGGCTCCGGTGGCGGCGAGGACGAGGTCTAGCATCTGGGCCTGGGTCGACGAGCGCCGAGGGCACGGTGCGCTCGCGCTGCTTCTCCCACGCCGACGGGGTGGGCGAGGACGAGGCGACCGGCTCGGCGGCGATCTGCCTGGCCGCCGCGCTCGGGCGCGAGCTGGCGATCAAGCAGGGCCGCGGCTCGCGCCTCGCCGCCCGCTCCCTCGGCGACGGCCGCGCCGAGGTCGGCGGCCGCGTCGTCCTCGACGAGTGCCGCGACTTCGAGCTCTAGCGCCGGCCGTGCCGAAGGGTCGCGCGTTGCGCCGCCTCTGGGCGGTCTAAGGCATCGAGCTTCGTCGAGTTCGCGGCCCAGCGCCTCCGGGTCGGTCACCGGCAGCTTGCAGGTGAAGCCCTCGCAGACGTAGGCGGCGGGCTCGCCGCCGACTTCGGTGCGGGCGTCGAGCAGCGGCGGTTCGGTCGCTCCGGCGGGGCCGGCGGCGACGACGACGTTGGGGCGGAAGTCGGCGCGGACGACGGCCTCGAGGGCGCTCGGGTCGGCGCCGACCAGGGCCACCTCGCGGGTCGGGGCGAGGTGGAAGTCGAGCGCGCGCAGGAAGTGGGCGAAGGAGTCGGGATGGTTGACCGCCGGCTCGCCGAAGAGGGCGAAGACCCGGCCGCGCGCTCGCGCGTATGCGCGCTTCGCCGCTCAGCGCCGCGAGGCGCAGGAGGCCGAGGGCGGCGGCGCAGTTGCCGGCCGGGATCGGGTGGTCGCCGACCTCCTTGCGGCGGGCGATCAGCTCCTCGTGGTCGGCCGAGGTGGTGAAGAAGCCGCCGCGCTCGGGGTCGCCGAAGCGGGCGATCATCGTGTCGGCCAGCTCCCGCGCGGCGGCGAACCAGCGCGGCTCGAAGCTCGCTTCGTAGAGGACGAGGAGCGCTTCGAGCAGGAAGGCGTGGTCCTCGAGGTAGGCGTTCAGGTGGGCGCGGCCGTCCTTGTAGGTGCGCAGCAGGTGGCCGTCGTCGTCGCGTCATCGTCGAGGACGAAGTCGGCGCAGGCTTCGGCGGCCTCGAGGTAGTCGGGGCGGCCGAGCAGGGCGCCGGCCTCGGCCAGGGCGGCGATCGCCAGCGCGTTCCAGGAGGTGAGGCGCTTGTCGTCGAGGCCGGGACGGACGCGCTCGGCGCGGGCGGCGAGGAGGGCGGCGCGGGCCTCGTCGAGGCCGGCGGGCGCGGGCGCGGCGGCGCCGTCGGCGAGGTGGAGGATGTTCGTTGCCCTCGAAGTTGCCCGGCCTCGGTGACGCCGTAGTAGGCGAGGATCGCGTCCTCGAGGTTCGCCGCCCTCGGTCACCCCGTAGTAGGCGCCGATCTCCGCGGCGCGGTCGTCGCCCAGCACCTCGCGGATCTCCTCGGCGTCCAGACGTAGAACTTGCCCTCCACGCCCTCGGAGTCGGCGTCGTAGGCCGAGTAGAAGCCGCCCTCGGGGCCGCGCATCTCGCGCAGCAGCCAGTCGAGCGTCTCCTCGACGACCCGCCGGTAGCGCTCGTGGCCGAAGCACCTGCCAGCCGTGCAGGTAGGCGCGGGCGAGGAGGCCGTTGTCGTAGAGCATCTTCTCGAAGTGGGGGACGAGCCAGGCGGAGTCGACCGCGTAGCGGGCGAAGCCGCCGCCGAGCTGGTCGTAGATGCCGCCGGCGAGCATCGCGTCGAGGGTGCGGCCGACGTGCTCGGCGGCGCCGGGCCCGCCGCGGGTCAGCAGCAGCTCGAGCGCCGAGGCGGGCGGGAACTTCGGCGCCCGGCCGAAGCCGCCGTTGGCCGGGTCGGCGTGCGCGAGCAGGTTGGCGACGGCGCGGTCGAGGCTCGGGGCCGCGGGGATCGGCGCGCGGCTCGACGGCACCAGCGCCGCCAGGCGCTCGCGCATCGTCGGCCGCCCGCTCGCGGATTTCCTCGCGCTGGCCCTCGGAAGGCCTCGAGCACCGCCTTCCATCACCATGCGGAAGCTCGGCATCCCGCGGCACTCGTCGGGCGGGAAGTAGGTGCCGCCGTAGAAGGGGACGCCCTCGGGGTCGAGGAAGACGGTCATCGGCCAGCCGCCCTGGCCGGTGAAGGCCTGGACCGCCTCCATGTAGATCGCGTCGACGTCGGGGCGCTCCTCGCGGTCGACCTTGATGCAGACGAAGTTGCGCGTTCATGTAGGCGGCGGTCGCCTCGTCCTCGAAGGACTCGCGCTCCATCACGTGGCACCAGTGGCAGGCCGAGTAGCCGACCGAGAGCAGGATCGGCAGGTCCTCCTCGGCGCGCGCGCTCGAGCGCCTCGGCGCCCCACGGGTACCAGTCGACCGGGTTGTCGCGGTGCTGGAGCAGGTACGGGCTGGTCTCGGCGGCGAGGCGGTTGGCCATGGTCCGACCCTACCCAGAGGGCGCTCTCGGGCATCCCAGGTGAGCAACCGCTAACTATTCGCGGCCGGCAGTCGCCGATTTTCGCGCCGGAGTAGGGACTACGAGCGAATTGTTAGACAGCGCTCACCCGGAAGCACTAGCTTCAGGGTCCGTGTCGTCCCCCCACAGCTCCGGGAACCGCGACGCCGCGCTGGACCAGGTCCTGGCGAAGTTGGAGCCAGCCGACCGCCAGGTCGTCCTCGACGCGCTCGACGCCGCCGACAAGACCGAGACCGAACTGCGCTACCTCGCCGACCACGATCCGCTGACCGCGCTGCTGAACCGGCGCGCCTTCCGCACCCGGCTCGACACCTACTTCAACTTCGCCGCCCGCTACGGCGGCCGCGGCGCGGTGATGGTGATCGACGTCGACGGGCTGAAGGCGGTCAACGACCGGCTCGGCCACCAGCAGGGCGACAACCTGATCCGCCGCGTCGCCGACATGCTGCGCGAACGGGTGCGCGCCACCGACATCGTCGCCCGCCTCTCCGGCGACGAGTTCGCGGTGCTGATGCCGCAGTCCGACGTCGAGGGGGCGCTCGCAGCTCGGCGAGGACCTGCGCGTGCAGGTCGCCGCACGGGTTCGCCGGCGACCCGGACCTGGCCGGGGCGACGATCAGCGTCGGGGTCACGATGTTCGGCGCCGAGTCCGACGGTGGCGCCGAGGCGGTGCTGGCCGCCGCCGACGAGGCGATGTACCGGGCGAAGGCGGAGGGTCGCAACCGCGTCTCGCTGTTCGAGGCGCCCCGACGCGGCGCGCTCGGCGCGCGGCCAGACGACCAGCGCGAAGATCCGCAACGCCCTCACCCAGAACCGGCTCAGCCTGGCGACGCAGCCGATCCAGAGCCTCAGCGACGGCGCCGTCGAGCGCTTCGAGCTGCTGCTGCGGATGCGCGGCGACGGCGGCGAGCTGCTGCCGGCGGCGGCCTTCATCGGGGTCGCCGAGCGCTCGGGGATGGTCCAGGAGCTCGACCGCTGGGTCGTCGGCCAGGCGCTCGAAATGCTCGGGGAGCGCGAGCGGGCGGGCGATCCGGTCTCGCTCCACGTCAACCTCTCGGGCGCCTCGCTGACCGACATCTCGGTGCTCGAATACATCGAGCGCCGGCTCGACGAAGGCGACGCCGATCCCGGCCGCTGCACCTTCGAGATCACCCAGACGGCGCGGGTCGAGGACTTCGAGACGGCCGCCGGCTTCGCCGACCGGCTGACCGAGTTCGGCTGCGAAGTCGCGATCGACGACTACGGCGCCGGCTTCGGCCCCTTCGAGTACCTGAAGCGCTTCCCCTTCGACGTGATCAAGATCGACGGCACCTTCGTCCGCGACCTGCCCCGCAACGACGCCGACCAGCTGACCGTGAAAGCGATCGTCGGCATCGCCCGGGGGCTCGGCAAGCGCACGATCGCCGAGTTCGTCGAGGACGAGGCGACGGCGCAGATGCTGCGCGAGTACGGCGTCGACATGGCGCAGGGCTACCACCTCGGGCCGCCGGTCGGCGTCGACGAAGGGCTCGCGGCGTAGTACTTGCCGGCGCCGAATCCTTTAGGAACTCATATGATCCCCACTGGGAATGTCCTGGGTCACTAGTGGGGGGAGTAGGTCTTGAAGGCAGCGGACGGTTTGATGAAGCGCCTTACGCTTCTGGTTTGCGTACTGGTCGCAATGCTGGTGAGTGTTGGCACTGCGGAGGGGGCGGTCTTCGAAGGTGGCGGGAAGGCTCCCAGCGAAGCACCGTTGATCACGTACGGACAGCATTACGTCGCGAACTTCACCAGTAACTCCGGCGAAGCGAACTATGTCAGCGAGCACGGCGAGGGCTATCACTACCAGGTTTCCCTATGGAGGTTGCCGCCGCTGTCGACGCACGACGCGCTCACGGTCAACTGGCACGGACTGCCGTTCACTTCCGGCGAAACCACCGGATTCCCGGTTCGCATGTACTTCTTCCAGGGCATCAGCGACGCCAACTGGGGAGAAACTCTCGAAGACCCGCAAACCAGTTACGAACTCTCCGGGAGCGGAACGGCTCAGACCGAACTGTCGGTGCGAAATACGGACGCCAGCTCGTCGTACCTCGTCTTCATCGCTCACGCGGGTGCGGCTCCGAACAGCCAGGAAATCGAAAGCTATCCGTACGACTTCACCGTCGAACCTCCACGTCACTACCTGAGCCTCGCCCTCTCGCCGGTTTCGCGGATCGCGCCGACGGGCTATATCCACGCCTCGGCGGTCAACGCGATCGGGTTGCCGGCGCCGGATGGGCTGATCTACACGCTCACCACCACCTGGTCTGGAGGGGGCATCTTCGTCAGCTCGGCGGCGAGTGCCGGTGGGCAGTTGACCTTCCCGCTAGCCCTGCCCGAATCCGCGTACGGCCAGGATGCGAAGTTCACCGTCTCACGGCCAGCCGACGCTTCCTATCAGGCCGTGACGAGCCCGTCCTTGGAAGCGCTCGTCGCGAAGCCGAAGAACCCTGCCGAATCCGCCGCTTGCAGGAAGGCGAGTGCCGAGGTGCAGGTGTTGGGACGCAAGCACCACCGCCTGCAGGCGCACGCCCAGCGGGCTCGCGGTCGGGCCCGGCACAAGCTCCGTCACCTGGCGCACCGGGCCGGTCACGAATGGAACGCGGCGAAAGACATCGCGGCGGCCGACTGCACCTGAGGTAATCGGGGTCAGTCGGCTCGAGCCCCTCGGCGAGGCCGAGGGGCTCGGCTAGCGCCGCCCGCTCAGGCGGGACTTGAGCGCCGTTTTGGCGTTGAGGAGGGCGGTCGTCGCCTTTTCCGGGGCCGAGCCGGCGGGCGGCAAGGCTCCGAGCTGGCGGGCCATCTCGGCACCGTTCATGTAGGCGTCGTTGCGCTGGATCGCGCCGTCGCGGACGGTTAGGACGTCGCAGCCCTGGAGGTCGATGGTGGCGCCGTTGGGGCGCAGGCCTTCGAAGCGCCCGGCGCCGTCGAAGGTCCCGGTGGCCCGCCAGCGCACGGCGACCTTCTCGCCGGCGGCCATGACGTCGAGCACCTCGAAGTGGAAGTCGGGGAAGGCGGTGAACAGGCCGCCGAACCACTCGCGCAGATCTGCCGGGCACGGTCATCTCGACGACGCCGTGGATGACGTCGGGTGCTCCGGGCGCCCACGGTTCGCACATCGCGTCGAGGTCACGGCGAGCGACGGCGTCGAAGTAGGCACGGGCGACGGTCTCGGGCGAGCGGGCCGCAACGCTCCGTGTCCTGCGACGCTGCGCTCTCCCCGTCGGCGCTCATCGATCGACCTATCGGCGCGCAGCTGGGCGCGCTTGACCTTGCCGCTGGTCGTCTTCGGCAGCTCGTCGACGAAGTCGACGATGCGGGGGGCCTTGTAGGGGGCGGTCTGGGCTTTGCACAGTCCTGCAGCTCGGGGGCCAGCTCCTCGCTCGGCTCGCGGTCGCGGAGGACGACGATCGCGCGGACGACGCTGCCGCGCTCCGGGTCCGGGGCGGCGACCGCGGCGGCGTCGGCGACGGCGGGGTGGGAGAGGAGCGCGGCCTCGACCTCGGTCGGGCCGATCCGGTAGCCGGAGGAGCTGATGATGTCGTCGTTGCGGCCGTCGAAGAAGAGGAAGCCGTCGTCGTCCTCGGTGACCAGGTCGCCGGTCGGCCACCACTCGCCCGCGAAGCGCTCGCCGTCGAGGTAGCGGGAGAAGAAGGTGGGGGAGGAGGCGGCGCGCAGCTGCAGCTCGCCCTCGGCGATCCGCACCTCCATGCCCGGCAGCGGCATGCCCATCGAGCCCCGGCGGACCGGCTCGCCGGCGAGGTTGGCGGTCACCTGGCCGGTCTCGGTCTGGCCGTAGCCGTCGGCGGGCTCGAGGCCGGTCGCCTCGCGCCAGGCGGCGATCGTCTCCGGGTCGAGCGGCTCGCCCGCGGAGACCATCCGGCGCAGCGCGGGGAGGGGGCGCAGGGCGGTGCGGCGGGCGAGCATCCGGTACTCGGTCGGCGCCTGGCAGAGGACGTTGACGCCGAGCGCCTCGGCGAGGTCGAGCCGCTCGGCGGGGTCGAAGCGGCCGTCGTGGATGACCGCGGCGGCGCCGGTCAGCCAGGGGGCGAGGAAGACGTTGCGGGCCGACTTCGACCAGCCGGTCGCGGTCGTGCACCAGGCGAGGTCGCCGCTGCGCGAGCCGAACCAGTGCTCGGCCTGGATCCGCTGCCCGAACAGGTAGCGGTAGGCGTGGACGACGCCGCGCGGGTCGCCGGTCGTGCCGGAGGTGAAGACGATCAGCGCCGGGTCCTCGGCGTCCATCGCGGCGACCGCGGCGGGCGTCTCCTGCGGGCGGTCCTCGTCGAGCACGTCGGCGATCTCGGCCATCGTCATCGTCGGCACGCCGTCGGGGAGCTCGCCGAGCAGCCGTTCCTCGCCGACGCAGAGCACCGGGTTGGCGGCGGCGACCCGCAGCTCCAGGTCCTTGCGCCGCAGCTGCGTGTTGCAGGGCAGCGCCACCGCGCCCATCCGCCAGCAGGCGAGCAGCGTCAGCACCCACTCGATCCGGTTGCCGACCAGCGTCATCACCACGTCGCCCGCGCTTCACCCCGCGCGCCGCGAAGGCCCCCGAGAGCCCCGCCGAGGTGGCGATCAGTTCGCCGTAGTGCCAGTCCCGCCGCTTCGCCTCCGCGTCGACCGCGACGATCCCCAGCCGCGAAGCCGGCGAGCCGCTCCATCAGGTCGTCGATGATGTTCACGAGGCGGCAGTCTGCCGAACTTGGTGCCCGTAGCCTCTTTGGGCTCAGTCTTGGATATTTAAACCACCATATAAGGCAAATAAGTACACTAGAACTCTGATGGCACGCCGAAGAAGGACTTACTCTCCTCGAACCACCGAGGCCGCGGCCCTCCTCGGCGGGCGTTTTCGGGAGGCACGGATCGAGCGTCGCTGGACGATTCAAGAGCTCGCCGAGCGCATCGGCGTCAACCGGATCACCGTGCGCAAGGTCGAGCAGGGTGATCCCACGGTCGAACTGGGGGTGGCGTTCGAGGCCGCCGCACTACTGGGCGTCCCACTTTTCGACGAGGACCCCGCTCGGCGCCGGCTCGAGGCACGTCGAGTCGAGGACCGTCTGGCGCTGCTGCCGAAATACGCCCGCAAACCGCGCGCGGCCGACGATGATTTCTGAACCCGGGCAGGCCTTCGTCTGGTTCTGGCTCCCGGGGGAGGTCGACCCCGTCGTGGCCGGTCGGCTCGACCTCGATCCGGACACCGGCGTCATCTCGTTCACCTACGGCCGCTCCTATGTCGAGCGCGAGAACGCGATCCCGCTCTACCTGCCCGAGCTGCCGCTGCGGCGAAACGCGATCGTCCCGGCCGGGAGCGACGTCGCCGGATGCATCGCCGACGCCGCCCCCGATGCGTGGGGTCAACGGGTCATCCTCAATCGCCACAGCTCGCTGGATCGCGGGAGCGAACCGAACCTCCTCGTCTTTCTACTCGAGTCCGGCTCGGATCGCATCGGCGCCCTCGACTTCCAGGTCTCCGCGGAGACCTACGTTCCTCGCGGTCTTCCCCAGGCGACGCTGGACGAGCTCGCGGCCCTGACGGAATCGGCACGGAAGGTCGAAGACGGGGTCCCGCTCTCGCCCGAACTCGACCTCGCGCTGATGCACGGGAGCTCGGTGGAGGGGCACGGCCGAAGGCACTCATCCACGACGGTGAGCGCCAACTGATCGCCAAGTTCAGCTCGAGCACCGACGTCTCACTCGTTCCCGAAGGCCGAGTTCGTGGCCATGGAGCTGGCACGCCGTGCCGGCATTGATGCCTCGGCGGTCGAGCTGATCCAGGCCGAGGGCAAGGATGTGCTCCTGATGGAGCGCTTCGACCGGCCTGACCGCGGGGGTCGACGGGCGATGGTCTCCGCGCTCACGATCCTGGGACTGAACGAGACGAGTGCTCGCTACGCCAGCTACGCCGCCCTGGCGGACCAGATTCGCGCGCACTTCACCGAGCCCGGCGCGACGCTTCGCGAGCTCTTTGCCCGGATCACCTTCAACATCCTCTGCAGCAACACCGACGACCATGCGCGCAACCACGCCGAGTTCTGGGATGGCGAGGCTCTGACCCTGTCGCCCGCATATGACGTCTGCCCGCAGCGTCGGACCGGCAACGTGACGAAGCAGCTGATGGCGATCGGCAAGGACGGCTACCGGAACAGCCAGCTCGCCGGCTGCGTCGCCCGATCGTCGGAGTACCTACTCGACCAAGGCGAGGCGAGGGCGCTCGTCGACCGGCAGATCGAGGTCATCGAAAGGGACTGGGTCGATGTCTGCGATCTGGCCGGTCTGACGAAGGTCGAACGCGATGGCTTCTGGCGGCTCCAATTCCTCAATCCCTACGCCACCGAGGGTTATGAGCGATTAGCGGAGTTCGCTCGAGTTCTTGCCGAGGAGCTGGCGGGCGACGATCAGGAGCTGGATCTGCTGGGTGCCCTCGAAGATGTCGAGGATCTTCGCGTCGCGGGCCCACTTCTCGAGCAGCTCGGTCTCGCCGAGGCCGACGGCGCCGCAGAGCTCGACGCAGCCGAGGGTGACGTCGACGCAGGTGCGCCCCGCCTTCGCCTTCGCCATCGAGGCCTGCAGGGAGTTGGGCTTCGAGTTGTCGGCCATCCAGGCCGCCTGCAGGGTGAGGAGCCAGGAGGCCTCGTAGTCGGCCTCCATCTCGAGGAAGCGGGCCGCCGCCGCGGGCTGGGAGAGGGCCGGGGCGTCGTAGTCGACCTCGACCCCCGCCGAGGCGAGCTGCCGGCGCGTCTCCTCCAGCGCCGCCCGGGTCACCCCGACCGCCATCGCGGCGACCAGCGGCCGCGTGTTGTCGAAGGTCTGCATCGCCCCGGCGAAGCCTTTCTCGACGTTGACGTCCGGGTCGCCGAGCAGCGCCTCTTTCGGCACCCGGCAGTCCTCGCAGCAGGAAGGCCGCGGTGTCGGAGGCGCGGATCCCGAGCTTGTGCTCGAGCCGGTCGAGCTTCATCCCCGGGTTGGAGCGCTCGACGATGAACGACTTGATCGCCGCCCGGCCTTTGGAGCGGTCGAGGGTCGCCCAGACGACGACCAGGTCGGCGCGCTCGCCCGAGGTGACGTAGATCTTCTCGCCGTTGAGGACGTACTCGTCGCCGTCGAGCTCGGCGGTGGTGCGGATCGAGGCCGAGTCGGAGCCCGCCTCGGGCTCGGTGATCGCCATCGCCGCCCACTTGCCGCCGTAGCGCTCGAGCTGCTCCTCGGTCGCCACCGAGGCGATCGCCGAGTTGCCGAGGCCCTGGCGCGGCATCGAGAGCAGCAGGCCGACGTCGCCCCAGCAGAGCTCGATGATGCCGAGCACGGTGGAGAGGTTCGAGCCGTTGCGGTTCTCGCCCGGGTCGGAGCCGTTGGCGGAGCGCCGCACGCCGGCGGCGCCGGCGCCGCCCATGTCGGAGCCCTCGTTCATGCCGTCGATCAGCGACGCCAGCATGTCGAGCTCTTTCGGGTACTCGTGCTCGGCGAGGTCGTACTTGCGGGAGATCGGGCGGAAGACCTCGGTCGCGACCTGGTTGGCCTGGTTGGCCAGCGGCTTGTATTTCTTCGGGATCTCGAGGTTGATCATCGTGTCTCCTTCGTTCGTCGAGCGTCGGCTAGACGAGCAGGGCGCCCTCCATGACGCCCGCGGACCGCAGGTCCCGGTACCAGCGCTCGACCGGGTGCTCCTTGATGTAGCCGTGGCCGCCGAGCAGCTGGACGCCGTCGGAGCCGATCTTCATCCCCTTCTGGACGCAGAGCCGGCGGGCGATCGCCGCCTCGCGGGCGAAGTCCTCGCCCTGGTCGGCGCGGGCCGCCGCCCGGTAGGTGGCGAGGCGCATGCCGCTCGACTCGATCCCGATTTCGGAGACCGGGAAGGCGACGCCCTGGCGGTTGGAGATCGGTTCGCCGAACGCCTGGCGTTCGTTGACGTAGGGGATGACGTAGTCGAGGACCGCCTGCGCGGTGCCGACCGAGAGCGAGGCCCAGGCGATCCGCGCCCGGTTGACGCACTCGACGTAGTCCTCGCGCTTGCCCTCGCCGAGGATCGCGGTCGCGGGGACGCGGGCGCCCTCGAGGAGCAGGCGTGCCGGTGGCGGCGGGGCGGAGGCCCATCGCCGGCTCGTCCTCGATCGAGAGCCCTTTGGTGCCGGACTCGACGACGAAGAGCGCCGGGCCGATGCCCTCGGCCTCGGCGGCGACGAGGAAGAGCTCGCACTCGGTCGCCCGGGCGATCAGCGACTTGGCGCCGTCGAGCACCCAGTCCTCGCCGTCGCGCTTCGCCGTCGTCTCCAGCTTCAGCGGGTCGAACAGCGGCCGCGGCTCGAGCATCGCCAGCGCCGCCGCCGGCACGTCCTCGCCGGTGAAGGCGGGCAGGTAGGTCGCCTCCTGCTCGGCCGAGCCCCAGAGGCCGATCGCGGTGGCGACCGCGCCGGGGGCGAGGGCCGCGTAGGCGATCCCCATGTCGCCGTGGGCGAGCGCCTCGCCGATCAGCACGCTGGTCGTCGCCGCGCCTTCTTCCATCACCCCGCCGAGCTCGGCCGGGACGCCGAGCATCGCGACGCCGAGCTCGGTCGCCTGGGCGAGGATCTCGGCGGGCGTCTTGCGCTCGTCGTCGGCCGCTTTGGCGCGCCGGGCGGATCTTCTCGGCGGCGAAGGCGCGGCCCGCCTCCTGGAACATCTGCCTGCTCGTCGTCGGGGGTGACGTCGAAGAGGCCCTTCGACTTGGAGCGCGGCTGGCGCGCCGGTTTGCCCAGCTGCTGGGCGGCCTTGAAGGTGCGCCCGGCGGCGGTCGCCGTGCGGAAGCCGCTGCTTGGTGCCCTGGAAGAGGGCCCGCTCGACCCCCTTGCGGATGCGGATGCGGTCGAGCAGGTCGGAGCCCGCGAGCCAGTTCAGCCCCCGCAGGCCGATGCCCATCGCGCGCTCGGCCACGCCCTTGTCGGTGTCGATGGTCGTGGTGTCACTTTGCCTTTCCTTTGGCTTTGGACTGGGTCTTGCTCTTGGCTGCGACCGGGAGGACCCGGCCGTCGAGGTGTCTGTTGCCGCGCTTCTTGCCGCGGCCGCGCACCGTGAAGTCGATCTCCTCGCCGTCCGCCTCGCCGGCGTCGGAGGTGGCGAACTCGACCTTGGCCGGCAGCAGGATCGGCCGGCGGAAGCGGACGTCGGTGGCGAAGGCGTCGGGGAGGCGCGGCTCGAGCGCCGCCAGCGCCCGCGCCTTCGTCCACATCCCGTGGGCGATCGCCGCCGGGAAGCCGAGCGGCTTCGCGGTCAGCGAGTGCATGTGGATCGGGTTGCGGTCGCCGGAGACGGCCGCGTAGCGGCGGCCGAGGTCGCCGGGGAGGGTCCACTCGGCGCTCGCCGGCGACGTCCTCGCCGACGATCGGGAACGCCTCGCCGGAGGCCGCGCCCGGGATCGCCCTTGCCGCGGCGCAGGAAGGTGCTGGTCGCTCTCCCAGGCGATCTGGCGGCCGACCCGGACCTCGGTGACGACGTCGAACGCCTTGCCTTTCGGGTGCGGCTGCGATCTTCGTCGCCTCGACCCGCAGGGAGAGCTCCTCGCCGATGCCGATCCGCCGGTGCTGGGTGATCTTGTTGGCGACGTGGACGAGGCCGACCGCGCCGAACGGGAACGCGCCGTCCGACATCAGCGCCATGTGCAGCGGGAAGGCGAGCACGTGGGGGTAGGTCGGCGGCAGGTGGTCGCGGAGGGCGAAGCCGCAGACCTTGGCGTAGGCGGCGACCGCGCCGGGTCGGCGGTGACGCCGTCGAGCTCCAGCCGCACCGTCCGGGATCTCGCCGCCGCCGCCGGGGACGAACGGCAGGCGCGAGAGCGCCCGGCACGCAGCGGCAGCGCGGCGCGGGCGTAGAGCGGCAGGATGCTCGGCGCGCTGGTCAGCTTCCTGGTCTCGGCTGCTGCGGTCGCCACCGTCACGCCCCCAGCAGGCTCTGGCCGCAGACGCGGACGACGTTGCCGTTGACCCCGGTGGTGGCGGGGGAGGCGAACCAGGCGATCGTCTCGGCGACGTCGACCGGCAGCCCGCCCTGCGAGAGCGAGGAGAGCCGGCGGCCGGCTTCGCGCGGGCCGATCGGCATCGCCGCGGTCATCTGGGTCTCGATGAAGCCCGGGGCGACGGCGTTGATCGTCGCTTTGCGTTTCGCCAGCTCCGGCGCCAGCGATTCGACCATCCCGATCACGCCCGGCCTTCGAGGCGGCGTAGTTGGTCTGGCCCGAGTTGCCCGCGATCCCCGACATCGAGGAGACGCAGACGATGCGGCCGTTCGCGTTCAGGCGTTTGGAGTCGAGCAGGGCGTCGTCGATCCGCTCCTCGGAGGAGAGGTTGATCTCCATCAGCTGCGCCCAGCGGTCTTCCGGCATCTTCGCGATCGTGCGGTCGCGGGTGACGCCGGCGTTGTGGACGACGACGTCGACGCCGCCCTTGAAGTGGCGCGGCGATCTGCTCGGGCGCGTCGTCGGCGGTGATGTCGAGCGGCAGCGCTTCGCCGCCGAGCGCCTCGACCACGGCGCGCAGGTCGGCCTCCGCCTGCGGCACGTCGAGGCCGACGACCTTGGCGCCGTCGCGGCCGAGCGTCGCGGCGATCGCCGCGCCGATCCCGCGCGAGGCGCCGGTCACCAGCGCCGTCTTGCCGGCGAGCGGGCAGGTCCCAGTCGATCTCCGGCGTCGGCGGCGACGCCCTTGCGCGATCCGGATCACCTGGCCGTCGACGTAGGCCGAGCGCGGCGAGAGCAGGAAGCGCAGGGTCGAGTCGAGCTGGTCCTCGGCGCCCGGCTCGACGTAGACGAGCTGCGCGGTCGCGCCCTTGCCGCCGATCTCCTTGGCGAGCGAGCGGGTGAAGCCCTCGAGCGCCCGCTGCGCGGTGTGGGCGCGGGCCGAGCCGGCCAGCGCCGGGGTGGTGCCGAGGACGACGACGCGGCCGCTGCGCCGCAGGCGCGGGACGGCGGGGTAGAAGAAGCGCTGCAGCTCGACCAGCTCGGTCGAGTCGGCGATCCCGGAGGCGTCGAAGACGAGCGCCTTGGCCTTGCCCTCGGCGCCGGCGCGTTCGGCGCCGATGTCGTCGAGCACCTTCTTCAGCGGCGCGCTCCAGCCGGCCGCCGGGGGCGGCGCCGCTGAGCACCGGCCCGGCGACGACCGGCGCGCCCGGGCTGGTAGCGGTCGAGGTCGACCGGCTGGGGGAGGCCGACCTGCTTGGCGACGGTCGAGACGACCGGCGCGTTGACGATCTGCGAGTAGCGATCAGGCATGGTTACTTGGCTCCTTCCGGGCCTTCGAGGATCGCGACGACGCCCTGGCCGCCGGCGGCGCAGATCGAGATCACGCCGCGTCCTTTTCCGTCTTCGTGCAGCTGCTTGGCGAGGCCGGCGACGATCCGCCCGCCGGTCGCCGCGAACGGGTGCGCGGCGGCGAGCGAGCCGCCGTTGACGTTCAGCTTCGCCCGGTCGATCGCGCCGAGCGGTTTGTCGCGGCCGAGCTTCTCCTTGCAGAAGTCGGCGTCTTCCCAGGCCTTCAGCGTGCAGAGCACCTGGGCGGCGAAGGCCTCGTGGATCTCGTAGTAGTCGAAGTCCTGCAGGGTGAGGCCGGCGCGGTCGAGCATCCGCGGCATCGCGTAGGCGGGCGCCATCAGCAGGCCTTCGCGCTTGTGGACGTGGTCGACCGCCGCGGTCTGGCCCTCGCTGAAGTAGGCGAGGACCGGCAGGTCGTGTTCTTTCGCCCACTCCTCGGAGGCGAGCAGCACCGCCGAGGCGCCGTCGGAGAGCGGCGTCGAGTTGGCCGCCGTCATCGTCCCCTCGGGGCCGCCGAAGACCGGTTTCAGCTTCGCCAGTTTCTCGAGCGAGGAGTCGGGGCGCAGGTTGCCGTCGCGCTCGAGCCCGAGGTAGGGGGTGATCAGGTCGGTCTGGAAGCCGCGCTCGTAGGCGGCGGCGAGGTTCTTGTGCGAGGCGACCGCGAGCTCGTCCTGCTCGGCCCGGCCGATGTCCCATTCCTTCGCCATGATCGCGCGTGTGCTCGCCCATCGAGAGGCCGGTGCGCGGCTCCTCGTTGCGGGGGACGCGGGGGACGATGTGGCCGGGGCGGAAGCGGGCCAGCGTCTTCAGCTTGCCGGTGGTGGAGCGCTCGCGGTTGGCGTCGAGGAGGGTCGCGCGGAGCTCCTCGTTCAGCTCGATCGGCGCGTCGGAGGTGGTGTCGGCGCCGCAGGCGATGCCGACGTCGATCTGCCCGAGGGCGATCTTGTTGGCGACCAGGATCGCCGTCTCGAGGCCGGTGCCGCAGGCCTGCTGGACGTCGTAGGCGGGGGTCTCGGGGGCGAGGCGGGTGGAGAGGACGCTCTCGCGGGTCAGGTCGCGGTCGTGGGAGTGCTTCAGGACGGCGCCGCCGGCGACCTCGCCGAGCGTCTCGCCCTCGAGGCCGAAGCGGTCGATCAGCCCGTCGAGCGCGGCGGTGAGCATGTCCTGGTTGGTCGCGTGCGCGTACTTGGAGTCGGAGCGCGCGAAGGGGATCCGGTTGCCGCCGATGACGGCGACCCGGCGGGTCTCGCGTGTTCATGCCTTGGGGGTTCCTTTCCCGGGTTTGCGAAGTGGGGGGGCGGCGGCCTGGGAGCGGGCGCGGATGCCCGGCTCGACCGTGGAGATCAGGAGCTCGGCCGCCTCGCCGGCGGGGATCGCCTCGGTGCGCAGCCACCAGCGGGCGAGCTCCTCGGCGGCGCCGAGGAGGGCGGCGGAGAGCGCCTCGATTTCGATCCGGGCGCGTCGCGGCGCGCGGCCGGGAGCTGGGCGAGGAGCGAGCCGGAGACCAGCGCGACGATCTGGCCGCGGTAGGCGGCGACGCGGTCGGCGACCTCGCCGCTGTTCGGCAGCGTCTCGTCGAAGAGGACCGCCCAGGCGGCGCGGTCGGAGTCGAGGAAGGCGAAGAAGGCGCGGACGCCGGCGGCGAGCGCGTCGCCGGGCTAGGCGGTGTCGGCGATCGCCTCGCCGACGGTCGCGCGTCAGCGAGTCGCCCGCCCGCTCCATGCAGGCGATGTAGAGCCGCTCCTTGTTGCCGAAGTAGTTGTAGAGCAGCGGCTTGGTCACCCCGACCGCGGCGGCGATCTCGTCCATCGTCACCTCGGCGTAGCCGCGCTCGGCGAACAGCTCGTGGGCGACCCCGAGCGTCTGCTCCATCCGCTCGTCCCGCGACAGCCGTCGAACGCGTCTCTACATTCATCGGTGCACACGTTACCCGACTATAAATTTATATGCGCGTAACGTGACGAGATCACACAGGAGAGCTCCCGGAGTCGAGCCTGAGGCTGGGCGCCGCGGCTGCCACCGATCAGGAATCTCCGTGTTTAGTTCCGGTTGCTGAGCAACCGAAACTCCACACGCGTGATCTTGAGCGGTCGGGGTAGGTTCAGGGCATGAGGAGATTTGTGACTTTGGCCGGCCTGGCCGTGCTCGTGGTCGCGGTGGCGGGGCTCTTTGCGGGCTCGGCCGCCGCGGCCGGCAATAAGAAGCTGGTCGAAGGGACGGTCTACGACACGACCTGCGCCACCGCATGTACGCCGGAATGCCCGCCGCCGCCGCACTGTGGGCCGATCACCGAGTCGGCCAAGGCGAACGTGGTGTGCGCGCAGTCGCAGCGGCTGATCGCCTGCCCGCTCGCCGCGGTGATACATGGACCGGGGCCGGACTATCTGCATCCAGCGGCGAGCCCTGCGGCGTCGACTACCCCGTCTACTCAGGTGAAGGGGCGACCGTCAACGTGCGCAAGCGCGGTTCGGCGACCGTGCTGCGACGCTGCCGGCGTCGAAGGCCATTTCGAAGTCCGCCTCGGCCCCGGCGAATACGTCCTTCATCCTCACCTGCCCGAAGAACCGTGTCTGGTGGGCATCCCGGAGACCGTGAAGATCACCGCGCGGACCCAAGGGCCGCTCCCGGTCTCGCTCGAACGTCGGCAACACCTGCGTCGCCCACCCGGACGCCGCGAAGCTAGACCCAGCTGAGTCAGCGTCTGCATTAGCCCGCTCGGCGCGCAAATGCAGACGCTGAGTTCTGAGCTAATGAGCTCGGTGCCGTCGTAGAGCTTCTTGACGTGGACGGTGCCCGCGGGGGCCGCTTCGAGGCAGAGGCGGCAGAGGACGCACTCGTCGACGTTCTCGTCGACGACCTCGACCTGGCCGCCGGCATTCTTGAAGATGTCGACGGGGCAGACTTCTTCGAGTTTCGCCGCCAGCGCCGCGTCGTCGCGGATCGAGTCGTCGACCTCGACGTCGATGAAGACTTTGTGCTGGGTGGCCATCAGGCGAGCACCCCGAGCTTCTCCTTGACCACCGTGGGGATCTCGTCGATCCGCTCGACGACGCGGATGCCGGCGGCTTCGAGGCGGGCGATCTTCTCCGTCGCGGTGTCCTCGACGCCCTCGACGATCGTGCCCGCGTGGCCGAAGCTCATCCCTTTCATCTCCTCGTCGTCCATGAATTTGCCCGCCATGAAGGCGACGATCGGCAGGCGCGAGTTGTTGTCCTTCACCCATTCGGAGAGCTGGGCCTCCATGCGGCCGCCCGGCTCGGTGTAGATGACGATCGCTTTGGTCTGCTCGTCGGCCTCGAAGAGCGGCATCAGTTCGGCGTAGGTGGAGCCGATGATCGCGTCGCCGCCGATCGAGACGGCGGTGGAGACGCCGAGCCCGGCCTGGGTCAGCGAGGAGGAGATCTCGGTGGTCATCCCGCCGGAGCGGCTCATCACCCCGACCGGCCCCGGCTGCGTAGGCCTTGGCCGCGTCTTTCGCCGGGCCGCCGATGCCGCCCATCTTGCAGACTTCCGGCACGATCAGGCCGAGGCAGTTGGGGCCGATGATGCGGGCGCCCTCCA
>CAWBRE010000008.1:0-39376 GCA_963791095.1 uncultured Solirubrobacterales bacterium
GGCGAACGCTTCCAGACCCTGCTCGGCGCCACCGGCACCGGCAAGACCTTCACGATGGCCGGGGTGATCGCCGAGGTCCAGCGCCCGCGCTCGTCATCGCCCACAACAAGACGCTTGCCGCGCAGCTCTGCAACGAGTTCCGCGAGTTCTTCCCGGACAACGAGGTCAACTACTTCGTCTCCTACTACGACTACTACCAGCCCGAGGCCTACGTCCCGGCGCAGGATCTCTACATCGAGAAGGACAGCTCGATCAACGACGAGATCGACCGCCTGCGCCACGCCGCCACCGCCTCGCTCTTCGCCCGCCGAGACGTGATCATCGTCGCCTCGGTCTCCTGCATCTACGGGATCGGCTCGCCGCAGATCTACAACGAAAAAATGCAGCTCTTCCAGGTCGGCAAGACGATCGACCGCGACGAGGTGCTGCGCAAGCTGGTGAAGATGCAGTACCAGCGCAACGACTCGGTGCTCGGGCGCGGCTCCTTCCGGGTGCGCGGCGAGGTGCTGGAGATCATGCCGTCCTACGCCGAGACGGCCTACCGGATCGCCCTCTTCGGCGACGAGATCGAGGGGGTCCAGCACTTCGACCCGCTGACCGGCGAGGTGATCGACGAGATCGACCACGTCTCGGTCTGGCCGGCGTCGCACTACGTCACCAAAGACGAGACGGTCGAGCGCGCGGTCGAGGAGATCCGCGCCGAACTGGAATCGCGGACGGCCGAACTCGAGAACGAAGGCAAACAGCTGGAGGCCCACCGCCTGCGCCAGCGCACCTCCTACGACCTCGAGATGATCAAAGAGCTCGGCTTCACCTCCGGGATCGAGAACTACTCGCGGATCCTCGACGGCCGCGAACCCGGCACCCCGCCGCACACCCTGATCGACTACTTCCCCGACGACTTCATCTGCTTCGTCGACGAGAGCCACCAGACGATCCCGCAGATCGGCGGCATGTACCACGGCGACCGCTCGCGCAAGCAGACGCTGGTCGACTTCGGCTTCCGGCTGCCCTCGGCGATCGACAACCGGCCGCTCAAGTTCGACGAGTTCCTCGAACGGGTGAAACACCTGGTGATGGTCTCGGCGACGCCGGGGCCGTTCGAGAAAGCCGAAGCGTCGCGGACGGTCGAGCAGATCGTGCGCCCGACCGGGATCGTCGACCCCGAGATCGAGGTGCGCGCGACCCGCAACCAGATCGACGACCTGATGAACGAGGCGCAAGAAGGTCGCCGAGAAAGGCGAGCGGATCCTGGTCACGACGCTGACCAAGAAGATGGCCGAGGACCTGACCGCCTACCTGCTCGAGTACGGGGTCAAGGTCCGCTACCTGCACTCCGAGATCGACACGCTCGAACGGATCCAGATCGTCCGCGACCTGCGGCTCGGCGAGTTCGACGTGCTGGTCGGGGTCAACCTGCTGCGCGAGGGTCTCGACCTGCCCGAGGTCTCGCTGGTCGCGATCCTCGACGCCGACAAGGAGGGCTTCCTGCGCGGCGAGACGAGCCTGGTGCAGACGATCGGCCGGGCGGCGCGAAACGTCAACGGGCGGGTGCTGATGTACGCCGACAAGGAGACCGACGCGATGCGCGCGGCGATGAGCGAGACCGACCGCCGCCGGGCGATCCAGGTCGCCTACAACGAGGAGCACGGGATCACCCCGGACGACGGTGCGCAAAGGGATCTCCGAGATGTCGGAGCTGCTGGCGATGGAAGACCGCGCCCCGGCCCGGCAGCGCCGCAAACGGACCGAACGCTGGGACAGCCCCGAGGAGCTGGAGAAGACGATCGTCGCGCTCGAGGAGGAGATGCTGGCCGCCGCCGACGACCTCCGCTTCGAGGAGGCGGGCCGGATCCGCGACGAGCTGCGCGAGCTGCGCCGCGACCTCGAGGGCATGACCGCCGGCGCCTGAGCCGCTGCCGACGGGTGCGCGAGCCGGGGGCGCGCTCCCTAACTTTTCGCTATGCCGATCGACGCAACCGAAGCGGACTTCGAGCGCGACGTCATCGAGCGCTCCAAAGAGGTTCCCGTCGTGGTCGACTTCTGGGCCGACTGGTGCGGGCCCTGCAAACAGCTGAGCCCGGCGCTGGAAGCGGCCGAGAGCCAAGCGCGAGGGCGAGGTGGTGCTGGCCAAGGTCGACACCGACTCCAACCAGGCGCTGGCCGCCCGCTACGGCGATCCAGGGGATCCCGGCGGTGAAGGCCTTCCGCGACGGCGAGATCGTCGACGAATTCGTCGGCGCCGTGCCGCCCGCCCAGGTCGAAGCCTTCTTCGACGGCCTGGCGCCCTCGCGCGCCGACGAGCTGCTGGCGGCGGGCGACGAGCTCTCGCTGCGCGAGGCCGCCGAACTGGAGCCGCGCCGCGCCGACATCGCCGTCGCGCTGGCCAAGGCGCGCCTCGCGCGCGGGGCCGAGGCCGAGGCGCTGGAAGCGGTCGAGGGCTTCCCCGACGACTTCGCCGCCGCCGGGATCGCCGCCCGCGTGAAGCTGGCCGAGGCCGGCGTCGCCCCCGAGGCCTGGACGGCCCTCGACGACGGCGACCGCACCGCCGCCCTCGACGCGCTGCTCGACGGCGCTCGTCCGACGAACGGCGACGCGAGCGACGCGGCGACGGGCCGAGCGACCCTCGACCCCGAGCGAGCGCCGCGACCTGATCCGCCGGGCGATCATCGGCATCCTCGCCGACCTCGACCCCGCCGACCCCACCGCCCGCGAGTACCGCCGCAAGCTCTCCGCCGCCCTCTAGCCGGCCGGCTCACGGTGCGTTCGCACTTATCCGCGCTATCGGCGGATATCTGCGAACGCACTGGCGGCGAGGCGTGGCGACGGCGGTCGAGGTGCTCGGCGATGCGCCTCGCGACCTTCTCGCGGTTCGCGTCTCAGCCGGGTGCCGGTGATCCGGATCGTCTCGATCCCGGCCATCGCCAGCTCCTCCTGGCGTTTGCGGTCTTCCTCGAAGGAGCGGCGGCCGCGGTGGTGCTCCCAGCTGTCGAGCTCGACCGCGAAGCGCTCGCGCTCCCAGTAGAAGTCGAGCTCGTAGCCCTCGACGAAGTTGTTGACGCGCGGGTCGCCGCACGCCCGCGTCGGCGAGCGCCGCGAGCATCCGCTTCTCGCCGCCCGAGCGCGTGAAGCCGCTCTCGCGATAGACGCTCATCGCCCGCCGCAGCGGGCCGCGACCGCGGTGGCCTCGGACCTCGTCGGCGATGCCGGTCGATCGGCGGCCGAGGTCGAGCAGTTCGAGCCGGTCGGCCCGGTCGATCGCCGCGTTCGAGCCGCGTAGGTCTGCGCGTCCGAGGCGAAGTCGAGCAGCGTCCGCGGGACCGCGGTGACCGGCAGCCGCTCGGTCTCGGCGAGGTCCTCGTCGCGCAGGGCCGGGCAGTGATGGAGGCCGATCGCGTCCGCGCGATGCCCGCGCCAGCGCACGCTGACGTTGACCGGGACCTCGAGCTTCCTCTCCAGCCCCCAGAGCCAGACCGCCGACTGGAAGCTGATCAGCGCGCCGTCGCCGCGGAAGAGGACCGCCGCCATGCAGAGCCCGTGCGGGCTGAGCCCGCCGTGGCCGACCGCGAAGACGCTCCGGTGCCAGGCCTGCAGCCGCCCGATCGCGACGGGCCGCGTCGATCGCATCCGGTCCGTGTAGCCGAGGCTCGTCCAGCTGCTCGCGGGTGACGATGCCGTACTGGCGGGCCGCCAGGTTCGCCATCTGCTGGTGGGTTCGCAGTTGCTCCTCGCATGCCGACGGTCAAGTGCGAAGGCCACTCGAGTTCTCCCCCCGCGACGGCTCGCGCGTTCGCGGAAAACCGCCGCATATCGCGGGAAAGTGCGAACGCGTCGGCGGGGCGGGGGCGCGGTGGGGTCCGGCGAAGGGCGGGGGAACATCTGTTCGCCTGGGTAAACTCGTTATTCGTGCCTGTATCAGACAAAATCGTCATCTCCGGTGCCCGTGAGCACAACCTCAAGGACGTCTCGCTCGAGCTGCCCCGCGACGCCCTGATCGTGATCACCGGGCTGTCCGGCTCGGGCAAGTCGAGCCTCGCCTTCGACACGATCTACGCCGAGGGCCAGCGCCGCTACGTCGAGTCGCTGTCGTCCTACGCGCGCCAGTTCCTCGGCCTGATGGAGAAGCCCGACGTCGACTCGATCGAGGGCCTCTCGCCGGCGATCTCGATCGACCAGAAGACGACCTCGCGCAACCCGCGCTCGACCGTCGGCACGGTGACCGAGATCTACGACTACCTGCGGCTGCTCTGGGCCCGGATCGGCCACCCGTTCTGTCCCGACCTGCGGCGAGGAGATCACCGGCCAGACCCAGGAGCAGATCGTCGACCGGCTGATGACGATCGAGGACGGCAAGAAATTCATGGTGATGGCGCCGGTCGTCCGCGGGCGCAAAGGCGAATACGGGAAATTGCTCGAGCAGATGCGGCTCGAGGGCTACTCGCGGGCCAAGATCAACGGCGAGCTGCGCCGCCTCGACGAGGACATCGTCCTCGACAAAAAGTTCAAACACGACATCTCGATCGTGGTCGACCGGCTGGTGATGAAACCGGAGCTGCGGCGCCGCCTCTCGGAGTCGGTGGAGGCCGCGGCGGGGATCGCCGCCGGGCTGATCGAAATCGAGTTCGTCGACTCCGACGAGCCGACGCTGCTCTTCTCCGAGCAGTTCGCCTGCCTCAACTGCGGCACCTCGATCCCGGAGCTGGAGCCGCGGATCTTCTCCTTCAACTCGCCCCACGGCGCCTGCGACCGCTGCCACGGGCTCGGCTTCCAGAAGGTGATCGACCCCGAACTGGTCGTCCCCGACCCGACCCTGTCGCTGGCCGAGGGCGCCCTGCAGCCGTGGAACCGCGGCGTCACCGCCTACTGGCGGCGGCTGATCGCCTCGGTCGCCGACGCCTACGACGTCGACATCGACAAGCCCTGGTCGAAATTGAAGAAATCCGAGAAAGAGATCTTCCTCTACGGCACCGGCGAGGACCGCCACCAGGTCACCTACACCAACCGCTTCGGCCGCCGGCGCTCCTACAAGGTGCGCTTCGAGGGGATCGTCAACAACCTGGAGCGGCGCTACGAAGAGACCGACTCGGAGACCAACCGGGAGCGGATCGAGGGCTACATGGCCGAGCAGCCGTGTCCGCAGTGCCACGGCGCCCGGCTGCGGCCGGAGAGCCTCGCGGTGAAGGTCGGCGGCCTCAGCATCGCCGAGTACTGCGACCTCTCGGCGCGGCGCGCGAAGGAGTGGATCGAAGAGCTGGAGATGACCGAGACCGAGCGGGCGATCGCGCGGCTGATCGTGCGCGAGGTCACCGAACGGCTCACCTTCCTCGACAACGTCGGCATCGGCTACCTCTCGATGTCCCGCACCGCCCGCACGCTCTCCGGCGGCGAGGCCCAGCGGATCCGCCTGGCGACCCAGATCGGGTCGAGCCTGGTCGGCGTGATGTACGTCCTCGACGAGCCCTCGATCGGCCTCCACCAGCGCGACAACGAGAAGCTGATCGCGACCCTCGACCGGCTGCGCGACCTCGGCAACACGGTGATCGTGGTCGAGCACGACGAGGGCACGATGATGGCCGCCGACCACCTGGTCGACCTCGGCCCGGGGGCGGGCGAACACGGCGGCTACATCATCGCCGCGGGGACGCCGAAGCAGGTGGCGAAGGACCCCGCCTCGCTGACCGGCCAGTACCTCTCGGGCAAGAAAAAGATCGAGGTGCCGGAGGAGCGGCGGCAGCCGAAAGGCGCGCTCCTGGTCCGCGGCGCCCGCGAACACAACCTCAAGGACGTCGACGTGACGATCCCGCTCGGGGATCTTCTGCTGCGTCACCGGGGTCTCCGGGTCGGGCAAGTCGACGCTGGTCAACGAGACGCTCTACCCCTCGGTCGCCAACCGCCTGCACCAGGCGAAACTGCGCCCGGGCGCCCACGACGGGATCGACGGGCTCTCGCAGATCGACAAGATCATCAACATCGACCAGTCGCCGATCGGCCGCACGCCGCGCTCCAACCCGGCCACCTACACCGGCGTCTTCGACCACATCCGCCAGATCTTCACCCAGACCCAGGAGGCGCGGGCGCGCGGCTACAAGCCGGGCCGCTTCAGCTTCAACGTCAAGGGCGGCCGCTGCGAGGTCTGCAAAGGCGACGGCCAGATCAAGATCGAGATGCACTTCCTGCCCGACGTCTACGTGCCCTGCGAGCAGTGCCACGGGGCTCGCTACAACCGCGAGACGCTCGAGGTCCGCTTCAAGGGCAAGAACATCGCCGACGTGCTGGCGATGTCGGTCGAGGAGGGGGTCGGCTTCTTCGAGAACGTGCCGAAGATCGCCCGCCGGCTCCGCACCCTGCACGACGTCGGCCTCGACTACATCCGCCTCGGCCAGCCCGCGACGACCCTCTCCGGCGGCGAGGCGCAGCGGATCAAGCTCGCCACCGAGCTCTCCAAAGTGGCGACCGGCGACACCCTCTACATCCTCGACGAGCCGACCACCGGCCTGCACTTCGCCGACGTCGCGCGGCTGCTCGAGGTGCTCGGGCGGCTGGTCGACCAGGGCAACTCGGTGGTCGTGATCGAGCACAACCTGGACGTGATCAAGACGGCGGATTGGCTGATCGACCTCGGTCCCGAGGGCGGCGAAATGGGGGGTCAGATCGTCGGCGTCGGAACGCCGGAGGAGATCGCCGCGGTCGCCGATTCGCACACCGGCCGTTTCTTGGCCGATCTGGTTGAACCGGCGAAGTCGCGCGGCCGCGGCAAATTGTCGGTGGCTGCTTAGTTCTGCTGGACATTTCGATAGGTTCTTTGGGCAGTTAGCTGTTCATTTCGGGGAAACACCTGCAACGGGGCTGGACCGTCTTGTCTTAGGGGTATGGTCGGCTGGAACGTTGGGGGGAACAAAAGGAGGAGTGATGCCCCAAGCAACTTGGATCAAGAAGGCCCTCTTCGCGGCTTTCGCGCTCGTCGTGATCGCAGCGGTCGTCGCGGGGTGCGGCGGCGGAGGTAGCAGTAGCTCCAGCAGCACCACTGAAGAAGAAACGAGTGGTGGCGGCGGAGAAGAAAGCTCCGGCGGCGGCGAAGGCGTGAAGATCGCCCTTCTCCTGCCGGAAAACGAAACGCCGCGTTACGAAACGAACGACAAACCGTCGTTCGAAAAAGCTGTTGAAGAACAGTGCTCCGGTTGTGAAGTCACGTACTTCAACGCCGGCGGCGACGTCGAAAAACAGGCAAGCCAGGGCGAAGCAGCACTGACCCAGGGTGCCGAAGTGATGGTCGTCGACCCGATGGATTCGAAAGCGGCGGCGGTGATCGTCGAAAAAGCTCACGCCCAGGAAGTCCCGGTCGTCAGCTACGACCGCCTGATCGAAAACAGCGAAGTCGGTGCCTACGTCTCGTTCGACAACGAACGGGTCGGTGAACAGCAGGCCGAAACGCTGGTCAAAAAGCTGAAGGAAATCGGTAAACCGAAGGGCCCGATCATCAAGATCAACGGTGACCCTGCGGACCCGAACGCCGCGCTGTTCAAGGCGGGCTCGAACAAGGTGTTCGAAAAAGAAGGTGTCGCAATCGGCAAGGAATACGACACGCCCGGCTGGACCGCCGAAAACGCGCAGAAGGAGGCCGACCAGGCGATCACCGCTCTGGGTAAGGAAGGCTTCGCTGCCATCTACGCCGCCAACGACGAAACCGGCGGCGGTGCCATCGCGGCAATGAAAGGCGCGGGCATCAATCCGGAAGAAAAGCCGGTCACCGGTCAGGACTCGACCGTCGCGGGGCTGCAGCGCATCCTCAAAGGCGAACAGTTCATGACGATCTTCAAGCCGATCGTCCCGGAGGCGGAAATCGCCGCCGAAATGGCGATCTCGCTTGGTGAAACCGGTGAAGTGTCGACCGAAAAACCGACCGAAATGATCGAAAACGGCAAGACGGAAGTCCCGTCGATCCTGCTGACCTCGACCCCGGTCGTCAAAGAAAACATCAACGAAACGGTTATCGCCGAAAAATTCGTCACCCCGGCGGAACTGTGCGAAGGCGCCTTCGCGGCGGCTTGCAAAGAAGCAGGGATCGAAGGCTGAGCATGAGCCCCGATGCCCCCCTTCTGCAGCTGGAGGGGATCAGTAAGCATTTCGGCCCGGTCCAAGCATTGGACCGGGTCGATTTCGCCGTCAGCGCCGGCGAGGTCGTAGGCCTCGTCGGCGACAACGGCGCCGGCAAGTCGACGCTGGTCAAGACGATTGCCGGAATCAACAGCCCCGACGGGGGCAAGATCTTGTTCGAGGGCCAGGAGGTGTCGATCGGTAAACCCCAGGACGCGACGAGCCTGGGGATCGCGACCGTCTACCAGGATCTCGCCCTTTGCGACAACCTCGACGTTGTCGCCAACATCTTCCTCGGCAGCGAGGAAACCCTCGGCGGGGTCGGCGCGGTCAGTCGTCAGCTCGACGAGGTCGCGATGGAGAATCGCGCCGGCGACCTGCTCTCGAACCTGGCGGTGACGATCCCGAGCCTCCGCAGCGAGGTGGGGACGCTCTCCGGCGGTCAGCGCCAGCAGGTGGCGGTGGCCCGCTCGCTGCTCGGCGAACCGAAAGTCGTGATGCTCGACGAGCCGACCGCGGCACTGGGTGTGCCGCAGACCAAACAGGTGCTGGCGCTGATCAAACGCCTGCGTGAGCGCAACCTCGGCGTCGTCGTCATCAGCCACAACCTGGCCGACGTCTTCGAGGTCTGCGACCGCATCGTCGTGCTTCGCCTCGGCCGCTCGGCCGGTGACTTCAGCTCCGGCGAAGTGACGGAGGAGCACGTCGTCGCGGCGATCACCGGGCTCGGCAGCAACGCCGGCGCCCGCGCCGAGGTCGTCGAGGACAAAGCGGAAGCCACCGACGGTGGCTCCGAGGGGGAGAAAGCATGAGCGCCACGCCGGCTCCGACCGCGCCCGATCCGGGCAGCGAGGAGAAAGTCAAAGTCGACCCGCGGGTGATGATCCGCCGCGTCGTCCAGGGCGACCTCTCCTCGGTCCGGGTGATCCTCGGCCTGGTCCTGATCGCGGTCATCTTCCAGGTCCAGGAAAGCCGCTTCCTCTCGGCCGAGAACCTGACCAACCTGATGCTGCAGATCACCACGATCGGGCTGATCTCGGTCGGCATCGTCTACGTGCTGCTGCTCGGCGAGATCGACCTCTCGGTCGGCGCCGTGTCCGGCCTGGCCGGAGCGGTGATGGTGGTGCTGAACGTCCAACATGGCTGGAACCCGTACCTGGCGATCGCCGCCGCGGTTGCCGTCGGCGCCGCCATCGGCACCGCCCAGGGCTTCCTCTTCAGCCGCTTCGTGGTGCCCTCGTTCGTCGTCACCTTGGCGGGGTTATTGACCTGGCAGGGAGCGCTCTTACAGGTGCTCGGCAAGACCGGGTCGCTGAACGTCACCGACTCGAAAATCACCGGGCTGGCCAACATCTTCTACGGGAGCACGACCGGCTGGATCATCGCGATCGTCGCGATCGCCGCCTACGGATTGGTGCTTGCGATCGGTTACCGACGAAGGGTTTCGGCCGGCCTCGGTGACAAAAGTCCGCTACCGCAGATCGCCCGCCTCGTGCTGATGGCGGCGATCGTGATCGGCGCCGTCGCGATCCTCAACTCCGATCGCGGGATACCGCTGGCGCTGCTGATTCTGCTCGGCTTCGTGATCGGGATGGAGTACGTGGTCCAGAAGACCACCTTCGGCCGCCACGTCTTCGCCGTCGGCGGCAACGACGAGGCGGCGCGACGGGCCGGCATCCGGGTCAACGGGGTGCGCGTCGCGGTCTTCGCGATCGCCGGCGCGATGGCCGCGGTCGGCGGCATCATGGCCGCCTCACGACTCTTCGCCGTCAACCAGAACTCGGGCGGCAACGAATTGCTGCTGCTGGCGATCGCCGGCCCGGTGATCGCGGGCACCAGCCTCTTCGGCGGCCGCGGCTCGGTCTGGACCGCCCTCCTCGGTGCCCTGGTGATCGGCTCGATCTCCAACGGCATGGACCTGCTCGGCCTAGCCTCGCCGATCAAATACATGGTCACCGGCGGCGTGCTGCTGCTGGCGGTCCTGGTCGACGCAGTGGCCAAGCAGCAGCGCCAGACGCGCGGCAGAGCCTAGTAACACCTGCGCGGGCCGCCGCCTTTCGGGGCGGCGGGTCGGTGCCTGCGGCACGCCGGTGGGAAGGGTCGCGGCGTCGGTTTCCGACGCAAGGCCGTGCGGCTGACGGGCGAGGGACTCGGCCACCGGAAGCTGGCGCCCGGGTAAGGACGCGGCCATCTCGGCGGCAGCCCTGGCAGGCTGTGGCCGCCGCCGAGAGGGCCGGGTCACGGGGAGAGCGGTGAGGGTGCGGGGCCACTGGGTCGCCTGTGGAGCCCCGGTGGCTATATACGCCACCAACGCTCCACGGTCGCGGCCGAGCGACGGCGGGCGAGGGAGTTTCGTGGCGGAGATGGAGGGAACGTCACCGGGAAGTGCGGGGGACGTGTGGAACTCCGCGACTCTTCATGAGACGTCACACCCGCCCCATTGATCAGCGTTTTGCTGTGGAGAGAAACTCTCTCTATGCGAGAGTAATGCTCCACAGTGCGTCCTGGATCCACGGATGCCCCACCTGGGGCTTGACGACCCGGTGACGTTCGCGGCATCTTCATGCCGTCTCTCCCCGAAAGGTGCCGTCCCTGTGACGTCTCCCCGCAGGGACACCGTCCCGGCGCCAGTCCTCCCCGAAAACCACCCGACCCGGGCGTCTCGGAGGCGGCCTCAGCCTGCCCGGGTTGCCTCCGAGACGCCCGGCCTCGCCGTCCCCGGCCGCAGAGAATCGAGCCCTAGCCCGTCCCCGGCCGCAACGGCCTGAACCCTCGCCCTAGCGGTTCGTGACCAGCAACGAGGCGCCGACGGCGCCGCCTAGATCGCCGAGTGAGGCCATCTTCACGTCGGGCATGGTCTCGAAGAAGACGTGTTTGCGCATCTCCGTGAGCAGCTGCTCCATGTAGCGCTCGCCGAAGCGGAGGCCGAGACCGCCGCCGATGATGATCAGCTCCGGGTCGAGCAGGTTGATCGCCGAGGCTACGCCGGTGCCGAGGGCCTCGATCGCCCGCTCGATCAGCTCGGTCGCGACCTTGTCGCCGTGGTCGATCGCCCGGCCCCAGATGCTTGAGGTGAGGCGGGGTTTTTCGTGCTTCTCCATCAGCTTGAAGAGGTCGGTCTTGTCGCCGTCGTCGTGGCGCCGTTTCGCCTCTTCTTCCATCGCTTTGCGCCCGGCGTAGGCCTCCATGCAGCCGCGCCGGCCGCAGGGGCATCTGGCGCCGCCGCGTTTGACCACCATGTGGCCGATCTCCCCGGCCGCGCCGCGGCCGAGCCACGGCTTGCCGCCGAGGATCAGGCCGCCGCCGACGCCCGTGCCCCAGAAGACGCCGATCAGGCTGTCGTAGCCCTGGGCGGCGCCGAGGTGGAACTCGGCTTCGGTCGCGACCTGGACGTCGTTGCCGATCCGCACCGTCGTCCCCAGTTTCTGCTTCAGCGTTTCGGCGAGCGGGAAGCTGTCCTCCCAGTCGGGAAGGTTGCCGGCATTGCTGACGGCGCCGGTCTTCTCGTCCACGTCACCGGGCGAGCCGACCCCGACGCCCTGCAGCTCGGAAGCTTTGACCCCGGCGCTCTCGGCCGCCTCGACCATCGCCTCGGCCATCGCCGCGGCGACGTCGGCGGGCCCGCCCTCGATCGGCGTCGGCCGTCGCGCTTCGCCTTTGACCGCGCCGTCAGGATCGATCACAGCGGTCTGGATCTTGGTGCCGCCCAGGTCGATGCCGCCGCGCAGGTCACTCATCGGCGCGAAGTCTATTCCCGCCGCCGACGGCTAACGTGCGCGCATGGCGCAGACCGGCTGGCGCATCTGGTGGGCGAAGCGACGCTGGTACGAGCGCAACCATCGCCTCACGCGCCGCCTGCGGATCGACCGCCACGCCGCCCGCGGCGGCTTCTTCGTCCGCTATCCGGTCGAGGGGGAGATCCTCGAGGCGCTCGACGAGGGCCGCCTGCGGATCGGCGAAGGCACCCTGCTGGAGCCCGGTTGCTGGCTGACCCTGGCGCCCGAGGGGGAGATCGAGATCGGGGAAGGCTGCTTCCTCAACCGCGGCACGATGATCGCCGCGCAGGGGAAGGTGACGGTCGGCGATCACGTGATGTTCGCCAACAACTGCTTCGTCGGCGATGCGGAGCACCGCTTCGACGACCCCGAGCTGCCGGTCACCTGGCAGGGCTTCACCTCGAAGGGCCCGGTGGAGATCGGCGCCAACACCTGGTTCGGCGTCAACTGCGCCGTGACCAGCGGGGTCAGCGTGGGGGAGCGGTGCGTGATCGGCGCCAACTCGGTGGTCACCCGTGACCTGCCCGAGCGTCACATCTGCGCCGGCGCCCCGGCGAAGCCGCTCCGCCCGATCACCTATCGAGCCCCTGACGTAGGTCAGGGCGAGGGCCAGGCACACGCTCAGGAGCCCTGAGGCTGGCCTTCAAGCCGTTCGGCGGGGGTCCCGAAGGCCTTGGCGAGGACGATCGAGAGCTCGTAGAGGACGATCAGCGGAGCCGTCTCGAGCAGCATCGAGATCGGGTCGACGCCGGGGAGCGCCGCGGCGACCACCGCGCAGATCAGGTAGGCGTAGCGCCGGTTCTTGGTCAGCTGCTCGACCTTGACGATCCCGAGGCGGGTGACCGAGAGGATCCCGACCGGCACCTGGAAGACGATCCCGCAGGCGAGGATGGTCATCGCGAAGAAGCTGTAGTACTGCTTCGCCTGCACCTGGACGTTGAACTGGGTGTCATTGAAGTTGAGGAGGAACTTCGCCGCCGCGGGCAGGACGAGGAAGTAGCCGAAGGCGCAGCCGGCGATGAAGAGCACCGGGATCATCGCCAGGAGCGGGATGATCGCCCGTTGCTGCCCCTTGCTGAAGGCGGGCAGGAGGAAGGCGTAGAGCTGGTAGAGCACGAACGGCAGCGCCAGGATGATCGCCGCGTAGGCGCTCACCGTCAGGGTCGTCGTGAACGGCTCGGTGACGCCGAAGGTGATCAGCTTCTGGTGACCCGCCGGCAGCGGGGCGCTCGCGATTTCCAGCAGGAGATGGTTCTGCCAGAAGCACAGCGCGAGCGCCGCGCCGAACACGGCGAGGCAGACGACCAGCCGTGCGCGCAACTCGTCGAGGTGGTCGACGAGGGCCATCCGATCATCGAATGACGCTGGTTTTATGCGGCGCACGGCTGGTCTCCTTGGGGTGGCGTTGGGGGACGGTTAGTGGTGAGTCGGGGCCGGGACGGTGTCTTCGACCCGATGGGTCGTCACCGGGCGGGACTCGGTCCGGGGCGGCTCGACCTGAGCCGGCTCGTCCGTTTCGCCGGTGACCGACCCTTTGAACTCGCGGATCCCCTTGCCGAGAGAGTGCCCGAGGTCGGGCAGCCTTTTCGGCCCGAAGACCACGAGGGCGATGATCAGGACGATCCCGATCTCCAGTGGTCCGATGTTGCCGATCATTCTGTGTTCCTTTCTTGGCCGGGGATCAGCTGGTCGTTAAACCAGGAACCCGGTGCCTTCGACGGCCTTCAGAACTTCGGCCGCGGTGGCGGTGGTCTGGAACGGGCCCTTTTCCGGCGAGATGCTCGTCGGTGCGGCCTTCACGAGCAGACCGGCGACCGACGCGTGACGCGCCTCGACGGCCCAGATCGAGAGGGCAGCGGTGATGTACGCCGGGCTGCTGATGTTCAGAGCCTGGCCACCGTAGGCCTTGACCCCGGTGTTCTCCAGCACCATCGAGGTGGGGAGCCACTTGGCCTTGCTGGTCGCGTCGCCGAAGTCGACCTTCGGGGCGGCGACGGCCTTCGAGCCGAGTGCCTTCTTCAGGAACGCGACGTGCGCGTTCTCGTCGGCGGTGACGGCCTTCAGGAAGGCGGTCTCCTGCGAGCCCTTGGCGACCTTGTTCTTCGTCGCCTCGTTGTAGAACGCGGCCTCGAGGTACTCGAGCGTCAGCGCGTAGTTGAGGATGCCGATGTCGCCCTTGCCGAATTTGGCGGGCGGACGGCCCTTGCCGCTGGCAGCTGCCGCGCCGGCGGGGGTGAGGGCGGCGAGCAGAGCGCCGGAGCCCATGACGGCGGCGCCGCTGAGGCCGGCCTTCTTCAGGAAGCCACGACGGCTGTCGCCCTCGTCGAGCGACTCGATCGCATTGTGATGCGTTTCGGCGACTGCCTCGTCCTGATCAAACTGCGAAAGAAGCTTGTGAGAACTCATACGCATTCTCCTCCATTGATTGGGGGTGGGGGTAAACGTTGCTTAGGGGGTTCTGCGAGAAGTCGGAATGAACGGATCAATATTCCTGTCACCTCGTCTTCACAGGGCGGATCGGGCCCGCATAGGAACGGCAAAGGTCCTGCAGCGTGGGCATCCGGGCCCGCCCCGTAACGAAAGGTGCGCAGGTGCCTATAATTGGCTCAACGGCCGTGACCCCTGAGGCATGGACCTGATCACCTTGAACTCCCTATCCGGCGAAACCGTCACCACCAGGGCTGCCGCGCGCGTCGTGCGCTCGGTCGGCGAGCTGCGCGCCGCGCTGCTCCCGCACCGCCGCGCGGGCCGCACGATCGGCCTCGTCCCGACGATGGGCTTCCTCCACGAAGGCCACGTCTCGCTGCTGCGCGCCGCCCGCGTCGAGACCGACGTCGTCGTCATGAGCCTCTTCGTCAACCCGACCCAGTTCGGCCCGGGCGAGGATCTCGACCGCTACCCGCGCGACGAGGAGCGCGACCTGCGCCTCGCCACCGAGGCCGGCGTCGACCTCGTCTTCGCCCCCGCGGTCGCCGAGCTCTACCCGGACGGCTTCGCCACCGCGGTCGAGGTCATCGGCGGGCTCACCTCGGTCCTCGACGGCGACCCCGCCCGTCGCGGCCCCGGCCACTTCCGCGGGGTCACCACGATCGTCGCCAAGCTCTTCAACATCGTCGGCCCCGACGTCGCCTACTTCGGCCAGAAGGACGCCCAGCAGGCGGCCGTGATCAAGCGGATGGTGCGTGACCTCGACATGCCGCTGCGGGTCGAGGTGATGCCGATCGTCCGCGAGGAGGACGGCCTGGCGATGAGCTCGCGCAACGTCTACCTCGAGCCCGCCGACCGCCTCCGCGCCGTCGCCCTCTCGCGCGCCCTCGCCGCCGCCGAGCAGCAGGCGCTGGCCCTCGACTCGCTCGAGGCGGGGCTCGCCGCCGCGCGGATCGAGCTCGCCGCGGCCGCGATCGAGCCCGAGTACCTCGAGGCCCGCGACGCCGAGACCCTGGAGCCGGTCGAGGGACTGACCGGCCGCCCGATCCTGATCGCCCTCGCCGCCCAGGTCGGCGGCGCCCGCCTGATCGACAACGTCGTCATCGAGCCGCTCGGCGGCTAGGAGGAGGAACCCTGTGCAGAGGCAGATGCTGAAGTCGAAGATCCACCGCGCCACGGTCACCGACTGCGACGTCGACTACATCGGCTCGATCACGATCGACACCGAGCTGATGGCCGGCGCCGACCTGCTGGTCAACGAGCAGGTCCACGTCTGGGACGTCGACAACGGCGAGCGCTTCGTCACCTACGTCATCGAGGGCGAGCCGGGGTCCGGCACGATGCAGGTGAACGGCGCCGCCGCCCACCTGGTCGAGCCCGGCCACAAGATCATCGTCGCCTCTTTCGGCGCCTACGACGAGGTCGACCTGGAGCGTTACGCCCCGGTCGTCGTCCACGTCGACGACGCCAACCAGCCAATCGCAATCGACGCCCGTCCGGAGGTGCTTGTCGCATGAGCTCTGGAGTCCTTTCCCACACCGTCCCCGCCGCCGACCGCGCCGTGATGAGCCTGCCGCGTCTCCAGGAGATGAAGGAGAACGGCGAACCGATCGTCATGGTCACCGCCTACGACTACCCCTCGGCGACGGTCGCCGAGGCCGCCGGCGTCGACCTCGTCCTGGTCGGCGACTCGGCCGCCAACGTGGTGCTCGGCTACGACCGCACCGACCTCGTCTCGATGGAGGAGATGATCATGCTCGGCAAAGCGGTGCGCCGAGGCCTGAAGACGCCGTTGATGATCGGCGACATGCCGATGGGCAGCTACGAGGCCTCCGACGAGCTGGCGATCACCAACGCCCAGCGGCTGATCAAGGAGACCGCCTGCCAGGCGGTGAAGCTCGAGGCGGGCGGCGTCTCGGTGCAGCGCGCCAAGGCGATCGTCGCCGCCGGCATCCCGGTGATGGGCCACCTCGGCCTCACCCCGCAGACGGCGACCGCGCTCGGCGGCTACAAAGCGCAGGGCAAGTCGGCGCGCGCGGCGATCCAGATGGCCGAGGACGCCCAGGCGCTGCAGGCGGCCGGTTGCTTCGCGGTCGTCTTCGAGGCGGTCCCGGCGGAGATCGCGACGACGATCGCGGCGCGCCTCGACATCGTCACGATCGGGATCGGCGCCGGCTCGGCGACCTCCGGCCAGGTGCTCGTCTTCCACGACCTGCTCGGGATCACCCAGGGCCACATGGCGAAATTCGTCAAGCGCTACGCCGACGTGCACGAGGTGATGGTCGACGCGGTCGGCCGCTACGCCACCGAGGTCCGCGGCGGATCGTTCCCCGGCCCCGAGCACGCCTACGCGATCAACGAGGAGGAGCTGGCGGAGTTCCACCGCCACGTGGACGAGCAGACCGCCCTCGAATCGGTGAAGGCGTGGGAGTGGGAGCCGCTCGTCTAGCGGATCGACTGCCTTTCGGGCGCCTTCGCGGTGGCGGCGCCGCCGACGACGTAGGTGCTGAGGTCGCCGCCGCGGGCTTCGAGCGCCCGCTGAGCGAGTCGCGGCAGCGTCTTGGTGCAGTCGGGGCCGTGGCATAGGCCGGCGGCGATCTTCGGGCCGGTCAGCGGCACCGTGCCGAGGCCCGGGAGTTCGACCGCCAGGTCGCCGGTCCAGCTCGCCTTCTTCGGCGTTTCCAGGTGGAAGGTCGCGGTGCCGGAGAACGGGGCCGCCGGTTCGATGATCGCTTCGCTCAGCGGTTCGGCCAGATTCGGGACCCGGAAGGTTTCGGCGCCGTCTGACGCGAAGTTGAAGACCGAGGCGTCGTAGGAGACGCGGAACTTGCCGACCTTGCGCCCGGCCACGGTTGCGCCGTAGTTCGTCGGCATGACGTGTAACTCCGGCGGAGCTTCTTCGCGGCTCGCTTCGAAGAGGGTTTGCGCCCCACTGTTCGCGGCGACCAGCCGGAATCCGCCTTCTTCGCGCTTTTCTTGCGCCTTTTCCTGACGCGGTGATCGATGTTCTTCGGGTTCGGTCAG
Source organism: uncultured Solirubrobacterales bacterium (assembly GCA_963791095.1). Taxonomy (GTDB): domain Bacteria; phylum Actinomycetota; class Thermoleophilia; order Solirubrobacterales; family 70-9; genus VAYN01. Next base: position 17,322 of record CAWBRE010000008.1, read on the forward strand.
CTTGCAGGTCTGCGCCCCGATGTGGGTCACGGAGCCGGACAGCCGGTGGGCGTCGATCGTGGTGTAGCCGCGTTCGCCGTGGAACTTGAAGGAGCCGACGAAGTAGCCCTTTTCGGTCGTCGTCGGCTCGCCCTTGCAGATCTTGGAGGGCTTTTCCGTCTTGGTCGAGATGGCGACGAAGTGGCCGCGGAAGTGGCCGAGCCCGCCGATCTTCACGTCGAGGCTGCCATCGGCGGCGTCCGCCCGTTTGCGGCGAGCTGCTTCGAAGTAGTTCACGCTGGTGTCGGCGCCTTCGCCGACGTCCTTCGAGGTCGAAAAGACCGTGAACCCGGTGTCGCCGGAGAAGAGAAAGAACTGGAAGCCGTTGGTCCCGCGGCCGTCGAGCTCCGTCGCCACCGCGGCCGGCTGCTTGTAGGCCTTGGTCGCGGCCGCGCCGCCGGGCAGCACGAGGGCGACCAAGGCCGCCGCTGCCAGGATCGCCGCTGCCGCCCTGGTCCTCACCCGGCGGATCCTCCGTGCGATTCACAGCCGGAGTCGAGGCAGATCGCCGCCTTGAACTTCGGTCCGGCCAGCGGGACCGCCCCGAAGCCGGGCAGCTTCATCCGCAGGTCGCCTTCCCAGCTCACCTTGTCCGCTGATTCGCGGTGGTAGGTGGCGCTACCGAGGAAGGGCTTGGGCGGGGCCAGCACCGCTTCCGCGGTCAGGTGGACCAGGTCGGGGACTCTGAAGTACGGGCCGCTGGCCAGGAGATCGGTCGCGGTGCCCACCTCGTGGATGGGTCCGAGGTCGCGGGAGGCCGTGCCGATGAAGGTGTCGAAGGCGACTTCCTTGCCTTTTTCGCTCCCCGAGACCCGCTCGGCGCGGAAGCTGACCCTCTGGTTCCCCACCGTCGCGCCTACCCGCAGCGCGAGGAGGTGAGCTTCGGGGTGGGCGGCCCGTCGCGCCATCTCGGTCAGTGCCGCGCGGGCCCGCTGGTGCGGCGAGCGCTGGTGGGGCTTGCGCCCGGCGTCGTCGGGGCACTTCTTGGTCGGGGACGGGACCGTGGTCACCGTGCCTGCGACCTTGTGGACCCGCGCCCGGGTGTAGCCGTGCTCACCGCGGAAGGCGAGCAGGCCGATGAACGTGCCCACCTTGATCGTCGCCGTGTCGCCCTTGCAGCCGAGCGGGGCCGCCGGCTGTTCGTCTTCTTCTTCTGGGACGAAGCGCAAATTGATCCGCCCGAATCTGCCGAGGGACGCTTTGATCCCGTCCGATCCGCGCGGCTGCTGCGCATCGAGGCTGTATTCGGTGCCGGCCAGTTCGAAGATGTGTTCGAGCAGCTGTTCCCGTTCCGGCAGGGCCGTGATCTTCAACCGACGGTGGTTGGTCAAGCTGAGGCCGAGCAGGTAGCCGCTCGAGCCCGGCAGCGACAACGACGCCTGCACCAGGCGGTCGTGCCGGTGGGCTGAGGGCGGGTCGCCTGCCGCCGCGACGGCGGGCAGGAGCAGGGCGGCGATCGCGGTCGCCGCGACGATCGCCGCGAATGCCTTTGCCCTCACAAAGGCAGATTATTTAATACTTCGCCGGCTGGCTGCGTGGCACCGGGGCGCCGACGCGGGCGGGGGAGAGGCCGGCGACCTTCAGCGCCGAGGGCTCGAAGAGGCGGAAGCGCAACTGGCTGCTGACTCCATCGTTCTCCTTGCAACGGGGGCAGTCACCGGAGGCGGCCGCGACGGTGGCGTTGAACCTGCTTTCGCATCGCTCGCAGAAAAACACGGGAACGTCCTTTGTTGGGTGGCGGGACCTGGCCGAGGCTTTGAGTGCGAGCGTAGTTCCCAGAGACGGGGCGGCCAAACTTTTTATGGGCGGAGAAGCTTTCGCAATACGGCGTTGTCCGGATCGGTACAGGGTGGTGCGTGCGGTGTGCTGATTCCGGCGGTGAAGTGAGGCGCGCCGACCCCGTGGATGGAGCGAGGTCGGCGCGCCGTCGTCATGCGGCGATCACGAAGCCTTCGAGATCGAGACTGCCGGCACGGTGCTGGTCTCCCCTGAGATCTGCAAGTGCTTCACCCCCTCCCTGGTTTACGAACTCACGTGTGCATCGCACTCGACCCAGGAGCAGGTGTGGGGGATTCCATTGCTGTAACGGATTCCTCCATAAAGTCGCACGATCGGTCGGAATGCCATTTACGATCTACGGGCGTTCCACCAATCTGAGGAGGTAGAGCAATGAAATCGGCAGCGACCCGTCGCAGCCCCGATGCGACTCTGGGTGCGGCTATCGCCCACCCGCTGCGGTGTCGCTGCCTGGCGATCCTGGCCGACCGGGTGGCAAGCCCGGCCGAAATCGCCCGCGAGCTAAGGCTCGAAGTAAGTAACGTCGGATACCATGTCGGTGCCCTGGCGGACGCCGGATTGATCGAGGAAGTCGGCCAGCGCCCCGTCCGTGGCGCGGTCGAGCACTTCTACCGAGCCGTCGTTCGGCCGATCACCTCGACCGAGGCCGAGGAAGAGCTGTCGATGGAGAAGAGACTTAGTTTTGCTCGCACGATCTGGTCGCTGATCACCGCGAACGCCACTACGGCGATCCAGTCCGGAATTTTGGTCGAACGTGCCAGAGCATCATTTGACCCGCGTCCCGCTCCGGGTCGACGAGCAAGGTTGGTCAGAGATCGCCGACGCCTACATGGAGCTGTACGAGCGCGTCTATGAGATCCAGGCAGACGCGGCGGGCCGCCTCGGCAAGACACCCGAGGAGCCGGGGATCTCGGTGCTTTCCGTGCTTGCCTTTTTCGAGAGCGCGGAGGCCGCTCCGTCGATCGAGCTCGCCCCGACCACGGAGGAAGAATCCGCCGGGCCATAGGATCGGGCGATGTCGATCGACGTCGCCAACTCTGACCTGTTGCTCTCGACCACCCGGTCGGTGCGCAAGCGCCTCGACTTCGACCGCCCGGTCGAGCGGGAGGTGCTGCTCGAGTGCCTGCAGCTCGCCGTCCAGGCGCCGACCGCCTCGAACAGCCAGACCTGGCGCTGGGTGGTCGTCACCGATCCCGACCTGCGCCTGCGGGTCGCCGACTACTACCGCGCCGCGGCGGTGCCCTACCTGGGTGAATCGCTGGAGAAGGCGGAAGGTAGCGGCAACGCGACCCAGCGGCGGGTCTACGACAGCGCCCTCTACCTGGCCGACAACATGGAGAAGGCGCCCGCCCTCGTCATCCCCTGCATCGCCGAAGACCTCGCCGACCTGGACCAGACCGGCGCGATCGTCGCCCTCGGCTCGGTGGTCCAGGCCGCCTGGAGCTTCCAGCTCGCCCTCCGCGCCCGCGGCCTGGGCTCGTGCTGGACGACCCTCCACCTGCGCCACGCGGCCGAGGTCGCCGAGCTGCTCGGGATCCCCGCCGGCGTCACCCAGGTGAGCCTGATCCCGGTCGCCTACACCAAGGGCACCGACTTCAAACCGGCCAAGCGCGGCCCGGTCTCCGAGATCACCTACTTCGATCGCTGGGACGCCGACGGCGCCTGAGCGCCGCCGGCGTCGGTCAGCGTCCGCGCTAGAGGTTCGGCGGGATCAGCACCGCGTTGATCACGTGGATGATCCCGTTGCTGCAACCGATATCGGTTTTGATGATCTTCGATTCGTTGACGAAGGCCGATTTGCCGCGCACGCTGAACTGGACTTCGGCGCCCTCGGCGGTCTTCGCCGATTCCGTCTTCAGCACCTTGCTGGCCGGCACTTTGCCCGGGAGCACGTGGTAGAGCAGGACTTTGCGCAGCAGCGACTTGTTTTCCAGCAGCATGTTGAGCGTCTTCTTCGGCACCTTGGCGAAGGCGGCGTTGGTCGGCGCGAAGACGGTGTAGTCGGTGCTGCCTGACAGCGTCTTGACCAGGCCCGCCTTTTTCACCAGGCTGACCAGGGTCGAGAACTGCTTCGATCCCGCCGCGGTTTCGACGATGTTCTGGCTCGGCGCGGCGGCGCCGGCGGCGGACACCGGTAGGGCGAGGGCGCAGACGACGACGATGAGGGCGATGAAGCGCTTTGACATGAGACCTCCTGGGTTGGCTTTTGAACCGAGCTACGCGGGCCTCGGGCGCCGCGGTTGGGCGATTCCCGGCGCCCTGGAGAGATCCGTCAACCGCCGATCCGCCTCGCCGCGTAACTGAGGATGTGGAGGCCTCGCACCGAAAAGTCGTCTTCCTTTCCCGGCGGGCCCTCGGGCGCCGCCGCGACCGCCGCGCCGGCGACGCCGACGAAGCGCGCCTCGCCGCCGCCCTCGCCGCCCGGGACCCGGAGGCGATCACCGCGGTGTCGGAGCGCTTCGGCCGCTTCCTCGGCGGCTTCCTCGCCGACGCGCTCCCCGACCGCGGCAGCGCCGAGGAAGTGCTGCAGCAGGTGCTGGTCGAGGTCTGGCGGCGCGGGCCCGAATACGACCCGAGCCGCGCCTCGCTGCTGACCTGGATGATGACCATCGCCCGCTCCCGCGCGATCGACGAGCGCCGCCGGCGCCGTCCGGAACCGGTCGAGCCGGAGCTGGTCGCCGGAGCGGTGGAGGAGCCGCCGGGGACGGAGACCGACGAGCTGCTCGAGCGCTGGCGGGTGGCGGAGCTCTTGACCCGGATCCCGCACGAGGAGGCGACGATGCTGCGCCTGCGCTTCTACGAGGGCCTCGCCCAACCGGAGATCGCCGATCGCATGGGGATGAAGCTGGGGACCGTGAAGTCGCGGATGGTCAACGCTCTGACCCGATTGCGGGATCTGATCGAAGAAGAGGGAAGCCGATGAATCGCCGCGAACTTGCCACCGCCTACCTGCTCGATTCCCTCGATGAGGTCGAGCGGGCCGAGGTCGAGCGGCGGCTCTCCGGCGACGCCGAGCTGCGCGCCGAGCTGGAGGCGGCGCGGGCGCTGACCGTGCATCTGGGTTCGTTGCCGGGGCCGGCCTGGCCGGAGGCGGGCGCCGCGGGCGCCGGCGCGGGCGCGACCGCCGGGCCCGATTCCCCGGCCGCGGCCGGGATAGAGACGGCGCCCGGTCGCCCACGGCGCTGGCGCGTGCGTCCCGCCCTGGCGGTGCTCGCGCTGCTGGCGGTTGCCGCGCTCGGCTTCGGCCTCGGCGCGCTCCTGACCGGCGGCGACTCGGGCAGGCCGGCGCCCGCGATCGTCCTGCGGCCGCTTGGCCCGACCGGCGGCGAGGAGGCGACGGTGGCGATGCCCGCCCCCGGCGAAATGCTCTTCACCGCCGAAGGCCTGCCGGCCCTGAAGTCGGGCCAGTACTACGAGATCTGGTTGATGAGCAGCGCCTCGCGCCTGGTCCCGGTCGCCTCCTTCCGGGTCGGCGCCGACGGCCACGCCCAGGTCCGCATCCCCCTGCCGGCCGACCCGTCCTCCTACCGCTACTTCGACGTCAGCCGCCAGCGGGTCGCCGAAGGCACCGCCCACTCGTCCGACTCCGTCCTGCGCGGCAGCACCTCGTGACTAGCCGTGCTGCGGGACCATGATCTCGCTCGCGTCCTCCGGTGAGAGGTCGGGATAGAGCACGGCGATCAGTCCCAGGGCGGCCAGGCCACCGAGTAGCTGGGCGACGATGAAGGCGGGCACCGAGGCCGGGGCGATCCCGGCGAAGGAGTCCGAGAACATCCGGCCGACATCGATCGCCGGGTTGGCGAAGCTGGTCGAGCTGGTGAAGAAGTAGGCGGCGCCGATGTAGGCGCCGACGGCGGCGGGCGCGGCCTCGCCGCGGCGCGTGCGGGCCAGCGAGAAGATCAGCAGCAGGAGCCCGAGCGTCGCGACCACCTCGGCGAGGAGGTGGGAGGGCGAGGCGCGATGGGTGGTCGAGATCGAGACCGCGGCGAGCCCGAACATCGCGTTCGCCACCACCGCGCCGACGATGCAGCCGCCGATCTGGGCGGGCAGGTAGGCGAGCAGGTCGCGTCGTCGGAGGCCGCCGAGCGCCGAGTCGACCAGCGACACCACCGGGTTGAAGTGGGCGCCCGAGATCGGGCCGAACATGAGGATGAAGGTGAAGAGGCCGGCTGCGGTGGCGGCGGCGTTCTCCAGCAGCTGCAGGCCGGTGTCGCCAGGGGAGAGCTGCGCCGCCGCGATCCCCGAGCCGACCACGGTCGTGGTCAGGAAGGCGGAGCCGAGGAACTCGGCCAGGGCTCGGCGGGGGAGGGGCGCGTCGACCACGGCGCGATCCTAAGCATTGACACTTGTTGATTCAATAGATATACGTAGATAGATGCCGGTCGATCTGGAGATGTCCCCGAAGACGAAGCGCCCGCCCGGCGACCCCTGCTGCGAGCCGATCGTCTATCCCGACGTGGAGCGGGACCAGGCCGGGCGGATCGCGGCGATCGCCAAGGCGCTCGGCGACCCGGTGCGCCTGCAGCTGGTCGACGTGCTGCGCAAACACGCGGGCAAAGTGTGCGTCTGCGAGCTGGTGCCGCTCTTCGACCTCTCCCAGCCGACCGTGTCCCATCATCTGAAGGTGCTCCGCGACGCCGGCATCGTCGGCTCCGAGCGCCGCGGCCTGTGGGCCTATTACTACGTGGTCCCCGACGCGCTCGAGGAGCTGTCCGGGTGGCTCGGCTGAACGCCTGATGGCGAACGCGCTCTTCGTCTGCCTCCAGAACGCTGGCCGCTCGCAGATGAGCGAGGCCCTCTTCGAGCGCGCCGCCGAGGGTCGTCACCGGGCCCGCTCGGCCGGCACGACCCCCGCCGATCGGGTCCACCCGGAGGTGGTCGAGGTGATGCGGGAGCTCGGCGTCGACCTCGCCGGGCGGGTCCCGCACGGGCTGACCGAGGAGGACGCCCGCTGGGCCGACGTGGTGGTGACGATGGGCTGCGGCGACAAATGTCCCTACATCCCGGGGCGCCGCTACGTCGATTGGGACCTCCCGGACCCGGCGGGTCGCCCGCCGGCGGAGGTCCGCGCCACCCGGGACGAGATCGACCGGCGGGTCCACGAGCTGATCGCCGAGCTCGACCGCGCCTGACCGAGTGTCATCCTTCGCCGATGGCGGACACCCCGACGATCCTGGAGTGGGGCGGCGGGTCGGAGGCCTTCGGTCGCTGGCTCGACCGCTTCTATGACCTGGTCGAAGAGGAGGGCACGCTCGCGCCGCTCTTCGGCGGGACGGTCAGCGAGGAGCATCGCGCCCACGTCCTCGTCTGGTGGGTCGAGGTGATGGGCGGCCCCGCCGACTACACGGCCACGCTCGGCGGCTATCCGGCGATGCTCGCCCACCACCGGGGGCTGGCGATCACCCCGGACCAGCGGCGCCTCTTCGTCACCCTCCTCAGCCAGGCCGCCGACGAGGCCGCGCTGCCCGCCGACCCCGAGTTCCGCGCCGCGATCATCGGCTACGCCGAGTGGGGCTCCCGTCTCGCGATGCACAACTCCGACCCGGCGGCCGAAGACGTCGCCACCGAAGCCCCGGTTCCCCGCTGGGGCTGGGGCGTGGCGCCGCCCTACGAAGGCTGAGGAAGAGTGCCCCTCTACACTTTCTCGGGATGGCTACTGCGGTGAAGAAGCTGGATCTGCACGTCGGCGAGCTGGTCGAGATCGACGGTCGCCGCTATGAGGTCGTGCCCGCCCGGGAGGGCGACGGTCTGGCGCTCGAGTCGCCGATCGCACCGATCTCGGAGTTGTACGCCGAGCGCGGCTGGAAGCCGGCCTCGGCGGAGGACTTTGAGCGGATCGCCGGGGATCTTCCGAGTGACGGTGAGGGCTAGCGGCGCTTCCTGATTCTGCGCTCCAGGACCCCCAGCGGGTCAGGGCAGGTTTCTGGGAGAGTGGATGCATGGTCGATGGACGACTGAGCGCCGCCGAGATCCCGATCGAATTCGGCGAGCGGGAGTGGCGCGAGGAGGTCGGCCGCCTGGGAGAACGCTCGCCGGCACGGACCCAGGCCGAGAGAACCCGCCGGGAGATCGAAGGGATGACCGCCGTCGGTGGCCTGCTGAAGTGCGAGGCCCACGGCGACGATGGGACGAGGCTTCCTGGCTGCATGAAGCTCTACGTGCCGCTCGGCCGTCAGGGAGCGTCCGAGGCACCCTTCGGCTTCGTCTTTCAATTGGCCCAGGACTCGGACGGCGGTTTCATCTGGAACTTCATCGCCTTCGGCGAGCGCCATCCCGACAACCCCGCCACTCGAACGGTCTACGAACGCGCCCACAAGCGACTGCATGGCCGTTATCCATAGTCGCCCGGTGGAATCGGACGTTTCAGCGCGAACCCCGGTCGCGCGGAACGCCGGAGACGCGGCCTCCCTTGCGATGCAGAATTTGGCAGCCTAGAGCGCAGATGCTCACCATCCGGAAAGAGCCGTAAGCCTTATGCCGATCTACGAGTTCGAGTGCGAGGGGTGCGGCGAGGTCTTCGAGGAGTTGGTTGCGGCGGGGGCCGCGGCGCCTTGTCCCGAGTGCGGGTCGGAGCGCACGCGACGGCTGATGTCGACGGTGTCGCCGCCGGGGCGGACGCCGCGGGGGGCCGGGGTGCGCTCGGATGAATCGCGGCGGCGGGAGAAAGTGGCGGCGCGGGAGAATCGGATCGTCGAGTCGCGCAAGCGGCGGGCCGCGGGGGAGAAGCCGTGAGCGCCACCGATGCCGCCGGGCGCCGGGAGGAGCTGGTCGCGCTCTACAAAGAGGTCGCGGGCTGCACCAAATGTCCCCTTTACGAGACGCGCACCAAGGCAGTCTTCGGGGCGGGCAACGCCGACGCCGACCTGATGTTCGTCGGCGAGGCTCCCGGCGCCGAAGAGGACAAGCAGGGGCTGCCCTTCGTCGGCCGCGCCGGTCAGCTGCTGAACCAGCTGCTGGAAGAGATCGGGCTCTCGCGCGAGGAGGTCTTCATCTGCAACGTGCTGAAGTCGCGGCCGCCGAACAACCGCGACCCGCAGCCAGGGGAGATCGCCGCCTGCGAGCCCTACCTCTGGGAGCAGGTGCGGTTGATCGAGCCCCGTGTCGTCTGCACGCTCGGCAACTTCGCCACCAAGCTCCTCACCGGCAGCCCGACCGGCATCACCCGGGTGCGCGGTGCCCCGCAGACCCACGAGCTCGGCGGCCGCACCGTCCACCTGCTGCCGCTCTTCCACCCGGCCGCGGCGCTGCGTACGCCCGCGGTGAAAGAGCAGCTGCGGGCCGACTTCGCGACGATCCCGGCGCTGATCGCCGCGGCGCTACCGACGCCGCTGCCCAACTCCGCGGAGATCGCCGAGGAGGAAGGCCGGGAGAGGGTGGCCGAGGAATCGCCGCCCGCCGACCAGCTCGGCTTCTTCGGCGAAAGCGCCGGATGAGCGGCACCGGCCCGATCGAGGGTCGCCGCACCGAGACGCGCTCGGCGACGGAGACCGAAGCCTTCGGCGCCCAGCTCGCCGAGCGGCTCGGGCCCGGCGACGTGGTGATCGTCTCCGGCGAGGTCGGGGCGGGGAAGACGACCCTGATCCGCGGCGCCGCCCGCGCCCTCGGGGTGGTCGAACCGGTCACCTCGCCGACCTTCACGATCGGCCAGCGCTACAGCGGCGGCAGGCTGCCGATCTCCCACCTCGACCTCTACCGGCTGGAAGACATGGAGGGCGAGGACCCGGCGCTGCTCGACGATTACCTCGGCCCCGACGGGATCGCCTTCGTCGAGTGGCCCGCGGCGGGCGCCGGGCGGCTGGGCCGGCCCGCGGTCGAGGTGCGGCTCGAGCACGCGGGCGAGGAGCGCCGCACGATCGAGATCTCGGCTCCCGGCTCCTGATCGGCGGCGCCGCTCCCTCCGTATTCTGGAAGGGTTACTGGGGAGGCGCGCCGAACAACCTTGCGACAGGCGCGAAACGGAAGTCGTCGCTCAATCGAGACACAGGAGGGGTTTGCGGATGAAGAAGGGAATGCTGTCGGCGTTGGCACTGGCCGCCATGGTGACCGGGCTGCTGATCGGCGTCAGTCCCTCGAGCGCCGGGACCCCTGCCTACAAGCACTACATCGCCTGTGGGCTCTCGCGCAAGGCGAAGCCGGCCACCGTCTGCCCGGTGGGCAGCAAAAAGGGCGCGTTCTTCAAAAGCCTGAAGGGCGACGTCAAATACACGGTCTGCGTGAAGTTCCCGAAAGCCGAACACCTCTGTACCGAAAATCCGCAGGAAGCTGAACAGGGGACGCTCTACGTCAACAAGATCACCTCGACGAGCGTCGGCCGCCATCAGGTCACCTGGTTCGTCCAGGGCAAGAAAGTCGGCACCTCCGTCTTTCGCGTCAAATAGGAGCGGGGGAGGCGATCGCTCCTGATCGTCGTCGGCTTCGATACCGCGACCCCTGACACCGCCGCCTGCGCCTGGCGCGACGGCGAGGTCCTGGCCGAGGCCCAGCTCGGGCTGAACGAGCGCGGCCGGCCGCGCCACACGACCGCCCTCCTGGCCGAGGTCGAGCGTTGCGCCGACGCGGCGGGCGGCTGGGCGGCCGTCGACCTGGTCGCGGTCGGGCTCGGGCCCGGCTCGTTCACCGGCCTGCGGGTCGGGATCGCCACCGCGAAAGGGCTGGCGGTGAGCCTCGGGCTGCCGGGACGCGGCGTCTCGACCCTCGACGCGCTCGGCGCCGGGATCGCCGCCGCCGGTGCCCCCGGCGAGCGGCTCGCGGTCCTCGACGGCTACCGGGGCGAGGTTTTCGTCGCCCTCTACGACGCGGCGGGCGAAACCCTCTGGGAGCCCGCGGTGATGGCGCCGGAGGAGCTGGCGAAGCGTCTCGACCAGCTATCCGAGCCCCCGTCGGTCGGCGGTTCCGGGGCGATACGATTTCGTGACGAGTTAGAAGGAGCAGGCGGGATCCGGATCCCGGACGACGCCGATCCCGTCCACCGCGTCGCCGCGCGCCACGTCTGCGCCCTGGCGGCGGCGGGGAAGGGCTCCGAGTCGCTCGATCCGATCTACCTCAGACCTCCAGACGCGGAACGTTGGCGTGAGCGAGATTCTTTCCAGAGAGCAGACTGACCAGCCGACCCGGGACGGGACCCGGGTCCGCAGGCTCGCCTACAGCGACCTGCCGGCGGTGATCTCGATCGAGCGGCGCTCCTTCCCGACCCCCTGGTCGCTGGCGATGTTCGTGCTCGAGCTCTCCAAGCCGTCCGGCATCTGCCTCGCCGCCAGCCGCGGCGAGGAGCTGGCGGGCTACGTCGTCTGCTCGCGCTACGACCAGGTCTGGCACCTGATGAACGTCGCCGTCTCGCCCGACCACCGCACCCACGGCGTCGCCGGGGCGCTGCTGCGCAAGCTCTTCGAGGAGGGGCGCGGGAAGCTCCCCTTCACGCTCGAGGTCCGCGTCTCCAACCGGCGCGCGATCGGCATGTACGAATACTTCGGCTTCCGCTCCGCCGGCGTCCGTCCCCGCTACTACCACGACAACGGCGAGGACGCGCTGATCATGTGGCTGGACTGACGTGCTGCTCGCCATAGAGACCTCCTGCGACGACACCTGCGCCGCCGTCCTCGACGGCGGGCGGATCCTGTCGAACGTGATCTCCTCCCAGGCCGCCGCCCACGCGGGCTTCGGCGGCGTCGTTCCCGAGGTCGCCGCGCGCCACCACCTGGAGCTGGCGGGCCCGGTGGTCGAGGCGGCGCTGGGCGAGGCCGGGGTGACCCTGGACGAGATCGAGGCGATCGCGGCCACGGCGGGCCCGGGGCTGATCGGCGCCTTGCTGGTCGGCGTCTCGACCGCGAAGGCGATCGCCGCCGCCCGCCGGCTGCCGCTGATCCCGGTCGACCACCTGCAGGGCCACGTCGCCGCCAACTTCCTCGAGCCGGAGCCGCTCGAGCCGCCCTTCCTCTGCCTGGTCGCCTCCGGCGGGCACACGATGCTCGCCGCGGTGGGCGACCACGAGCGCCACGAGATCCTCGGCCAGACGCTCGACGATGCCGCCGGAGAGGCCTTCGACAAGACCGCGCGCCTGCTCGGCCTCGGCTACCCCGGCGGCCCGCTGGTCCAAAAGGAGGCCGAGAACGGCGACCCGGAGGCATTCGACATGCCGGTCGCGATGCAGCGCGACCCGGGCCTCGACTTCTCCTTCAGCGGGCTGAAGACGGCGGTCCTCTACCGCTGCAAGGAGCTCGGTCCCGAGGGGGTCCAGGAACGCCGCGCCGACCTCGCCGCCTCGTTCCAGAAAGCGGTGGTCGACCAGCTCGTCGCCAAGCTCCGCCGCGGCCTGCGGAAAGGGGACTGGGAGGCGGTCGCCCTCGGCGGTGGGGTCGCCGCCAACGGGCCGCTGCGCACCGCCGTGGCCGAGCTCTGCGAGCGCGAAGGCGTTCGCCTCAAGTTGGTCCCGATCACCCTCTGCACCGACAACGCGGCGATGATCGGCTCCGCCGCCCGCTGGGCGCGCCCGGTCGCCTACCCGGACTACCTCGGCTACGACGCCTTCGCCACCGGCAAAAAACCCGTCGACGGGCCGAAAACCGGACTATCTGACGGGTTTTCGGCCCGTCAACAGCGAGCGTGACCGAGGTCGTCGTCTACTCGCGTCCTGGGTGTCATCTGTGCGAGGAAGCGATCACGGCGTTGGTCGCCCTGCATGGGGAGGGGTACCGGTTCCAGATGCACGAGATCGACATCGAGAGCGACGACCTGCTGCTGCGCCGCCACCTGGAGAAGATCCCGGTGGTCGAGGTCGACGGGATCGTCGCCTCGGAGCTCCGCTTCGACGAGGAGGGCGTACGGTCCAGGCTCGATACTGTGGGGGCATGGCCGACGTGATCGACGAGATCCAGGCAGCCGGGCTTCCGGTCGAAGGCGAGCGCCTCTCGCTCGGCGTCGCCGCGCGCCTCTCGCGCTACCTGCAGGTGCTGACCCAGGCGCGCAAGATGGGCCGCGAGACGATCTCCTCGCAGGAGCTCTCCGAGTACACCCACATCAACCCGACCCAGATCCGCCGCGACCTCTCCGGCTTCGGCAAGTTCGGCAAGCGCGGGGTGGGCTACAACGTCGATTCGCTGGTCTCGGAGATCCGCAAGATCCTCCGCACCTCGGGCCAGCACAACATCGCCCTCTTCGGCGCCGGCCACCTCGGCCAGGCGATCGCCTCCTCGGCGATCTTCGCCGACCACGGGTTCCAGGTGGTGGCGGTCTTCGACGTCGACCAGGAGAAGGTCGGCACCGCGATCGGCGACGTCGTGGTGCGGCCGTTGGGCGACGACCTCGCCCAGGTGGTCGTCGAGGAGGAGGTGGTGGTCGGGGTGCTGGCGGTGCCCGCGGGCGCCGCCCAGGGGGTCGCCGACCGGCTGGTCGAGGCCGGGGTGAAAATCATCTTCAACTACTCCGAGCAGCTGCTGCAGGTGCCGCCGGAGGTCACCGTCCACACCTCCAGCCCCGCCGTCGACCTGCTGTACGCGCTGTACTTCTACCTGGCCTAGCCTGGCCTCCGGGTCTTCTGCTTTGACGCTCGATCTCGACGGCGCCCGCGAGCGGTTCGAGGACTCGACCGACTTCACCGTCGGGCTGGAGGAGGAGTTCGCGATCCTCGACCCGGGGACCCTGGAGCTGGCGCACCGCTACGAGGACGTGAAGGCGGCCTGCGACGAGGACGAGGTGCTGGTCGAGTCGGCGGCGGGGGAGCTGATCGCCTCCGAGGTCGAGATCCGTTCCGGCCGCGGGGAGACCTTCAGCGAGGCGGTCGCCGCTCAGCAGGAGCGTCGCGACCGGCTCTTTGCCCTGGTCGACTCGATGGGGCTGGCGCTGGGGGCGATGGGCACGCACCCGTGGGCCAATTACCTCGACCAGCGGATCATCGACACGCCCCACTACAACCGGCTGCGCGAGGAACTCGGCTACGTCGCCCAGCGCAACAACACCTGGAGCCTCCACGTCCACGTCGGGGTGCGCGGGGCGGACCGGGCAATCGCGGTCTGCGACCGGCTGCGCGAGCTGCTGCCGGCGCTGCTCGCCGCTTCGGCCAACTCGCCCTTCCTCGACCGCCGCGACAGCGGCCTGGCGACGGTCCGCTCGCAGATCTTCACCCGCTCGTTCCCGCGCTGCGGGGTGCCTTCGCCGTTCCTCGACTGGGACAGGTACGCGCGCTTCGTCGGGCTGCTGGAGCGGACCGACTCGGTGGTCGAGTCGACCCAGCTCTGGTGGAGCGTGCGGCCCCATCACAGCTTCGGCACGGTCGAGGTGCGGATCTGTGACGCGCAGACGCGGGGCGAGGAGGCCACGGCGCTGGCCGGGCTGATCGTCGCCTGCGTCGCCCAGACCGCTCTCGATCTGGACGAGCGCGGGGTGGAGGCGACTGCGCCGCTCGCCGACCGGGAGATCGAGGAGAACCTCTGGCGCGCCATCCGTTACGGGGCGGACGGCAAGATGATCGACTTCCGCGCAGAGGAGGAGATCGAGACGCGGGCCGTCCTCGAGCGCCTCCTCGCCTGGACCGAGCCCGCCCGCACCGACCTCGGGATCGAGGTCGAGCTGCCGGAGCGCAACGGCTCCGAGCGGGCCCGCGCCGCCCTCGCCGACGGCGCCTCGTTGGAGGACGTCTACCGTGCCGCGGTCGCCGAGACGGCGGCCACCTACGGTCGCGCCGGCGCCTCCGCCGACAGCGTCTGAGCGCTCTGACGAAATAGGCGGAGCGCTCAAGCTCCGATCGCTCATATACGCTGCCGGCGGGAAAATTCCACCGGAGGAAAGTGACTTGACCAGCTTCTTGAGCGAATACGGCGTGGTCGTCGCACTGGTATGTGCTGGGGCCGCAGTCGCGTATGGACTTCTAATCACCCGCCAGCTGCTGGCGAAATCGCCTGGCAACGAGAGGATGCAAGAAATCTCGGGCGCCGTGCAGGAAGGTGCACAGGCCTACCTGACGCGGCAGTACACGATCATCGCGGGCGTCGCGATCCCGATCGCGGTGCTGCTGCTCGTCCTGCAGAACTACAAGACGGCGATCGGTTTCCTGATCGGCGCGACGCTCTCGGGCGCCACCGGCTTCATCGGGATGAACGTCTCGGTGCGGGCCAACACGCGCGTCGCCGAGGCGGCTCGCGGCGGGGTGCCGCCGGCGCTCGACGTCGCCTTCAAAGGCGGCTCGGTCACCGGGCTCCTGGTCGTCGGCCTGGCGCTTCTCGGCGTCGCCGGCTACTACGGGATCCTGGTCCTCACCGGCTCCTCCGACAAGGAGGCGGTCGACGCCCTGATCGGGCTCGGCTTCGGCGGCTCGCTGATCTCCGTCTTCGCCCGGTTGGGCGGCGGCATCTTCACCAAGGCGGCCGACGTCGGCGCCGACCTGGTGGGGAAGGTCGAGGCGGGGATCCCCGAGGACGATCCCCGCAACCCGGCCGTGATCGCCGACAACGTCGGTGACAACGTCGGCGACTGTGCCGGCATGGCGGCCGACCTGTTCGAGACCTACGCGGTGACCTCGGTCGCCGTGATGCTGCTCGGCGTCCTCACCTTCAACCCGGATTACGCACGCGAGGTGGCGGTCTATCCGCTGGTCCTCGGTGCGGTGGCGATCATCGCGTCGATCATCGGGGCGCTCTGCGTGCGGACCACGACCGACAAGGTCGAGGGCGCGCTCTACCGGGGCCTGCTGATCTCCGGGGTGCTCTCGGTGGCGGCGTTCTACCCGATCACCGACTGGATGATGAGCGACCCGCTGCGGCTCGGCTTCGCCAACGCGGCGGCCAAGTCGGTCAGCGTCGGCGACCTCTGGCTCTGCGCCGTGATCGGCGTGGTGGTCACCGCGCTGCTCTTCGGGATCACCGAATTTTATACGGCGACCCGCTTCCGACCGGTGAAGATGATCGCCCAGGCATCGGAGACCGGGCACGCGACGAACATCATCGCCGGCATCTCTCAGGGCTTCCAGTCGACCGCGGCCCCGGCCCTGGTGATCGCCGGTGCGATCCTCGCCGCCAACGAGCTGGCGGGCATCTACGGCATCGGCATCGCCGTCGTCGCCCAGCTCTCGCTCTGCGGCCTGATCGTCGCCCTCGATGCCTTCGGGCCGATCACCGACAACGCCGGCGGGATCGCCGAGATGGCGGACCTGCCGGAGTCGGTGCGCAACGTCACCGACCCGCTCGACGCGGTCGGCAACACCACCAAGGCGGTGACCAAGGGTTACGCGATCGGCTCCGCGGCGCTTGCCGCGCTGGTGCTGTTCGCGGCCTTCCGCAGCGAATTAGCCGACGAAGCACCGCCCGGGTTCGACCTGAACGGGTTATTCCACCTGACCAGCCCCGACGTGCTGATCGGGCTGATCATCGGCGGGATGATGGTCTACCTGTTCCTGGCGCTCTCGATCGAGGCGGTCGGCCGGGCCGGCGGCCAGGTGGTCGAGCAGGTCCGCAAACAATTCAAAGAGCACCCGGGGATCATGGACGGGACCGAAAAACCCGACTACGCGGAGACGGTCAGCATCGTCACCCTGGCGGCGCAGAAAGAGATGATCCTGCCCGCCCTGATCCCGATCATCGTGCCGGTGATCGTCGGCATCCTCAGCGTCGACGCGCTCGGCGGCCTCTTGATCGGGGTGATCGTGGTCGGCCTCTTCCAGGCGATCTCGATGACCGCCGGCGGCGGCGCCTGGGACAACGCGAAGAAGCTGATCGAGGACGGCGCCCACGGCGGCAAAGGCTCGCCCGCGCACGAAGCCTCGGTGACCGGCGACACGGTCGGCGATCCCTACAAGGACACGGCCGGCCCGGCGATCAACCCGATGATCAAGGTCGCGAACATCGTCGCGATCCTGATCATCCCGATCGTCCATTTCTGAGGCCGAGAGACGGTAAAGCTGACGCGACGGTGGTGGGCGGGGGTCATGACACCCCCGCCCGAAAACCGTCGCGCAGCTGTTGCCGGGACGGACGATCAGATCGCCCTGTGTAAATCTGACCCGCCTATAGCCGGGTCAAGTGAACGCTCGGCCGGATGGGCGTTGTGGGTCTGTGACGCCATCGCGCATCGCCCCTTCAGATGCCATTGCTAGCGTTTCGTCCATGAGGCAGGGGCTTCTGAACGTTTGGCGGGCTTTGACCTGGCCTTGGCGGCGGTTTCCTAAGACCGTCGGCGGGGTCACCGGGCTGGGCGCGCTGCTGTGCCTGATCGTGGTCGGGGCGAACGCCTACATCCTCTTGACCACCGACGGGGAGGCGACCTCGCAGGTGGCCGACGTGCCGCGGGCGGAAGTGGCGATCGTGCCGGGGGCGCTGGTGAACGCCAACGGGAAGATGAGCGGGATGCTCGCCGACCGGGTCAAAGAGGCCTCGCTGCTCTGGCACTCGGGCAAGGTGTCGAAGATCCTCGTCTCCGGCGACCACGGCCAGTGGACCTACGACGAGCCCGACACGATGCGCAAGGCCCTGGTCCGCGACGGGGTGAAGCCGGAAGACATCTTCGAGGACCACGCCGGCTTCGACACCTGGGCGACGATGGTCCGCGCCCGCTCGATCTTCAACGTCACCGACGCGGTGGTGGTGACGCAGGGCTTCCACATGCCGCGGGCGCTCTTCCTCGCCGAAGAAGCGGGGATCGACGCCACCGGCCTGCTCGCCGACCAGCACAAGTGGGGCTACCAGGGCGAGCGCAGCGAAATCCGCGAGGTCTTCTCCCGGGTCAAGGCGATCTGGGACACCACCGTCGACACGCCCGCGATGGCGGGCCCGCGGATCCCGATCCAGACCGCCGACGGCCGCGAAAGCTGGGGCCCGGCGCCGCCGGAGGGCACGCCCCCGGCCGGCTCACCCGACTCGAGCACCGCCGCCGCCCACCTGGACTCGGCGGCCGCTCGGTTCAAGCGGCACCACGCCTAGCCCTGCGGCGGCGCGGGCCAGCCTCGCAAGGACGCAGGGAATGAGGCGAGGGGAGCGCACTTAGGTGCGTGACCCGAGCCGAATGACCGAGGACACCGCGAGGCGCCCCCGCGCCGCCGCAGGACGCTGGCGCCAGGCCTCGGCGGTGACCAGCAGGGCGACGAGGATGATCGCCGAGCCGAAGATCTCGAAGGTCGTCCTGCACCCCGAGCGGTTCGACCAGGAAGCCGGCGATCACCGCCGGGATCGAGAGCGAGCCGTAGGCGACCAGGTAGAAGGCCGACATCGTCGCCGCCCGGTGCTCGGGCGGGATCGCCGTCGACAGCGACCGCAGGCCGCCGAGGAAGGCGGTGCCGAAGCCGGCGCCGGTGACGATCGCCCCGACGGTGAAGAAGACGGCCGAGCCGGTCGCCGCGGCGGCGACGATCAGGCCCATCCCCGCCGCCAGCGCGAGCGAGCCGACGACGGCGCCGCGCCAGGGCGCCCAGCGGCCGAAGAGGAGCTGCGAGGCCGCGCCCGAGATCGCCAGCATGAAGATGCCGAGGCCGCTGACCAGGTGGGAGTCGGACTTGTAGACGATCGCCGCCAGCTCCGGGCCGAGCGAGAGGAAGAGCCCGCCGATCGACCAGGAGGAGAGGACCGCCAGCGCGGCCAGCACGAACGGGCGGCGCGCCACCGGCGGCACGTAGGGCCGCGCCGGGGTGAGGCGGAAGCGGGCGTCGGGCGCAACCTCGACCGGCTCCTTCAGCCGCCAGGCGGCGACCAGGAAGCCGAGGAAGAGGATCGCCAGCAGCACGTAGGGGAGGACGCGCGGGGCGGGGAGGAACTCGACGATCGCGGCCGAGATCATCACCCCGCTGCCCATCCCGATCGTCGAGGCGACCCCGTTGGCGAGGCTGACCGCGACCGGGTCGCGGTCGGGATGGAGGTCGAGCAGCGCGGCGCTGGCGGCGCTCAGCGCCAGCCCGGTCGCCAGACCCTGGATCCCGCGGGCGACGAACAGCCAGACGACCGAGTCGGCCAGCATGAAGGGGACGGTGACGATCGCCAGCGTCGCCATCGCGACGATCAGGACCGGCCGCCTGCCGACTTCGTCGGAGAGCCGCCCGGCGAGCAGCAGGGTGGCGAGGACGCCGAACGCGTAGGTCGCGTAGACGAGCGTCAGGACCACCGCGTCGAAGCCCCAGAGCTGGCTGTAGGTGCCGTAGAGCGGGGAGGGGGTGCCGGAGGCGAAGAGGGCGAGGCCGATCGTCGCCGCGGCGAGGAAGTAGGCGGCGTGCCGGGAGAGCGGGTGGCGGGCATTGGGGAAGCTGGCTACGGACATCTGGCGATCTTTCGGGTCGGTTACCGGTGGTCGCGGGACCCGGAGGTCCGGCGGGATTCAAACTTCCAAAGATTTGGAACTAAGGAAGTTGTACCATGCTTTCCATGCCCGCAAACGCTTCTGTGACGAAGTCCTCACGGACGGAGCGGATCCGCCATCCCGAGGTCGGCACGCTCGACTCTGGCGACGATCATGCGGGCGCTCGGCGACCCGCTGCGGATCGAGCTCGTCCGCCTCGTCGACCAGGAGGGCGAGATCCTCTGCACCGAGCTCTACGAACGGGTCGGGCTGCCCAACTCGACCGGCAGCTACCACCTGCGCCAGCTGCGCGAGGCGGGCGTCACCAGGGCCCGCGCGAACGGCACGAAGCGGATGATCAGCCTGCGCCGCGAGGACCTCGAGTCCCGCTTCCCGGGCTTCCTCGACCTCGTGCTCAGCAGCTAGCGAGCAGGTATCCTGCCGCCACTCCAATGAGTGCGGCGCGTTCAAGGAACTTTCGGTCAATCGGCATCTGCGCGGCGATCGCCGTCGGCGCCTCGCTCGGCGTCCTCGCGCCGGCCGCGATCGCGGCGCCGCCGCCGAACGACGCCTTCGCCAACCGGACGCAACTCGGCGCCGAACTGCCGGTCCACCTGACCGAGTCGAACGCCGATGCGACGCGGGAGACCGGCGAGGAAATCAACGACTACGCCAAGGGTCACTCGATCTGGTGGGAATGGGAAGCGCCGCTCACCGGCTGGATCACGGTAGCCACCTGCGAAAGCGAATTCCTGACCGTGGTCAACGTTTTCGAAGGAACCGAAGTCGCTCACCTCAAATCCCTCACCGACCAGCGCAGCAACGCCAGCCAAGGCCCGCGGTGCTCGGTGACGGGGACGGCCTACACCTTCTACGCGACCGCCGGCCACGAGTACGTGATCGGCGCCGACGGCAACGCCTTCTACGTCCCGGCACCGCCGCCGGAAGAAACGCCCGCCCCCTCCGGCGAAGGCACGATCAAACTCTCGATCGAAGCGACCCCGCCGCCGCCGAACGATGCCTTTGCCACCCCGACCCGCGTCGGCGAAAGCTTCCACTCGTTCCGCCAGAACCCGTTCGAAGAACCCACCGAAGAAGAATTCTTCGCCGAACAGACCCCCGGCTACAACTGGGGGGCGACCAAGGAGGCCGGCGAGCCCGCCCACGCAGGCGATCCTGGCGGGGCCTCGGTCTGGTACGCGTGGACGCCTCCGGCGTCGGGCGAAGCCTCGATCAGCCTGCAGGGCTCGGGCGGGCCGAAGCTCCTGGCCCTCTACGAAGGATCGGGGCCGGAAAGCCTGGTGCCGCTCGCCTCCTCTTCGGAACCTCTCGTTCCGCTCCACGCGCAGGTCACCGGCGGCCGCGAATACCGGATCGCCGTCGACGGCTCCCACACCGAACACCCGCTGGAAAGCTGGCGAGGATCGTTCATGGGTTCCTTCATCCTCTCGCTGCAGCTGAAAGTGCCGGCGCACTCATGCCCGGTCTGCAGCGGCCTCGCCCCGCCCGTCGCCGCGGCCACCCCTCCGCCCGCGCCCGTGACGCCGGTGCCGCAGGTCAAGCTCGGCTCCCATCAGGTTGACGCGACCGAAGGCACGGCGACCTTCCGTTTCGCCTCGCCGACCGCCGGCGCCACCTTCGTCTGCAAGCTCGACAGCAAGGCCTATCGGGCCTGCGCCTCGCCCTTCAAAGCGAAGGGCCTGAAGCCGGGCAAGCACGTCTTCCGCGTCCTCGCGACGCTGGGCGGGACCGCCGGCGCGAGCCCCGCCGTCGTCCACTTCACCGTGCGGCCGCGACACCGGCGACGCCACCGGGCCGGCTGAGCGGCTAGCTTCCCGGCCGTGCCGGAGGGCTGGGTCAACGTCTTCGATGTGCAGCGGGAGGCCGAGCGCAAGCTCGACCCCGGCCCGCTCGGCTACTTCTCGGGTGGGGCCGGGGACGAACTCACGGTGCGCGAGAACGTCGATGCCTGGCGCGACTGGCGGCTGCGGCCGCGGCAGCTGACCGGGGTCGAGGCGGTCTCGACCGCGGCCGAGGTGCTCGGCGGGCCGGTCGAGGCGCCGATCCTGGTCGCGCCGGTCGCCTACCAGCGGGTGCTCCACCCCGACGGCGAGACGGCGACCGCCCGCGCCGCCGCCGCGGCGGGGACCGTGATGTGCCTCTCGACCCTCGCCACCGCGACCCCGACCGAGGTCGCCGCGGCCGCCCCCGGCGGCCGGCGCTGGTTCCAGCTCTATCCCTTCAGCGACGCCGCGGTCAGCCGGGCGCTGATGGCGGAGGCGATCGAGGCGGGCTTCGAGGCCGTCGTCCTCACCGTCGACGCGCCGCCCGGCGGCAGGCGCGAGCAGGACATCCGCACCGGCTACGCGATCCCGCCCGAGATCGAGATCCCCAGCGTGACCGCGGCGCTCGGCCCCGGCCGGCCGTTCGAGGTCACCCGCACCTTCGAGCTGATGACCGGCGCGATGACCTGGGACGACCTCGGCGCGCTCGCCGCCGACGCCGGCGTCCCGCTGCTGGTCAAGGGCCTCCTGACCGCCGCCGACGCCGAGCTCGCCGTCGCCCACGGCGCCGCCGGGGTGATCGTCTCCAACCACGGCGGCCGCCAGCTCGACCGCGCCGTCGCCACCGCCGAGGCGCTGCCGGAGATCGTCGAGGCGGTCGCCGGACGGGCCACGGTGATCGTCGACGGCGGCATCCGCCGCGGGGTCGACGTGGCGATCGCGCTGGCCCTCGGCGCCGACGCCGTCCTCGTTGGCAGGCCGGTGATCTGGGGCCTGGCGGCGGCCGGCGCGGAGGGCGCCGAGTGGGTCCTGCGGACCCTCGCCGAGGAACTCAAGCTGGCCCTCGCCCTGCTCGGCGTAGCCGGACCTGGTGATCTCTCGCACGAGCACCTGCGGAGAGCGCTGGCGACGCGCGTATATTCGGATTAAGAAGTGTCTATCTCTCTCATCTCCTAGATGGCCCGGCGAGTC
>CAWBRE010000009.1:0-23390 GCA_963791095.1 uncultured Solirubrobacterales bacterium
TCCCGCGACCCCGCTCGGCGACCGTCTTCGACGGGCCCGACCGCGCCCACGCGCGCGCCTACATGAAGGGCGTCGGGTTCGACGACGAGGCGCTCTCGCGGCCGACGATCGGGATCGCCAACACCTGGACCGAGGCGATGCCGTGCAACTTCCACCTCCGCGGCCTCGCCGAGCACATCAAAGACGGCGTCCGCGCCGCCGGCGGCACGCCGATGGAGTTCAACACCGTCGCCGTCTCCGACGGGGTGACGATGGGCACCCAGGGGATGAAGGCCTCGCTGATCAGCCGCGAGGTGATCGCCGACTCGATCGAGCTGATGGCCCGCGGCTACCAGTTCGACGCGATCGTCGCCCTCTGCGCCTGCGACAAGACGATCCCCGGCTGCGCGATGGCGCTGGCCCGCCTCGACGTGCCCTCGGTGCTGCTCTACGGCGGCTCGATCGCCCCCGGCCACTGGCACGGCCGCGACGTCACGATCCTCGACATCTTCGAGGCGATCGGCGCCCACAACGCGGGCGAGATGACCGACGAGGAACTGCACGAGCTGGAGGGCGTCGCCAGCCCTGGCGCCGGCGCCTGCGGCGGCCAGTTCACCGCCAACACGATGGCCTGCGCCTTCGAGGCGCTGGGGATCAGCGCGGGCGGCTCGGCGATGGTCCCGGCCGAAGGCGACGACAAGCCGACCGTCGCCGAGAAGGTCGGCGAGCTGGTGATCCGGGTGCTGGCCGAGGACATCACGCCGAGCAAGGTGATCACCAAGGACTCGCTGGAAAACGCGATCGCCTGCGTCTGCGCCTCGGGCG
Organism: uncultured Solirubrobacterales bacterium; assembly: GCA_963791095.1. Classification (GTDB taxonomy): domain Bacteria; phylum Actinomycetota; class Thermoleophilia; order Solirubrobacterales; family 70-9; genus VAYN01. The sequence continues at coordinate 805 of CAWBRE010000009.1, forward strand.
GCTCGACCAACGCGGTGCTCCACCTGATCGCGCTCGCCCACGAGCTCGGGATCGACCTGGAGATGGACGACTTCGAGCGGATCTCCCGCGGCACGCCGCTCTGGGCCAGCCTCAAACCGGGCGGCCGCTTCGTCGCCACCGACCTCTACGCGGCGGGCGGCGTGCCGGTGCTGCTGAAGCGGCTCGACGACGCCGGCCTCCTGCACCGCGACCAGATCACGGTCACCGGGCAGACGATCGGCGAGGTGGCCGAAAGCGCGAGCGAGGCGCCTGGCCAGGAGGTCGTCTATCCCCTCGACGCACCGGTGAAGCCCGAAGGTGGCCTGGCGATCCTGCGCGGCAACCTCGCCCCGGAAGGCTCCGTGGTCAAGGTCGCGGGCACCGAGCGCCGCCGGCAGACCGGCCCCGCCCGCGTCTTCGAGTCCGAAGAGGTGTGCTTCCGCGCGGTCAAGGATCAGCAGATCAACCCCGGTGACATCGTCGTGATCCGCAACGAGGGCCCGGTCGGCGGCCCCGGCATGCGGGAGATGCTCCAGGTGACCGCGGCGATCGTCGGCGAGGGCCTCGGCGAGTCGGTGGCGATGGTCACCGACGGCCGCTTCTCCGGCGCCACCCGCGGGCTGATGATCGGCCACGTCGCCCCCGAGGCGGCCAAGGGCGGGCCGATCGCGGCGATCCAGGAGGGCGACGTGATCACCGTCGACATCGACGAGCGCGCCCTCACCCTCGACCTGCCCGACGAGGTCATCGCCGAACGCGTCGCCGCCTACGTCCCGCCGCCGCCCCCGCCCGAGTTCCGCCGCGGCGTGATGGCCAAGTACGCGGCGACCGTGAGCAGCGCCGCCCACGGCGCCGTCACCAGCTGACCTGTCGCACTCCCCTCCTACACTGGGACGGTCCCGTCAACGACCTGAGCTGTGGGGACAGCAATGGGCCGTAAATCGAAGTTCGCAGTGATCGCATCCCACGGCTGCGTGCGGATGGCGATCGCGGATGTGGAAGAGCTCTACGACGAAGTCGAAGGCGGAACTCCGATCTTCATCGGGTAGCGATCAGGGCAGCGCGGGGTCGCGCAGCTCGAAGCTCTCAGGAAATGGGAAAAGGGGACGAACGTTCTATGCAGAATGAGGCTCTCGTGAAATGGGATACCGCAACGTCGGGATACGACCGGGACCTGCGCACCCGCGGTTCGGCCGAGCGGACGCGGCACGCCTACGCCGTCGACCTCGGCGCGTTCACCGCCTGGGCGACGGCCCTGCACCTCGCGCCCGGCGACCTGCGCCACCGCGACGTGCGCCGCTACGCCGCCTCGCTCTCCTCCGCGGGCAAGGCCTCGACCACCGTCGCCCGCCACCTCGCCGCGATCCGCGGCCTCTACGACTTCCTGGTCCGCACCGAGCAGGTCGGCGGCAACCCGGCCGAGCTCGTCTCCAGCCCGAAGCGGCCGCAGAAGCTGCCGAACGTGATGACCAGCGAACAGATGCGCGCCTTGCTGGAGGGGATCCCGGCCCGCACGCCGCTCGAGCTGCGCGACCGGGCGATGTTCGAGCTCGCCTACTCCTGCGGCCTGCGCTGCGAGGAGATCGTCAACCTCGACCTCGACTCCTTCGACTTCGAAGAGGACCAGCTGCGGGTGCTGGGCAAGGGCCAGAAGGAACGCCTGCTGCCGGTCGGCGAGCCCGCCCGGCGGGCGTTGGAACGCTACTTGCACCGCGGCCGGCGGCCGCTGGCGGGCGATCCGGGGGAGAAGGCGCTCTTCCTCTCGAAGAGCGGCAGGCGGCTCTCCAACTCGGATGTGACGAGGCGGCTGCGGATCTGGGTCGCAAACGTTTCCAGCATCGGCGGCGTGTCCCCGCATTCGCTTAGGCATTCCTTTGCAACGCATCTCCTTGAGGGAGGCGCAGATCTGCGTACGATTCAGGAGTTGCTCGGCCATTCTTCGATCTCGACGACGCAGGTCTACACCCGGGTCGATGCGGCCCGCCTGCGTGACACTTATTCGAACAGCCACCCCCGCGCGTGATCCAGCGTCCTGCCCACAAACGTAGAATTCACTGACCATGGCTATGGAAACTGGAGTCAAAGAGGTTGAGCTGCGCGAGCTTTGGCGCCGCTATAAGGACCAGGGCGACGCCGCCGCGCGCGAGCGCCTCGTGGTCGCCTACTCGCCGATGGTCAAGTTCGTCGCCGGCCGCCTCGGCGCCGGGCTGCCGTCCCACGTCGAGGACGCCGACCTGATCTCCTACGGCCTGGTCGGGCTGATCGGCGCGATCGAGCGCTTCGAGCCGGAGCGCGGGATCAAATTCGAGACCTTCGCGATGACCCGGATCCGCGGCTCGATCATCGACGAACTGCGCTCGCTCGACTGGGTGCCGCGCTCGGTCCGCTCGCGGGCCCGTGAAATCGAACAGTGCCAGGCCAAACTCGAGCACCAGCTGCAGCGGGCGCCGACCGAGCAGGAGCTGGCCGACAAACTCGGGATGACCGAGACCGAGCTGCAGAACGCGCTGCTGGAGATCGCCAACTCCTCGGTCTACGCCCTCGACGAGCTCTGGACCGTCTCCGATTCCTCCGGCGACCAGGTCAGCCTGCTGGACACGATCGCCGACGACGGCGCCGCCGACCCGCAGGAGGCGCTCGCCTCTAATGAGGTCAAGGACCGCCTGACCGAGGCGATCGGCTCGCTGCCCGAGCGCGAGCAGCTCGTCGTCGCCCTCTACTACTACGAGAACCTGACCTTGCGCGAGATCGGCGAGGTCCTCGGCGTGACCGAGTCGCGCGTGTCGCAGCTGCACACCAAGGCGGTCATGCGCCTGAAGTCCCAGCTCGCGCAGGCCTGAGCGCGCCGCGCCGGGCGCTCCGCGGCCGCCAAACGGCAATCCCGCATTCAGACCGCCGTTTGCGATCCCGCATTTTGCGGAATCCACCTGCCCGCTGCTAACTTGACGACAGTGAGCCCCCAAGGTGCCTGTGCGGTGTGCGGTCGGACGTTTCTCGTCGGCGAGCAGGTGCGTTCCTTCGTCTCGACCGAGGGTCGCCACGAGGTCTGCGAGCTGTGCGCCGGGACGACGGCGGAGCTCGGCTGGCTGCCCGCCGAGCAGGAGGGGGCGGAGGAGAAGCTGCGCGCCGGACGGGAGCGCAGGCCGGGCTTCCTCGCGCGGATGTTCGCCCGCCCGCCGCGGGCGGAGGACGAGGAGCCTGAGGAGCGCCCCGCGCCCCGGCCGCCCGCCAACCACGAACTTGACACCGAGCGCTACGAGGTCGAGGCCGAGTGGGCCGAGGCGAAGCCCGAGCCCGCCGCCGGCGCCCGCCGCGGAAGCTCTGCCGGCGCCCGAGCTCGTCGCCGACGCGAAGCCCGAGCCTCCATCGACGCCCGCCGCCGACGCTCCGCCCGCGCCCGCCGCGGACGCTCCGCCCGCCCCGCGTCCCGACCCCGCCGGCCGCGGCATGCGCCCGCGCCGCCTGCAGCCCGACCTCTCGCCGACCAGCCGCTTCGAGCGGGCGATCTCGCGCTTCAACTCCTCGGAAGCCGGGCGCACCGTCGCCGGGCTCACCCGCACGCTCGGCGCGCCGTCGGTCTCGGTCGGCGGTTCGGCCGGCGCCGAGGACGAGGTCCGCGTCACCGTCGCCTGGGAGCTGACCTGGTACCAGTGGGGCGTCGACCTCGGCGACGAGCTGCGCCCCGTCTACGAGCTCAGCAAGGGCTTCGAGGTCGAGGAGATCGACGCCGCCGCGCGCCAGTGGAACGCCTCCGCGCACGACGGTCGGATCGTGATGGTCGCCCCGCGTCGGCGCGAGGCGGCGGACGGCAAGCCGATCCACAGCTAGATGGGCAGGCTGACGGTGAACGTCGACGGCGGCGCGCGCGGCAACCCGGGGCCGGCGGCGATCGGCGTGGTGGTCCGCAACGACGACGGCGCCGTGGTCGAGCAGGTGGGGGAGACGATCGGCAAGACGACCAACAACGTCGCCGAGTACCGGGCGCTGCTGCGGGGGCTCGAGCTGGCCACCGCCCACGGGGCCGACGAGGTCGAGCTGATCGGCGACTCCGAGCTGGTCGTGCGCCAGATCGAAGGGCGCTACAAAGTCAAACACGCGGACATGAAAGAGCTCCACGCCCAGGCCAAGGCGATGCTCGCCAACTTCGACAAGCTGGTCGATCCGCCACGTCAAGCGGGGCCAGAACGCCGACGCCGACGCGCTCGTCAACGAGGCGCTCGACAATGCCTGACGGCGACCACGCCAACCCGCGGCCGATCGACCCCGGCGTCGACATCGGCCACGTCCACCTGAAGGTCGCCGACATCGAGCGCTCGCTCGACTTCTACTGCGGCGTCCTCGGCTTCGAGCTGATGCAGCGCTACGGCACCGAAGCGGCATTTATCTCGGCGGGCGGGTACCACCACCACATCGGCCTCAACACCTGGCAATCTCGCGGCGGCTCGCCGCCCCCTCCCGGCACCACCGGGCTCTTCCATGCGGCGATCCGCTACCCGACCCGGCCCGCGCTCGCCGACGCGCTCCGTCGCTTGGTCGAGGCGCGGTGGCCGCTCGAAGGCGCCTCCGACCACGGCGTCAGCGAGGCGCTCTACCTCGCCGATCCGGACGCCAACGGGCTGGAGCTCTACTGGGACCGCGCGCGCGAGGACTGGCCGGCGCCCGCGGAGGGCGAGAAGGTGGCGATGTACACGCGGCCGCTCGACCTGGAGGCGCTGCTTGCCGAAGCGGTCACGGTGGGGACGGAGGTCGAGGCATGAGCACGGTCGCGATCGCCGGTGGGCACGGCAAGATCGCCCTGCTGCTCGGGCAGCTCCTGGCCGACCGCGGCGACACCGCCCGCGGGCTGATCCGCAATCCAGACCAGGAAGGCGACCTGCGCGCCGTCGGCATCGAGCCGGTGATCTGCGACCTCGAGAGCGAGGGCGACGTGGCGAGCGCGGTGCGCGGCGCCGACGCGGTCGTGTTCGCCGCCGGAGCCGGCCCGGGCTCGGGCGACGCCCGCAAGAAGACGGTCGACCTCGGTGGCGCGGTGAAGCTGGTCGAAGCCGCCAAGGCCGAGGGGGTCTCGCGTTACCTGATCGTCAGCTCGATGGGCGCCGACAAAGCTCCCGAGGACGGCTCCGAGGGCTTCGGCGCCTACCTGCAGGCGAAGTTCGAAGCCGACGAGGCGGTCCGCGCCTCCGGCCTCGACTACACCGTCGTCCGGCCCGGCGGACTCACCGACGACCCGGGCACCGGCCTGGTCAGCGTCGGCGAGAAACTCGGCCGCGGGCAGATCCCGCGTGCCGACGTCGCCGCCGTCTTCCTCGCCTGCCTTGATGAGCCGGCGACGATCGGCAAGAGCTTCGACCTGATCAGCGGCGACACCCCGATCGCCGCCGCGCTCCGCGGTTGATGGGCCGAAAACCCCTCCTATAGGGCTAGTTTTCGGCCCATCAACATTGGGACTCGCCGCGCCCTGAGGTTCCAGGGGCGCGGGGACGCTCCGGGCTCAGGTGTGGCGTCCGCCGCCGCGGATCTCGGTCGAGACCAGGTCCAGCGGGACGCGCTCGTGGCAGGTCCCGACCGTCGCCTCCAGGAGGCCCTCGCCGCGGAGCCCTTCGCCGCGCGGGCGCAGCCGGAGTTCAACCCGCAGGCGCAGGTGGGAGGCGACGAGGGTGAAGGTGGCGGCGCCCTTGCCCGCGGCGAAGCCGCCGGTCGTCTGGCCGGCGTCGATCAAGGGCGCGTAGATCGATCCGCAGCGGCCGGATTCGATCGAGAAGTCGAGGATCCGCGTGCGGCGCCCGCCGCCCGCTTCGACGGTGAAGATCGGCCCGGCCTTGCGGGCGCTCGGGGTGCGCAGCGCCAAGGTCGCTTCGAAGGTCGCCGAGGCGCTCGCGGCGAAGAGCGCCAGGGCGACGAGCAGTGCGGCCGTCGCGGCCGCGAGGGTGGTGTTCCGTCGTTTCACCCCCTAGATATCGGCAAGGAGGGCGGGAAACTTCAGCCCGGCGAGCCGACGGCGCGGGGGGCGCCGCTCTCGACCGCGCCGCCCGCCGCGCGCCAGGCGCCGACGCCCTTGCCGACGTGGACCACGTCGGCGAACCCTTCCCGCTGCAGGATCGAGGCGGCGAGGCCGGAGCGTTTGCCGCCGCGGCAGATCGCCGCGATCACCCGGTCGCGCGGCAGCTCGTCGACCCGCGCGGCGATGTCGCCGTAGGGGATGTGGAGGCTGTCGGGGATGTGCTCGCCCGCGTACTCGGAGTCGTTGCGCACGTCGAGGACCATCGGGGCGTCCGGCTCGGCCATCCGCCGGGCCAGCTCCTCGGGGTCGATCAGCTCGATCCGCTCGACCGGCTGGCCGTCGATCCGCCAGGCGGTCATCCCACCTTCGAGGAAGCCGCGCACCCGCAGGCCGACCGCGGCGAGCAGCTCGGCGGCGTCGCACTCGTCGACGTCGTGGGCGGCGACGACGATGATCTCGACCCCGGGCGGCGCCACCCGGGAGACCTTGGTGGCGAAGCCGGTGTCGTAGGCGGACGTGCTGAGCGCGCCGGCGATGTGGGCCTCGTCGAACTGCTCGTTGGTGCGGCCGTCGATCACCACCGCGCCCGCCGCGACCGCCTCCTCGACCTCGTGCGGGGTCATCGGCAGCGGCGTCCCGAACCCGGCGATCAGCGGGCCGCGGTTGATCGCGACGATCTGCTCGACGTTCGGCGGCCGGTCGGGGAGGGAGGCGGTGGCGCTGGCGACGAAGTCAGCCTCGGCGGCGATCGCCAGGGCCGGGTTGTGGGCGCGCTCGAAGCCGATCGTCGAGGAGCTCTTCAGGTCGATCCCGGCGCCGCCGCAGAGCGAGCCGCCGAGGTGGCCGGGCCAGACCTCGACCTCGTCGCCCAGCGCGAGCAGGCGGTCGTGCAGCGAGTGGAACATCTGCGCGGCGCCCTCGCTCGGCTCGACCGCCAGATCGGGGCGGGCGACGTCGCCGATGAAGAGGGAGTCGCCGGAGAGGAGCGCCCAGGGCGCGTCGCCGCGGCCCGCGTCGGAGAGCAGGAAGCAGGTGTGCTCGGGCCGGTGGCCGGGCGTGTGGATCGCCTCGACGGTGAGGTCGCCGATAGTCAGCCTCCAGCCGTCGGCGAAGGGCTCGTGGGGGTACTCGGCGTCGGCCAGCTCGTGCACGTGGACGGTGGCGCCGGTCTGCCGCACCAGCCGGCCGTGGCCGGAGACGTGGTCGGCGTGATTATGGGTCTCGAGCACGTGGCAGATCCGCACCCCGTGCAGGCGGGCGAGGCGGCGGTACGGCTCGACTTCCCACTGCGGGTCGACGACCACCGCGATGCCGCTTTCGCGGTCGGCGACCAGGTAGCTGGCGCAACCGAGATCCTCGTGGATGATCTGGCGAAAGAGCATGGTCAAATACCTCCGATCTGCACCCAGGCTACTCCTCCGCCCGTCGCCTGGGACGCCGATCGCGAAGTCCGATCACCGACTTTCTCAGCCCTTTAACTCCCGCGTCAGGGCCGCCCGCGAGGATCTTCCCGAGTCGGCTCGGCGTGCCTCCAACCGCCGTCCGGCGATATCCCGCACCGGTGTGGCAAGGCGCCGGTGCCGCTGGACGACGACCCCGAATCTGCCGCTTCGGGGTCGTCGCACGTCCGGGGTCGGCGGGTGCCGGGGCGAAAGAAACCGAAAAACCCTGGCGTTCATGGGACATGGAAAGCTGCCGCCCGAAGATGGCCGCCCGCGGCCTACGCGCGCTCCTCGCGGCGCTGGTCTGCGCCTGGGCGGCGCTCTCGGCCCCGGTCGCCTCGGCGGCGACCGAAGTCATCGGCGAACTCGGGCGCCCGGGGGTGAACTGCGCCGAAGTCGGCGAAGGCAACATCTACGCGCAGGCCTACTTCGTCCACACCGCAGGGACGATCATCGAATGGAGCATCCAGACGGGTGAAGCGGTCCCGTCGCCGACCGCCAAACTGAAGGTCCTCGACGACGAAGGGGGCCTCTTCACCGTGATCGGGGACGCGGCCGTCGGCCCGCTCGCGCCGGAAGCGATCACCACCTTCGACGTCGACATCCCGGTCCTGCAAGGCGATCGCCTCGCGCTCTACACCGGTAACGCCCCGAGCCCGGGCAAATGCTTCCAGGTCGATTTCGGCGCCGCCGGAGCGGAACTGCTCGGCGACGTCCCGGTCGGAGGGCGAAAAGGGAGCAACGGGATCAAAACCGGCTACCGGGCGCCGATCTCCGCGGTCGTCCTGCCGCCGCCCGCCGTCACCGGCATTGCTCCGCTCGTCGGCCCCCCGGCCGGAGCGACCCCGGTCACGATCAGCGGTGAAAACCTGCGGCGGGTCGAATCGGTCAGCTTCGGCTCCGTCACCACCACCGCGTTCACCGAAGTCTCCGAAACCGAACTCAAGGTCCTCGCGCCCCCGGCGCCGCCCGGCACCGTCGACGTGCGGGTGTCCACTGTGGCCGGCGAGTCGCCCGTATCGGCCGCCGACCACTTCACCTACGCCGCGCCGTCGGCCGGGACCGGGGGAGGGGCTGGCGCCGGCGCGCTCCCGAAATCCTCAGCCGCTCAGGCTCAGTGCAAGGTGCCGAAGCTGAAGGGCCGGAAGTTGAAGGCGGCGAAGGAGGCGATCCGCCGCGCCGGCTGCAAGGTCGGGAGAGTGGCGAAGGCAGACGGCGTGACCGCCGCCACGGGCAAGGTCAAGGCCCAGCGGCCGAAGGCCGGCAGGTCGGTGGCGAAGGGGACCAAGGTCGCGGTGAAGCTCGGCTGACCCGAGCTGCGAAGCCGCATCGCGGCGACCACGTCTTGGCGAACCGACCCGCAGCGCCCCGGGGCGGTATCTTGTCCCGTCCACGCGGCTGTAGCTCAGCTGGCTAGAGCGTCTGCTTGCCATGCAGAAGGTCGAGGGTTCGAATCCCTTCAGCCGCTTCACCGAAATCCCGCTCCCGAGCGGGATTTCGTCGTTCTGGGGTCCGCCTGGCCGGGCTGCCGCCTTGATCGGTCGAAATCGGTACTTACTGGATGAGATCAAGCGTTAGGCTTGCGCATCTTAATCAGGAACGCTTACGTATTCTCAGCGGTATTAAGGTGGGGGCCTAAGAATGAAGCGCAGAGCGCGCCGCACCGTCGCGGTGGTGGCAGACACGATCTCTCGACTCATCGCAGTCGACCGGCGGACTCTGAGTCTGACGTCTAAGGTCGGGCGGTACGAATGATCGAGCTCGATAAGAGCGCCGGCCAGATGCCGGTCCGGTTTTTCTGGATCTCGATCACTTACCTCACGCTACTGGTCGCCATCTTCATAGCCTATGGGGCGTCCCCGGTCACCTTCGCCTGGTTGCCTCCTGAATGGGGGCCGCTGCCGCTGGGTGTGCCGTGGTTTGGGGCGCTAGGCGGCGCGCTCGTCAGTCTCAGCGGCGTCTTCGAATACAACCAGAGTTGGAATCCGCGCTTCAACTACTGGCACTATTCACGCCCTTTGGTCGCCGGCGTGATCGGGGCCGTAGGGGCGCTGCTCTTCTATGCCGTCGTACAGGCGGCCAACTCCGGCAAGGCCCACGACCTCAATGTGCTCGTCTTCGACTCGGTGGCGTTTCTCGTCGGATATCGCGAGCAGAGTTTCAGGCTGCTCGTCAAACGCGTCACCGACCTTCTGCTCGGCGGCGATGCGGTAGGGCTCCATTCGGCCCCCGCCGATCAAGCCCGATCAGGGAAGGTGACATGAGCGTCACCGGGCTCCTGGAGGAGCACACGCGCGAGTTCGACTCGGAGATCTGGTTCAACTGGGAACAGCCGGCGGTTCCGCTTCTTCTAGACCTGACCTTCGAGGCATGCGGCGGCCCATTTACCCGGGCATTCGGCCTCTTGTTCTTCACCAGCATCCTTTACTACCGGAAGGCTGACGCCGACTCCGACGAGATTCGGGCGAGTTGGCTGCTGCGGACGGAGGAGGGGATCGGTCTTGGCCGGCTGCTTGTCGACGCCCTCTCTTTGCCGGAAACCCGAGACCGGGTGGCTTCGATGTTCGACCGATCATGCGCGGCATTGCAGGACTGCGCTGAGGAGATGGAACGTGTCGACGAGGTCCCCGACGGTGACGCGGAGTTGGGGCGCATCGATCGATTCCGCACCGCGTTCCTTCGCTTCTACTCCTTGGGCGCGATCACCGAGCCGATCCAGTGGTTCGGGGAATGGGGTCTGGAGAAGATCATCAGTGGGGAGGACGGAGATCGGCTCCGCGCATCCCTGTTCACGATGGACGAAGAGCCGTTCATCTTTAGGCTGGAGCGCGGCCTGCTCGAATTGGCGATCGACCGACGAGAGGGAACGCTCAACGATGCGAGGGTCGGTCGGTACGCCGAGGAATTCCACTGGAAGGCGAACAACTACGCGCGGGTCCGACGGCTTGGCCTGGTCGACCTGTCGGCCGAAGTCGAGGAACTGGCGACTGACAACCCGGCTGCGCGATTGGATGAGCTTGAGACCGAACGCCGAACCGCCCTGCAGCGGAAAGCGGAGGCGATGGCTGAGGTTCCGCCGCGCGCGAGACAGCTTTGCCATCTCGCCGATCAATTCGGTTCGGGGATGGCAGATCGTCGCAAGGCGGTCATGAATCGCGCGCTGGCGGGCCTCGACTCGGCGGCGCGACGCCTTGCCGATTCCCATGGGGTGGATTTCGCGGATCTGGCCATGCTGAGCCCGGTCGAGCTACGTCACTTTGGCGGTGATCGAGGCCGGATCGCGGCGGAGGCCGAGCAGCGTCGCCTCGCGTATGTTCAGACGCTTTCTCCCTTCCCGCTGGAGGAGGAAGAAATGTCGGCGGTGCTCCAGTTCGTCGGCGAGGAGTCGGCACTTCCCGATCCGACCGCGTCGGCCATTGCCGCAGGCGCTGACGCTCTTCAACTGCTTGACCAACTCGACCTTCGGATGGGGCTCTTTGCCGCGGACGGCGCGGACATCCTTGTCCGGGGGGACGTCGTGGCGATTCCTGGTCGAGATGCGAAAGCAAGGATTCGCGGTAGATGCCGGGTGGTGAGCGACCCGATCAGGCAGCGCGAGGAGTTCCAGGCGGGGGAGATATTGGTCGCCAGCTCGACCACCCCGGATTTCGTGCCGATCATGCGGAAGGCGGCGGCCGTGGTCACCAACATGGGTGGGTTGCTGCAGCACGCCGCTCACTTCGCCCGCGAGGAGGGGAAGCCATGCATCGTCGGCACCGGGTTCGTGACCTCCGCCTTCGACTCGGGCGAAGAGATCGAACTCGATTTGGTCACCGGTGCGGTGCGCGGGGTGACTCAAGGTGAACGGAGAGAGGCTTGAGCACGGCGGTCGACTATTCCTTGGGCGGAAAGGCGGCGGGACTGTTGCGCCTTTCACAGGTGGTGGCGGTGCCCTCCTTCATCGTGTTGGCGTCAGCCTGGATCGATTCGCAGGCGGACGACCTTGAGGGCGCGATCGACCGTCGGCTCCAGGCGAACTCTCTCGGCGGTCCGTTCGCGGTGCGCAGTTCCGCTGCCTTGGAGGACGGAATCCTGGATTCCTATGCCGGGGTGTTCGACACCTACCTTGGCGTCGATCGCGCCGGGGTCGCCGAGGCGGTCCGCTACGTCTGCAACTCAGCGGTGGCAGTCCGTGTCGAGCAGTACAAGGAAGCCCGCGGGGTGACCGAGCGGAGCTTGCAGGTGAACGTGATCGTCCAGGAGATGGTTGCCGCAGAGGCTTCCGGCGTCGCCTTCTCGCGCGATCCGAACGATGGCCGCTTAGTCCTCGTAGAGGCTGTTCGCGGAGTCGGCGAGGAGTTGGTATCCGGTTCCGCTCGGCCCGACCGATACCGGGTGGACCGCCAGAGTCACCAACTGGTCGAGGAACAGCGCGGACGACAATTCGCGGAGACTCTCGTCGATGGTACGCGGCGGCCGCTGCGCGGCCGGCAGGTCGCCGAACAGCGCTTGCGCCCCGATCAGGCGTCTCAAATCGCCGCCTCGGTGCTCTCGCTCGAGCCCGTGTTCGGGGAGGCCGCGAACGGCGTCGATGTCGAGTGGGCGATCGATGCCGAAGGGGTGAAGTTCCTGCAGTGCCGTCCGATCACCACCGAGATCGCCGCCGGCGAGACCGGGGGCCCTCATGCCTGAGGAGCTGTCGCTGGAGCGCCGGGCGCTTTATCGGCGACTTGAATCGCAGATGCGAGACACGCCTCTCCATGAGCTCACCGAGATCGAGGTGCCTCGCAACTGCCGAATCTTCTGCAAGGAGGAGTATCGAAGCCCGACTGGCTCGCACTACGATCGCCAGACCGTTCGACTCCTGCGCGGGCACGAGGAGGAGCTCGGCCGCATCCTCCCAGACGGTAAGCCTCTCGCGGAGACGACGACCGGAAGCTCAGGGGCCTCCTTTGCGTGGATGTGCCGGGTTCTGGGCTTTCGGTGCATCGTCTTCATTCCAGAAGACATGCCGAGGGCGCGCATCGAGCAGATCAAGTCCTTCGGCGCTGATGTTCGCTACGCCCCGAAGCGGAAGTACATCGGCGGCTTGGTCGCCATGTTCCAGCGTTTCATCACCGAGGAGCACGATGTGGTCCTCACCAACCACTCCAAGGACGAGAAGTTCGCGCCGGCCGCGATGGCTGAAATGGCGGAGGAGGTCTTGACCGAGCTCGAGGGTCGTGAGATCGGCAAGCCGGATTACTTCATCGCGGCGCTGGGCAACGGTGTCTCCGCGCGAGGGGCGGGAGAGGTTTTCCTTCGGCACGGTGCTCGTCTTGTCGGAATGGAGCCCTATGAGAGTCCCGACGTGCTCGAGATGCGATTTCCGAAGAAGTTTCACGCTCTCTATCCGGACGGCCGACCCGAGATGCAGCACCAGGTGTATGGGACCGGCCCGGGGGTGGGCATGGGGGATCAGTTCCCGAATCTCGTCGCGATCGGGAAGAAGCTGAGTGATATCCGGCTTCCGCGACGCGAAGAGTGGAAGCGAGTCCAAGGTGAACTGTTGGATCTGGAGGCCAGGCACGTAGGGAATTCATCGGCAGCTTGTGTCTGGGCGGCGCTTGACCTGGCGAATGACCCCACGACTCCCGAAGGGTCCATCATCGTCACCGTCTTCTACGACGCCTACTGGCGCTATCTACCGATCGGGTCCGAGGACGACGTACAGGCCCCGGTCGCCGAGAAGACGTGACACACGAGATCGGCCGTGAAGTGAAGTCGACGTCGGGGAAAGCGCCTGAGTCCCGGGAGCCGATCGAGTTCTTCGCGGTCTGCGCGCGCCAGCAGGACCCGGAGAAGAACACTGATCAAAGTCACGGCATCTGCAATAACTCAGATTCGCGTCACGTCGACGACGCCCTCACCTGGTGGGGCCGGGATCTTTTGAACAGATATCTGCGTACGAAGTTCGCGTTCATGGCCTCGCTCCAAAGGGATGAAGAGATGGACATCGGGGAGCTCGCCGGCAGGCTCGAAGTCGATACCTCACAAGATGAGGAGGTTGGTCTGTTGGAGGAGATCGAGGAGACCTGGCGCAGAACCGAGCCCGTCGAGACGCAGGCCTTACTGTTGCGGCTTGAGCAGCTGCCCGACGCCGTCGTGATCGATGAGTGGTATGTCGCCTGCGGGGAGCTGGACGAATGGCGCTCGGCAGCCATCGAGGCGCACCGCGCTCTGGCCCACCAGATCTGGCGCGACGTGAGAGGTGGATATCGGGTCCTTCAAGAAGCCGCGGGCGAAGAAGGGCAGAATGGATCCGGCGAAGCGGGGCGTCATGAGTTGCAGATGGTTTCCGCGACGATCCAGTCTGGGGCCGCGGGGATCGTCAACGCTGTGACCGAGCACCTGCTCGGCTTTGGCGATCTGCCGGCCGAGATCGAGATCGATCTGCGCCCTGAGGGAGACGTGGTGCTGAGGGTCTCACCTGACCTGCCTCCGGCCACTGCTCACGCTTCCGCGGGCTCGCTCACGGCGCGGATCTCCGCCGAGACTCTCGGCGGAGAACCCGCCGCCGACCCAGAGCAGCTGATGGAAAGCTTCACTATCGCAGTCGCCAATGTAACCGATTGCGCGCTCTGCGATCTGCTTGTCTGGGATGGCACGATGCTGCAGCCGCGGGCGATCTCCGATCCTTCGACGGACCTCTTGCGCCTCAACGAGCCCTATGGATGGGGCGAGGGTATATCGGGCAGCGTCGTCCTCGTACCCCACGATGCAGCGCGCCGGTGGGTCGGTACCAACGACTTCCCCGGTGACCCGCGCGCGTCGAAGAAGCACGCCGAAGCGTGGAAGGAGGGAGGGGGCGAACTGACCGACTACTGGTTGGTCCCGATCTTCGAAGGCAAAGATCTCTTCGGCGCGATTCGAGTCATCAATCGGAACCGCGCCAGGTACGTCGGCGGGATCCCGTGGACTCCGGTGATTCTGCGAGAGCTTCAGGGAGTGGCCGCTTGGTTCGAGGCGAACCTGCTCCCGCTGGTGGCCGATGCGGCTCGACGGAGATCGCCGAAACCGTCACAACACCGCAGCGATCCCGGCAACGCAGGGGCAATACAGCGTCTGCGCACCGACTGTCGGCTCGACTGGATAGATCCCGCCTTTTTCGCCGGACTGATCCAGCACATGTGCTCGGTTGCTTTCCGCAAGGTCGAGAAGACTTCGCTGGGTTGCTGCATCGGCGTATTCGGAGAGCGCGAAATCGATCCTCTGCTTGACCTATTGCCGTACTACAAGGCGGTCGACCGCGCGGATCTTGAAGGCCTCGACGCGGCGGGCGCGCTCTATTCCAGAGTGAGCCCAACCGCCGGTATGTTCCTCTTCGACGAGTTCGGAAATGGCTATGGGGCCGTCAACCTGGCTTCAGAGGGTCCGGGCATCAAGGGCGCCAAGACTCTCACCGCCCCACGGCCGCAGTCGGTAGTGCTGTTTCTCGACCGGGGCCAAGATTGTGTCCGAATCGTCACGGGGGGAGAGGTGGCGGCCGACTACTACCTTTCCGACGCCACCGGTAACTGGATGCCGCGCATCTATGAGCCGTGGATCTCACAGGTCGTCGAGGCGGCCCCGCCAGACTTCGCCGAGGCCAGTGTCGAGAAGGTCTTCCGCTTGGCCGCCGACCTTTCCTACATGCGGATCGGCTCGATGATCATCCTCGCTGAGAAGCTGCCGGATCACGTGCACGTCAGCGGCGGGGAGGAGCGGGAGAATCTCTTCCTCGACAACCTCTCTGCTGAGGTCGAGTTCGCCGACCTCGCACGGATCGACGGGGCGATGCAGATCGACTCGGCGGGGGCGATAGTGCGCTGTGGCGCGATAGTGCGCCCCAACACGGAAATGGCCCAGGTTCCCGACACGCTCGGGACGGCCGGATCGCGACACAGAGCGGCCGAGGATTTCAGTCGACTCGCCGAAGAGCACGCCCTGGTGATCGTCGTCTCCGAGAACCGCCCCCTGACGGTTTTCAGCGCCGGCAGGCGAGTGGTGGACAAGCTCTGAGCCATGCGTGAACTGGTCGACTTCCACCATTTTCGCGCGGGAGAGATACCTGCCGAAGACAGGGTGGCTCGTTGCGAGCTGTGGGTCGTGAAGACTTTGTTGGAGTCCGAACTGGACGACGAGCGGCGCGAAAGCAGTATCGCCTTCGAGCTGAAGCACCACCATTCGGTGGGCCAATTCGCCCGGGTCCTCGCGCGCAAGCGTGAACTGCCGGTCGATTCATGCACGGTTGGCGCCCTCCTGCATGACATCTACGTGATCGAGGAGGGGAAATATGCCGATCACGCTCATCTGGGTGCCCCGCTTGCTCTCGCGGCGATGGACGCTGTTGGCGGTTTCTCGACCGAAGAGAAAGTCGCGGTGGAGCGACTCGTGTATCACCACAGCGACAAGCATGTGTGGTCAGATGATCCTTTCGCCGAGTTTGGAAAAGACGTCGATGTGCTCGACTGCTTTCTCTATCCAGGGGCCTTTGGGTTCTATCTCCGACACAAGCCGCTTCCGGTGTTCGCGCACTATCTCCGCCGTGCGATCCATGTCTGGGAGGAGCTTGGAATTCCGGCAGATCCAAGCTTTCGGATTCTCGATGACTATGGCCCAGGCTGGCTTGGGCTTACCCAGACCCTCGGCCGGGATGACGGACGCCGGCTCGTTGCCGGGATCCTCGGGGAGGGTGGCACCGCGACGCCCCCCTTCTTCCTTCAATGTATTGGGGATTCGGTGACGATCGCTGTCAGTCCGCGGCGGCGGGACCTCTTGGCAGCCGTTCCATCGAGCCGCTACGGCTCGGGTCGCGAGGCCGACGTCCTGATCGACACGAGCGAGCGCAGTGCGGCCGGCGTGCTCGTGCTGCCGGCCTTGGCGAGTTTCGAGGTAATCCCGCGCGACTCCGAGCGCTTCGCCGAGCTCGGACTGTCTTGATAGGCCGCTTAAGCGATCGTTTCAATCTGAGTTATTGAATGCCGCGGTGAAGTTCTTCGGCAAAGGCGAATCGAGGGCTCGGCTGAAGCCGGGGTTCACCGTTCACCCGGTTGATCGCTTTCTGGTCGGGTTGTGATGCTGGCGGTGATCGCGCATCACTTCGTCGAAGGGTCTCATCCGGCGGTTGGGGCTTGTGGGACGAAGGGGATCGATACCGAGGCGCGGAAGGAGGGTCCTGCACGGCGGGGGTTGACGTTGGTCGTCGTCGACAAGGGCGGCCTGCTGAAGCTGGCGACGCTCGACCCGGCTGCTGGATGCGGGCGCGGCAGACGATCGGCGGGCCGGAAGGCTCGAAGACGACGAGGGGAGTTCGTCACCTACGAACTCGCGGTGACCAATAGGACCGTTTCAGATCCGCAGGTCGACGACCTCGCAGGCGTGCTCGGCCGCCTGCCCGACGATCTCCGGGTCGCCGGTCCACAGGGGAGCCTCCGCCCGCAAGGCCGTCGTGATGCAAAAGGCGCCGGCGTAGGAGAGGGCCGCCGCCTGCCCTGATCGAGGCCGCGGCCGAGACGAGCGGCCAGTCGGGATCGATCACCTCGAGCAGGCCGCGGACCTGGTCGACGGTGGCGACGGCCGACTTCTCGTCGTCCTGGCGCATGCGGATGTAGAGGACCTCGCCGAGGTTGACGAATGAGATCGTCGCGCCCCGATCGAGCCAGGCCGATTCGATCCGCCCGGCGGTCGGCCCGCCACCGAGATAGGCGAGGAGGGAGCATCTGTCAAAGACGACCGACGCCGCGTCCCTCGGCCCTACGCTCCTCGAACTCGCGTTCTTTGCGGCGCTCGGCGAGCAGCACGCCGGTGCCGGTGCCGGACCAGATGCCGCGCAGGACCCTGATCCTGTCCGCCCGGTTCGCATCTGCGTCCGCGACACGTCGGATCCGAACCTCCTGATCGTCGGAGTCGAGGGCGACCTCGTCACCGGGGCGGATCCCGATCCGTTCGCGGATCGCCTTCGGGATCACCACCTACCCTTTGACGCCCACCTTATGGGTCATACCGGGAAGTGTAACCATGATAGCCGGGGGCGATTAACCGCCTTCAGGACCTTCGGGCGCTTCTCGCCGAGAGTGCCCGAAACGCCGCATATCGCGCATATCCGTGCCCATCGGCGATTCCGTCTGAATCCTTAGGTGGCAGGAATATGCCTGCAAATCAGGCTTCTCTGACGGAGCTTGCTGGCAGCACAGGGCGCGTTGCCATGCACCAGAAGGTCGAGGGTTCGAATCCCTTCAGCCGCTTCTCCGAAATCCCGCTCCCGAGAGGGATTTCGTCGTTCCGGGGCAGCCGCATCTGTCGAGCGGCCCTGCTAAATCACGTCAGATCGCAGCAGGGCGCTCTCTTCCTAGGACCCATGGTCGGGGAAGTTTGCGACAAAACCTCTTCGGGCAGAGGTGGACCACGCAGGCAACCTCGGCGGCGCTCGGATGCGTCGCCCGGGAAGGGTAGGAATGCGACCAGCGCGGATCCGCGACTCGCTCGCCAACAGTCTCTGGCTGATCCCGATGCTCTTCGCCGTGGGCGGCGCCGGCCTCGCGCTCATCGCGCTCGCGATCGACAGCGCGACGGACTACGAACTGATTCCCCAGGCGCTGACCGGTCCGGAAGCCGTGGCGCAGACGATGCTGACGACGTTCATCGGCGCGCTGGTGACGCTGATCTCGATCGTGCTCACGGTGATCACGGTTGCCGTACAGCTGGCGATGCAGCAGTTCTCGCCGCGGATCGTCCGGCCCCTGCTAAAGGACCGTCGCAACCAGTGCATGGTCGGCCTCTTCGGCGCGACCCTCGTCGTCTCGCTGATCGTCGCGCCGCAGGCCTACGGGCACAAGGCGGCGAGCGGCCCCGGGCTGCCCGGGCTCTCGATCCTGACGGCGGAGGTGTTGATGCTCGCGAGCGTCCTCGCGCTGATCCTCTACGTCCACCAGGCGGGGCAATCGATGCGCGTCGGGGCGCTGATCGACCTTGTCGGCGATCAGACCCGCGCCATGGTCAGGGCGAAGTACCCGGAGGCGGATTCGCCGCTGGCGGACGTCGCCGGCGAGGACGTCATCGCGAGCCCGGAGCCTGGCGCGGTCTATGGGATCGAGTACGACGCACTGGTCGAGGAAGCGCGCCGCGCCGACGTTGCCCTGGAGCTGGTCCCCGCGATGGGCGACTTCGTCGCCGGCGGCGCGCCGTTGCTCCGCATCCACGGCGACGGCGGCTCGCGCCTCGACCGCGAGAAGATCAAGCGGCTGGTCTGGCTGGGCGGCGAGCGCAGCCACGCCGACGACCCGGCCTACGGCGTCCGCAAACTCGTCGACATCGCCGAGCGTGGCCTGGCCGCGCCGTTCGAAGACCCGACGACCTCGGTCATGGCACTGGACCGCATCCACGACCTGCTGCGGATGCTGGTCAACCGTGATTTCCCCGACGGCCGCTACCTGGACGACGGCGGCGAGCTGCGCCTGAGCGTGCCGGTGGTCGGATGGGACGACTACGTCTGGCTCGCGTTCACGGAGGTACGGCTCGCCGGCGCCGGATCGCCCCAGATCCCCCGGCGCCTCCGCGCCGCGATCGAGGATCTGCTCGAGGTCGCCCCGCCGGATCGGCGGCCTCCGCTCAAGCGGCAGCTGGAGCTGCTCGAAGCTCAGGTCGAACAGGAGTACGACGACGACGAGCAGGTCGAGCGCGCGAACACCGCCGATCGCCAGGGGATCGGCTCGCCTGAATAGGGGAGTTGACCCGGGCCGGGTCCGGACCCCGCTCCCGAGCGGGATTTCATCGTTCTGAGGTCAGGCGGCCGCGGGGACCGCGTTGTCGATGAGGATGGCCGCGGTGGCGGCGGCGGTGGCGAAGGTTTCGGTGCTGAGGACCCGGTTGCGGGCCGAGGCGCCGTCTAACAGCAGCGCCAGTTGCTCGCCGAGCTGCTCGGGGTCCGTGGCACCTGCCTCGCGGGCGGCCTCGGCGAGCCGCGCGGCGAGGGCTTTTTTGTATTCGCGGGCGTAGACGCGTGCCGGGTGGTCGGGGTCGGGGATTTCGACCGCCGCCGCGATGAACGGGCAGAGGGGCGCCTTGATGTCGAAGGCGGCGAGGAGCTTTTCGCGGGGCGTGAGGTCGGCGTTGTCGAACACCTCCGGCAGGACGTCGGGATCGAATCGCCGTAGGTGCTCGGCGATCAACTCGTCCTTGCCGGGGAAGTGCTGGTAGAGCGTGCGCTTGGAAACCTGGGCCTCGGCGCAGAGCTGGTCGATGCCGGTGCTGTTGACGCCCCGCTCGGCGAACAGCCGGCGCGACGCGCTGAGGATGCGCTCCCGCGCGCCCCTGCCGCGACGTAATCCCTGCGGGCCTTTCTCCAGCTGCGCCATGCCCCAAGCGTAGCTCAGTGCGGTACCGATCGGTGTGCATAGCTGCGCCCGCACGATCCATCCGTTAGCTTAAGCACTCAGATCGGTGTACTTAGCAACCGGAAACAGCAATCGAAGGAGTGATCGTGGAACTTGATGGCAAGGTCGCGGTGATCACGGGCGCGACGAGCGGGATGGCGTTGGCCGGGGCGAAGTTGTTCGTCGAGGAAGGAGCCCACGTCTTCATCTCGGGCCGCCGGCAGGACGTGCTGGACGAGGCGGTCGAGCAGATCGGCCGGAACGTGACCGGCGTGCAGGGCGATTCGGCCGACCTCGCCGACCTGGACCGCCTGTTCGAGACGGTCAAGCGGGAGAAGGGCGCGGTCGACGTGCTGTGGGCAAGCGCCGGGGCGGGCGAGCAGGGCGCGCTCGGCGAGATCACCGAGGAGCAGTTCGACGCCGCCTTCTCGGTGAACGCGCGCGGCACGCTGTTCACGGTCCAGAAGGCGCTGCCGCTGTTCAACGACGGAGGCTCGATCCTGATGACCGGGTCGAACGCCTCGCACCGGGGCTATCCCAACTGGAGCGTCTACGCGGCGAGCAAGGCCGTGCTGCCCGCCTACGCCCGGGTGTGGGTGGCCGAGCTGAGGGACAGGAAGATCCGCGTCAACGTGCTGACTCCGGGCCAGATCGCCACGCCGATGATGTTGGAGGTGCTCGACGAGGAGATGAAGGCGCAGTTCGAGTCCGTGATCCCGCGGCGCGAGATGGGCAGCCCGGAGGAGATCGCCTCGGTCGCCCTGTTCCTCGCCTCGGACGACTCGAGCTACGTCAACGGCATGGAGCTGGTTGCCGACGGCGGTTCGACGGTGATCTGAGCGAGAGGCGCGGCCGCCCGCCTTCGTATCGTGAGGACCCCGATGTTCGACCACGTGCAGATAGCCGTGACCGATCTCTCCGCCTCGGAGCGCTTCTACCGCGCGGTGTTGGCGGTGCTGGGGGCGGAGCCGGTCAGCACGGACGCCGGCGGGCTGGTCGAGTGGGAGGACTGGGACCTCGTCCAGGCGGACGCCGAGCATCCGGTCTCGAGCGGCCTCCATGTCGGCTTCCGGGCGCCCGACCGGGCGGCGGTCGACGATTTCTGGCGGGCCGGGGTGGAGGCGGGCTATCGCAGCGGCGGGGAGCCCGGCCCGCGGCCCGCCTACGGCCCCGACTACTACGGCGGCTTCCTGCTCGACCCCGACGGCAACAGCGTCGAGGCGGTGGTCACGCCGCGTGAGCGGCCGGTGCCCGCCGGCCGCATCGACCACCTCTGGCTGCGGGTCGGCGACCTGCGGGCGTCGCGGCGGTTCTACGCGACAATCGCTCCGCAGACCGGCTTCCGGGTCGACTCCGACGACCCCGGCCGGGTGCAGGTTCGCGGCGAGGGACAGAGCTTCGCCCTGGTCGACGACGGGCGGGCGCCGACCGCGAACGTCCACCTTGCCTTCGCGGCCGGGGAGGACGCCACCGTGCGGGCCTTCCACGCCGCCGCGCTCGCCGCGGGCTTCGAGGACAACGGTGCCCCCGGCGAGCGCCCCGCCTACCACGCGGGGTACTACGGCGCCTTCGTGCTCGACCCCGACGGCCACAACGTCGAGGTCGTCAACCACAACCGCGGCTGAGCGGATCCCCCGCGGGTGGTACCCGGGCCGGCGCGGGCCGGGCACCTGACCCGGATAGATTGGGGGCTTGGCTCCCGACGCGCCTTCCGATCAGACCACCGAGAAGGTCCCGTCGCCGACGACGCCGCCGAAGACGCCCCCGGGGGCGCCGCACCCCTCCGGCTTCCGCGTCGACCCGGCGCCCGACGGCCGCGGCGCGCCGCCGCAGCAGAAACAGCCGTTCATCCCCCGCAACCGGGCGTTCATCTGGATCCTGGCCGGGCTGCTGGCGGTGAACGTGCTGGTCGCGGTCCTCGCCAACGGCCACACGAGCAGGCCGCAGGTGCCCTACCAGCCCTTCTTCGTCGAACAGGTCACCGCCGACAACGTGCAGGAAATCAGCTCAACCTCCGACTCGATCGAAGGGACGCTGAAGAAGGAAGCGACCTACATGCCGCCCGGCGGCGGCGACGCGGTCAAGGTGGGCAGCGACTTCAAGACCGAGGTCCCCTCGTTCATCGACAACGCTGCCGTCACCGACCTGCTGACCGAACACCACGTCGTGATCAACGCCTCGGCGCCCTCCTCCGGCGGCTCGGTGCTCGGGACGATCCTCTTCGCCTTCCTCCCGACCCTGCTGATCATCGGCTTCTTCCTCTGGCTGATCCGCAAACAGACCGGCGGCAAAGGCGGCGGCATCCTCGGCGGTTTCGGGCGCTCGACCGCGCGGCGGGTGGAGGCGGACGCCCAGGGCCGGATCACCTTCAAGGACGTCGCCGGGATCGACGAGGCCGAGGAGGAGCTGGAAGAGATCGTCGACTTCCTCAAAAACCCCGACCGCTACACCAAGCTCGGGGCGCGCATTCCCCACGGCGTGCTGCTGTACGGGCTGCCGGGAACCGGCAAGACGCTGCTCGCGCGGGCCGTCGCCGGGGAGGCCCACGCCGCCTACTTCCACATCTCGGCCTCGGAGTTCGTCGAGGCGATCGTCGGCGTCGGTGCCTCGCGCGTCCGCGATCTCTTCAAAAAAGCCAAAGAGGCCGCCCCGGCGATCATCTTCATCGACGGCTCGACGCGATCGGCAGGTCGCGCTCGGGCAACGTCGCCGGCCTCTCCGGGGGCAACGACGAGCGCGAGCAGACGCTCAACCAGATCCTCACCGAGATGG
>CAWBRE010000010.1:0-54757 GCA_963791095.1 uncultured Solirubrobacterales bacterium
GCTCGCGGTCGCCGACCACCAGCATGTACGGATAGCGGCCGAGCGAGGCGTCGCGGATCTTGCGCCCGATCGACTCCGAGCGATCGTCGATCGCCACCCGCACACCGAGGTCGCGCAGCTCGTCGTGGGCGCTCCGGCCGTACTCGTTGTGGCGGTCGGAGATCGGCAGGACGATCGCCTGCACCGGCGCCAGCCAGGTCGGGAAGCGGCCCGCGTAGTGCTCGATCAGGATCCCGGCGAAGCGCTCCATCGAGCCGAGCAGCGCCCGGTGGATCATCACCGGCCGGTGCGCTTCGTCGTCGGCGCCGGTGTAGTAGAGGTCGAAACGCTCCGGCATCTGGAAGTCGAGCTGGCAGGTGCCGCACTGCCAGGAGCGACCGAGCGCGTCGGTGATGTGGAAATCGATCTTCGGCCCGTAGAAGGCGCCGTCGCCGGGGTTCAGCTCGTACTCGCGGCCCTGGCTGTCGAGCGCCTCGGCGAGCGCCGCCTCGGCCCGCGCCCACTGCTCCTCGCTGCCCATCGACTTGTCCGGACGGGTGGAGAGCTCGACTTTCACGTCGTCGAAGCCGAAGCGCGCGTAGAGCTCGTCGATCGCCTCGCAGATCGAGGCCACCTCGGCGGTGATCTGGTCCTCGGTGCAGTAGACGTGGGCGTCGTCCTGGGTGAAGGCGCGGACGCGCAGCAGGCCGTGGAGGACGCCCTCGCGCTCGTTGCGGCTGACCCGGCCGAACTCGGCGAGCCGCAGCGGCAGCTCGCGGTAGCTGTGGCGGTCGGAGCCGTAGACGAGGCAGGCGCCGGGGCAGTTCATCGGCCGCAGCGCGTAGCGACGGTCGTCGTCCTGCATGAAGTACATCTCGTCTTTGTAGTTGTCCCAGTGACCGCTGCGGTGCCAGAGGCCCTCGTCGAGCACCTGCGGCGTGGCGATCTCCTTGTAGTCGCGCTTCCGCAGCTGGTCGCGCACCTCGGTTTCGATCAGGCGCAGGAGCGTCGTCCCGTTGGGCAGCCAGAAGGGCATCCCGGGGGCCTCGGGGCGGAGCATGAAGAGGTCGAGCTCGGGGCCGATGCGGCGGTGGTCGCGCGCTTCCGCCTCGGCGATCAGCGCGAGGTGGGCCTCGAGGTCCTTCTTCGAGAAGAAGGCGGTGCCGTAGATCCGGGTGAGCTGCTCGCGGTGCTCGTCGCCGCGCCAGTAGGCGCCCGCGACCGAGCTCAGCTTGATCGCCTTGATCCGCGCGGTCGACGGCGTGTGCGGGCCGCGGCAAAGGTCCTCGAAGTCACCGTTCTTGTAGAGCGAGACGGTGTCGACGCCTTCGTTCTTGACCAGGTCCTCGATCAGCTCGACCTTGAAGTTCTCCCCTTTCGAGCCGAAGATCTCGAGCGCCTCGCCGACCGGCACGTCGCGGCGGGAGAAGTGCTCGTCGGCGGCGATGTGCTTCCCCATCGCCTTTTCGATCTTCGGCAGGTCGTCCTCGGTGATCCGGACGCCCTCGGGGAACTCGAAGTCGTAGTAGAAGCCGGACTCGATCGCCGGGCCGATCGTCACCTTGGTGCCGGGGTAGAGCTCGGTCACCGCCTCGGCCATCACGTGGGCGGCGTCGTGGCGGATCAGCTCGAGGCCCTCGGGGTCGCGGTCGGTGACGATCGCCACCTCGGCCCCGTGCTCGGGCAGCGGCAGGAAGAGATCGCGCAGGGCGCCGTCGACCTTGATCGCCAGCGCCGCCTTCGCCAGGCCCGGGCCGATCGCCGCGGCGGCGTCGGCGCCGGTCGCCCCGGCGGGCAGCTCGAGCGGCTTGCCGTCGGGCAGGGTGACGACGATCTTGTCGGTTGCGGCCTCCACGGGAGGCAGGATACGGGGCGTCAGCGAGCGGGGCCTTGGCGGGCCTGGCGCACGGCGATCAGCGGGCAGACGCTCTGCTTCGCGATCGGGCCCTTCACTTCCCAGAGCACGTAGGGCGAGGCGACCTTGCGCAGCCGCAGGCCCTTGAAGGGCGGCTTGTGGCGCGAGCCCTCGATGACCACGTAGCGGGCCCCCCGCGGCGGCTTCCCGGCGGCTTCGGCGCGCGTCTCGATGCAGACCCGGCCGCCGCGCAGCTCCCAGGCGATGTAGTTGGTGCCGTGGTCGTCGGCGAGCAGTTCCGGGGAGGCGAGGACGACGGTCGAGCCGTCTTCGACCAGCGGGCGCAGGTGGGTGAGCGAGGACGAGTAGGTCCCCGGCCCGACCGGCGCGTTGGCGAGGGCGAGCGCCGAGCAGAGCCCGGCGGCGGCGAGGAAGAGGACGCAGGCCGCGAGCGCCAAGCCCTGCCGCCGATCGTCGCGAACCGTCCCGGTCCCTCCCCCATCCGTCTCGCGTTGCGCGGTGACTTTTCCCCCTGTGGCGGGGATAACTAACCGCGCAACGGCGCGGGTCAGCGGCAGGAGGATGGTGAGCGCGCAGAGAGGGGCGGCGATCTCGATCGCCTTGGCGGAGGTGTAGGCGGTGCCGCCGACGCGGGCGGCGAGGTAGGCCACCGCGGCGACGAAGAGCGCGGAGAGGACGATCGTCTCGCGCCGCCGCCAACAGGCCCAGATCCCGTAGAGCAGCAGCAGGGTGGCGAAGGCGGCGCCGAGGTAGTAGGCCGCGGCGGGCACGGCGCCGTCCCCGGGCGCGAGCCGGAAGTCCCCGGACGGCCAGATCCCGAGCGCCTCGAACGGCGAGATCTGCCCGAAGAGGTTGCCGAGGCCGGGGCCGTTCGGGTCGAAGGTTTCGAACTTGTGGAAGTCGATCATCCGCCCGATCTCGGGGGCGATCAGGACGACGAGCACGAGCACCGCAATGCCGAACGGCTTCGCCAGATCCCCGGCGAAGGCGCGCGTCCGGTCACGGTCCCGAAACCAACCGACGACGAGCTCCACCCCACCCCAGATCACCACCGTGCCGATCAGCCAGAGCAGGCCCGGGAAGCTGTAGACGTAGACGGTGCCCATCGCGATCAGGGCGAGGGGGACGAAGCGGAACCGGGAATCGATCGGCTCGCGCGCTGCCTCGCGCAGGGCGAGGACGAAGCCGAGCAGGAGGAACGCCTCGAGCGTCTCCTTGAAGGCGCCCTGGGCGAAGTAGCTGGCGACCACGTAGGCGAGCCCGACCACCAGCGCGGCCGCCGTGCGCGGCAGCGGCCGCAGCTCGCGGAAGGCGCCGAGCGCGGTCAGCGGCGCCAGCACCGCGATCGCCACGCTGAGCCCGCTGAACCCCTTCACCAGGCCGATGTCGAGGCCCTTGTTGAG
This sequence comes from uncultured Solirubrobacterales bacterium, assembly GCA_963791095.1. Classification (GTDB taxonomy): domain Bacteria; phylum Actinomycetota; class Thermoleophilia; order Solirubrobacterales; family 70-9; genus VAYN01. Next base: position 3,259 of record CAWBRE010000010.1, read on the forward strand.
GGCGACGACGATCGCGTGCGGGCCGAGCGGATAGCCCTGCCGGATCAGCTGCCCGGACTGACCGTGGGCGAGCTGGTCGGCGGCCAGCAGGTGCTGGGACATGTCGGGGTTGAAGCTGGTGCCGAGGATCCCGAAGTGCCCTTCGACGATGAACGGCAGCGAGGCGCCGACGGCGGCCAGGACCGCCACCGGCCAGCCGTCCCCGAAGCCCTCGCGCCAGACCCCCTTGCCCTGCAGGTAGACGAGCGAGGCGGCGACCAGCGCCAAGACCACGATCGCCGAGATCGAGCCGTGGCCGGGCAGCCGCACCGTCCCCCAGCAGACCGCGCAGAGGATCGCCAGGCCGACCGGGCCGGAGGCCCAGGACCAGCGGCGCCGGCCGCAGAGGGTGATGACCGCCTGGCCGATCGCCAGGGCGGCGACGCAGATGGCGAGGGCGGCTGCATAGGTGCCGATCACAGGGTGGCGAGCCTAGACTCTGAAGATGATGGCGTTCGCCCCGCCCGCCCGGCACCTGCTGCGTGCCAAGGATCTTGCCGACGCCCGCTACGCGGAGCCGCTCGGGGTCGAGGAGATGGCCGCGGCGGCGGGGCTCTCCCGCGCCCACTTCAGCCGCGAGTTCCGCCGCGCCTTCGGCGAGTCCCCGCACGGCTACCTGCTGACCCGCCGGCTCGAGCGCGCAGCGGCGCTCCTGCGCAACACCGACCGCTCGGTCGCCGAGATCTGCCTCGACGTCGGGCTGACCAGCGTCGGCTCCTTCACCACCAGCTTCAAGCGCACCTTCGGCAAGACGCCGACCGAGTACCGCGCCTCCTTCCCGCCGGCCGCCGCCTTCGCCGTCGTCCCCGGCTGCGTGGTCCGCGCCAACGCCCGCCCGCGAAAGCGCACGTTTCGAGAAGACAGCCCGGCGAGCGGCTCCTAGAGTCGATCCATCGCTGCAGAAACGGAACGAACGGAGGACGGGATGAAGATCTCAGTCGCGCAGTTGTGGGTGCAGGATCAGGACGAGGCGCTGGCCTTCTGGACGGAGAAGGTCGGCTTCGAGGTGCGCAAAGACGTGACGATGGCGGAGATGGGCGACTTCCGCTGGGTGACCGTCGGTCCGGTCGACCAGGAGGACGTCTCGATCGTCTTGATGGCGGTCCCGGGCGAGCCGATGATCGACGGTGCGACCCAGGCGCAGATCCGCGACCTCGCCGCCAAGGGGTTCGCCGGCACGGTGTTCCTCACCACCGAGGACTGCCAGGCCGACTACGAGGCGCTGGTCGCCCGCGGGGTCGAGTTCACCGAAACGCCGGAAGAGCGGCCCTACGGGATCGACGCGGGCTTCCGCGACCCGTCCGGCAACGCGATCCGGCTCACCCAGGTGACCTGGGCGCTGAGCGCCTGAGGAGCGGCCCGGCGAGGCGGGCTAGTTGCCTTCTTCGCCGGGCGCCTTCTGCTTCGGCTTCGGCTTCGCGGCCTGGCCGCCGCTCTTGGCGGGCGTGCCCGACTTCGAGGCATCCGAGGACTTGCCGCCCTTGGCGGCGTTGCCGTTGCCCTTGCCCTTGCCCTGAGCGCTGACGCCGGCCTCTTTTTCAAGGGCCTTCAGCTGCTGCTCGAGCTGCCTCTTCAGCGGCTTCGGCAGGTTCTTGCCGTTCAGGCGCTGGTGCAGAGCTTTGATCTGCTTCTTGAGGATCGGCTGGGCGGCGGTCGGCGGCGCGGCTCCGGGCCCGGCCCCCTTGAAGCTGCCTTCGTCGGAGCCGCCGGAGAGGAGCAGGGCGACGACGACGATCACCAGCACCAGCCCGCCGAGCACCATGCCGACGCCTTTGGCGCCGCGGGCCTGGATCGACTCGCGCAGCTTGACCAGCTGCGGGGGCGGCGCTTCGCGCTCACCCTGGGCGGCGCCGGCATCGCCGGTGGCGGCAGCGGCGGTCTCGACGGTGTGGACGTGTTCGGTCCACTGATTGCCGTCCCACCAACGGAGGCCCTGACCGCTCGGGTCGTCGTACCAGCCGGCCGGAATCCCCGACCCGCCCGGCGTCTCGGTCGAGTTCACGCGCCGATTATGGCGATTCGCGGACGGGAATTTGTGAACCGTCGTTACAAATCCTTTGCAACCGCATTAATAAGGTCGAGATTCGACCCGGTCGAGCGCTCCCGCCGGGGCGCCGCCGCTCCTCGTCGGCCCGCTGCTTGAGCGCGCCGACCCCTGCTAGATTGCTCCGCCCCGGGCGTTTAGCTCAGTTGGGAGAGCGCCAGCTCGACAAGCTGGAGGTCACTGGTTCGAGCCCAGTAACGCCCACTCGCTCCCGGGGCCCTAGATGTGGTCGCTGGGCAGGTGCCAGCGGCGCGGCGCGATCAGCTCGTGGATCTCCTCCGGGCCCCAGCTGCCGGGCTCGTAGGGGATCGCCTTCGGCGGGTCGTCGAGGACCGGCTGGGAGATCGCCCAGAGGCGCTCGATCGCGTCGGAGCTGGTGAAGAGGGTGCGGTCGCCGTTCATCACGTCGTGGATCAGCCGCTCGTAGGGGTCGAGCGCCGCGTCGTTGTCGCCGCCGAAGGCGTCGGCGTAGCTGAACTGCATGTGGGCTTCGCCGAGCTGCATCGTCGCCCCCGGCACCTTGGCCAGGAAGGAGGCGGAGATGCTGCCCGGGTCGCCGAGCTCGAAGGTGAGGTGGTCGCGGCCGAAGCCCTCCGGGATCAGGGCTTTGTCGAGCGGGAACATGCGCCGCGGCGGCTGCTTGAAGGCGACGGTGAGCACGTGGTGGCTCTCCGCCATCCGCTTGCCCGAGCGCAGGTAGAAGGGAACGCCCTCCCAGCGCCAGTTGTCGACGTAGGCCTTCACCGCGACCAGGGTGTCGGTGTCGGAGTCCGGGTCCACCCCGTCCTCTTCGCGGTAGCCGACGTACTGCCCGCGGACGACGTCCTCGGGGCGCAGCGGCAGCATCGAGTCGAAGACCTTCTCGCGCTCCAGGCCGAGCGGCTTCGGCTCCAGCGTGGTCGGCGGCTCCATCGCGACGAAGCCGAGCAACTGGAACAGGTGAGTGACGAGCATGTCGCGGAAGGCGCCCGTGCTCTCGTAGAAGCTCCCCCGCATTTCGATCGAGAGCGTCTCGGGAATGTCGATCTGCACGTGGTCGATGTGGTTGCGGTTCCAGACCGGCTCGAACATGCCGTTGGCGAAGCGCAGCGCCAGCAGGTTCTGCACCGCCTCGCGGCCGAGGTAGTGGTCGATCCGGTAGATGTGGTCCTCCTTGAAGACCGAGTGGAGCTTTTCGTTCAGCTCGTGGGCGGAGGCGAGGTCGGTGCCGAAGGGCTTCTCGGTGATCACCCGGGCGTCGTCGCCGAGCCCCAGCTTGCCGATCTCCTCGACCGTCCCCTGCGCCGCCTTCGGCGGCAGCGAGAGGTAGAAGAGGAGGTCGGCGTCACCGCCCAGTTCCTCCTGGGCCTTGCCGATCGCCTCGCCGAGCGGCTCGAAGCCGTCGCCGACGCCGACGAAGCTGAGCGCCTTGCCAAAGTCCTCCCAGGCGTCGTCGACGCGCGACTTCCGTCCCGAACCGGCGACAGATTCACGCCCCAGCTCACGGAACTCGTCGGTCGAGATCGGGTGGCGGGCGGCGCCGATGATCCGGAACCCCTCCGGCATCAGCCCGACCTGGTCGAGGTGGAACATCCCCGGCAGCAGCTTGCGCTTCGCCAGGTCCCCGGTCGCGCCGAACAAGATGACGATCTGATTCCTCGTCACCGGCTCGGCGGCACGGTCCTCCTCGGCGCTCTCGGTGGTGACGCTCATCGACCGCAGGCTACAACGCGTGGCGCGCCGCCCCGGCGGGCGCCGTCCGCCGCGCCTGCCCCGCCCATATCCTGCGCCGGGATGACGCCGGTCGCCAAAGGGGGAGCAGAATTCGACCCGACCGCGGTCGAGCGGGCCGAGCGGCGCGCCCAGCAGGACCTCGGCGCGGCGCCCGACGGCGAGGCGGCCTGGGGCCTGATCGGGTTCGACCCGCCCGGCCACTGGCGCCGCTGGCTGCGCGGCGCCCACCCGCCTCGCTTCCGTGCCCCCGGCGGGGTCGAGGTGACGCCCGTCGCCGCGGGCGACGACGCCGGGTCCTTCGCCGCCACCGCCGCCTACGGCCTCCGCCTCCCCGCCTCGAGCGAGGGCGCCTTCGCCGCGCTCCCCGGCAAGCCCGCCTGGCGCTGCTACCTCACCCGCGACGGCAGCGCCCCGGCCGCGCTCGCGACCTTCACCGACGGCCCGATCGCCCTGCTCGCCGCCGACGCCTCCGCCGAGGCGGGCCGGCGCAGCCCCGCCCACCTGGCGCTCCTCCACCGGGCGCTCGCCGACGCGATCGAGGCGGGCGCGCGGCTGATCGGCGCCCGCACCGACGAGGCGGCCGAGCGCTCCGGCGATGCCGCCGCCGGCCTCCTGCTCGCCGGCTTCGAGAAGGCCTACCTCTGTCCGGCCTGGGTCGATGCGGGCCTTCCTGCGAGCTGAAGCCAACGGCGGCCTGGCGCTGCTGCTCGGCAGCATCGTCGCGCTGCTCTGGGTGAACGTCGTCGACCCGGCGTCCTACGTCTCCTTCTGGGGGACGCACCTGAACGTCGGGATCGGCGACGCCTCGATCGACGAGAGCCTCGGCCACTGGGTCAACGACGGCCTGATGACCCTCTTCTTCTTCCTGATCTCGCTGGAGATCAAGCGCGAACTGGTCACCGGCGACCTCCGCCACCCGAAACGGGCGGCGCTGCCGATCATCGCCGCGCTCGGCGGGATCGTGGTGCCGATCGCGATCTTCTTCGCCGTCACCGGCGGCCATGACGCGAAGGGCTGGGGGATCCCGATGGCGACCGACGCGGCCTTCGCGATCGGCGTGCTGGCGCTGCTCGGCGACCGGATCAGCGAAGGGGTGAAGCTGTTCCTGCTGACGATCGCGGTGGTCGACGACGTCGCCGCGATCGGCGTGATCGCCGTCGCCTACACCGACCACCTCAGCCTCGGCTGGCTCGGGCTGGCGCTCGCCGGGCTGCTCGTCGTCGCGGCGATGCGGGCGCTCGGGGTGCGGCGGATCCTCGCCTACGTGCCGATCGGCCTCTTCATCTGGGTGGCGACCTTCGAGTCGGGAGTGCACGCGACGCTGGCCGGGGTCGCCCTCGCCCTGCTCACCCCGGCGGTGCCGGTCGGCGGCCGCGACGTCCTCGGCGAGCTCGAACACAACCTCCACCTCTGGGTCAACCTGGCGATCCTGCCGCTCTTCGCCCTCGCCAACGCCGGGGTGAAGCTGGGCGGCGGCGAGCTCTCCGACCCGGACGGACGGCGGATCGCCCTGGCGGTGGCGCTCGGCCTGGTGGTGGGCAAGTTCATCGGCATCGCCGGGGCGACCTGGGCGGGCCTCCGCCTCCGCCTCGGCACGCTTCCGCCGGGAGTCGACCGCCGCGGCCTCCTCGGCGCCGCCGCCCTCGGCGGCATCGGCTTCACCGTCTCCCTCTTCATCACCCCGCTCGCCTACGACGACCCGCTGCTGGTCGGCGCGGCGAAGCTCGGCATCCTCGGCGGCTCCGTCGTCGCCGCCGCGATCGGCATCACGATCTTCCTCACCGGCCGCCAGCGGCCCGGCTAGCGCGCGCCGGTCGCGGTCAATTTTGTCCGCGGAATATTTTGGGTCTCAGGCGCCCGAGATATTCCGCAGACGTTCCTTAGTAAGCGCGGGCGACGATCGCCTGGAGGTCGGGCTCGTCCTCGGAGGCGGGGACGGAGCCGTCGGCGCGCTGGATGCAGCGGACGCTGATGCCCTCGTTCAGAAGTTGGCGCTCGCCGTCGGTGCCGAGCTTCGCCCACTCGATCCTGGCGACGCCCTCCTTGCCGGCCTCGAGGGCCTCCTCGACCGTTCCCACGTCGCTGGTCGAGGCGTCGCGGAACTCGGTCGCCTCGGCCAGCATCGCCGCCTGGATGTCGTCGAGCAGGTCGGCGATCCGGTGCTCGACGCCCTCCAGCGGCACCTGGCTCTTCTCGCCCGAGTCGCGGCGCAGCAGGGTCACCTGGCCCTCGGCGAGGTCGCGCGGCCCGAGGTCGATCCGCAGCGGCACCCCTTTCAGCTCCCAGTCGACCGCGCGGCGGCCGAAGCCGGTGTGGACGTCGGCGTCGACCTTGACCCGGACGCCGGCGGCGGCGATCGCGTCGCCGAGCGCGCGCGCCTTCTCCAGCGCCCCGTCCTCGTCGCGGACGACCACGATCGCCACCTGGGTCGGGGCGATCCGCGGCGGCAGGCGCAGCCCGCTGGCGTCGCCGTGTCCCATGATCAGCCCGCCGACCAGCCGGGTCGAGGCGCCCCAGGAGGTGGTCCAGGCGGTCTGGACCTCGCCGCCTTCGTCGGTGTAGCTGATGTCGAAGGCGCGGGCGAAGTTCTGGCCGAGCTCGTGGCTGGTCGCCAGCTGCAGCGCTTTGCGGTCGCGGGTGATGCCCTCGCAGGTCATCGTGTTGACCGCGCCGGCGAAGCGCTCCTCGGCGGTCTTGCGGCCGAGCAGCACCGGCAGCGCCATCACGTCGACGAGGAAGTCGCGGTAGACCTCGTGGTGGATGCGGAGCGCGTAGGCGGCGGCGTCGGCGGCGCTCGAGTGGACGGTGTGGCCCTCCTGCCAGAGGAACTCGCTGGTGCGCAGGAAGAGCCGCGGGCGCATCTCCCAGCGGACCACGTTCGCCCACTGGTTCAAGAGCAGCGGCAGGTCGCGGTAGGAGTTGACCCATTTCGCCATCTGCTCGCCGAAGATCGTCTCCGAGGTCGGCCGCACGACCACCGGCTCGGTCAGCTCTTTGCCGCCCGCGATCGTCACCACCGCGAGCTCCGGGCTGAAGCCCTCGACGTGCTCGGCCTCGCGCTGCAGGTAGCTCTCCGGGATGAAGAGCGGGAAGTAGACGTTGTCGGCGCCGGCCGCCTTGATCCGCTGGTCGATCTCGGCCTGGATCCTCTCCCAGATCGCGTAGCCGTAGGGCCGGATCACCATCGTCCCGCGCACCGGCCCGTTCTCGGCCAGGGCGGCTTTGGCGATCACGTCCTGGTACCAGCGCGGGTAGTCCTCGGTCGGATCGGCGATCGGCGATTTCGGCATCGCCGCATCCTAGGTTTCGGCGGGCCGCGGCGCGGCGCGGCGGCTAGGGCCGATAGATCGGCGGCTGTTCCGGCGCTTCCGGCGCGGGGATCGCGAGGTTGACGATGTCGCTGAGGGTGAAGCGGCCTTCGGTCTTGCTCGGCAGCGTCGGCTTCCAGCTCGGCTGCACGCCGAGATAGGACAGCGGGTCGCCCGCCAGCAGGCCGATCAGCACCTCGGCGACGATCCGGCCGCCGACCGGGCCGAGCTGCGCCGACGCCATCCGCACCTCCGACTCCTTCAACACGTAGAACCAGAGCGGCGCCCGCCCGGCGAGGTCATCGCGGGTCGACTGCTGCAGTTTTTCGACGTCCTCGCCGGCGAACAGTTCGGCGTCGGTGAGCGGCGGGATGCCCATCGCCAGCGAGACGTCCTGGCCGCTCGGCAGGCCGAGCCGCTTGCCGCGGAAGAGGTTGCGGGCGGCGAGGACCTGGGCCAGTTTTTCGTCCGCCGAAGCGGGCGTGATCAGTTCCTGTTCGGCGACCGATTTCGGCAGTTCGCCGAGCGGGTTGGCGAGCTGGGCGTCGAGCTTGTAGCTCGGCTGCGGCAGGTGTTCGGTGCTGCCGGGATCGTCGATGTTGGCGAGGAAGAAGCGCCACTGGATCGACCAGTCTTTGGGCACCCGGCCGAAGCCGTTCAGTGACTGTCGCCTTTCCGCGTCTTCTTCCTGAAGGAAGAGGCGGATGCGGTTGACGCCCGTGAGCGGCGGAGTGGTCTCCGCCACTTCGTTGATTTTGTAGGACGGGCGGGCCATCGAGTGGCCGAAGCGGTACGCCGCGACCGAGAACTCGACCGGCATGAACGGTTCCTCATCCCAGTCGTAGAAGCGGAACTTCGGCTTCGGCAGTGGGATCTCGCCCAGGCCCGGAACCTTGTAGGGGACGGAGGGCAGGATGTCTTCGACGACGTCGTCGCCGACCAGCCGGGTCAGGAAGTCATGGACCACCACCCATTGGTAATGCCACCGCACCGTCTGCTGGGCGAGCTTGAAGACTTCGTCGGGCTTCAGGTGTTCGTGTTCGCTCCCGACCCGATCGAGGACCGCGTTATGGAAGCGGATCATCGTGGTGTGCAACTGCGAGACGATTTTGTTCTCGTCGTTGCGGGGATCGCCGATCAGCGCTCGCCCGAACTCGTTGCGCTGAAGATCGTGCCCCGAGGTCGCGGGCAACGACGAGATTTCTTCCCCGAGCGCCAGGTGGACCCCGTCTTCCTGGTAGAGGTAGGGCTGGTCCGACGGCCCGCGCCCGTAGAGCGAATCGAGGTCGAAACGAGGGGTGCGAAAATCGACCAGGCCGTCGGGATCGTTCTGCCGGGTGAGGCTCGATACCGGATCGAAGGTGATGTCGTGGTCGACGAACTGGCCGAAGTAGGTGTAGCCGGCCGGCAGGCGGAGCTCGCCGCCGTCAAGCGTCGCCGTGTTCTCGTCGTCGTCATCGACGCCGAGTGCCTTGTCGAATTCACCGCTGGGGTCGGGACCCTGGATCATCACCTCGCCGAGGTCGACCAGCGAGGAGTCTTCGGGCGAGGAAGACGGCAGGTGCCGAAACATGCGACCGAAGCGGCCGCTGGAGATCGAGGAGGACGCGGTCGCGTCGAGTCCTCGAGGCTGGAACGTGCCGTGGAAGTTTGGCGCGGTCGGCGTGGTGGTCATCTCGGCTCCTTTTGGTTGGTCGAGATTCTTCTACCATGTTGAGACCTCACATGTACCGAAATGTGACCCTGCTTTACAGAACCATCGTGTCGGTTCCGCGGATGGACGCGGCGCATCGATGGTGGAGAACGGACGGTGCGCGGGGATAGCCTGCGGCGGTGGAAGACGCGCAGATAGTCGCGGCCGGAGCGGAGCGCCTCGACGAGCTGGCGCCGCTCTGGATCTCGCTGTCCGGCTTCCACGCCGCGATCACCCCGAGTGAGCTGCCGGTCCGACCCGCCGCCGAGGGCTGGACGGAGCGGCGCGAGCGCTACCGGGCGGGATTGGGCGAAGGCGCCGTCCTCTTCCTCGCCGAGGGTCCCAGCGGGGTGCTCGGCTACGCCTTCGCGCTGCCTCGGTCCGCCCCGGAGACCCTCGCCGTCGACCGCCTGCTGGAGGTCGAGACGGTCGCCGTACTGCCCGAGGCCCGCGGCGCCGGGATCGGCACGGCGCTGATGGATGCGATCGAGGCCCGCGCCCGCGAGCTCGGCATCGGATACCTCTCGCTCTCCGTCCGCACCGCCAACGAGGGCGCTCGCCGGCTCTACGAACGGCGCGGCTACCGCTCCCTCTACGAGACGATGTACCTGAGTCTGGCGCCCGGCCAGTAGGCGAACCCGTAGCGCGGGTCGGCCGCCGGAAGCGAGAAAATGAAGCAAGGGCTCCCCTCCCTTGCCACACCCAATTTATAGCGCATGTGGCCCTTGTAACAAGGCCCGGCCGTGCCCCATACTGCCCCGCCGCAGACGGGGATTCGACGGCAGGAGGGTGTGGATGACGGAGCATTCTGTGGTGATCGCGGGCGGCGGCCCGACCGGGCTGATGCTGGCGGCGGAGCTGGCGCTGGCGGGGGTGGACGCCGTGGTGCTGGAGCGGCGCCCGAGCCAGGAGCTGGCGGGCTCGCGGGCGGGCGGGCTGCACGCGCGGACGATCGAGATCCTCGACCAGCGCGGCGTCGCCGAGCGCTTCCTCGCCGCCGGCGAGACGGTCCAGGCGACGGGCTTCGCGCTCAACATCCTCGACATCTCCGACTTCCCCACCCGGCACCCCTACGCCCTGGGGCTGTTCCAGAACAAGATCGAGCGGATCCTCGCCGAATGGGTGCTCGAGCTGGGCGTGCCGATCCGGTACGGCGTCGAGGTGACGGGCTTCACGCAGGACGAGCGGGCGGCGTCGAGGGCGGGTCGAGATCGGTGTCCGGGCGGCGAGTCGATCGACGCCGCCTACCTGGTCGGCTGCGACGGCGGCCGCAGCGCCGTCCGCAGGGCGGCCGGGATCGACTTCCCCGGCTGGGACGCGACCACCAGCGCCGTGATCGCCGAAGTCGAGATGGAGCGAGGAGCCGCAGGTGGGCAGCGTCAACGACGAGCTCGGCGTGCGCGGGATGAACGTGCTGGAGGACGGCAAGACGGTGCGGGTGATCGTCACCGAGCAGCAGCTCGGCCCGGCCGGCGATGCCTCCCTCGACGAGCTGCGCGCGGCGCTGGTCGTCGGCTACGGCACCGACTTCGGCGTCCACGACCCGACCTGGATCTCCCGCTTCACCGACTCCACCCGCCAGGCGGCGTCCTACCGCGAGGGCCGCGTGCTGCTCGCCGGCGACTCCGCCCACATCCACTATCCGACCGGCGGCCAGGGGATCCAGAACGGCATCCAGGACGCCGTCAACCTCGGCTGGAAGCTCGCCCAGGTGATCGACGGCACCTCGCCCGCGAGCCTGCTCGACACCTACGAGGAGGAGCGCCGACCGGCGACCGCCCGCACCCTGCGGCAGACGATGGCCCAGACCGCCCTGATGCGCCCCGACGGCACCGGCCGGCTCGAGGCGCTGCGCGAGGCGATGGCGGAGACCCTTCAGATGGACGAACCGCGCAAGCACTTCGCCGGCCTCCTGTCGCAGCTCGACATCCGGTACGAGCTCGGCGCGGACGGGAGTGCCGAACGGGGCGAGGACGGCGAGGCCCACCCCCTGCTCGGCCGCCGCATGCCGGACCTCGACCTCGCCACCCCGGACGGCCCGCGCCGCGTCTACTCCCTCCTCCACCGGGCGCGGCCGGTGCTGATCAACCTCGGCGAGCCCCGCTCACTCGACGTCGGCCCCTGGGCCGATCAGGTCGGGTCGCTCGACGCGTCCTACGACGGCAGCTGGGAGCTCCCCGTCATCGGCGAGGTCGACCCGCCGTCAGCCGTCCTGGTCCGCCCCGACGGCCACGTCGCCTGGGTCGGCAGCGGCAACGAAGCCGGGCTCCCCGAGGCCCTCGCCACCTGGTTCGGCCCGCCGGCGGAGGCCAGGTAGGCCCACGACTCGATCAGCCTCAGCGCCCGGTCGAAGATCCACCGGACGACCGTGACGACGGCCGCCGGGCGGGCGCGCCTACCGACGCGCCCGCCCGACTTCCGCGCTCAGCCGTTGAGCTTGAATTCGACCTCGTAGCGGGTGTGCCCCGAGATCAGCGAGCCTTTGACCTCGCCGTTGCCGCCGGTGCCTTCGAAGCGGCCGACCGGAGGGCTGCCGGCTCCTTCGTTGTGGACCTGGGCGGTGCGTTTGTCGCCCTCCCAGGCCAGGTTGGTCAGCGTGAACTTCCGTTGGGAAGCGCCGGTCTGGACCGTCACTTCCGCCACCGCCGGGTTGCCTTCGACCGTCATCGAGCCGCCGCTGACGACGGCGCCTTTGACGCCGAGGCCCTGGGCGACGCCGATCACCGCGCCGAGCGTCCCGGCCTTCGCGGTCGGGTCTTCCGCCCCGTTGGTGAGTTCGTATTCGCCTTCGTATTCGGAGGCGTCCGCGCCCCAGCCCGGGTTGGTCGGTTCGGCTTCCGGCAGCTGCTTGGCCTGCGGCGGGTGGCCGTGGGTGCTCTCGTCCTCGCCGAGGATCCGGAACTCGACCGGCCAGGGGCCGCCGCCGTGCAGGCGGATCTCACCTTTGACCATGTCGCCGACCGGATTTTCCAGCTGCAGTTCGCCGTCCGGGGTGACCTGGCCGTAGGAGGCCGCGGCGCCGACTTTCAGCGCCGTCGCTTTCAGGCCCTTGCCACCCGGCAGTTCGGTGAACGGGTAGAAGGTGAACAGCGCCGTTTCGATTTCGCCGGTCGGGCTGTACTCGTAGAACTGGGAGATGCCGACCAGGAACTGCGGCGAGGATCCCTCCTCGAATTCGAACTTCATCTCGCCCGAGCGGATGCCCGCGCCGCTGCCGACCGCGGTGAGCACGTAACGGTTTTCGAACGGGTTCGAGACGGAGGACGGCACGACCACCTTCGGCTGCGGATAGCCCGTGGTGGCTCCGGTGGTCGCCATCGCGACGCCGACCGAGGTGAGCAGGGCGAGGATCGCGCCGAGCATCAGGACCAGCTTCAGGCGCTTCATACGCTCACCGGCACTTCCGCGCAGGCCTTGAGTCCGGCCGCTTCGGCCAGTTCGCCGAGGTGGAGTTCGACCAGGCCGTCGGAGAGTTCGCGCACCGCGTCGAAGTTTTCGTTGCGCGCCGCGTTGGTCATCTGGTTGAGCAGCGGGACGGCTTCGGCGAGGCCTTCCACGTAGGCGGCTTCGGCGGTGCCGTCACCGGCGGCTGCCTGCGCCTGCTCGTGCAGTTCTTCGATCACGGTTTCGGTCCGTTCCATGTATTCGGAGACTTCGGCCTGCTGCGGGGTGCCGAGGGCGGCGATCTGCCCGTCGGCCTTGGTGCAGGCCGCTTCGGCGGAGGCGGCGAATTCGCCGGAGGAGATGCCGCCGCCTTCGCCGGTCGAGGAGCTGGAACTGCCACCGCCGCCACAACCGGCCACGACCAGCAGGCTGATCGCGCCGAGCGCGGTGACGAGGACGATGGATCTGACTTTCACTCTGAACCTTTCCGTAGTGCTACTTCAGAAATAAAGATGGGTCGCGTTCTCGGCGTCACAGCGTCGTCCCGCCGGGAGGGGGCTGAACCTGCGGCGCTTCCACGTAGGTGGTGACCCGCCGGATCGTCGGCCCCGCCCCGGCCCCGGTCGGCAGGATCGCCAAGGTGGCCAGCGGTCGGGCGGTCCGCGGGTCGAAGACCAGGGCGAACTGCGCCTTGCCGTCGGGACCGAGGCCGGTGACCCCGACCGCGATGCCTTCCCTGCCCTCGGAGTCGGTCCGGGTGCCGAAGTCTCGGATTCCCGGGACCTGCTTGGCCGCTTCGTAGAGCGCCCGTCGAAGATCCGGCGAAGCCGCCGGGCTGCGCAGGTCTTCGGCGATCAGCTGCAAGGTGGCCGCCGGGAGCGGGAGTTCGTCGCCCTCGTCCTGCGCCTCGTGACGCAGCCGCAGGACGAGCGCGGTCGGGTCGGTGGGAAGATCCTCGACCCGCCTGCGCATCACGTCGCCGGCGATCCAGTGGACTTCCGTGCGCGGCCCGAAGCCGAGGGCGAGGAAGCCCGGCCGGCCGGCGCCTTCCCATTCGGCCCGGTCGCTCGAGTCGACGAAGCGCGAGCGGCCGGCGATGATCCGGATCCGCCCCGGCCCGTCGGGGGTCATCCATTCTTCGCGCGTCGTCGCCTGGGAGACGTGCCACGAGCGGGCGCCGGCGCCGCTGATGCTGACCGCCAGTTCGCGGGTCTTCAGGTAGCTGTAGGGCCGTTCGACGCCGATCCGCGGCTGCGACGCGGCGACGGCCGCGGTCTGGTCGAGCGCGTCGGCGAGCCGGTTGCCACTGCTCTTGCTGCTCCCGCCACCCCCTCCGCCCCCGGTCGAGGAGCCGATCAGCAGCACGGCGACCACGGCCGCGGCCAATCCGGTGCCGGCGAGCGCCAGCTTCGCCGGGGTCGGCCGCCACCAGCGCGCTCGCGAGGGGCGGCCGGGAACGGGGGAGCGCTCCTCGACCGGCGCCCGCTCGGCGGCCGCGGCGGGATCCTCGGCCAGGATCCGTCCCAGCAGCCGCGCGGCGGCCTCGCTCTCGGCGGCGTCGTCCAGAGCGCCCGGCTTCACCGGGTCGAGCTTCCGCAGCTCCTTGATCAGTCTGTCGTCGGTCATTGGCGTCGTGGTTCGGTGGCGTCGGCGCGCGGATGGGTGGACTTTCCGGCGGCGCGCTCACCAAAGGAGTGTCCGGAGGACTCCAGTTCTTTCAGCAGGCGTCGGCGCGCCCGGTGCAGGCGCAGGTAGAAGGTCGCCGGCTTGCATTCGAGGACGGCGGCGGCCTCCTGCGCCGAAAGCCCGTCCCAGCTGACCAGGGCGAGCACCTCCCGGTCGGCGGCGCTGAGGGCGGCGAAGGCGGTGGCGAAGGCCTGCCGGTCGGCGACCAGGTCCGCGACCGCCGCCGGGGACCCGAGGTCGGCGACCGCCTCCAGCGGGACCAGCGGCCCGTCCGGGGCACGTCGCCCCGCCGCCCGCCGCTGGTTCGCCAGCACCTTGCGGGCGACGCCGAGGAGCCACGGCAAGGCCTCGGTCGGCACCGCGTCGAGGCGCCGCCAGGCGATCAGGAAGGTCTCGGAGACGGCGTCTTCGGCGGCATCGCGATCGTCGGTACGACGGATCGCATAGGCCAGCACCCGCGGGTAGCAGGCGCTGAAGATCCCTTCAAATTGTCGCGCGCGGCCGATCGGGCCCCGCGCCTCTTCTTCCGGCACTGACAAGGGATTGTCCTCGGTCGGCCCGATCTTTCACCGCCCTCCAATCTCTTGAAGGGCGCCGAACTGAACCACGCGGGCGTTGAGCCGTAGTACGGAGCACCCACCACTCGGGATCAAGAAAGGAAAGAAACCTTGAACTCCAAACGTGTCACGTCCATCTTCGCAATCCTCGTCCTCGCGTCCGCAATCGGCCTCGCCGCCCTCGCCGGCCCGGCCACCGCCGCCGTCCGCCACATCGACGGCACGGTCGTCTCGAAGAACGCGAAAGAACAGAGCTTCCAGTTGAGCACCCAGAGCGGCACCGTCCGCATCCGGGTCACCTCGGCGACCGCCTTCGACCGCCTCTCCGGCTTCGGCGCCCTGCACAAAGAGCCTCGCGATCGAGGTCGTCACCAAGCAGTCGCCCAGCGGCCTGGTCGCGACGAAGATCGAGCCCCGCTCCAGCAGCGGCGGCGGCGACGACAACGGCGGGGATGACCACGGCGGCGGCAACGACGACGGCCCGAACCACACCTGATCGATCGGCGGGCGCCCACCGGGTCGAACCGGTGGGCGCCTCCGCCGGTCCCTCGAGGCGAAAGTAGGCCGCCAGGGCGACGCCGACCGCCGGCCCAGCTCGGCATCGGATCGGGTACGTACTCTCGGCCCCGATGAAGCCCGGCGACATCGATCGAGCGGACCTCGCCTGGCTCGCGGCGGTGCCCGCGGCGCTGTTGACGGTCGCGGCGATGGCGATCCTCGGGGCGTGGCTTCCGGGTCACCGCGCGCGTATCCGCAGCCGGCGCGCTCCAGGTCGAAGACCTCGGCGACCTCGTCATCTTGGTCCGCCAAGGCCCCACCTAGTCCGAGCCCCGTGCGCCGGAGCGTAAGGCGCCTACCGGAATCGAACCGGTGTAAACGGCTTTGCAGGCCGCTGCGTAGCCACTCCGCCAAGGCGCCAGAAGCCGCTTATCATGCCGAATACCCGGTGCGTTCAGCGGGTGAAGCCTCTCCCTCTGCATCGTCTGCGCCCAACCGCGCCCAAACGTTGCCTTTCAAGGTCGGCAGCTTCGCCCACTCAAGCGCCGGTCGAACTCGTCCAGATAGGCGCCGGACAGCTTAGCCCGTCGCCTGACGGCGCGGCTGTAGGTGTCGAGCGTGAACTTGACGCTCTTGTGGCCCATCTGTTCGCTGACGTAGGCCGGATCGTCGCCGATCCGGCCTCGCGGCTGCCGGATCGAACTGCCGGGGCTGCCGTTCCCCGCGCTCGTGCATCGCCCCCTTCGTGGACGGTCCTCTTGCGCCGGGGACGATCTAGTGGCCGGAGTGAAGGCGCGGCGGCCCGAAGACCGCCGCGGCTTGGGCCTTTCAGGTCACTCGTCAGCCGAGCGGCTGGACAGCCAGGCGCAGGTCGTCGATTTTGGTGCCGGCTTGGCACAGGTTGGATTCGGCAGTCGCGGTCGCCGTGACGGTGTGCGGGCCGGGTTCATTGAAGGCGATTACGTTCGGCGTGAGTTTCACCTTTTGTTCCGCGAAAGACGTTTCCACAAAGGTGAAGTGAGTCACGATCACCTGAGTTCCGTTGTCGAACACGGAGACGTTGACGCGACAAGCGTTATATGGGTTTTCTTGGTGGGCCGCTTCCGTCAGGGCCCCGGTGACTCGGAGCGCTCCGATGAGGAGTCCGGCCTCTCCTGCATCCGTCGTCCAGGTGATATTTCCGTTCAGCGGGATCGGACCAGACGGCGGATTGACTTCTCCGCTACTGGCGTCGATTTTGAAGGGTTCGCTACCGGCCGTACCCGGCAGGCCCTGCTGGCCCTGCGGCCCGATGGGGCCACTTTCTCCGCGATCTCCCTTAGGGCCCTGCGGGCCGGCGGCGCCGGTGGCGCCTTGTGGTCCCGTGAGGGCCGCTTTGGACGCCGTGCTGAGCTTGGCGGGCGTAACTGCTTCTTTCTTCAGTTGCTTGGTGCCGACGCTGTCGGTGCCCAGCAGCGCCTCGTTGGCCGCGAACGCGGTGCCGCCCGCGAGCACGAAGAACAGCGCGATGGTCGAGATGACATTTGCGTAGGTGAGTCTGCCGCGAAGTTTTTCCATGCCGCTACATCGGCAACCGATCCTGCCAACCTGAATTCAGGTTGAGCGGCGGCAAGCGCAGACGCGACCGCACTTCCTAGAGCTGCGTAGGCCGCTGCATCTGACATCGGGGGAATCATGGCCGTGATCCCGGCGGGAGCGAAGGAAGAGCCTCAGCGGCGCTATCGAAGGTCCTGGGGGACCGAAAGTAAACGCACAGATTCTTAATCGGTGCGCGGGCCGATCAGGGCTTCTGGGCCCGGACTTCGATCGAGAGCGGGATGCGGGTGCCCGCCTTGTCGTGGGCGGTCGCTTCGATCTTGAAGGTCGGCGTCTTGCCGGCTTCGAGGGCCGCCTTCAGCTTGCCGCGCTGGCGCGGGGCCAGCGGCAGGGAAAGGGTTTCGGCGGCGCCGGCGGCTAGCTTGGCGTGGGCGGTGCCGGTGTGGAGCGCGGGGCTCTTGCTCTTCGCGGCGGCGACCACGGTGCAGGGCTCGCTGAGGCAGCGGGCGCGGACCAGGATCGCGCTTTTGCCGACCATGTCCTGGTGGGGAACGGCGGAGAGGCGGAATTCGAAGTGGTGGGCGTTCTTGGTGCCGCCGGCGCCGGCCACGGCGGGCAGGAACGCGGCGGCGGCGATCACGGCAAGACCGATGAGAATCGGGCCGCGAGGCAGTCTTTGGGTCAGACGAACAAACGACACATACCGGTTGATACCCGAGATTTAGGTCAATTGGTTGCGAAACGATGGAGGAAATAAGGATGAGTGACGACCGGATCTCGCTTGCCAGGGCCTGTTACCGGGCTTATGAGACGAGCGATCGCGAGCTGATCGAGAGCCTGATCGCCCCCGATTTCACCTTTCACAGCCCCGCCGACGAAGCCGGGCTCGACCGCGCCGGCTACTTCGAGCGCTGCTGGCCGAACGGCGAGAGCCTCGCCAAGTTCGAGTTCGTGCGGCTGATCGAGAATGGCGACGAGGTCGTCGTCACCTACGAGGCGACCCGCACCGACGGCAGCCGCTTCCGCAACACCGAGGTGCTCACCTTCGCCGGGGACCAGCAGGTCAGAGCCGAGGTCTACTTCGGCTGGAACCTCTGAGGGCGGGCGGCGCTCCGCCGCCCGCGGGCCGGCCTATTCCGGCGCGTCGGCGTCGGTGTCGTCGTACGGCGTGACCTTGCCGTAGTCCTCGACCGTGCCGCCGTCGCGTTCGCTCGCCTGGTCCGGGTCGTCGCCGGCCTCGCGAAGGGAACGGCGCTGACGCAGGTAGTCCCAGGTCTTGTCGAGCTGCACTTTGATCTCTTCGAGGCGGGCGTGCTCGTCGTCGTCCAGGCCCTCGCCCTCATGGCGGTGGAGCAGCTGCTCCTCTTCCTTGACGAGGTTGTCGATGCGATCGAGTACTTGCTGGTCGTCCATGGCCCTAGATTAGACAGGGACGCTCTGCGGCGCCACGACCTTGCGCTTGAACTGCATCGCCCCGTCCTCGAGCGGCGCGTAGCGCAGCTTCCGCAGGTCGACGGCGTAGTTCTGGCGCAGTTTCCACGGCTCCTTCGAGCCCTGCTTCGGCAGATCGGCCACCGCCCGCAGAACGTACCCGGAGGTGAAGTCGAGGATCGGCTCCGGCTCGACGCTCGAATCGCTCAGGTGCGGCACGCAGATGTCGTAGCCGTTCGCGTCCATGTGGTTGAGGAGGCGGCACAGGTACTCGGAGACCAGGTCCGCCTTCAGCGTCCACGAGGCGTTGGTGTAGCCGATCGTGAAGGCGAGGTTCGGCACGTCGCCGAGCATCATCCCGCGGTAGGCGAGCAGCTTCGACAGGTCGGCCTCCTCGCCGTCGACCTCGATCTTCATCCCGCCGAGGAAGAGCAGGTTGAGCCCGGTCGCGCTGACCACCACGTCGGCCTCCAGCTCTTTGCCCGACTCGAGCTTGATCCCGCCCGCGGTGAAGCTCTCGATCCGGTCGGTGACGATCTCGGCGCTGCCGTCGGAGATCGACTTGAAGAGGTCCCCGTCGGGAACCATGCAGAGCCGCTGGTCCCAGGGGTTGTATTTGGGGTTGAAGTGCGTGTCGACGTCGTAGCCGGCGGGCAGCGCCTTCATCACGCCGTTCCGCAGCACCTTCTTGACGAAGCCGGGACGGTTGCGCGCGAGCCGGTAGGTGAGGCTCTGCAGGGCCACGTTCTTCCAGCGCACGATCGGATAGGCGGCGCGCGGCGGCAGCACCTTGCGCAGCAGCTCGGCGACCGGATCTTCGCCCGGCACCGAGAGGATGTAGCTGGGCGAGCGCTGCAGCATCGTCACGTGGGCGGCGTCCTTGGCCATCGCCGGCACCAGCGTCACCGCGGTCGCGCCGCTGCCGATCACCACCACCCGCTTGCCCGCGTAGTCGGGCTCCTCGGGCCAGTGCTGGGGATGGATGACCTTGCCCTCGAAGTCCTCGATCCCCGGGAACTCGGGGGTGTAGCCCTGGTCGTAGCGGTAGTAGCCGCTGCAGTTCATGAGGAAGCCGCAAGAGAGCGTCACCTCGGTGCCGTCATCGCGCTGCGCCGTCACGGTCCAGCGCGCTTCCTCGCTCGACCAGGACGCGCTCACGACCCGGTGGCCGAAGCGCACCTGCTTGTCGATCCCGCCCTCGCTGGCCGTCGCCCGCACGTAGTCGAGGATCGACTCGCCGTCGGCGATCGACTTCGCCTCCGTCCACGGCCGGAAGCGGTAGCCGAGCGTGTGCATGTCGGAGTCGGAGCGGATCCCCGGATAGCGGAAGAGGTCCCAGGTGCCGCCGATCGCCCCCCGCGCCTCGAGGATCGCGTAGCTCTTGCCCGGGCAGCGCTCCTGCAGGTGGTAGGCGGCGCCGATCCCGGAGATCCCGGCACCGATGATGAGGACGTCGACGTTCTCCGCTGGCGAGGTCATTCGATCACCCGGAACGCTATCCCGGCGTTCTGCACCCTTGTGAGAAGCATGTCACCCATCGCTGCAACGGTAGTGAGTTGACCGGAGCGGTCGGGCAGATCGTCGAAGGCGAGGCAGAGGCCGGACTCGGCGAGCATCTTCGCCGTCTCGGTGTAGCCCGGGTCGCCGCCCGAGACCTCGGTCACCACCCGTTTGCCGCCGCCCTCGCCGACGAAGCGGATTTTGAACCAGCTGCCGGCACGGGTCTGCTCGTCCGGGCCATCGCCCGGCGCTTTCGCCTTCAGCAGCAGCTTGCGGGCGGGCGGGATCGGGGCGAGGACGGCGACGGTGCCGATCCCGGCGCCCATCCCGGCGACCGTCGCCAGGTGGCGGGCGACCAGGTTGTGGCCGTAGGTGAAGTCGGGGCCGTAGCGGTCGACCATCGCGGCCGAGCGGCGGACGATCGTCGGGTCGACGGTCGGCAGCGGCACCGACCAGCCGCCGAGTTCGCCGTTGCGTCGGATCCGCGCCGGGGCCGAGTGGACCGCGCGACCGGTCGGGCGCGGCTCGGCCTTGCGCCGCTCGCGCGCCGCGGCGAGCGTCTGGCGGCCGCGGGCGAACCCGTTGACCGCCGAGTGGTAGGTGCCGCCGGAGAAGCGGGCGTTGGTGCGGACGAAGCCTTCGACCTTCAGCGGGACGCCCTCGGGGAGCTGCTGCACGGTGAAGTACGCGCCGAGGTCATGCGGGACCGAGTCGAAACCGCAGCAGTGGACGATCCGGGCGCCGGAGCGCCGCGCGGTCGCGTCGTGGTCGAGCCAGGTGCGGTCGACGAACTCCGGCTCGCCGGTGAGGTCGACGTAGTCGGTCCCGGCGGCGGCGCAGGCGGCGACGATCGGGCCACCGTGGAGCGCGTACGGGCCGACCGTGGTTATGACAACCCGGGTGGACTCGGCGACCTTGGCGAGCGCCGCCGCGTCGGCGGCATCGGCCTCGACCAGCGCCGGGACCGGCGCCGCGGGACTGGCGGCGGCGAGGCGCGCGGCCACCGCCTCGAGCTTCGCCCGGTTGCGCCCGACCAGCGCCCAGCGCAGCCCCTCGGGCGCGTTGGCGGCGAGGTACTCGGCGGTCAGCCCGCCGGTGAAACCGGTGGCCCCGAACAGAACAAGGTCGTACTCCCTCTCCCCCGGCATCGCCGCGCATTGTGCCGGCTGGGCAGCCAGTTAGCCAGCGCGGCGTGAATTGACCCCACCCTGGTGTGGTGAAAGCACGCAGCGTCGGCGGCGGCCGGGCGCCCTACTCGGCGATCCAGACCTTGGCGGCGCCGAGCTCGGCGAGGCCGAAGGCCCGCACCTCCCCCGGGGCCATGAAGCCGAACGCCTTGATCGCCTTGCGGATCCAGTCGACATCGGTGACGATCGCGGTGCGCTTCCACGCTTTCATGTGGCCGAGGCCGAGCTTGAGGCCGGTTTTGGCGTCCTCCATGACCGCCCCGGCATCCATCCCGAAACCGGCGCCGATCTCGAACAGCAGCCGCACGTCGCCCTGCTCCGCCGCCTCCGCCAGCGCCGGCTCGATCACGTCCCGGTAGTCGTCCCGCGGTCAGGTCGGAGACGACCTTGAACCCGATCGTCCCCGCCGGCATCTCCTCGATCCGCTCGACCATCCGCGGCCCCCTTGCCCTCTCCCCCGGCCTACTTGGCGAGGAACGCGAGCAGGGCCGGGTTGACCTCCTCGGGGAAGGTCCAGCCGACGTTGTGCGGCCCGTTTTTGATCTCAAGGAACTCGAGGTCGGCGATCAGGTTCTCGTCGCGCAGGCGCGCCGCGGTCGACTCGAACGGCAGGATCCGGTCCTTCTCGCCGTGGATGACCAGGGTCGGGATGTCGATCTTCGGCAGATCGTCACGAAAGTCGGTCAGCCAGGTGTCGACACATGCATAGGTGGCGTGCGGGGACATCCCCACCGCGACCTGGAAGTGCGCTTTCAGCGCCGCGTCGCCGATCCTCTCCGGCGCCAGTTCGTCGGTGTTGAAGAAGTTCTTGAAGAATTCTTCGAACCAGAGGTAGCGGTCTTTGGCGACCGTCTCTTTGATCCCGTCGAAGACTTCCCCCGGGACGCCCTTCTCGTTGTCGTCGGTCTTCAGCACGAACGGCGGGATCACGCCGAGCATCGCCGCCTTGCTGATCCCGTCCGAGCCGTAGGTGCCGAGGTAGCGGGTGACCTCGCCGGTGCCCATCGAGAAGCCCGCCAGCACCACGTCCTCCTCCAGCGCCAGGTGGTCGAGCAGCGCTTTCAGGTCGGCGGCGAAGGTGTCGTAGTCGTAGCCGACGGTCGGCTGGCTCGACTTGCCGAAGCCACGGCGGTCGTAGCTGATCACCCGGTAGCCGGCGGCGAGCAGCTCGGGCTCCTGTTTCTCCCAGGAGTTGCCTTCCAGCGGGTAGCCGTGGATGAGGACGATCGGCTTGCCGGAACCGTGGTCGTTGTAGTGAAGCTGGATGTCGGCGCTGTTCTCGGTCCCGACGGTGACGTAAGGCATCGCTCTCTCCTCGTACTCGCAAGCTGCGGTTGGGTGCCCGGAACCTATCGGGCCAACGGCGCGGCCAAGCGCGAATCCGGTGAACGCCGACGGCCGGCGGCGGCCTCAGGCGGCGAGGGCGCCGTAGCGCTCGCCGGCCTCGGCGCGGGCGGCCGGGTGGAGGCGCACCGGGTCGGGCCAGAAGCGCGAGCCGATGCGCAGCTGCAGGAGCGCCGAGCGCAGCAACGCCTCGCGCGCGGGGTCCCAGGAGAAGCCGAGGAGGCGGCGGATCTCGGCGGGCAGCATGCCGATCGAGATCAGCTTGATCGTCTCGTGCACCGGCGCGATCGCGAGCCGCCGGACGCCGCTGAAAGGCGGCGAGAGGACCATCTGCTTGGCCGCCTCGCGGCGCTCCTCGGAGATCCAGAGGCTGCCGTCGGTGAGCCGGCCGTCGACGTAGTCGCGCAGGTCGGCGTAGGTCGCCGGCATCGAGTCGTCGGGGAGGCCGAGCAGCTCGCCGACGCGCCGGTATTCGGCCCAGTAGCGCTCGCGGTCGGCCGGGTCGAGCGAGCCGAAGATGCGCTCGTGGTAGAGCAGCGCCGAGTCGGCGAGGCTGGCGAGGACCCAGAGCCCGAGGCGCGGATCGGCGGCGGCGTACTCGGTCCCGGCGGGGATCGGGCCGTAGTCCTCGGTGGTGAGGCCGCGGACGCGCTTGTGCATCGCGCGCACGACGCGGCCGGTCTCCTCGGCCTGCTCGCGGGTGCCGAAGTAGATCCGCGACATCCGCTCGTCGGTGCGCTGCAGGCGCAGGCGCGGGTCGTCGAAGATGATCGAGTGACGCTGGAAGCCGACCACCCCGAGCGGTTCGCAGGCCTGCATGAGGAGCGCGCGGGCGCCGGAGAAGAGGACGACGCGCTCGCTGTGGAGGCGGCGCACCATCGAGTCGGCGGCGAAGAAGCCGTCGACCTCGGCGGCGGTGAAGGTGTTCGTCTCGTCGTGCATCGCGTCAGCCATATCTGTAAAGGGTATTGAGGTGTACCTGCATGCTTCGTCTAACGGTACCCAAGACCGAAGTCCGCTAAGAGTTCACCGATGACCGAGCGCCGCACCTTCCCCCACTTCAGGCGAGCGATCTCGCTCGCCGACCCGTTCGCGCAGTTCGCGCGCTGGTACGACCTGGCGGCGGCGGAGGTGCCGCTGGCCGAGGCGATGACCCTGGCGACGGTCGACGCCGAGGGCGCCCCCGACGCGCGCATGGTGCTGCTGAAGGGCCACGGCGCCCGACGGCTTCCGCTTCCACACCAACTACGAGAGCGCCAAGGGCGCCGAGATCGCCGCCGACCCGCGCGGCGCGCTGATCCTCTACTGGCGCGAGCACGACCGCCAGGTCCGCGCCCGCGGCACGATCGAGCGCCTCTCCGCCGCCGACTCGGACGCCTACTTCGCGAGCCGCTCGCGCGAGAGCCGGCTCGGCGCCTGGGCCTCGCCGCAGAGCCGGCCGCTCGCCGACCGCGCCGACCTCGACCGCCGCCTGGAGGAGACCCGCGCCCGCTTCGCCGAGGTCGAGGACGTCCCCCGCCCCGAGCACTGGGGCGGCTTCATCCTGCGCCCGGAGACGATCGAGTTCTGGCAGGGCCAGGGGGCCCGCCTCCACGACCGCTTCCTCTACTCCCGCGAGGGCGAGGGCTGGGACCTCCGGCGCCTCGCCCCCTGAATCCTCCGGTGACGACCGCGGTCCGCGGGCTCCGCTTAGAGCTGCTCCTCGATGTCGTCGGCTTTGCGGCCGTGCTCGCGGGCGCGCTCGCGCTCCCGTCCGACCTGCATCTCCGCCTCGTCGGCCTCGGCGGCGCTCTCCTCGGCCCGCCGCTCGGCCTCCTCGGCCTGGCGTTTCAGGCGCTCCGCCTCGGTGGCGCGCGCGGCGGCGTCCGCGCGGCGCGCCTCCTGCTCCTCCGAAAGCCCGGCCGCTTTCGCCGCGTGGGTCTCGGCCTCGTCGCGATGGGCCTCGGCGCGCTGCGCCAGCCGTTCGCGCTCGAGCCGTTCTTGCTCGCGCCGGCGTTTGAGCGCGACGGCGGCAAGGGCGATGACGATCAGCACTACGACGACGATGACCACGATCAAGACGGCGGACATAAGTTCCTCCCCTAGGTTGAACCGACGGCGGCCCTATACCCGACGGCGCCAACACTGAGCACCTGGCGCCTCGGGCCAGCCCTTAGAGTCGCCCGATCGAGGCGCTGACGCCATTCCGGGTCGAGATCGACGAGGGCCAGATCGCCGACCTGCGCGAACGGCTGGCGCGGACGCGCTGGCCCGACGCCGGAGACGGTCGAGGACTGGTCGCAGGGGCTGCCGCTCGCCTACGCGCGGGAGCTCTGCTCCTACTGGGAGCGCGAGTACGAGATGGACCGGGTGGCGACGCGGCTGAACGCGGTGCCCCAGTTCACCACCGAGATCGACGGCCTCGAGGTCCACTTCATCCACCTGCGCTCGCCGGAGCCCGACGCGGTGCCGCTGATCCTCACCCACGGCTGGCCGGGCTCGGTGCTCGAGTTCCTCGACCTGCTCGGGCCGCTGACCGATCCCGTCGCCCACGGCGGAGAGGCCCGCGACGCCTTCCACGTCGTCGTCCCCTCCCTCCCCGGCTACGGGTTCGGCGGCAAGCCGACCGAGGTCGGCTGGGGGGTCGAGCGGATCGCCGACGCCTGGGCGGAGCTGATGCGCCGGCTCGGCTACGAGCGCTACGTCGCTCAGGGCGGCGACTGGGGCGCGCCGGTCTCGATCGCGCTCGCCGGCCGCGATCCGGGCCACGTCGCCGGCCTCTCGCTCAACTACCCGCTGCCGCCCCGCCGCGGGGCCGGGGAGCCGACCGAGGAGGAGCGCGCCGACCTCGACGATCTGAAGCGCTTCCGGGTCGAAGGGATGGGCTACTCGACCCAGCAGGCGACCCGGCCGCAGACCGTCGCCTACGGCCTCACCGACTCCCCCGCCGCGCAGTGCGCCTGGATCGTCGAGAAGTTCGCCGCCTGGTCGGACTGCGACGGCCATCCGGAGAACTCGTTCTCCCGCGACGAGTTGCTCGACAACGTGATGGTCTACTGGCTGAACGCGACCGCGGCCTCCTCGGCGCGCCTCTACTGGGAGAGCTTCGGCAGCGCCTTCGCCGCGGTCGAGGAGATCGCCACGCCGACCGCCTACGTCGCCTACCCGCGCGAGATCATCCGCCTCTCCGAGCGCCTCGCCCGCACCCGCTTCACCGACCTCCGCTACTACAACCGGGTCGAGCGCGGCGGCCACTTCGCCGCGCTCGAGGTGCCGGAGATCTTCCTCGCCGAGGTGCGGGCCGGAGCCCGCACCCTCGGCGTCCGCTGAACTACGGCAGCAGGTAGGCGACCGTGAGGACGCCCGCCATCGCGGCGTATCCCGTCTTGGTCGGGTGGATGTCCGCTTCCGGGCTGGCCGGGTTGAAGGTGCCGCCCGGACACATCGCGGTGAAGGCGCAGACGGTCGGGATGTCTCCCGCTTCGCGGCCACCGTGGGTGCCCGAGAAGTTGATCACCCGCGCGGTGTTGGCGAACTTCACGTGGAACCCGGCGGCGACGGATTTGATCGCCGCGTTCAGTGCTTCCACCGTGGCGTCTCCCCTGCCTTCCGGCTGCAGCACCGTCGGGTAAGGGTTGTACTGCGAGACGAAGACGATCTTCGCCGTCGGCGCGGCGGCCCGCAGCTGGGCCAGGATGACGCCGATGTTGGTGACCACGTGTCCGATCTCAGCTTCGACTTCGGCTTCGCTGCAGCTGAACGTCACCGGGAAGCCGCAGGTGTGGCTGAGGAACTGCAGGATGTCGTTGGCGCCGATGTCGAGCGTGATCGTCCCGGTGCCCGGTTCTTTGGCCACCGCCAGCGCGTCTTCCAGCTGCGTGCCGGGGAAGGCGTGGTGCAGGAACGCCTTCGGGAACGGGCTGCCGGTCGGGCCGCCGGCGCAGTATGCGGGGCCGACGCCGGAGCCGTGGATGAACGTGTCCGTGGTCTCCCCCGGACAGCCGTCGTTGACGACGTTCAGTTTCGGGTTCACCAGTTTCAGCACCTTGGCGAAGTCGTCGACGTAGCCGTCTTTGAAGTTCGCCGGGTTGACGACGCCTTTTTCTTTCAGTTCCTGGTTGAACTGGGCGGCGTGGTATCCGTAGGCGAGCGAGTCGCCGAGTGCGAGGTACGTTTTCGCGGGGCCGATGGCGCTTGCCGCCGGGGCGACCACGAGCGCTCCGAGCGCGGCGACGACGGCCACCAGGATGAGTAGGCGCGCGCGAGCGCGGTAAAGGGCAGACATGCAGCTCCTCCCATAGTTCCCATTGGTGATCAGAGCCAAGGTCGTTGCCTTCCCTCTGATTTCTCAAGCGAACCTAACCGATGCTTGAAGGCTCGGCCACCCGCGGGGCCTGCGGCACGTCAGCCGGAGATCTCGTAGCGGTCGCCGTAGGTGTGCCAGACGAGGGGCGGGCGCAGGGCCAGGTTGCCTTCGCGCAGGAAGCGGAGCTGCTCGTCGTCGATCCGCGAGGTGTCGCCGTGCTTGGCTTCGGTCCGCATCTGGGCGCGGCGGACATCGAGGAACGCTTCGAGGTAGGCGACCTCCGAGCCGCCTTCGGCCGGGGTCGGGGCGGCGGCGATCGCGCGGCGGCGGATGCCGCCGAAGCTGTCGGCACTCGGGCCCGGCCCGTGCATGACGATCGCGTCGTAGTAGATGAACTGGCCGAGGGTGCCGAGGCCGTCGGCCTTCGCCCGCCGCACCGCGGGGTCGAAGTAGACGCGGTCGAGCTCGCGCATCTGCAGGCGGCGGAAGACCGGGTCGCGGGCAGCGCGGCGCCAGGCGGCGACGAAGGGGGCTTCGAGGCCCCGGTGGGAGGCCGTGCCGTTCACCCGCCGCAGCGCCGGCAGGAACGGGGCGAGCGGATCGCCGGGCTCGGCGGCGGCGTAGGAGCGGACCAGCTGGAGCATGTCGCCGGTGCCCGAGCAGAAGCCGATCAACCCGGCGGTGTAGCCGCGACCGTCGCCGATGTCTTCGATGTAGCCGTACTCGCCGCGCCAGTCGAGGGTCGAGTTCTCGGCCGAGGAGACCAGCTCCATCGCGATCTCCTTCTCCCCCGGCGAAGCGAGGCCGGAGGATGCGGCGCCGGCCGTCCGCGGCGCGGAGGCGCCGCCGGCAGCGCCCACGCCGAGGAGGAGCGCGCAGGCAAGGAGCGCTCCGATCAGCGCGGCGAGAACCCGTGACATCGGCCGAGGTTAGAGAAGTCCCCCGGCCCGCCCGGGGTCAAGCCGGCGCTTATTGGACCCGCGGGCGCCCTGCCGGTCGGGCCGGCCGCGGCGGCGCAGCCGCCGGGGCCGGCGGCGCGGGCGGCTCGTCTTCCCCGGACAGACGGCTCTGCAGCTCGCCGAGGTCGATCTTCCCCTCCAGCACCCCGGCGACGGCCCAGAAGACCAGCGCGCCGAGGAGGCAGAGCAGGGCCTCGCCGAAGCTGAAGCTGATCCAGGCGGCGACGAAGGCGAACCCCACGAGCGCTGCCAGCTGACGTTTCTCGATCATGCCAATTCCCTTCCGTTCGGACTGTCGTAGCCGGCCAGCGTCACGTCGACGCGCTCCAGCTCAAGTTGGTGTTTTCGAAGGCTCTCGAAGGCGCGGTCCTCGACCTCGTGCAGGGTCCCGACCAGGTCGACCGCGCTGCGGGCGGTGACTGCGAGGGCGATCCCGTCGTCATCGAGGCGGGCTCGCGCGCCAACCACGGCGGGGTGCTCGAGCGCCGCCGCCTCGACCGCGCGCTCCATCGCCCGCGGCTGGATTTCCGTGGTGCCGAGCTCGGTCTCGGTCACCTTGACCTCGTGCCGGGCCAGGTGAGGGCGAGGCAGGCCGCGCCAGATCAGGAAGAGCGCGATCAGGGCGAGAACGACGCCGGCCGCGGCGATGATCAGCCGCGCGGTCGAGGAGATGTCGCCCGGCTGCAACCCCGCGAGGTAGTCGAAGGCGGTCCGGTAGCCGCTGATGGAGTTGACGAAGGTCGGGCTGACCTTGACGGCCAGCAGCAGCACCATCAGCCCGTACCAGGCGATCGCCGCGCCGAGCAGCGCCACCAGGGCACGGCCGACGGCGTTGGTCGCGGCGGACCCTTCGACCCTTATCCGTTGACGGACCATCAGATCGTCCTGCCACCGCGGCGCGGACTGCGCCGGACCGTCTGCAGCTTCAGCGAGAGCGAGTCGGCCAGGTCACCCAGGTCCGCCCGCGCCTGCTCGGCGCTCGGTCGCTCGTCGGTGCCGGCGGCTTCGGTCAGCTTCAGGCGTGCCCGGCCGCCGGTGCGGCTGCGGTTGGGGCTGACCTTCGCCTTCGCGCTCAAGACCTCGCGCGGCTTCTCGGCGAGGTCGGCGAGGGCGTTGCCGGCCGCCCGCCGACGCGCCGCGATCGTGCCGCGATCCGAGCGCTCGACGATCAGTATCCGTTCGCGCCGCGGGACGAGGGCGCCGACCAGGAGCCCGATGCCGAGCAAGATCGCCCCGGCACCGCAGAGGGCCGCGATCGCCGCGGCGGGGCCGTCGGCTTCGAGGCTCGCGAGGAACGGCCCGACCTTGTCGCGCAGGCCGGGCAGCGAGATCAGGCTCGCGAGATGGGAAAGGCTCAGGGTGGCGGTGCCGCCGCGGATGCAGAAGATCGCGACGACGAAGCCGCCGATCGCGATCGCGACCAGCGCGAGGAAGGCAAGCAGGGCCGCCAGCAGGCGGAGGAGGAGGACGGTCATGCCGCGCCCCCGCCGATTCCGACGCCCTCGAGGTTCAACTGCTCGGGCGCCACGAGATCGTGGATGGTGACGTCGATCTCCCCCACGGCGGCGGCGAGGCCGGCCCGCCCCGCCGCCGCGATCAGCGCCTCGCGCAGTTGCTCGGCCTGCTCGGCGAGCGGCCGCGGCGGCATGTAGGCGACCAGGTGCAGGTCGACTTCCACCCGGCCGCCGGCGGCCGCGGCGACCACGACCCCCGGGATCGTCCGGTCGCCGTCCTGGGTGATCCAGCGCCTTCCTTCACGGATGACGCCGACCCCGGGGTCGGCGGCGATGACCTGCTCGGCCAGACGCGCGACCGCGATCCGGACCGAGGTCGGTCCGGCCGGCTCGGATGGGTTCATCGCCGCCATCCCTGACCTAGGAGACGCGGGTTTCTTCGGGTTCGTCGTCGCCGGGGAAGTAGAGGTCGTTGACGCTGATGTTGACTTCGACCACCTTCAGCCCGGTGATGCCTTCGACCCGCTTGATGATCTGCTGGCGCACGTCTTCGGCGACCTGCGGGATGCTCTCGCCGTAGTCGACGACGATCGTCAGGTCGACCGCCGCCTCTTTTTCGCCCACCTCGACCGAGACGCCCTGCGAGCGACCGTCGGAGAGGCCGACTTTCTGGGTGACCGCGCCGACCGCGCGCGAGGCGCCGCCGCCGAGTTCATGCACGCCGGCGACTTCGGCCGCCGAGATGCCGGCGACCTTGGTGACGACGGAATCCGCGATCGAGGTCTGGCCGTGCTCGCTCTCCAGCGGCTCGCCCCCCTGTTTGGTCATCGAGGTCGAGGCGGAGCCCGACGGGCTCTCGCTGCTGGCTTTGTCCTGCGTGGGTTCAGGCATTTCGTTCCTTTCGATTCGTTTTGGTGCTTGTCGGTGAGGCGAGGCGACGCCGACCGGGAGCCGGCGCCGCGCTCCGCTCAGCGACCGGTGACGTCGCCGTCGGTCTCGATCCGCTCTTTGCGGACCTCTTCGGTGACCTCCTGGTCGGTTACCTCGGTCTCCTTGCCGAGGCGCACGCGCTCCTTCGGCACCGCTTTCTTCTCGACCACGACCTCCTCTTCGGAGAGCACGACCTCGTGCTCCTCCTCGGAGATGTCCTTGCCCGAGGTGGCGGCGTCGACGTTGGCGTCGGTGATCGGTTCGGTTTCCAGCACGGCCTTCTCTTTGCGGACCGGGACCGTCGTCGTCACGTTCTCGGTGACGACGTACTTGCGCAGGCGGGCCCGGCCGCCCTCGCGCTCACGGGTGCCGACGCGGACCTCCTCCTCGGAGCGGGTCATCGCCTCGTCGGTCTCCGGGCCGCTGGTGTCGTTGCCGACCGGGCCGCGGCCGGAGTCGACGTCGGTGTCGACGGTCCCGGCGTCGTGGCCGCTGTCGTAGTCGAGGCCGTAGTGCGACCAGAGGGTGCGCTCCTCGTCGTCGCTCAGCTCCCCGTCGGGCTCGATGCTCGGCGCGTCCTTGACCTGGTCCTTGGTGTAGGCGACGGCGACGTCCCCGCCGGTCGGGCTCGCGCCCTCGAGCGGCACGAAGTTCGTCTTCGTCCCGAAGAGGCCGGTGTTGACGGCCAGCCACTCCGGCTGTCCGCTGCTGGTGTCGAGGTAGACCTGATCGACCTTGCCGATCTTGTCGCCGTCGGAGCCGACGACGGTGCGTCCGTTCCAGTCGTAGGCCTCGGTCATGTCAGTTGGTGCGTTCATCTCTGTCTCCGGTCTGGGATGGATGGCCCGTGCACCGATCGGCGCCCTGTGAGGCCTGCTGCGGGGGCCGCGACCCCGTGTCACGGGGCCGCGGCGGGTGGTGACTCAGGCGGGCTGCGCGCCGCCTTCGGGCGGGCGTTTGTCGTCGAGGCGCTGTTTGCCCTCTTCGGCTTTGGCTTCGGCGCGCTCCTTGCCGAGCGCCACGTCGTCTTCGACCTGGCCCTTCTGCTCGCGCCCCTTGTCGTAGGCGTCCTGCAGCATCCGGGCGGCGACATCGCGGCCGCCGAGGCCGAAGGCGAGCGCGGCGCCGAGGGCGACGGAGCCGATCAGCGCGGTGTAGGTGATCGAGACGATCGCCGGGGCGATCCGCAACTGGTTGAGGATCATGAAGACGGCGATCACCATGATCAGCGCCGGGACCACCGAGGCGACGACCTTGCCGGTCGGCGTGTCGCCCAGCAGTTTCGCGACGAGGCCGCCGATCGCGCCGGCGAGGGCGGCGGCGATGACGAAGATGATCACCGCCGCGATCACGTTCGGCAGGTAGTTGAGGACTTCGGTCATGAACGCCGTGACGGCAGGGATCTTCAGCGCGCTGAACGCCGCGGTGAGGACGAACAGGAAGATGAACCAGAAGGCAACGGTCCCGATCAACTTCGAGGGGCTGGCGCCGGGGCTGAACTTCTCCACGTACTCGCCGGCCGTCGACTCGTGCAGGGCCTTGTCGAGCCCGGCCGCTTCCAGGCCCTTGGTGACGAGGGTGCGGACGACTTTGGCGATCAGCCAGCCGACCAGCAGGATCAGCAGGAAGCCGATCAGGTTGGGGATGAAGCCGAAGAAGGAGTTGAACCCTTCCTGCAGGCTCGACGAGATACTGAGCGAGGCGAGGACTGACACGAGCGCGTTCTCCGATCCGATCCGAGCGCAGACGGCGCTCCTTGGGTTACGGACCTGAGACTGCGCTCGCCCTCCGGGAGTTACGCGGATTTCGCGCCCGACCGGATTCGCCAACCGACCTTTTCGCAGTTCGGCGCATCGGGTACCTGGCTTGTCGGGCGACCCATCTGTAACCCGTGGCCGTCGGATCGAGTCACAGAGGAGAGATGCAGATGGTTGTCACTCAAAAGAGCGCGACGCGACGTGCCCCCAGCGACGACCGCCTGGTCGAGCGCGCGCGGGGCGGCGACCTCGGTTCCTTCGAGGTGCTGGTCGAGCGCCATCGCGATGTCGTCTACCGGGTCGCCGCGCGCATCGTCGGGCCCGACGAGGCCAGTGACGTGAGCCAGGACGCCTTCCTGCGCGCGTTCAACCGCCTCGACCAGCTTTCCGGCGAGGGCGGATTTCGTCCCTGGCTGCTGCAGATCACCCACAACGCGGCGCTCTCCAACGTCTCCCGGCGCCGGCCCGAACCGGTCGATCCGACCCTCGACCGCGAGCACCACGAGGGCGGCGACCAGCTGACGCCGGCGGTGAAGCTCGAGCAGCGTGAGCGGGTCGCGCGGCTGGAAGCGAAGATCCGCCTGCTGAAGGTCGAGCACCGCGCGGTCCTCGTGCTGCGCGACGTCGAAGGCCTCTCCTACGAGGAGGTCGGCGAGGCGACCGAGACGCCGCCCGGCACGGTCAAGGGGCGCCTCCACCGCGCCCGCGGTGAGCTGATCGAGCTGCTGCGGCGAAACACCTACGACTGGGAGCTGCCGTCGTGAGCCCCGAGGACGGGACCGCACCCGACCCCGGCGAGCCCCGGCTCGTCACCTATCTCGAAGAACTGCGTGAGGTCCCGCCCGTCCCCGGCACCGCGCTGACGCGGCGGGTCGGGCGGAGCGCCCGCTGGCAGCACGCCGTGCGCGCCCCGCTGCAGTTGGTCGGCGGCCTCGGCGGCGCCTTGGTCGACGGGCTCGCGGTGCTGTTCGGCGGCCCGCGTCGGAACCGCCGATGATCGGACTGCCGCTGGCCGCCGTCCTCGATCGCGCCGGGGAAGAACTCGGCGCCTTCCTACCGCGCCTGGTCGGCGCCGTCGTCCTGCTCCTGCTCGGCCTGCTGGCGGCGAAGCTGATCGGCGCGATCCTCCGTCGCGCCCTCGAAGCCGCCGACCTCGACCAGGCCTCGGCCCGGCTCGGGGTCGAGCAGCACCTGGCCCGGGCGGGCCTGCCGGCCTCGCTCTCGCGGGTGATCGGCGGCGCCGCGCGGATCGCCCTCAGCCTGGTCGTGATCTTCGCCGCGCTCTCCCTGCTCGGCCTGCAGTTCCTGAGCGAATCCTTGAACGCCGCCGTGCTGGCGATCCCGAAGGTGCTGATCGCCGCCGCGCTCGTCTTGATCGGGCTCGTCCTCGGCGGCATCGCCCGGCAGCGGGTGGAGCGCCTGACCTTCCAGCTCGACCTGCCGATCTCGCTCGGCAAGGTCGCCCAGGTGCTCGTCGTCTCGATCTTCGCGATCACCGCCGCGGCTCAGATCGCCGTCTCCACCGCGATCCTCCTGCTCCTCGTCGCGATCGTGCTGGCCGGCGCGATGTCGATGCTGGCGATCGCCTTCGGCCTCGGCGGTCAAGGGGTCGCCCGCGAGCTCAGCGCCGGTCGCCACGCCCGCAGCGTCTTCGCGGTCGGCGACGAGATCTCGGTCGCCGACGTCCGCGGCAGGATCGTCGCGGTCGAGACGATGGCGACCGTCCTGCGCACCGCCGCCGACGAGAAGGTCCGGATCCCGAACCGGTTGCTGGTCGAGTCGGTGGTGCGGGTCCACGAGGCGGGCCCGGAGCAAGACGCGGCGAGCGAACCCGCCGCCTGAGCGGCGGGCGGCCATCCGCCGCCCCTGTCCCTATTCTCCGGCGCCCTTGTACGACCCCTCTCGGCAGTCAACCGGCGGCGCGTCGCGGGCCCGATCGCTCCCGGCCTGGCCCGACATCCGCCCCCTTCGCGCCTGGCAGCAGGAGGCGACCGAAGCCGTCCGGGCGAGCTCGGCCTCGAGCTTCCTCGCCTCGGCGACGCCGGCGGCGGGCAAGACCACCTTCGGCCTCCACATCGCCCACCGGATGCTGAGCGCCGGGTTCGTCTCCCGCGTCGTCGTCGCCGGCCCGACCACCCACATCTGCCGCCAGTGGGCGGCCGACGCGGCGCGCTACGGGATCGACCTCGAGCCCAACCGGCCGAACTCCGACGGGCCGGAGTCGACCGACTTCCACGGCGTCGCCGTCACCTACCAGACGATCGCCGCCGGGCCGGACACCCACAAGCTGGCCGCGGCCAGGCGGACGACCCTGCTGATCGCCGACGAGCCCCACCACATGGGCGACCTCGCCGCCTGGGGCGTGCGGACCCGCAAGGCCTTCGACGGCGCCCGCTTCCGCCTGCTGCTCTCGGGGACGCCATTCCGCTCCGACAACTCGGCGATCCCCTGGGTCACCTACGACGACGACGGCCTCAGCCAGGCCGACTACTCCTACGGCTATCCGCAGGCGCTGCGCGACCGGGTCTGCCGGCCGATCACCTTCCTCCCCTACGACGGCGAGATGGAGTGGGTCTCCGACGGCCGCCTGCGGAGCGCCGACTTCGACCTCCTCCTGCCCGCGGCGGAGTCGGCGCGGCGGCTGCGCACGGCGCTCACCCCCGAGGGCGAGTGGATGGGCGAGGTGCTGCGCGACGGCGACGCCCGCCTCAGCGAGGTGCGCGCCGAAGGCCATCCGGACGCGGGCGGCCTGGTGATCGCCTCCGACCAGGAGCACGCGCGGGCGATCGCGGCGCGCCTCGCCTCGGTCTCCGGCCAGCCGCCGGAGCTGGTGATGAGCGACGAGCCCGGCGCAAGCCGCCGGATCGCGGAGTTCGCCGCCTCCGACCGGCGCTGGCTGGTCTCGGTCCTGATGGTCTCCGAGGGCGTGGACATCCCCCGCCTGCGGGTCGGCGTCTACGCCACCGCGGCCCGCACCGAGCTCTTCTTCCGCCAGGTCGTCGGCCGCTTCATCCGCGCCACGCCGGGCGGCCCGCGGCGGCAGATGAGCTACCTGCTGATGCCCGCCGACTCGCGCCTCAAGGCACTCGCCCACGAGATCGAGGTGGAGCGCCGCCACGCCCTCGACCTCGCGCCGACCGGCGAGGAGGACGAGGGCGAGGAGTTCGACCAGCCGGAGCCCGAGCGCGGCGAGGGCGCCGGATTCGCCGCCCTCAGCTCCGGCGACGCCGAGCTCGACGAGGCGATCATGAGCGAAACCGCCCTGCAGCTCTTCCCCACCGACGACCCGAAGCCGAAGAAGCCGATCGTCGTCGAGGAGACCGCGGTCGCCCGGGCCGAAGCGCTGGCGGCGAACCACGACCCGAAGCCCGAGTCGGCCTACGAAGCCCGTGAGCGCCTGCGCGCCGAGCGCAGCCGCCTGGTCGGCGACCTCGCCCGCCGGACCAAGAAGTCCCACCGCGAGATCCAGGCCCGGATCAACCGCGAGACCCGGGTCAAGTCCGTCGCCGGCGCCACGATCGACCAGCTCGAACGCGGCAACGCCAAGCTCCGCAGCGAACTCTGGGGCTGAGGGGCCGGCGGTCGCGAGCCGGAAATCGGCTCCCGACACAAGTTATACTTCCCGGTATGACTCACAAGATGGGGACCAAAGGGCAGGTTGTGATCCCGAAAGCGATCCGCGATCGGCTCGGGATCCGGCCCGGCGACCAGGTTCTTTTCGACTCCGACGGCGAAGAGGTGCGGATCCGGCGGGTGGCCCATCCCGAGACCCTTCAGGTGGATCGCATCAAGGAGCTGCGGGGCATCTGGTCGGGTAAGGAAAGCGGGACCGATGCGCTGATCGCCGAGCGTCGACGGGAACGCGAACTCGAGGAACGCAAGGCCCCGGGACGCGGCGTTGGTCGTCTTTGACAGCTGGGCCCTCCTCGCTTACCTGAGCGCGGAGCCGGCCGCCGACCGGGTCGAATCGGTCTGGATCGATAACGGCGCGGCGATCTCCTCCATCAACCTGGGAGAGGTCCTCTACATCCGCATCCGGTCCGACGGCGAGGACTCGGCAAGAACCGACGTCGAGAAAGCAGCCGAGCTCCTTGAGGTGATCGACCCGGACTGGGCGCTCGTCGCCGAGGCGGCGCGGATCAAGGCAGGCGGTGGCGTCTCATACGCTGACGCCTTCTGCATCGCTACGGCGCTTCGCGTCGAGGCGCCGCTCTGGACCGGCGATCCCGAGATCGTCGAGCGGGCCGCCGATCATTCGTGCGAGGTCGTCGACCTTCGGACTACCTGACCGTCCGAAGAAGCGACGTCGTCGACCTCGATCGCACGGCGGTCTTTAGTCCACCCCTCTAGCCTGCAGACCACAATCAGGGCTTCGAGCCGCTGTAGGACACTTCCTGTCGGAGCATGAGGGGTTCTCCGACTGCCCGCATCCCCTTAACTACCGAGGCGGGTCGCCACGTCGTCACGCCAGGTACGGGAAGGAAGTTCGATGGCTGGAGACGCCGAGTACTCCGCGGGCATGCCCGCGGCCGGAAGCCCGATCGACCGCTTCGCCAACCTCGCGGTCACGGTCGTCCCGCTGGCGCTGATCGCGGTCGCGGTCTGGCAATCCTGGGGTGGCCTGCTGGTCTGGCAGGACGTCCTCATCTTCTTCGCCACGCTGATCCCGTTCGGCTTCGGCATCACGGTCGGGTTCCACCGCCTCTTCACCCACCGGGCCTTCAAAACCAGCGCGCCGATGCGGCTGCTCTGGGCGGTGCTCGGCTCGATGGCGCTCGAGGGCCCGGTGATCGAGTGGGTCGCCTACCACCGCCGCCACCACCGCTTCTCCGACGAAGAGGGCGACCCGCACAGCCCCCACGTCGGCCACGGCGACGGCATCGGCGGGGCGATCCGCGGCCTCTTCTACGCCCACGTCGGCTGGGTCCTCTTCAGTGACGAGTCGGCCGAAGAAGAGAAATACGCGCCCGACCTGATCGCCGATCCGGTCGTCCTCTTCGTCGACCGCACCTTCATCCTCTGGGCGGTCGCCGGCCTGGCGCTGCCGTTCGGGCTGGGGGTGGCGCTGACCGGCAGCATCTACGGCGGCCTGATGGGACTGCTCTGGGGCGGCGCGGTGCGGATCTTCTTCCTCCACCACATCACCTTCTGCATCAACTCCCTCTGCCACTTCTTCGGCACCCGCAACTTCGCCACCGCCGACGAGTCCCGCAACCTCGCCTGGCTGGCGCCCTTCACCTTCGGCGAGGCCTGGCACAACAACCACCACGCCTTCCCGACCTCCGCCCGTCACGGCCTCGGCCGCCGCGAGCTCGACCCCTCGGCGATGTTGATCGGGGCGATGGAGCGGGTCGGGCTGGTCTGGGACGTGGTCCGGATCGCCCCCGAGCGGATCGCCGCGAAGGCCGTGTAGGAGTTGGTCGCGCTCGGTCTGATCGCCGCGGCGCTCGCCTCGGTCGCCTTCAACGTCGGCGTCATCCTGCAGGCGGCCGACGCCCGCCGCGAGCCCGCCGAAGAGGGCCTCCGCCTCTCGCTCCTCACCCACCTGCTGCGGCGCCGCCGCTGGCTCGCCGGGCTGGCGCTCGGCGGGGTCGGCTTCGGGCTGCAGGTGGTGGCGCTCTCGCTGGCCCCCTTCGTCGTCGTGCAGCCGGTGCTCGCCTCCGGCCTCCTGCTGATGCTCTACCTCGGGGTGCGGCTGCTCGGCGAGCGGGTCGGCTGGGCGGAGGTCGCCGGGGTGGTCGGGATCACCGCCGGCATCGGCCTCCTCGCCTGGGGCATGCCGACCGGGATCGAGACGGTGACCAGCGAGGCCGCGGTGATCTCGGTGATGGGCGCGATGTCCCTGGTCGCGCTGATCCCCTTCGCCCTGCGCGGCCGCGGGCGGCTCGACTCGGCGACCTTCGTGATCGTCGCCTCGGCCCTCGCCTACGGGGCCAGCAACATCGGCACCAAGCTGGTCAGCGACGGGATCACCGGCGGCACCTGGGTCCTCGTCGCGGTCTGGCTCGCCGTCACCGCGGCGATCGGCGTGGTCGGCCTGACCACCGAAATGACCGCCCTGCAGCGCCGCCCGGCGACCTTCGTCGTCCCGGTCTCCTTCGCGATCCAGACCTTCCTCCCGATCGCCTTCGAGCCGATCTACCTGACCGAGCGCTGGGGCAGCGCCGCCGTCGACGGCATCCCCCTGATCGTCGGCCTGGCGATGATCGCCCTCGGCGCGACCGCCGTCGCCCGGACCCGCGCGGTCAGCGCCCTGGCGGTCGGCTGAGGTCGGGATACCTCGCCTCGCGCGTCAGCTCTTCAACCAGACGCCGCGCCGCGTCGTCGGCTGCCCTTCTTCTTCGGCGACCGCGATCAGGTGGGCCGACCTGAAACGGCTGACCGAAGCGAGCCGGCGAGGCGGGAACGTCACCCTCACCCGCGCGGTCTCCCCCGCCTGCAGGTCGTAAGAAGCGCGGCCGAAGACGCGGAAGTGGGACTTGTGGTCGTAGTAGACGGGACGTCCGAGCTGCAGCGCTCCCTGGCAGGGAGCGCCCTGGCCGCAGGCGAGGAGCACGGTGGTGTGGTCGCCGTCGAGGCGCGTCAGCCGTGGCCCGATCCCGAACCGCAGGGGCGGCAGGACGTAAGGCAGCACGTAGCCCGGTTCCGCCGCCAGCCCCAGCCCGGCCCCGCCGCCGCAGAGGCCGAGGCAGGTCACGACGCCGGTCGAGATCCAGATGCGCCCGTCGGGCCCGAGCGTCATCGCCTCCGGGCCCGGGTCGCAGTATTCGATGATGCAGGAGGGCCAGGCGACCTTCCCGTCGGTTCCGACCGCGCCGACCTGATCGCCGGAGATGAAATAGATCAGCCCGCCGGGGCCGGCGAGGAGCTTGCTGGTCCCGGATTCGGTCGGCAGCTTGAACTGGGTCACCGCGCCGCCGAGAGTGATCCTGCCGATCCGCGGCGCACCGCGCTCGCCGAACCAGAGGTTGCCGTCGGGGCCGGCGGTGATCGCGCCAAGTTCCTTCCGCGGCAGCCCGGGAACCTGGAACTCGGTGATCCGCCCGGCGGGAGTGATCCGGCCGATCTGGTTGGTCGCCGACTCGGTGAACCAGAGGTTGCCGTCGGGGCCGCTCGGTGATCCCGCCCGGTTCGCGCCCGAGCGACAGCGGAAACTCCTTCACTTCCCCGCCCGGGGTGATCCGGCCGATCGTGCTCGCGGCGCTCGCCACGAACCAGACGTTGCCGTCGGGCCCGGCCGTCATCGCGGTCGGCGTACCCGCCCCCGCCGGCAGCGCGAACGAGGTCATCTGGCCGGCCACGTCGATCCGCCCGATCGCGCCCAGCTCGGCGAACCAGACGTTGCCGTCGGGGCCCGTCGTGATCGCCCCGACCCGCGGGTGCCTCTTGTCCGGCAGGGGAAATTCGGTCACTTCACCGCTCGTCGTAACCCGGCCGATGGCCGTGATGCCGCGGAACTCCTTTTCGGCCGCGACCCAGATCGCCCCATCCGGCCCGGCGGTCATCGCCGCCGCCCGGGTCGAGTAGGCGAGTTCGAACGGACGGGGCGGGACTTCTGCCCCGGCGCGCGCCGCCCCGCCCTGCAGCAGGACGAGTACGAGTACCAAGAGAAAGCCGCCGGTGCGTCGCATGCCCCAGGAACCCCGCGGCGGCGGGAACGATTCGGCGCCGATCAACCCTGCGGGGTCGCCGGCGTCGCGGCCGGATCCGGATCGGCGGGATCGGCGCCGGCCGGCGGCACGCCGGCGACCTCGTAGGCCTCGATCTGGTCGAGCGTCTCGCGGTCGAGCAGCGCCGTCGCCAGCGCCTCGAGGCGGTCCCGCTCCTGCCGGAGCAGCGCGACGACTTCGTCCTCGGCCTCGTCGACGATCCGCCGGACCTCGGTGTCGACCAGCTCCTGGGTCGGCTCGGAGGCGGGCATCGCGCCGGGCAGCAGCATCCCGTCCTGGCGGCCGTCGGTGACCGCGATCGGCCCGATCGCCTCGCTCATCCCCCAGCGTCCGACCATCCCGCGGGCGACCTGGGTGAGGTTCTGGATGTCGGACTCGGCGCCGGTCGAGATCTCGTCGAAGATCACCTTCTCCGCCGCGCGGCCGCCGAGCGCGACCTTGATTTTCGCGATCAGATCCTCATAGCGGTAGCTGTAGCGGTCTGAGTCCGGGGTCGAGAGGGTGACGCCGAGCGCCTGCCCGCGGGGGATGATCGAGATCTTCCGCACCGGGTCGGCGCCCGGGGTGAGCATCCCGACCAGGGCGTGGCCCGACTCGTGGTAGGCCGTCCGCATCCGGTCGGCGTCGCTCATCACCACCTGCCGCTCGGCCCCGAGCAGGATTTTCTCGATCGCGTCGGTGAAGTCGCGCTGCTCGACCTTCGCGTGTCCGCGGCGGGCGGCGAAGAGCGCGGCCTCGTTGACCAGCAGCGAGATGTCGGCGCCGGTCGACCCGGGGATCGACGCCGCGATCCGCTCCAGGTCGACGTCGTCGGCCAGGGTCACGCCGCGGGTGTGGATCTCGAGGATCGCGACCCGGCCGTTCCGATCCGGCGGGTTGACCGCGATCCGCCGGTCGAAGCGTCCCGGCCGCAGCAGCGCCTGGTCGAGGACCTCGGGACGGTTGGTCGCGCCGAGCACGATCACGTCGGTGCCGGGCTCGAAGCCGTCCATCTCGGTGAGGATCTGGTTGAGCGTCTGCTCGCGCTCGTCGTTGCCCCCCGAGAGGCCGGCGACGTTGCCCGAGCGCGACCTGCCGATCGCGTCGAGCTCGTCGATGAAGATGATCGCCGGGGCGGCCTCTTTGGCTTTTTTGAAGAGATCGCGGACGCGCGAGGCGCCGACGCCGACGATCGCCTCGACGAACTCCGAGGCCGAGATGTGGAAGTAGGCGGCGTGGGCCTCCCCGGCGACGGCCCGCGCGAGCAGCGTCTTGCCGGTTCCCGGCAGCCCGTACAGCAGCACGCCGTGGGGGATGCGCGCCCCGAGCTTGGTGTAGCGGTCGGGGTTTTTGAGGAAGTCGACGATCTCTTCCAGCTCCTCCTCGGCCTCGTCGATCCCGGCGACGTCCTTGAAGGTGATCCGGCCCTGGGCGTCCGCCTCCACCCGCCGCGCGGTCGAGCGCCCGAAGCCGCCGAGGATGCCGCCGCCTTTGCCGCCGGTCTGTTTGCGGATCAGCCAGAGGAAGAAGCCGATGATCAGCAGGGTCGGGAGGAAGGCGAAGAGGATCGTCCCGAGCACCGAGCCGCCGGAGGAGGGCGCCGAGGCGTTGATCACGACGTGGTGTTCGGTCAGCAGGTCGGTGACGGCAGCGTTGTCGATGAACGAGGGGACCTCGGTCTTGAAGTCGCTGCCCACCTTGACCGCGTCGCCGCCGCCGGGCGGCATGTAGGTCGCTTCCTTCTTCAGCGTCCCTTCGATCGAGTCGGAGGTCGAGCTGATTTCCTGCACGTTGTCGGCGGTGACCTGTTCGACGAAGAAGGGCTGGTAGGGCACCTGCGGCCTGCTCGTGTGGCCGTTGGCGAGGACCGCGACCAGCACGTTCACCGCCAGCAGCCCGGCCAGGATCCAGATGAACGCCCGGTTGCGGGGGATGAACGGCTGTTTCTGCTGCGGCGGCGCGCCGCGGCCGTCGGGCGCCGGGTCGACGCGGAAGCCGGAGGGGTGCGGCGCCCCCGGGGGCGACTTCGGCGGCGTCGTCGGCGACGGGACCTTCTCGGCGGTCTGATCGGAAGGCGCGTCGGGAGCCAAGCCCCCAATCTATCCGGGTCAGGTGCTCGGCCCGCGCCGGCCCGGGTACCACCCGCGGGCGATCCGCTCAGCCGCGGTTGTGGTTGACGACCTCGACGTTGTGGCCGTCGGGGTCGAGCACGAAGGCGCCGTAGTACCCCGCGTGGTAGGCGGGACGCTCGCCGGGGGCACCGTTGTCCGCGAAGCCCGCGGCGAGCGCGGCGGCGTGGAAGGCCCGCACGGTGGCGTCCTCCCCGGCCGCGAAGGCAAGGTGGACGTTCGCGGTCGGCGCCCGCCCGTCGTCGACCAGGGCGAAGCTCTGTCCCTCGCCGCGAACCTGCACCCGGCCGGGGTCGTCGGAGTCGACCCGGAAGCCGGTGCTGCGGAGCGATCGTCGCGTAGAACCGCCGCGACGCCCGCAGGTCGCCGACCCGCAGCCAGAGGTGGTCGATGCGACCGGCGGGCACCGGCCGCTCACGTGGCGTGACCACCGCCTCGACGCTGTTGCCGTCGGGGTCGAGCAGGAAGCCGCCGTAGTAGTCGGGGCCGTAGGCGGGCCGCGGCCCGGGCTCGCCGTCGCTGCGATAGCCCGCCTCCACCCCGGCCCGCCAGAAATCGTCGACCGCCGCCCGGTCGGGCGCCCGGAAGCCGACGTGGAGGCCGCTCGAGAGCGGATGCTCGGCGTCCGCCTGGGCGAGGTCCCAGTCCTCCCACTCGACCAGCCCGCCGGCGTCCGTGCTGACCGGCTCCGCCCCCAGCACCGCCAGCACCGCGCGGTAGAAGCGCTCCGAGGCGGAGAGATCGGTCACGGCTATCTGCACGTGGTCGAACATCGGGGTCCTCACGATACGAAGGCGGGCGGCCGCGCCTCTCGCTCAGATCACCGTGGAGCCGCCGTCGGCGACCAGCTCCATGCCGTTGACGTAGCTCGAGTCGTCCGAGGCGAGGAACAGGGCGACCGAGGCGATCTCCTCCGGGCTGCCCATCTCGCGCCGCGGGATCACGGACTCGAACTGCGCCTTCATCTCCTCGTCGAGCACCTCCAACATCATCGGCGTGGCGATCTGGCCCGGGGTCAGCACGTTGACGCGGATCTTCCTGTCCCTCAGCTCGGCCACCCACACCCGGGCGTAGGCGGGCAGCACGGCCTTGCTCGCCGCGTAGACGCTCCAGTTGGGATAGCCCCGGAGCGAGGCGTTCGACCCGGTCATCAGGATCGAGCCGCCGTCGTTGAACAGCGGCAGCGCCTTCTGGACCGTGAACAGCGTGCCGCGCGCGTTCACCGAGAAGGCGGCGTCGAACTGCTCCTCGGTGATCTCGCCGAGCGCGCCCTGCTCGCCCGCCCCGGCGCTTGCCCACAGCACGTCGACCGCGCCCTTCTCCCGCTTGACCGTCTCGAACAGGCGGTCCAGGTCGGCGAGGTCGGCCGAATCGCCCTGCACGCCGGTCACGTTCCGGCCGATCTGCTCGACCGCCTCGTCCAGCACGTCCTGCCGGCGGCCGGAGATGAAGACGTGGGCTCCTTCCTCGACGAACAACTTCGCCCCGGCCAACGCCATCCCGCTCGTCGCGCCCGTGATCACCGCGACCTTGCCATCAAGTTTTCCCACGATCACTCCTTCGATTGCTGTTTCCGGTTGCTAAGTACACCGATCTGAGTGCTTAAGCTAGCGGATGGATCGTGCGGGCGCAGCTATGCACACCGATCGGTACCGCACTGAGCTACGCTTGGGGCATGGCGCAGCTGGAGAAAGGCCCGCAGGGATTACGTCGCGGCAGGGGCGCGCGGGAGCGCATCCTCAGCGCCTCGCGCCGGCTGTTCGCCGAGCGGGGCGTCAACAGCACCGGCATCGACCAGCTCTGCGCCGAGGCGCAGGTGTCCAAGCGCACGCTCTACCAGCACTTCCCCGGCAAGGACGAGTTGATCGCCGAGCACCTGCGGCGATTCGATCCCGACGTCCTGCCCGAGGTGTTCGACAACGCCGACCTCTCGCCCCGCGAAAAGCTCCTCGCCGCCTTCGACATCAAGGCGCCCCTCTGCCCGTTCATCGCGGCGGCGGTCGAAATCCCCGACCCCGACCACCCGGCACGCGTCTACGCCCGCGAATACAAAAAGGCCCTCGCCGCGCGGCTCGCCGAGGCCGCCCGCGAGGCAGGCGCCACCGACCCCGAGCAGCTCGGCGAGCAACTGGCGCTGCTGCTGGACGGCGCCTCGGCCCGCAACCGGGTCCTCAACACCGAAACCTTCGCCACCGCCGCCGCCACCGCGGCCGTCCTCATCGACAACGCCATCCCGACGGCCGCCTGACCCCAGGACGACGAGATCCCGCTCGGGAGCGGGGTCCGGACCCGGCCCGGGTTAGCTCCCCTATTCAGGCGAGCCGATTCCCTGGCGATCGGCGGTGTTCGCGCGCTCGACCTGCTCGTCGGCGTCGTACTCCTGCTCGACCTGGGCTTCGAGCAGCTCCAGCTGCCGCTCCAGCGGAGGCCGCCGATCCGGCGGCGCGACCTCGAGCAGATCCTCGATCGCGGCGCGGATGCGCCGGGGGATCTGCGGCGATCCGGCGCCGGCGAGACGTACCTCCGTGAACGCGAGCCAGACGTAGTCGTCCCATCCGACCACCGGCACGCTCAGGCGCAGCTCGCCGTCGTCGTCCAGGTAGCGGCCGTCGGGGAAATCACGGTTGACCAGCATCCGCAGCAGGTCGTGGATGCGGTCCAGTGCCATGACCGAGGTCGTCGGGTCTTCGAACGGCGCGGCCAGGCCACGCTCGGCGATGTCGACGAGTTTGCGGACGCCGTAGGCCGGGTCGTCGGCGTGGCTGCGCTCGCCGCCCAGCCAGACCAGCCGCTTGATCTTCTCGCGGTCGAGGCGCGAGCCGCCGTCGCCGTGGATGCGGAACAGCGGCGCCCCTCCGGCGACGAAGTCGCCCATCGCGGGGACCAGCTCCAGGGCGACGTCGGCGCGGCGCGCTTCCTCGACCAGCGCGTCGTACTCGATCCCGTACACCGCGCCGGGCTCCGGGCTCGCGATGACGTCCTCACCGGCGACGTCCGCCAGCGGCGAATCCGGCTCCGGGTACTTCGCCCTGACCATGGCGCGGGTCTGATCGCCGACAAGGTCGATCAGCGCCCCGACGCGCATCGATTGCCCCGCCTGATGGACGTAGAGGATCAGCGCGAGGACGCTCGCGAGCATCAACACCTCCGCCGTGAGGATCGAGAGTCCGGGCAGCCCGGGGCCGCTCGCCGCCTTATGCCCGTAGGCCTGCGGCGCGACGATCAGCGAGACGACGAGGGTCGCGCCGAAGAGGCCGACCATGCACTGGTTGCGACGGTCCTTGAGCAGGGGCCGGACGATCCGCGGCGAGAACTGCTGCATCGCCAGCTGCACGGCAACCGTGATCACCGTGAGCACGATCGAGATCAGCGTCACGAGCGCGCCGATGAACGTCGTCAGCATCGTCTGCGCCACGGCTTCCGGACCGGTCAGCGCCTGGGGAATCAGTTCGTAGTCCGTCGCGCTGTCGATCGCGAGGGCGATGAGCGCCAGGCCGGCGCCGCCCACCGCGAAGAGCATCGGGATCAGCCAGAGACTGTTGGCGAGCGAGTCGCGAATCCGCGCTGGTCGCATTCCTACCCTTTCCGGGCGACGCATCCGAGCGCCGCCGAGGTTGCCTGCGTGGTCCACCTTTGCCCGAAGAGGTTTTGTCGCAAACTTCCCCGACCATGGTCCGGGCCCGCCTGCGTGGCGAGCAGACGCAGGCTTCAGGTCTCGCGACCTCGGGACGCCTCAGACCTGCGCCTGACCTCCGTCGGCGAACAGCTCGATGCCGTCGACGAAGCTCGCGTCAGGGTGCTCAGCGAGGATCGCGAACGTATGAGACGGAGCGGTGACGGATGGCAGCGACGCTGGATCGTCTGTCCGTCATCGATCACCTGGTACAGGATGCGGTAGGCACCGACCCGCAGCGAG
Organism: uncultured Solirubrobacterales bacterium; assembly: GCA_963791095.1. Classification (GTDB taxonomy): domain Bacteria; phylum Actinomycetota; class Thermoleophilia; order Solirubrobacterales; family 70-9; genus VAYN01. The sequence continues at coordinate 48,258 of CAWBRE010000010.1, forward strand.
CGGAGGCCACGGAGCCTTCCTCGTAGTTCATGACCCGCGAAAGGATCGCGCTCGAGCATGCCGAGCGCGTCCTCGATCGCGTCGATCAGCGGCCATCCGAGGTCGAGCAGGTCAAGGCGGGCTCGTCGCGCAAGGACGAGTCGCGGCATCGGTCAGTCAGAGATCGGCCGCATGGCCGCCAGCTCTTCGCGAAGCTCGGCCAGCGTCACCGTCTCACCACGCTCGATCTCACCGAGGCCCTCGTCGAGGGCGGCGATCGCGGCGGGGTCGGAAAGGATTTCAGCCGTCTCCTCGAGAGCCTCGTACTCGTCGATCGGGACGAGCGCCGCGGCGGGCACGCCATTCCGAGTGATCAGCACGTGGTCCCGGCGATCGGCGACGGTGTCGAGAACGGTGCTCAGGTTGGCGCGAAGCTCTCGTACGGGAATGGTCTTGGCCATCGGCAGAGCGTACACGATCGTGTACACGCGACATACGCGCATAACGCGGCCGACTCGCCTCTCCAACAAGCCAGATACGTCTATGCCTTGATGTCCCAGCCGGCCCGGCGGGAGGCCGAGATTTGGCACGTTGGACTTTCAGTGGACTGATCACACAACGGGGGCGGGACCTCTGAACTCCTCCGCCGCTGCGCGGATCCTCTCGCGAGAAGGTCGCGCCGCACTATGTGCCGCTGTCGGAGCGTCCCGTCCATCGCCTACTCGAACCCGACCGAACTGTTTCCGCGGGCAGCTGCGAGGAGAACGTAGAAGGCCGAGAGATGCCAGTCGCTCATCTGACGAGGGTCGAGAAGATGATGAGCGGCACCGGCAGGACGCCGCCCATCGCCAGGCCGTCATTGACTGGCCTGCGGTCAGCCAGTGGTGGCTTTCGACGGTGCCCTCGTGCAGAAACGGGATCACGGTGTAGGCGCCGCCGAAGGTCAGGAGGCCTGCCTTCAGGCCCTCGAAGAAGATCGCCGCGTCGACGAGACGGTGATCGCGCCGGTGACGACGGCGAGCAGCGGCACCTGGTCGATCGGAAGTGTGGCGTCGGACGGAAACCGGCTCCCCGAGTCGGGCTCCGAGGAGGTCCTGGTGGCACCGAGCCCTCCGCGAGGCTCGGAACTCATCCGAGCCGGTCGAGCTCGGTCCTTAGTTCCGGGAGGAAGGGCAGGTCGGGATAAGTCTCGCCGAGGGCGTGCAGCGTGACCCGGAAGTGCTCGAGCCTTCTGTGCGTCCGGCTCCTCGCTTTCCTCGTTCAGGGCCTTGGTCGAGGCGAGCTTGTCGGCGGCATAGATCGCCGCCGATCTGCGGTCCCGACCGACCCGCTCGCGGTGCTCTTCCTTGCGCGCCCGGTAGGGCCGGATGCCCTGATCTTCGGTCATCTCGTCGACCAGCTCGGCGACCTCGGGGCCGAAGCGCTCGCGGATGTCGCCGACCTCGGTGTCGGTCTCCTCGATCACCTCATGCAGCAGGGCGGCGGCGACCACCTCCTCGCCGAATCCGGCCTCGTACATCAACTTCGCAACCGCCACCGGGTGGACGAGGTCCTTGTCGGCTTCGGACTCGGGCCCTCGATGGAGCACCGCCGCCAAGGCGTAGCTCCCTTCGAGTAGCGGGGAACCGAGGACGAAGGAGGGCGGTGGTGTGTCCATCCAGGAGGCTGGTACCGATTCGTCGTTCTCCGAAAACCGGCCTTCACCGGATTTTCACGAGGCATTCTTCGGGTCTAAGCGACTACTGCAGGACCGGTAGACCCGTCCGGACCCGGTCTAGGTCGGTGAGCAGACGACCTGAGGCCGTACCGGTGAGTGGGTCCAGGGTGAAGCGCCAGTCGCTCGATTGCTCCCAGCGGGAAAGTACCTCGCGCTCGCCGTCGCGGTCGACGTCGTCCAGGATCACGGTCGCCCCGGCGACAAGCCGGTCGCCGAACCAGGGAAGGGCCGGGGCACGGCGCGTCCCGTGCCCAGGATCGAACGCCGGCGGTCCGTCGACGACGAGCAGGTCGACCTCGTCCGGTAGTCGATCGCTGTCGTCCAGGTCGTACCAAGGGGGATCGCCACCGAGCGGGGCGAAGTGGACACGGGCGATCTCCCCCAGGTCCTCCCTCCGCAGCTGCTCTTCAACCAGCGCCGCCCAGTGGTTGTCGTGCTCGAGCGCCACCAGCGGCACCCTCGCCGCGCTCGCGCAGCAGTCGAGCCAGTACCACGGTGCTCATGCCCGAGCCGCATTCGACGATCCGGGTCCGGGCACGGTGGACGACCTCGTTGCAGACCGCGACCAGTGCGGCCGGGCGCATCGAGCCCGACGTCCATGGCAGGTATGGGTCCCGGGCCAGGAGCGGGGCGAGGATCTGCCAGGCGTGGAGGTCCGCCTCGATCGTCGACTCCGGTAACCCGCTCACGCGACCAGCTCCGACGCAGGGGCGACGCGCACTTCCTCATAAGCCTGCTCGTAGACGCTCGCCACCCGCTCGATCTCGAACTGCCGTGCCCAGGCCCTGGCCGCCCCCGTGTCCGGACGCAGCGTTCCGGCGAGGACTCCATCGAGCGCGGCGGCCAGCGCCTCGGGATCCTCGGCGGGGACGATCAGCCCGCGCCCTTCGCCGAGCGTCTCCGGGAATCCGTCGACGTCGGTGCCGACGGTGGGGACCCCAAGGGCCATCGCCAGGACTGCCGTCTGCGAGAAGGACTCGTCGCGCGAGGGGCAGGCCTGGACGGCGGCGCCGGCGACCCAGGAGCCCGGCTCCTCGATCCAGCCGGGGAAGCTGACGACGCTCTCCAGTCCCAGCTCGACGACCTGCGCCCTCAGGTCGTCCTCGAGCACCCCCGCGCCCGAGCATCGACACCGGTGGCGGAGCCGCCATCCTCGCCACCGCGTCGATCAGCACGTCCGGCCCCTTGTCGGGGCTGAACCGGCCGCTGAAGACGATCCGCGGCGTGGGCTGCCCCGATCGACGGCGGGCATCCATCCCGGCCACCGGCGAGATCCCGCGGTGGATGCGGTCCTGCGGGACCCCGACGCGGGCCGCGCCCTCCCGTGCGCCCGGACCGTGGGCGTAGAAGCGGTCGATGCGTCCCGACACCTCGGCCATCGCCGACCACGGCGGCTCCGCGAAGTCGTAGCTGTTGTGCTCGCTGGCCAGGAGCGGGAGGTCGACGGGCACCGTGCTCGCGGCCGCCCACCAGGAACCCAGCATGTGGGCATGGACGACATCGGCGCCGACGAGTCGGCGCCGAGCCACTCGGCGAAGTCCGGGTCACAGTGCCATTGGAGATCCCGGTCGGAGCCCATCACCTCGGCGTCGACCCCGAACCGGCGCGCGAGCTCGACGCCGGCGGGCGTCGCGGCGCCTGCCAAGAGGCGGGTCCGGTGTCCGCGAGCGGCAAGGGCGCGGGCGACCCGCAACAGCGAGAGCTGGGCGCCGCCGAGTTCGAGCTTCGACACCACCCGTGCGATCAGCACGAATCGGGCCTGCGATTCGACAAAGACGCGACGGGGACGGGATCCGGACCCGCACGAACTACGTGAAGAGCGTCCTCGGTTGGGGCCTCTTCTTTGTCGAAATGCAAGGTGAAAGCAAGATAAGGCGCCGCGGCTCGGTACTTGTCACAGTTCCGTTACGAGCGGGGCGAAGAAGGAATTGGACGAGCGGGCGACGGCACCTCCCCGCCGCTCGCACGTCCGGTCGATCGATGTCCGGGGCCGGTCTCGGCTCAGTCGCCGGCCACGGCCGCGGGGATGTCGCGGCCCGGAACTTCGTCGGGGAGGTAGATCTTCGGGTCGCCTGGGTAGGCGCGCCGCCAACCGTGCGCCGAGTACCAGTCGTAGCGGTCGAGCTGGACCGGCTTGGCCGAGTCGGGGCGACCGTCCGGTCCCTGGAACCTCTGCTTGCGCGTCCACTCGGTCCACGCCGCGGCCGTCGCCCGCATCGCCTGTGGGACGTAGCTCGGGCCTTCGGCGAACCCTTTGACGCCGAGGGTGAGTGGGATCTTGTTCGGCGTCGCGGTGTAGGGGGCGAAGTCCGGGTGTTCGGTGAACGCCCCGTACATCGGCTCCGCCGCGTAGTCCTCCTGGTTCATCGGCTTGATGTTCAGGATCTGCTCGACCGTCCGCACCATGTTCGGCTGCGAGGCGTATTCGTGGTCCACGCCGCCCTTTGAGTAAGGGCTGATGACGAAGGCGGGGCCGCGATGGCCGTCGACGTGGTCGACGCCGTTCTGCGTGTCGTCCTCCACCCCGAAGATCGCCGATTCCTTCCAGACCGGGCTGTGCGAGATCGATTCCACGATCTTGCCGAACGCGAGATCGTTGTCGGCAACTTGCGCGACCGGATCCGGCGCACCGCCGGTGTGATCGTCCGGCAGCCAGATCAGGGTCAGGTTCGGCACCGCGTTCGCCTTCGTCTCACGTTCGAATTCCTGTTTCCAGATCTGGTACCGGTACTGATCGGGAATTGCGAGATCGAAGCGCGGATAGTCGTGATCGGTGATTTCGTTCAACGACGGGATGTCGGAGGACGTCTGGTATTCGCTGATCGGGATCGGCAGCGGACCGGCCTGTTTTCCATCCAGGATCCGTGAGTCTTCGTACCATTCTTTCCAGGTGCCGCCGGTTCCTTTCCCGGCGGTGGTGATGAAGTAGTTGTACTCACCGAACACTTTGGCGCTGAGGCCGCCTTCTCGGCCGCGTTCCAGAGGAACCCGTCGCGCTGGTAAGCGAGCGCGTCGTTGCCTTCCGCCGGGTAGGAGCGGTAGAAGGCGCCGAACTCCCTCTCGATGTAGTCGTTGGCCTCGGCCTGGACGATCCAGTTGTGCCCGTCGGCGGACAGCGTGCCCTCGTCATAGAAGTTGTCGAGGTCGCCGAAGCGCTTGGCGATCGTGTGCAGGTTGGGGGTGACCTTTTCGCCGAACTGGGCGAGTTCGGGATCGCCGTTGCCCTCCCCGAGGTCACCGAAGATCTGGTCGTAGGTGCGGTTCTCTTTGACGATCACGAAGACGTGCTTGATCGGCGAGTGGCCGCCTAGCTGCGGCGGGATCACGTGGGGCACGGTGTCGCCCGCGCCGCGGTTGATCGCGGGCACGTTCTTCCAGTCGTTGTCGGTGAAGACGGTCTTCGTGTCCTGGGCGAGTTCACCGTGCGACGGCATCTTGAACACGGTCAGCGTGCCGGTCTCGTCGTAGGTGTTGAAACCCGTCGCGCATTCGGTCGCCGGGGAGGTTTCGGGGCCCTTGCAGATCGTCGCCTGCGGGCCGCGGTCGCCGATCCCGCGCGCGTTGGTGACCACGATCGCGCCCGCGCCGAGCGCCGGGTCGGGTTGGACCTGCACCGGATACCAGTCGGTCGGCAGCAGGCCTTCGTAGCTGAGCGGATCCTTCACCGGGACTTCGTGCCAGGGCGGCTTGTGCCCGTGGTGGTGACGGCGGTGCGTGTGACCATGACCGTGGCCCCAGCCGTCGTGACCGCGATGCCGGTCGTAGCTCCAGCCGTGGCCCTTCACTTTCCTGGTCAGACCGGCGAAGTTGTAGACGGCGACGGCGTTGTCGCGGCCGATGCTGACCAGGACATGGCTCGGGTCGGGCATCGAGATCGCGTTCGCGTAGCTGCCGACCTTGGCGCCCGGCAGCGGGTTCGTGCTCACCGTCTGCACGACCTTCTTGGTCGCGGTGTCGATGATCGACAGGCTGTCGTCGTTGGAGTTGGCGACGAAGAGCGCCGCGCCGTCGCGGTAGAGGGCGGTCGGCTGGAGCCCGACGGCGATTTCGCCGTCGGCCTTGTTCGTGGCGAGGTTCACCACCGAGACGGTCCCGGTGGTGGCCGCGCCGGTGACCGGGCTGGAGACGACAGGAGTGCCGTCGCTGTAGTTGGTGGTATCGCCGGGCCGCGCCGGACGGCCGCCCTCGTTTGATACGTAGGCGGTGTCGCCGTCGACGACCACCTGGCGCGGGGCGTTGCCGACCGGAATCTCGGCTTCCAGTTTGTCGGTCGAGGTGTTGTAGACCGCCAGCGCGTTGGACCCGTTGAGGGCGACGTAGACCTTGCTGCCATCGCTCGGAACGCCATGCCGGACGCCAGCGCTTCGCCCGGCTTGGCCGGTTCCTCGTCGTATTCCGGAGCCTTCGTCACGGCTGCTTTCGGCAGCGTGATCAGCGTTTTGCCGGAGACCATCCCGGTGGTCGGGTCGACCGTGAACTTGGCGATGTCGCCGGTCTGGGGCACCCAGAGCGTCTTGCCGTCGGGCGAGTAATAAGGACCATCCGCGGCAATCTCTTCTCCCGGTTCGCCGTTTTGGGATCAAGGGTCGGGACTTTTTCTTCTTTTCGACTTGTTCTTTGGTCGGTGGCTGCCCTTCTTCCTGGACGATCTGGCCCGTCTTCAGGTTGAAGATCGTCAGGTAGCCGCGGAATTCGTGCCAGGTGAGCGCGGCAAGGAAGGTGCCGTCAGGGCTGATCGCGCTCGCCTGGAGGCGGCCCTTCGGGTCTTCGATCCGATCGCCGACCGGCGAGATCCACTGGTTGG
>CAWBRE010000011.1:0-141125 GCA_963791095.1 uncultured Solirubrobacterales bacterium
CGCCGCCCTTGTATTCGCCGAAGACGTCGCGCATCGCGCCGCAGACCTCGCCGATCGAGGCGTCGGCGGCGAGGGCGGCGCGGATCGGGTGGAGGAGGTTGCCGTCGCCGCGGGCGACGTCGCGGAGGGACTCCAGCTTGGCGAGCGACGTCGGCCTGGTCGCGGTTCTCCTTGAAGGCCTTGAGGCGGGTCAGCTGACGGGCCTCGGACTCCGGGTCGACCTTGAGGATGTCGACGTCGTCGACCTGATCGGTGACGAATTTGTTGACGCCGACGATGATGTCCTGGCCGGAGCGCTGGCGCTCGTGGTAGCTGTGCGCGGACTCCTCGATCTCGCGCTGCATGAACTCCAGCGCCTCGACCGAGCCGCCCAGCTCTTCGACCTTGTCCATCAGCTCCCAGGAGCGCGCTTCCACCTCGTCGGTCAGCGACTCGACGAAGTAGGAGCCGGCGAAGGGATCGACCGTGTCGGCGACCCCCGACTCGTAGGCCAGCACCTGCTGGGTGCGCAGGGCGATCCGGGCGGAGCGCTCGGTCGGCAGCGCCAGCGCCTCGTCGAAGCCGTTGGTGTGCAGCGACTGGGTGCCGCCGGCGACCGCGGCGAAGCCCTGCAGCGCCACCCGCACGATGTTGACCTCGGGCTGCTGCGCCTGCAGCGTCACCCCGCCGGTCTGCGTGTGGAAGCGGATCTGCATCGATTTCGGGTTCTCGGCGCCGAACCGCTCTTTGACGATTTTGGCCCACATGCGACGGACCGCGCGGAACTTGGCGATCTCCTGGAACACGTTGTTGTGGCAGTTGAAGAAGAAGGCGAGCCGCGGCGCGAACTCGTCGATCTTCAGGCCGCGATCGAGCGCCGCCTCGACGTAGGCGATCGCGTTGGAGAGCGTGAACGCCACCTCCTGCACGGCCGAACAGCCCTTCTCCCGGATGTGGTAGCCGGAGATCGAGATCGTGTTCCATTTCGGCACGTTTTCGTGGCAGTACTCGAAGAGATCGGTGGTCAGGCGCATCGTCGGGTCGGGCGGGAAGATGTAGTTGCCGCGCGCCATGTACTCCTTCAGCACGTCGTTCTGGACCGTGCCGCGCAGTTTCTGGGACGGCACCCCCTGCTCCTCGCCGACCAGCTCGTAGAGCAGCAGCAGCACCCCGGCGGGCGCGTTGATCGTCATCGAGGTGGAGACGCTGTCGAGCGGGATCTGGTCGAAGCAGATCCGCATGTCCTCGATCGTGTCGATCGGCACCCCGGTCCGCCCCACCTCGCCGTAACAGAGCGGATCGTCGGAGTCGCGGCCGAGCTGGGTCGGCAGGTCGAAGGCCATCGAGAGGCCGGTCGAGCCGTTCTCGATCAGGTAGCGGTAGCGCTCGTTGGTGTCCTCGGGGGAGGCGAAGCCCGCGTACTGGCGCATCGTCCAGAGCCGGTCCCGGTACATCCCCTCGTGGATCCCGCGGGTGAAGGGCGCCTGGCCGGGCTCGCCGAGGCGGTCGTCGAGGTCGGGCGCGACGTCGCTCGCCTCGTACAGGGGATCGATCTCGATCCCGGAATCGGTGAAGACCCGCTCGTCATCGGGCCCGACCAGGGGCGCGATCGTCAGATGGGACTCGCTTGCCGAGGAGCTGTCAGGGGTAGTCGCCATGGTCAGGAAGGATATTGAGAGACCGCAACCAGCGGGCCCCGGTCGGGTTGAGGTGGTCTGGAGCCGTCAATAGGCTGCAAGATCAATCGACTTGCCGTAAGTCGCCGCAGGGCACCGCAGGGGGCGGCAAACTGCAATGGAGGAATACATGTCTGAATCAACCCGGCTCGGCAGAGCCAGGGGGAAGATGCTGCCGGTCGCGCTCGTGGCCGCAGCGCTGGTCGCGATGCTCGCCATCGCACCATTCGCAAACGCAGCGACGCCCAGCCCGGTGGCCAGCGGTTCTACCACGCTGACGCTCAACGGCGGCCTCGCCAATCAGGCCAAGAAGGCCGGTATCAAGATCACCGCCGTGAAGCCGTCGAAGATCAAGGGCACCAAGGCGACCTTCGCGATCACCGGCGGCGAACTCGAACTACCGACCGGCTCCGGCTCGATCACCCACAGCGGTGGTCTCAAGATCAAGTGGGGCAAGAAGTCGGTGACGCTGAAGTCCTTCACGATCAGCACCAAGGACAAGACGCTGGACGCCAAAGTCGGCGGTAAGACCCTCGAGGTCGCCACCATCGCCGGCGCGTCCGTCGCCCGCCTCGGCTTTGGCGACTCGATCAGCGCCAAGAAGCTGAAGCTGACCAAAGAAGCCGCCAAGGCCCTGAACAAGAGCCTCACCCCGGCGCCGAAGAAGGTCAAGATCAAGAAGAAGGGCAAGGTCGTCACCAAGACGATCAAGACCAAGCCCGCCTTCAAGGCGAACATGGTGATCGGCTCGAGCACCTCGGAAGTCGAACCGAGCACCGTCAACGTCACCCCGACCGGCAGCATGGTCTTCACCGGTGACCCGACGCTGCTGACGAAGCTCAACGACGTCGAAACGAAACTGGTGGTCATCCCGCCGACCACCGCGGCGGCCAACGTGTTCACCTCGCCGCTCAGCGGCGGCACGATCTCGCCGCTCGGTACCAGCGGCACGATCAACAGCGCCGGGGGCATCGTCCTGACTCAGGTGCTGCCGACCAGTGCGACCACCGCGCTGACGACCAAAATCACCCTCGGTTCGATCGGCGTCGACCTGGCGGCGAAAACCGCCTCGGTCGAAGTGATCGGCGAATCCAACGCCGAATCGGAACCAGGCAAAAAACCGCTGAACGTCGGCAACCTGGGCCGCAGCTCGATCGCCGATCTGACGATCGGCAGCGTTACCCCGAGCCCCGCGACCCGGACCGTCACGGTCGGTGCCTCGGGCACGATCCAGGCAGTCGCCGCCGAAGTCCTCGAGGGCTTCGTCAAGGTCTACCAGGGCTACTACGCCCAGGTGGTCGCCGCGACCCTGCTGAAAGAAGGCAAAGCCACCTCGCAGGCGGAAGCGCTCGCCCTGGGTGCCAAAGCGGCCGAAGCCAAAACCGCGAACGACAACATCAAAGCCGGGGAAGCACTCGGCTCGTTCTCCTTCGTGGCGACGGGCGAATAGTCCGCGTCTGAAGAAGAGCTGGGAAAGGGCGGCCTCCGGGCCGCCCTTTTTCGTGGGCTGGGCGCCGGGTCGCGGCGGAGTGCTAGTCGCCGGCGCCGACGAGGCGCTCGACGCCGGACTGGTCGATCGTCCGACGCAGGCCCTCGTCGAGCTTGATCGCCGGTTCCCAGCCGAGCAGGTCGCGGGCGCGACCGATGTCGGGGCGGCGCTGCTGCGGATCGTCGGTGGGCAAGGCCTCGTAGACGATCTCGGAGCGTGAGTCGGTCACCTCGATCACCGATTTCGCCAGTTCGAGCAGCGTGAACTCGTCCGGGTTGCCGATGTTGACCGGCGTGTGGACGTCGGACTCGGCCAGCGAGATGATCCCGCGGATCAGGTCGTCGACGTAACAGAAGCTGCGCGTCTGGCTCCCCTCACCGAAGACGGTGAGCGGCCGGTCCTGCAGCGCCTGGCGCAGGAAGGTGGGGATCGCGCGGCCATCGTGCGGTCGCATGCGGGGCCCGTAGGTGTTGAAGATGCGGACGATCGCCGTGTCGACGCCCTGCTGGCGGTGGTAGGCCATCGTCAGCGCCTCGGCGTAGCGCTTCGCCTCGTCGTAGACGCCGCGCGGGCCGATCGGGTTGACGTGGCCCCAGTAGTCCTCCCGCTGCGGGTGCACTTTGGGGTCGCCGTAGACCTCGCTGGTCGAGGCGATCAGGAAGCGGGCGCGCTTCCACTTGGCGACGCCAAGGATGTGGTTGGTGCCCAGCGACCCCACCTTCAGCGTGTGCAGCGGCAGTCGCAGGTAGTCGATCGGGCTGGCCGGCGAGGCGAGGTGGTAGACGAAGTCGACCGCCTCGGGCACGTCGACGTACTCGGTGATGTCGGTGTGGCGGAACTCGAACTTCTCGTCCCGGATGTGGGAGATGTTCTCGAGCGAGCCCGTCTCCAGGTTGTCGAGGCAGATCACCCGGTGCCCCTTGGCGAGCAGGTGGTCGCAGAGGTGCGAACCAAGGAAGCCGGCGCCGCCGGTAACCACACAGGTCGTCATCCCGTCGATGCTATCGGCTTGCCGCGGACGACCCTGGCCCGGCAGCCACGGCGAATCTCTCTGACGCGGAGTTGTCGCAATTTCCGGGAATCTCGCCGAGGAGGCGGACGATTTAGGGGGGAGAACCCGCCGTCGCCCAGCCCTTATGCCGGCAGTGTTTGGTGCAACGAAATAAAGCGGACGGGGAGAGCAGAGGCAGTGAGTCGCAGCGGAGGCGCGGGGCACGATCGTGCCGCGGTGGATGTCGAGCGGGAGCAGGACGAGGCGGGGCCGCCGATCGACGCGGCGGCGCGCAATCGGGCGGCGGTGGAGACCTTCGCCCGCCACGAGGCGGCGCTGCGACGCACGGCGCAGCGCTATTCCATCTGCGCCGACGACGCCGACGAAGCGCTCCAGCGCGGGCTGGAGATCCTCCTCCGCAAGGCCCCCACCGACGATCCCCGCGAGCTGGTCCGCTGGACCCAGACGGTGGTCAAGCACGAGGCGCTCGCGGTGCGGGCCGAGCGCGAGCGGATCCTCTCCGGCCCCGCCGCGGCCGTCCAGCCCGAAGGCGAGGACTGGGTCGCGATGCTGCCGACCGAGGCCGACGGCCCGGTCGAGCGGGCCGAGCGCCACGAGGCGGTCGAGCGCAGCCGCGAGGCCCTGGCGACGCTGAAGCCGCAGGAGCTGCGCGCCCTCACCCTGCTCGCCGAGGGCTACTCGTACCGCGAGATCAGCCAGATCACCAACTACTCGGCAACGAAAGTGAACCGCGTCCTCGCCGAGGGCCGCGAGCGCTTCCGCCGCTTCCTCGCCCACCGCGACGGCGGCGCCCGCTGCACCGAGCTGGCGCCGCTGCTCTCCGCCTTCGCCGACGGCGAGGCGGGCCGGGCCGAGGTCGCCACCCTGCGCGGGCACCTGCGCTCGTGCCCCCACTGCCGCGCCACCCTGCGCGCCTACCGGGCCGCCCCGCGCGCCGCCGCGGCGCTCGCCCCCGTCCTGCCGCCGCTGCGTGGCTCGCTCGCCGACCGCCTGCACGACGCCTACGCGGCGGTGGCGACGCGGGTCGGCGGCGGCACGGGTGGGTCGGACTCGGCCCTCGGCGGGCTCGCCGCGACCGGCGGCGGCCGCGGGATCGGGATGACCGCGCTGGCCAAGGTGCTGGCGATCTGCGCCGGCACCGTGGGCGGAGCCGCCGCGTGCGTGGCGACCGGGGTGGTCCCGGCGCCGCTGCTCGACCCGCCCGAGCACCACGCCAAGCCGGCAGCCAAGGTCTCCCATCATCCACGCCAGCTGGCCGAGGAAAAGGCTGCGCAGCCGACGGTCGAATACGAAACGGAACCGGCCGGCGAAGCCGAACCGGAACCGGCGCCACAAGAAGCCGAAGCGAAGCCGGAACACCACCAGGCGAAGCCGCAGCACGAAGAAGCGTCGCCGCCGACCGAAGGAGTCGGCGCCTCCGAACCACCACCGAGCGAACACGGCGCGATCGAATACGTCGAACCGGCCCCGGAACCGGAACCGACCAGCTCGGCGACGACCACGAGCGCGCCGAGCTCGTCATCGTCCGCCAGCGCCTCGCCCTCCTCGAGCGGCACGGCAGCGGGGGAGTTCGGACCGTGACCTGGCGTCGCCTGTCGGCCCTGGCGCTGGCGCTGGGCTTGCTCGCCGCCCCGGCGCTCGCCCTCGCGTCCGACGGCGAAAGCCTGACCGGCGTGCGGGTGGATGAAGGAGCTTCCTGGCATTCCTCGCGCACGTTCCACATCGAATGGGACGCCAACCCGCCGGGATCGATGAGCGTCGTCCACTGGTTCGTGCACGCCACCGACGGCAGCCGGATCGCACCGCCGATCCTCGGCGAAGACCTCGAACGCTGGAACGCGGTGAACGTCCGGGTACCGCCGGTGCCCGGCGTCTACGCCTTCGAAGTCCAGGACTGGGCCGGCTTCTCGGTCGGGCCGATCACGACGGCGCCGCTCTACTTCGACGACGCGCGGCCCGGCCCGGTCGGGATCGAGGCACCGGTCTGGGTCGCCTCCGGCGCGGCGATCCCGACCCACCTCACCGCGCCCGCCGGCCCGACGCCGATCTCGGGGATCCACGGGTACGCGGTCGCGCTCGACGGCAACGCCGACGGGTCCCCCTGCGCAAGCCCTGATCACTGCGCGGCGGCGGAGGTCGACCTGCCCGGCGGGATCGCCGACGACGCCGTCACCCTGCGGGCGGCGGGCGAAGGCGTCGCCTACGTCCACGCCGTCGCCGTCTCGGGGTCGGGGATGAGGTCGCCGACGGCGACGCGCCAGGTCGGCGTCGACGGCACCCCGCCCCAGGTGCGGCTCGAAGGCGTACCCGGCGGCTGGTCGGACGGCCCGGTGCGGGTGACCGCGATCGCCACCGATCACCTCTCCGGGACGGCTGCCGCCGGGCCGGGCGGCCCGGTGACCGCGATCGGCGTCGACGGCGTCGGTCCCGCCCCGACCCCCGGCGCGACCGCCACCGCGATCGTTTCCGGCCAGGGCGTCCACGAGGTCGTCTACTGGGCACGCGACGCGGTCGGCAACATCGGCGACGGCGGCGACCCCTTCGATCAGCCGGGGACGGCGAAGGTGCGGATCGATGAAACCGACCCCGTCGTGCGCTTCGTCGCCCCCGACCCCGCCGACCCCGAGCGGGTCGAAGCGACCGTCGCCGACCCTCTTTCCGGCCCCGACCTGAGCCGCGGCCAGATCGCGCTCCGCCGGGCCGGCAGCGCGGCGAGCTTCCGGCCGCTGCCGACCGACGCCCGGCGCGGCCGCCTCGTCGCCCGCTGGAACTCCGACGACTTTCCCCACGGCGCCTACGAATTCCGCGCCACCGGGTTCGACGCGGCGGGCAACGCGGCGGTCACGGGGCTCGGCCCGGGCGACGGCGATTTCGTGCTCCGCAACCCGGTCAAGCGCGAAGCCCGCCTGGCCTTCGGCTTCGGCGCCGGTCGCCTGACCTTCCAGCGCTGCTCTCGCGCCGACGGTGGCCGGCGCTGTCACCAGACGGTGGTCCGCTCCTTCGCCCGGCGCCCGCCGGGTCGCACCGTGCCCTGTTGCCACGGCGCCTTGGTCGGCGGGCTGCTGGTCGACGCGGGCGGCTCGCCGCTGGCCGGGCAGACGGTCGAAGTGGTCGAGGCGTTCGCCGAGGGCGCCCACAACGCGGGCCGCCGGACCGTCCTCACCACCGACGCCGACGGTCGCTTCAGCACCCGGCTAGCGCCGGGGCCGAGCCGCGAGATCGCCGCCGAGTTCCCCGGCACCGCCCGCCTCACCCGGGCCGCCGGCCGGCAGATCAGGCTGCGGGTCCGCGCCGCGGTCCACCTGCGCGTCTCCACCGGGCAGGTCAAGGTCGGCGGCCCGCCGGTCGTCTTCAGCGGCCGGATCGGCCACCCGGAAGCGCCGGTCCCCGCCACCGGCCTGCCGGTCCAGCTCGGGTTCCGGCTCCCCGGCGTGCCCTGGACCGAATTCCGCACCGTGCAGAGCGACCGCCTCGGCCGCTTCCGCTACCCCTACTCGTTCAGCGACGACGACAGCGCCGGCGTGCGCTTCCTCTTCCGCGCCTCCGTCCCGGCGACCGGTAACTGGCCGTTCGCCCCGGCGACCTCGCGGCCGGTCGCGGTCACCGGCTGAGGCGCGGCCCGCTCCCCGGCGGAGGGGCGGGGCACAAAAAAAGCCGCCCCGGTTTCCCGGGACGGCCTCGTACCGCGGAGGTCTTGTGACCTAGCGCAGCGCGGAAAGCTGGTCGGAGACCTGCTTGACCCGGCGCTCGACCTCGGTGCGACTGCTTTTGATCGTCGAGGTCGCGGTCGTGGTGACGGCTTTCTGATGTTTGCGGGCTTCGCGCTCGACCCGTTTACGGGTTTTGCGAGCCTCGCTGGTGGCACGTTTGCGCGCGGTGGTGCCACGTTTCTCGGTGCGTTTTGCCGCTTTCTCGATCTGGCGGCGGAAAGATTTGAGCTCTTTCTCGGCTTTGGTGCGGCTGGTGAACGGCTCGACGATCTCGCCGAGGGTGTCGCTCACCGAGAGGACGACGCCGACCGGGAAGTCGACCGCGCTCTCGAGGATCCCCTGGGCCTGGTTTTTCTCCGCGACGACGGTCTTGGTCGTGGCTTTTTTCGTCGCGCTCGCAGTTTTGGCGGCCGATTTTTTCGCTTCGGTCGTGGCGCGTTTGGCCTGGGTTTTCGATTTGCTGGTGCCGTTACTGGTGCTGTCTGCCATAAGAAGACGTACCCCTTGAGTTGGTCTGTTTGGCTCGGGCGGCGCCGAGTCTAGCGAACATACGTTCTTTCGAACAGACGTTCCTAAACAATTTAGGGGCCTCGGTTACACCAATTTTTTAAGACGCACGTCCGACTTCGCCGGGCGGAGAGCGCGGGACGCCGCAGGCCGCGGGCGGCCGCCAGAGCCGCGTTCAGGCCAGCTGGGCGGCGCGGACGGCGGCGAGGGCGTCCTCGTCGCGGCCCGCTGCCATGTGGTACCTGGCGCTCAGGTCGAGCGGCGCATCCTCCAGCGGGCCGTCGCCGAACGAGACCGCCCCGCCCGCCTCGCGGACGATCAGCTGGGCCGCGGCGGCGTCGACCGAGCGGCAGGGGCGCAGGCTGAGGAAGGCGTCGAAGCGGCCGGCGGCGACGTAGGCGGCGGTGATCGCGATCGAGCCGACCACCCGCAGGCGGTAGGCGTTACCCGCCAGCGAGTGGAGCGCCGGCACCGTCCAGTCGGGCTCGGCCGACTCGAGGCCGACGACTTCGAGCCGCCCGTTGCCGGCCGCGACCCGCGCCGCTTCGCCGTTCACCTCGGCGCCCTCACCAAGGGAGGCGATGAACTCGTCGCCGGCGCCGAAATCGTGGACGAAGCCGTAGCGCACGTCGGCCATCGAGTCACCGGCGGCGACCGCGATGCTGAGGCTGTGGGAGGGGATCGTCCGACGCGCGTTCAGCGAGCCGTCGATCGGGTCGATCACCACCCGCGCCGCGCCGCCCTCGCCGAAGACGACCTCGCCGCGCTCCTCCGAGATCGCGACGAAGGACGCCCCTTCGGCGCCCAGCTGGTCGAGCTCGGCGAAGACCTCGTCCTCGCATTCGCGGTCGATCACCAGGGTGTGATCGCCGCCCTCGCCCACCCCCTCGTAGGCCGTGCGTTCCTCGCTCGTCACGACCCTGTCAAAGATCCGTTGCTGGGCGGTCACGATGCGGCGGCAGATCGCCGTCCAGTCTGCGGAGAAAACGTCCATGAGCCCGCAGACTACGGATCTCCGGCCAGTGGCTCAGCGGGGCGCTCAGGGCGCTAGCTTTGGACGATGCGTCAGTCCGACTCGATCGCGGAGGGGGAGGCGGGCGGGCGACGGCGAGCCGCCGCCCACACCGCGGGGCCCCTGCTCGTCCTCGGCGGCGCCGGGACCGGCAAGTCGGAGCTCCTGGCGCGGCGGCTGGCCGACCTCGCCGCCGCCGGGACCGCGCCCGAGCGCGTGCTCGTCATCGGCGCCCGCCGGTCCACCGCGCGGCGCCTGCGCGCCCACTGCGAGGCGCTGCTCGACCGCCCTTATGAGGAGCTCTGGGTCGGCTGCTGGGACGAGATCGGCGAGCGGCTGCTGCGCGACCACGCCGAGGCGGCCGGGCTCGACCCGTTCTTCGACGTGCTCGGGCGGGCGGAGCGGCTGGCCGTGCTGCTCGACCGCTTCGACACCCTGCCGCTGCGCCGGCACGAGATCCGCGGCAACCCGGCCGGCCTGCTGGCGCGCCTGCTGGCGCGGATCGACTCCTTGAAGGCGGAACGGGTCGGGCCGACCAGCCTGGCCGAGCTGGCCGGGCGCCAGGCCGAAGCGGCAACGGGCGAAGCCGACCGCGAGACCGCCCGGCGGGAGCTCGAGTTCGCCGAGCTCTACACCGCCCACGACCAGATCCTCGCCGAGTCCGGGAGCCTCGACCGCGGCGACGTCTTCCTCGCCCTCGACGTCCTGCTGGTCGAGCGGCCCGACGTGCGGGCGGCGCTGGCGGAGCGGTTCGAGCAGGTGATGGTCGACGAGCTGGAGGAGTCGACGCCGGCCGAGCGGGCGCTGATCGAGGGACTGGCGAGCGAGAACCCGAACCAGCTGTTCGCGCTCGAGGCGGATGGGGACGGTCCCCAGACCAGTGACCTCCAGCTCGACAAGCTGGCGCTCTCCCAACCGGGCCTCGAGTCCTGGTACCGCAATCTCCATCCGGACGGCGACGTCGTCGTCCTCGAGCGGCGCTTCCGCGAGCCCAAGCTCCGCTTCTGGAAGTGCGCCAACGAGCGCGCCCAGGCGCAGGCGACGGCGCGTGAGGTCGAGCACCTGCTCGCCGGCGGCGCGGCGGCCGACGGGATCGCCGTCCTCCTCGCCGACCCGGCCCGCGAGGGCGGCGCGGTCGCCGCGGCGATGGAGGAGCGCGGCATCCCCTTCCACCTGGCCGGGCCGACGGCGCTCTTCCAGCGGGCCGAGGTGCGCGACGCGATCGCCTGGCTGCGGGTGCTCGCCGACCCCGCCGACTCGGCCGCCGCCGCCCGCGCCCTCACCCGGCCGCCGGTCGAGCTGCGCCCCGGTGACCTCGCCCGCCTCACGACGATCGCCCGCCGGCGCAAGCTCGACATGGTCGCCGGCTGCGAGGCCGCCCTCGACAGCCCCCAGTTCCAGCCCGAGGCGCGCGAGCGGATCCAGACCTTCCTGAAGCTCTACGGCACCGCCGCGGCGGTGATGGAGGAGCGTCGCGCCGACGTCTTCGTGCGGCGCCTGATCGAGGCCGTCGGCCTGCGCCGGCAGCGTCTCTTCGCCGCCCAGCCGGAGGTCGCCGAGCGCCTCCTCGGCCTCTCCCGCCTGGCCGAGCTGGCGACCGCCTGGACGCGCCGCGAGCCGCACGGTTCGACCCGCGGCTTCGTCGCCTACCTGTCGGCGGTCGCCGAGGCGGGGGTCGAGCCGACCGGTGGCGAGGAGCCGCCCGCCCCGGGCGCCGTCGTCGGGCTCGCCCTCGACGCGGTCAAGGGCCTCGGCTTCGATCGCGTCTTCGCGCTCGGGCTCGAGGCGGAGGCCGAGTGGGCGCGGATCGGCTGGCCCGCGCGCACCGAGCTGGTGCTCTCCCGCCTCGACGGCGGGGAGGCGGGAACCCCCTCACGTGCCTACGCGGAAGCGCTCGCCGCCGCCCCCGACGCGGTCGAGGAAGAGCACGAGGAGGAGCTCTTCGGCCCCGCCGAGGGCCTCCACGCCACCTACCGGACGCTGCGCGAGCAGGTGCTCGAGGCGAGCTGGCGGGCGGGGCGCGAGCTCTCGGAGCCGCGCCTCGACACGGCGATCGACGTCAACCGGGCGATCGCCCGCTACCTCGAGCTGCTTAAGCTGGCGGCGCTCGCCCAGCGGCCCGGCGAGGAGGGCACGGCGGAGGCGATCGAGGCGGTCAACGGGCTCCTGCGCCAGGTCGCCACGCCGGAGCAGCAGGCCGAGCTCGACGCCTCCTCGCTCGACTCCTACCTGCTCGATTCCGAAAGCGAGCGCGGCCGCCGGCTGCAGATGATCTCGGCCCGCGAGGAGCCCTCGCTGGAGGCCTTCCTGCCGCGTCGTGGCGACGGCCGCCTCAGCCTCTCCGCCTCCGACCTGACCCTGTACCTGACCTGCCCGCTGAAGTACAAGTTCGCCCGCGTCTTCGGCATCCCGCAGGAACCGACGATCAACCAGCGCTTCGGGATCCTCATGCACAACGTCCTCGAACGGTTCCACAAGGAGCCGCCCGAACCGGGCGAGGAGATGCGGACGCTGTACCGCCTCTTCGAGGGCGGCTGGCGGCGCGGCGGCTTCGGCGGGACCGACGACGAGATGCAGTACCGCGACCGCGGCCGCGAGGCGCTGCGGCTCTACTGGGAGCGCGAACGGCGCTCGGAGTCCGAGCCGGTCTGGCTGGAGCGCAAATTCGACTTCAAGGTCGGCGAGTACCACGTGCGCGGGCGGGTCGACCGGGTCGACCGGCTGCCCGACGGCGACTACGAGCTGATCGACTACAAGACCGGCGAACGCAAGTCCGAGGAGGACCTCGACTCCGACCTGCAGCTGGCGCTCTACCGGATGGCGGCGCGCGAGGCCTGGGACATCGAGGCCGCCTACGCCTCCTACGACTACGTGCTCGACGCCGAGAAGGTGGCGGCGCCGACCAAGCCCGACGACGCCGAACGGGTCGAGCGCACCGTGGTCACCGTCGGCGAGGGAGTCCTCTCCCAGGACTTCGAGCCGCGCCCCTCACCAAGCGTCTGCATCTTGGTGCGACTACCGCCTGATCTGCCCGGCGGCGGAAAGCTGAGTCAGGCCTGTTCGCCGCCGGGGCCGCCGCCCCGTTGGCGCAGGAACCGCTGGAACTCCCTGGCGATCGAATCAGCGCTAGGCAGCTCGTCGCCCTCGTCGGCCAGCAGGTCGACCTGTTCGGCCTCGATCCGTTCGACCAGCTCTTCGATCTCCGGGTTGGCGGCGACGGCGCGGCCGATCTGCTCCTCGTAGTCGGTCGTTTCCTCCTCCAGCTCGGAGGCCTCGACCGCGATCCCGGTCATCCCCTCGAGCCGGCGCAGCAGCGCCAGCGCCGCCTTCGGGTTCGGCACCGCGGCGACGTAATGGGGCACCGCCGCCCAGAGCGAGGCGGAGTCGATCCCGGTCTGCCGGCAGAGGTCGTGGACGACGCCGACGATCCCGGTCGGGCCCTCGTAGTTGGAGCGCTCGAGGTCGAGCTCGTCGACCAGCTCCGGCGAGGAGGCGAGGCCGGTGATCGGCACCGGCAGCGTGTGGGACACCTCCGCGATCAGCGAGCCGAGGGTGATCACCAGCTCCACCTCGAGCGCATCGGCGGCCGTCGCCACCGTCTCGGAGAAGGTCCGCCACTTGAGGTTCGGCTCGGTGCCGTCGAGCAGCACCAGGTCGCGGTCGGCGGCGGGCACGCGGACGACGATGAAGTTGTTCTCCGGCCACTCGATCCGCCGCGTCTCCCCCGCCGTCATCGTGATCGTCGGCCGCGTCGACTGGAAGTCGAAGTACTCCTCCGGGTCGATCGTGGCGACCAGCTCGGAGTCGAGCGAGTTGCCGATCGCCGCCAGCGCGGTCGACGCCGCCGCGGCAGCGTCGTTCCAGCCCCGAAAGGCACAGACCAGGACCGGGGAGCGAAGCTTGGGCAGATCGCCTTCCCATCTCAAGGAATCCACGAGTTCAGCGTAGAGGATGGGTTACGTGGTGGCGCGGGCGCGGCGGACGAGATGGGCAGCCATGAAGAGGGCGAGGGCGGCGAAGCCGAGTTGCAAAGCGCGCTGCGGCAGGAGGTTCGAGGCGGCGACGCCGGCGATGACGCCGAGTGGCGAGAGGGCGCCGATGATCAGCGCCTCGCGCATCCGCACGTTGCCGTAACCGCGCTGGCGGGCGGTGCCGACGAGGGCGACGATCACGATCATCAGCAGCGAGGTCGCCTCGCCTTCGACCTGGCCGAGGCCGATGAAGACGGTCAGCGCCGGGACGAAGAGGACGCCGCCGCCGACCCCGACCAGGCCGCCGGCCAGACCTCCCGCGACGCAGACGAGGGCGGCGAGGACCTCGTTCATCGAAGCGCCTCCGGCGCCGCGGCGTGCGTGCTCGGCGCCATCATTTGAGGATCAGGTCGATAGCCACCGCGACCAGCAGGGCGGCGAAGAGGTAGGAGACGGCGCGCTGCGGGATCCGCTGCTGGATCGCCGTGCCGAGGACGACGCCGAGCACCGCCGGGATCGCCAGCAGCAGGCCGGTGCCGACGTGGACGTTGCCGTAGATGCCGCCCTGGGCGAGCGCGCCGAGGGTGCCGACGATGACGATCGCGGCGAGGCTGGTGCCGGTGGCGAGCCGCTCGCCGAAGCCGAACCAGAAGATCAGCAGCGGCACGATCACGGTCCCGCCGCCGACCCCGAAGAGGCCGCTGAAGGCGCCCGCCGCGGTGCCGATCGCCGCCAGTCGCAGCAGCTCGTTTCGGCGCGCCGCCACGCTTGGCTCCGGCATGTGGCGATACTAAGGGCCGATGTCGGGTGAACCTCTGACCACGCGGGCCGCCTGGCAGGAGCTGCTCGAGCCGCTCCGCGCCGAGCCCGCCAAGGCCGCGATCCTCACCGACTTCGACGGCACCCTGGCGCCGATCGTCGAGCGCGCCGAGGATGCGGCGCTGCCGAGCGGGGCGGGCGAGGTGCTGGAGCGGCTGGTCGAGCGCTACGGCCTGGTCGGGGCGGTCTCCGGCCGGCGCGCCGCCGAGGTGCGCGCCCTGATCGACGTCGACGGCCTCCACTACGCGGGCAACCACGGGCTGGAGCTGCTGCTGCCCGGGGACGGCGAGCCGCGTCCCGACCCCTCGGTCGCGGGCCGCGAGCGCGACGCGGCCGAGTTCCTCGCCGCGCTCGCCGACGGGCGCCTCGACGAGGTCGAGCTGCGCCCCGAAGACAAGGGCCCGATCCAGGCTCTCCACTGGCGCGGCGCCGCCGAAGAGGATCGGGCCGAGGCGGTCGCCCGCGAGATCGCGGCCGCGGCCGAGGCGGCCGGTCTGGAACCGCGCTGGGGCCGCAAGGTGCTGGAGCTGCGGCCGGTCGGCGGCGGCGGCAAGGACGCCGCGGTGAGCGCGCTGCTGGCCGCGGACGGGCTCGACCGCGCCGTCTACGCGGGCGACGATCGCACGGACGTCGACGCCTTCCGCCGGCTCGGCGAGCTCCGCGACGCCGGCGATCTGGTCGCCGCGGTCCGGGTCGGCGTCCTCTCCGCCGAGGGCCCGGCGGAGATCGCCGCGCAGGCCGACGTCACCGTCGCCGACCCGGCTGGCTGGCTGGCGATCCTCACCTGGCTCGCCGCGTGAGGATCTAGCGATGCCCTACACCGACCTGCTGCGCACCACCGTCTTCGTCAGCGGCGCGATGGCCACCCTCCTCGGCGCGGTCAGCGCGATCGCGGTCGGCGGCGAACCGAGCTCGACCACGGTGATCGTCGCCCTCGCCTGGTGGGCGATCGCGATCATCATCGGCTTCCGGATCGGCCGGCCGGAGCGCGCCCGCGAGGACATGCGCGACGTCCTCGCCAAAGCCAAGATGGCGACCTTGCTGCCCTCGGAGTCGCCGACCCGGATCGCCCTCCAGCGCCTCTGGCCGATCGCCGTGATCGCGATCGTCGCCGGCGGCCTCGGCCTCTTCTTCCCCGGCGTCGCGATCATCGGCGCCGGCTACGGCCTCGCCGTCTCACTCGCCTTCCACGCCCGCGAAGGGGCGGTGCAGGCGATCGAGGAGCGCGACGGCGTCCGCTTCTACGTCCTCCCCACCTCGGCCCTCAAACCGATCGAGCTGGTCCGCACCCCCGGCCTGCGCAGCGAGCGCGCGGGCGCGTTCTAGCCCTTCATCAGCTTCTTGAACTCCGCCCAGGTGCGGGTGTTGGCGACTTCGGCCTTGGTCAGCCAGGCGCGGCGGGCGGTGGCGACGGCGTAGACCATGTTGTCGAGGGTGTCGATGCCGTGGGCGTCGGTATTGAGGACGATGCGGACGCCGGCGTCGGCGGCGAGGCGGGCGTGGCGATCGTTGAGGTCGCGGCGGTTGGGGTTGCCGTTGATCTCGATCATCGTGCCGGTGCGGGCGGCGGCCTCGGCGACCGCCTCGACATCGATCCCGTAGGGCTCGCGGCGGTTGATCAGCCGGCCGGTGAGGTGGCCGATGCAGTCGACGTTGGGGTCTTCGATCGCGGCGACGACGCGCGAGGTCATGTCCTTGGCGGCGATTGCGAAGGAGGTGTGGACGCTGGCGACCACCCAGTCGAGCTCGGCGACCAGGTCGTCGGGATAGTCGAGCGAGCCGTCGAGGCCGATGTTGATCTCCGAGCCGACCAGGAGGCGGAAGCGGCGGCTGCCGTGCTCCGCGTTCCAGGCGCGCACCTCCTCGATCCGCCGGCGCAGGGCGTCCGGCTGCACGTCGTCGCCGAAGCCGTGGGTGGCGGAGTGGTCGGTGATCGCCATGTAGGAGTAGCCGCGGTCGCGGCCGGCCCGGGCCATCTCGGCGAGGGAGTTGCGTCCGTCGGAGAGGGTCGTGTGGGCGTGCAGGTCACCGCGCACGTCGCCGAGCTCGATCAGCGTCGGCAGCTTCCCCTCGCGCGCCGCCCCCAGCTCGCCGCGGCCCTCGCGCAGCTCCGGCTCGATGTAGGCGTAGCCGAGGCGCTCGTAGACCTGGTGCTCGGTCTCGCAGAGGGTGACCTCGTCGGTCTCGGTGTCGGTGATGCCGTGCTCGGAGACCGAGAGGTTGCGCTTCACCGCGTCCTCACGCAGGGCGATGTTGTGCGCCTGGGAGCCGGTGAAGTGCTGCAGCAGGTTGCCGAACTCCTGCGGCGGGACGATCCGCAGGTCGACCGAGACGCCGTTGTGGGTCTGCGCCTTGACCCCGTTTTTCCCCGGTTTGCCCGCGGCGGCGATCAGCGGGTGGCCGGCCAGGTGCTCCGCCAGCTCCTTGCCCTCGTCGGCGGTGGCGATCAGGTCGATGTCCTTGCAGGTGTCGGCCCAGCGGCGGACCGAACCGGCAACCTCGACCCGGTGGGCGCCGGGGTGCTCGCGCATGGCCGCGGCGAGCTCCTCGGCGATCGGCCGCACGGTCGAGAGCAGCAGCCGCCCCGGCCCCTCCCCCGGCTCGCCGACGCGCTCCAGCGAGGCGAGGACGTTTTCCTCCGCCTTCGGGCCCAGCCCTTTGACGTCACGCAGCCTCTCGTCTTCCGCCGCCTGCTTCAGCTCCTCTAGCGTCGAGATCTGCAGTTCGTCCCAGAGGAGGCGTGCGGTTTTCGGGCCGATCCCGGGGACCCGCGTCACCTGCACCAGGGTCGCCGGGAATTTCGCCTTCAGCTTCAGCGCCGCCGGGATCTCGCCGGTCTCGAGCAGGGCGTCGATCTTTTCCGCCAGCGTCTTGCCGACGCCGGGGATCTCGGTGGCACGGCCCGCGCGGGCCAGCTCCTCGACCGAGATGGGGCTTTCGCGGATCGCCTTGCCGGCGGTCGAGTAGGCGAGGACGCGGTAGCGGACCGCCCCGTCGAGCTCGTAGAGCACCCCGAGTTCCTCGAGGGCGGCGGCGATCTCGGCGTTGGTCATCGCCTCAAGTTAACGGGCTTAAGTGACCGTTCTCCAATCCCCCGCTTATCTCGCTTTAGTGAGCGGTTAATCGAGCCGGAATACGATCGCATCCCATGACCGAACCGCAAAGAGGCCCGGCCTGGTTGGTCCTGCCGACCTACAACGAGGCCGAGAACATCGAACCCTTCGTCGCCGCGGCGCGGTCGAACCTGCCCGCCGACGCGCGCATCCTGATCGTCGACGACGGGTCTCCCGACGGGACGGGCGAGCGCGCCGACCGGCTCGCCGAGCGCCACGCCAACGTCAGCGTGCTGCACCGGCGGACCAAGGAAGGGCTGGGCCCGGCCTACATCGCCGGCTTCCGCCGGGCGCTCGCCTCGGGGGCGGGGCTGATCCTCGAGATGGACTCCGACTTCTCCCACGACCCGGCCTACCTGCCGCGCCTGCTCGACGCCTCGCGGCGGGCCGACCTGGTGATCGGCTCGCGCTACGTCGCCGGTGGCGGGGTCAGCGACTGGGGGCCGGTCAGGCGGCTGATCAGCCGCGGCGGGAGCGCCTACTCGCGCCTCGTGCTCGGGGTCGAGGTGCACGACCTCACCGGAGGCTTCAAATGCTTCCGCCGCGAGGTGCTGGAGGCGATCGACCTCGACTCGATCGAGGTGCGCGGCTACGCCTTCCAGGTCGAGATGACCTACCGGGCGATCCAGCTCGGCTTCAAGGTGGTCGAGGTACCGATCGTCTTCCGCGACCGCCGCGCGGGCGAGTCGAAGATGGACGGCTCGATCGTCGCCGAGGCGATCCTCGGTGTGCCTCGCCTCCGCTTCGGCGCGAGCAATGTGCAGCGCGACGAGCGGCCCCGCGAAGAGCCGGCCGTCGAAGAGCCCTGACGCACCCCCGGGAGCGCGCTCGGCGCGGAGGTCAGAACCTCCGCGCCACTGGGTACAACTACCGTCTAGTGCCTTTGCAGAGGGCGCTATACTTTCTGAAGTAATGGACTTCGAAACCCCGATCTTGGGAAGGCGATCACCGTGAGTGGAAACCTGGCCGACGTAACCGACTCCACCTTCAAAGCAGACGTACTCGACGCCGAGGGCGCCGTACTGGTGGACTTCTGGGCACCTTGGTGCGGGCCGTGCCGCGTCGTCCATCCGGTCCTCGAGGAGATCGACTCCGAGCGCGACAACCTGAAGATCCTCAGCCTCAACGTCGACGAGAATCAGCAGACCGCCGCCCAGTACGAAGTCCTCTCGATCCCGACGATGATCCTCTTCAAAGACGGCGAGATGGCGAAAAAAATCGTCGGCGCGATGCCGAAGCGTCGCCTCGAGGCCGAACTGGAGCCGGCGCTCGCCTAGCGGCGGGCGTCACGCGCCATGCCCTTCGTCGAGGTCCACTGGTACGACGGCCGCTCCGACGAGCAGAAGGTCGAGATCGCCAAGCGGATCGAGGAGGCGCTGGTCGAGGTGGCCGGCGTCGCCCCCGAGCACTGCTGGATCAAGTTCTCCGACTCGGCCAAAACCGACTTTCTGATCAACCCGGGCGCCGAGTAGCGAGCGCCCGGCAGGCCGCTCAGGCGGCCTGCGCCTTCTCCGCTACTTCTTCGTCGTCGGCGGTCAACTCACTCACTTCGACCGTCACGTAGTGCAGCGGGGCGGCCATCGCTCCCGCCGCGGTGGCCTTGAGGGCGCGAGCGTCCAGGTCGTACTTCTCAGCAGCCGTATCGAGGAGCTCAAGGTGCTCGGTGGTCCACAGGAGCTCGACTCCGACCTTCTCATCGTCGTCATCGATTTCGACGAAGCAGGCCGTACCGTCGACGTCTTCGGCGTACCCGGTCCGCGGCGGCTCCGTGAAGTGGATCTGCAGCGCGTCCGCCTCGTTGTCGTAAAACGCTTTCACCGCCGCCTCCTTCGATGGATCGTGATGACGAAATCGGGATCGTCCAAGGCGACCACCACGCGGCAGCGCGTCCCGGCGATAAACCCACGGTAGCGCGGGTTCCCGGTTTGATCGAAATCTTTTCCGAACTCTTTCCCCACAATGGCTTCCGCTTCCTGAGCGGTGCCATTTATCCAACGCAACTGGTTCTTCGCGTGATGACTGAATCTCACCCACGCCTAAGGACTCGGGCGGGGTGGACTCTCCCCTACAGCAGGCCGGCTTCGCGGAAATCGCTTTCGAGCATCGGCTCGAGGGTGCGGGCGAAGGTGGCGGTTAGGTGGTCTTTGTCGCGGTAGGTGAGGGCGTTGCCGATCACGGCGCGGCAGATTTCACCGGGGCAGATGTCGGCGATGAAGGAGACGAGGTGGGTTTCCGGTGACGCTTCGGCGGCGCGGACGTCGTATTCGCGGTCCCATTCGATATGCCGCGGGAAGGAGCAGCGGTCGAGGTGCTGGAGGTCTTCTGAGACGCAGCTGGGCACGTCTTCGCTCGAGGTCGGGTTGTCGCGGATGACCACCGTGCGCGGCCCCGCCGCCTGGATCCGTTTCAACGTCCGCAGGTAGCCGGCTTCCATCGCTTCCGCCGCCTCGTCGCCGGACAGTTCTTCGCCTTCGGGCCCGTAGGGCGTGTATTCGGTGTCGCCGCTCATGATCACGGTGGTGTGTTCGTCGCCGGTTTCGATCCGTTCGAGCGCGTCCTGGCGCCATTCGTCGCACTGCGAGTACTCGCGGTCTTCGATCATGCTTTTCACTTCGAGTTCCTCCGGCGGGCATTCGGCCTTGGTCAGGACGATCAGCCGCCAGCCGTGGCGTTTGACCAGTTCTTCGACCGTCGGGAAGTACTGCATCGCGTGCGAGTCGCCGAACAGGACCAACGTTTTGTCACCGTGTTTGTTGCCGTAGAGGCAGCGGTTGGAGTTGGTGCCGGGGATCCCGACCATGCAGCCTTCGTAGTAGCTGCTGCCGCGGTCGGCGCGCGCCTTCAGCGGGTTCGGGCGCAGCGCCGTCGCCGTTTCCTGCGGCAACGCTTCGTCGACCAGCGCCGCGGCGCCGGGGACTTCCGAGAGCGGCGCCGTGTGCAGGGTCGGCTGCGCGGCCTCGAGGCCGATCCCGACGCCGAGCCCCAGCGCCATGCAGGCGAGGCCGAGGCCAAGCGCCCGGTTCGGCAGTCGCGCCAGGGCGGGCGCCCGGCGCACCGGGTCCTCGATCAGCATGTGGGTCAGCTGGGTCGGGATCCAGGAGGCTGCGACCGCCGCGAGGCCCGCGGCGACCGAGAGGCGCGGCCCCCAGATCGCGGCGGCGAAGACGATCGCGGGCCAGTGCCAGAGGTACCAGGAGTAGGAGATCCGGCCGACGTAACGGACCGGTGGCAGGGCGAGGAACCAGCCGGCGCCGATCCGCGCCCCGGCGACGCCGCGCTCGGTCGTCGCCAGCGCCGTGCCGGAGAGGATCAGGGCCGCGGCGCCGAGCGTCGGGATCAGCGCCGCGGTGCCGGGGAAGTCCGTTTCGCTGGTGAAGGCGAAGGCGGCGTAGACGATCGCCGCCACCCCGGCCCAGCCGAGCGCGATCGCCCCGAGCCGCGGCAGCTTCACCGTCACTAGCAGGGCGGCCGCGGCGCCGAGCCCCAGCTCCCAGGCGCGGGCGAAGGTGTCGAAGTAGGCGAAGGCCGGTTTTTCCTGCGTGATGATTACGCCGTAGACGAGCGACGCGGCGAGGATCAGCGCCAGCACCACCCAGAGCACCGGGCGGACCGAGCGGCCGCGGCGGCGGAAGAACCAGGTGGTGAGCAGGATCAGGCCCGGCCAGACGAGGTAGAACTGCTCCTCGATCGCCAGCGACCAGAGGTGCAGCACCGGGCTCGGTTCGAGCCCCTGGGCGAAATAGTCGACCGACTGCGCGGCGAAGTGCCAGTTGGCGACGTAGAGGGCCGAAGCGGTGATGTCGCCGGCGACTTCGGTGTCGCGGAGCGGCGAGAGCAGGATCAGCGAGAGGATCCCGACCACGGTCAGCAGCACCGCCGAGAGCGGCAGCAGGCGCTTGGCGCGCCGCGCGTAAAAGCCGCGCAGGGAGATCGTCCCGGTGCGGTCGAGCTCCCCCACCAGCAGGCGGGTGATCAGGAAGCCGGAGATGACGAAGAAGACGTCGACCCCGACGTAGCCGCCCGCCAGGAACGGCACCCCGGCGTGGCAGAGGAGCACGGCGACGATCGCCACCGCGCGCAGCCCCTCGATATCGGGACGGAAGCGGCGGCCTGCCTCTGCTTCGTCAGGGTGTTTTGTTGAGTTCATTGATCGACTTAGATTAGAAGCTCCTTGGCTGCCCATGTGCGGGCGCGCTTGGAGCTGAAACGGTGCTCAGGAGCTGAAATTGGTGCTCAGTGCGGGGATTGGGCCTCGTTCGCCGCCTGTGGCTGGGGCGCCGGCGCGAGCTTGCGCGCGGCGTTCTTCGCCAGCCATTCCATCGCCCTCGTCACGAGGAACGGGCGGGCACGCTCGGTCAGGTGCCCGCCGGCCACCAACCAGAGACTTACCCGGGGATAGGCCGCAGCGAACGCTTCGTTCATCGATGGTGGCACAACGTGGTCGGCGCGACCCTGGATCAGGAGCAGCGGCGAGTGCTGCGGGCGGCGGATCGGGGAGAGCCTTTCGCGGTCGGCCTGGTCGACACCGAGGTTTTCCCAATAGTCCGGGCCGTAGTGTTCGAGCGGGAAGGTCCAAGTGACGAGGTCGGATACGGGGGCCTTGGCAACCGCGGCGCTGACCAGCTGGTCGCCGGACAGCAGTGCCGCCAGCGTCCCCCCGGCCGAGGCGCCGTAGGCGTAGACGCGGTCGACGCCGAACTTTTCCCGCAACCGGCGCGCTTCGGCGCGCACCTTTTCAACTGCCGCCGGGAGGTTGCCGAGCGGATAGGTGACGTAGTGGGGCACGAATCCCGCGGCCAGCGCCGGGGCGCGGGTGAGCGGTTCGAATTCGGGATCTTCGAAGAGGAACGAGCCGCCGTGGATGAGGAGGAGCTGCGGGCGCTGGCCGGGGCCGAGCACGCCGCCGGCGGATTCCTGCGGGCCCGCCGCGGCGACACCCGGGCAGAGGAGGGCAACGCAGAGCGCTGCGAGGAGCGCGAAGAGCGGGCGGCGGTGGCTCAAACCGGGCTGACGGAGACCCGTAGCTCGTGGCCGTCGATGGTTGCGACGCTCCCCGCGTCTCCGTTCCCGTCACCGAGGGCGACGCTTTCCGCCAACGTCTCGCCGGCGATGTAGGACTGGTGCTCGCGGGCGACGTCGAGCAGCTCCGCGTCGCCGCCGAGCCCGAGCGCGATCCGGTCGGTGATCTCGAGCCCCGCCTCTTTGCGCGCGTTCTGGACCGTGCGCACGATCTCCCGGGCGAGGCCCTCGCGGCGGAGCTCCTCGTCGATCTCCAACTGCAGCGCCACCGCGTGGCCCGCCTCCGCCTCGACCTCGTAGCCCTCCAGCGGCGCCAGCGCCATCGTCAGGTCTTCGCCGCCGAGCGAGTGGTCGGTGCCGTCGATCGAGATCCCGACCTCGCCGCCCGCGGCCACCGTGCTCGCCACCCGCGCCGGGTCGAGCGCCGCGACTGCCGCCGCCACCTGCGGCATCCGCTTGCCGAAGCGCGGGCCGAGCGACCGGTAGTTCGGCTTCACCGTGTATTTGACCAATTCGCCTTCCTCGGAGACGAAGTCGAGCTCGTGCACGTTCAGCTCCGCGGTGACCAGGTCGGAAAGCTCTTCGATCGCCGCCCGCTCGGACTCGTTGGCGACGACCACGGCGCGGCGCAGCGGCTGGCGCACTTTCATCTTCGCCGCCGAGCGCGCCGCGTGGCCGAGGCGGACCGTGCGCTGTGCGGCGGCCATCGCCG
The DNA here is from genome assembly GCA_963791095.1 of uncultured Solirubrobacterales bacterium. Classification (GTDB taxonomy): domain Bacteria; phylum Actinomycetota; class Thermoleophilia; order Solirubrobacterales; family 70-9; genus VAYN01. Next base: position 23,020 of record CAWBRE010000011.1, read on the forward strand.
CTTCCAGGTCGGGGTCGAAGCGCGCCTCGTCGGCCTGCGGGAAGTCGGCGAGGTGGACCGAGTCGGCGGCCTCGGCGAAGGAGCCCGCGGCGCCGCCGACCAGGTTGCGGTAGATCTCGTCAGCGAGGAAGGGGGTGAACGGGGCGAGCATCTTGCTCGTCTCGAGCAGGCACTCGCGCAGGGTCCAGAAGGCGGCCCGGTCCCCCTCCCAGAAGCGGCCGCGGGAGAGGCGCAGGTACCAGTTGGAGAGCTCCTCGACGAACTCGGCGATCGCCCGCCCGGCGGTGGTGCAGTCGAAGTCGTCCATGCGCTCGCGCACCGTGGCGACCGTGGCCTGGAGGCGGGAGAGCGCCCAGCGATCGAGGTCGGTGAGGTCGGCGGGCGGCGGCGAGTCCTCCGGCGTCAGCCCCTCGGCGTTCGCGTAGAGCACCCAGAACGAGTAGGTGTTCCAGAGGGTCAGCATGAACTGGCGCACCGACTCGCCGACGGTCTCCAGCGAGAAGCGGTAGCCGGCCCAGGGCTGCTGGGTGGTCAGGTAGTACCAGCGGAAGGCGTCGGCGCCGTGGGCGGCGAGCACGTCCCAGGGGTCGACCACGTTGCCCTTGCTCTTCGACATCTTCTGCCCCTCGGGGTCGAGGATCAGCCCGAGGCAGACGCAGTTCTTGAAGCTCGACTGGTCGAACAGGAGGGTCGACTCGGCGAGCAGCGTGTAGAACCAGCCGCGGGTCTGGTCCTGGGCCTCGCAGATGTAGTCGGCGGGGAAGCGCTCGTCGAACTCCTCCTTGCCCTCGAAGGGGTAGTGGAACTGGGCGAAGGGCATCGCGCCGCTGTCGTACCAGGTGTCGATCACCGAGCTGACCCGGTGCATCTGGCCGCCGCAGTCCTCGCAGCGCAGGTGCACTTCGTCGATGTAGGGACGGTGGAGGTCCTCCGGCACCTCGCCACCGCTCCGCTCCTTCAGTTCCTCGACCGAGCCGATGCAGGTCACCGCGTCGCAGTCCTCGCCGGTGCAGCTCCAGATCGGCAGCGGCGTGCCCCAGTAGCGGTTGCGCGAGAGCGCCCAGTCGACGTTGTTCTCCAGCCATTTGCCGAAGCGACCGTGCTTGACGTGCTCCGGGTGCCAGCCGATCGTCTCGTTGTTGGCGAGCAGCTCGTCGCGGGCCGAGGAGGTGCCGACGTACCAGCTGCTGGTCGCGTAGTAGAGGAGCGGCGTGCCGCAGCGCCAGCAGTGCGGGTAGGCGTGCTCGTAGGCCTGCTCGCGAAAGAGCAGCCCGCGGCGGTCGAGGTCGTCGATGAGGCGCCGGGTCGTCTCACTCCCTTTAACGAACTCGCCGGCGAAGCCGATGACTCGGTCGTCGAAGGTGCCGTCGGGGCGGACCGGGTTGTAGAGGGTGCTCGCCACGGTCGGGTCGAAGATGCCCGCCTCGGCCCCGACCCGGTAGTCGTCCTCGCCGAACGGCGGCGCGGTATGGACGAGGCCGGTGCCGTCCTCGGTGGTGACGAAGTCCCCGGCGATCACCGGGAAGCCGCCGCGGTCGCGGTCGCCGAGGTCGAACACGGGGCCCTCGTAGGAGCGCCCGACGAGCGCCTCGCCGGGCAGCTCCTCGAGCACCTCGGCCTCCTCGCCGAGCACCTTCTCCACCAGGTCCTTGGCGACGACCAGCACCTCGTCGCCGAGCCGCGCCCGCACGTAGGTGACCTTCGGGTTGACCGCCACCGCGGCGTTCCCCGGCAGCGTCCACGGCGTGGTCGTCCAGATCAGCAGGTACTCGTCGTCGGCGCCGAGGAGCGGCAGGCGCACGTAGATCGAGGCGTCGACCACGTCCTGGTAGCCCTGCGCGACCTCGTGCGAGGAGAGCGGCGTGCCGTCGCGCGGGCAGTAGGGGACGACCTTGTGGCCCTCGTAGAGCTTGCCCTTGTCCCAGAGCTGGCGCAGCGACCACCAGACCGACTCGATGTAGCGGTCCTCGAGGGTCACGTAAGGGTCGTCGAGGTCGACCCAGAAGGCGATCCGCTCGGTCAGCCGGTTCCACTCCTCGACGTACTCGAAGACCGACTCGCGGCAGCGCTGGTTGAACTCGGCGATGCCGAACTCCTCGATCTCCCCCTTGGAGGAGATGCCGAGCTGTTTTTCCACCTCCAGCTCGACCGGCAGCCCGTGGCAGTCCCATCCCGCTTTGCGCGGCACCCGGTAGCCGCACATCGTGCGGTAGCGCGGGTAGATGTCCTTGAAGACGCGGGCGAGGACGTGGTGGGAGCCGGGGCGGCCGTTGGCGGTCGGCGGGCCCTCGTAGAAGGACCAGATCGGCGCGTCGGCGCGCTCGGCGAGGGAGCGGGCGAAGAGATCCTGCTCGCGCCAGCGATCCAGCGCCCGCTCCTCGAGGGCGGGGAAGTCCTGCTTCGGGTCGACGGGCGCGAATCCGGGCATCGCGCGGGATTCTAGGAGTGGGGAGCCCGCGGCCCTGCCGGGGTCGCCGCTGCTGGGCGGCGGCGGTCATCCAAAGCTGGCCGCTGAAGCCATATGGTTGCATCGATGCCTGCATTCGATCTGAACGGGAAGGTGGCGCTGGTGACCGGCGCGGCGCGCGGGATCGGCTTCGAGACCGCCCGCCAGATGCAGATGCGCGGCGCCTCGGTCGCGGTCCTCGACCTCGATCCGCAGCAGGCCCGCGACGCGGCCGAGCGGATCGGCACGCGGACGATCGGGATCGGCGCCGACGTCACCGACCAGGGGGCGATGATGGCGGCGGTCGCCGAGGTGGTCGAGACGTTCGGCGGCCTCGACTGCGCGGTCGCCAACGCCGGCATCGCCCAGAAGGAGATCTCGACCGTCTACGCGATGTCCGGCGAGGAGTGGGAACGGGTGGTCGAGGTGGACCTGCTCGGCGTCTTTCGCACCGTGCGGGCGGTGATGCCGCAGATCGTCGAGCGGCGTGGCCACATCGGCCTCGTCTCCTCGGTCTACGCCTTCGCCAACGGCGTCGCCAACACCCCCTACGCGGTCGCCAAGCCAGGGGTCGAGTCGCTGGGCCGGGCGCTGCGGGTCGAGCTCGCCCATCACGGCGCCTCGGCGACCGTCGCCTACTTCGGCTGGGTCGACACGACGATGGTGCAGGACGCCTTCGCCCAGCCCGACGTGCAGACCCTGAACGCGGGCACCCCCGCCTTCCTGACCAAGCGGATCCAGCCCGACGAGGCGGCGGCGGCGTTCGTGCGCGGAATCGAAGAGCGCGCCCCGCGCGTCTTCGCGCCGAAGTGGTGGCGCTACGTCTCCGCCCTGCGCGGGATCATCAACCCGGTGCTCGACAGGCTGCAGGAGCGCGAAGCGAAAACGCAGGCGCTGATGAAGGACATCGACTCGCGGGTGACCGCGGGCACGCCGCCCGCCGCGAGCGCCACCGAGGCGCCCGCCGAGCGCCCCCTCAACGCCGACGACTGACGCGGCCCAAGCCTCAGCGGTTGACGGGCCGAAAACTCCAGCAGGGCTTGAGTTATCGGCCCACCAACATCGTGTTGACGGGCCGGAAACTTGCCTATATGGCTGGTTTTCGGCCCGTCAACGGGGGCGGGTGGCGCGCTCTAGGGCGTTGATCACGGACTCGTACTTGTGGCCGGTGGCTCGGGTCATGCCGATCTCGCAGGTGCGGTTGCTCGAGAGGTAGGCGTCGAACTGGCGGCCGCTCGGCGGATGGCCGACCTCGGCGGCGTCCGCGCCTTCGGCGGCGAGGACCTCGCGTGCCTCGGCGCGGGTCGCGGAGGCGGTCAGCTCGGGATGGGAGATGCCGCGGTCGCCGGCGAAGCCGCAGCAGGTTCCCGTCGGCGGCAGGTAGACGTCGTCGGCGATCTGCGCGGCGAGGGCGCCGAGGCGCCAGGCATGGCCCTGGCGATGGGTGGCGCAGGTCGGGTGGATCGCCGCCGCCTCGACCTTGCCGGTGATCTTGAGCCCGGGCAACAGCCGGTCGTGGGCCCAGGCGACCGAGTCGAGGACGCTCAGCTTCGCCAGGTGCTCGGCGTTCGCCTCGCTCAGTGTCCCCTCCCCCGGTTCGACCACCGACCCGGTGCAGGAGGCGGCGTCGACGACGATCGGCAGGGAGCCCTCGCCGCTCCACTCCCAGAGGCGCTCGACCAGCTCGTTGGCCTTGTGCCGGTGGGCGGCGCCGTAGCCTTTCGAGCTCCACGGCAGCCCGCAGCAGTTGCCCGCCACGTCGGCCGGGATCCAGACCGGCAGCCCCGCCCGCGCCGAGACGGCGACCAGCGCCTCGACAGGCCCGCCGCCGAAGATCCGGTTGGTGCAGCTGGGGACGTAGACGGCGGCGGCGCCCACGCGCGTCGTGGCCGGGAGGCGCGCCGGCGCCGGTCCGGGCAGTGCTCTTCCCTTGCGCGTCCGCCGTCGCCCCACCGCCGCCGACCCGCAGCGCCGCCCGCGAGGCCGACTCGACCGTCCCCCAGCGCTTCGCCGTCGCCAGCGCCGCCCGCTCGGCGCGAGGGGTGTGGCGCTCGGAGCGCAGTTCCTTCACCAGCTTCCCCGTGTCGATCCCGACCGGACAGGCGAGCTGGCAGGAGCCGTCGACCGCGCAGGTGTCGAGCGCCTCGTAGCCGAGCTCCTCCAGCAGCGCCTCCTGCACCGGCGAGCCGGACGGCTGGCGGGCGATCTCCCGCCGCAGCACGATCCGCTGGCGCGGCGTCGTGGTCAGGTCGCGGCTCGGGCAGACCGGCTCGCAGAAGCCGCACTCGACGCAGCGCGTCGCCGACTCCTCGATCGGCGGCTGCGACTTCAGGTTGCGCAGGTGCACGGCGGGGTCGCGGTTGAGGACGACGCCGGGAGAGAGCACCCCGTCCGGATCGGCCAGCCGCTTCACCCGCCACATCAGCTCCGTCGCCCGCTCCCCCCACTCGCGCTCCACGTAAGGGGCCATGTTGATCCCGGTCCCGTGCTCGGCCTTCAGCGAGCCGTCGTAGCGGTCGACGATCAGCGCCACCAGCCCCTCCATGAACGAGCTGTAGCGCTCCACGTCCTCGGCTTTGGCGAAGTCCGGGGTGACCATGAAGTGGAGGTTCCCGGCGCTGGCGTGGCCGGCGACCCCGGGCAGGAAGCCGTGTTCGATCAGCAGCGCCTGCAGGTCGTGGGCGCATTCGGCGATTCGGGCGGGCGGCACGCAGACGTCCTCGAGGATCAGCGAGGTGCCCGGCAGGCGGAGCTGGCCGACCAGCCCCTGCAGGCCCTCGCGCACCCGCCAGGCCATCTCGACCTCGGCCGGCTCGCGGGTGAAGCGGGGCGCCTCGGTCGTCTCGTGGCCGGCGACGATCGCGAGCGCCCGGTCGACCTGCGCGTCGAGCTCCGCCTCGCTCTCGCCGCCGAACTCGACCAGCAGCGCCGCCGTCGCCGGGTCGAGCTCTTTCCACTCCTGCGGCGCGCCGACCATGTTCCAGGCGGCGGTGATCAGCGCCGGGGCGACCATCAGCTCGACCGCGGTGGCGCCGCTCGCGACCAGCTCACCGACCGGCCCGACCGCGCGGTCGATGTCCGGGAAGTGGACCCAGGCGACGGTCGTCAGCGGCGGCTGCGGCACGGTCTCGAAGACGACCTCGGGGATGTAGGCCAGCGTCCCCTCAGAGCCGACCAGCAGGCGGCGGAAGATCTCCAGCGGCTCGTCGGCGTCGAGGAAGGCGCAGAGGCGGTAGCCGGTGGTGTTCTTGATCTCGAACTTGTGGCGGATGCGGGACGGCGAGCTCGGCGTCGGCGCGGATCTCGTCGCGGATCGCCGCCAGGCCCGCGGCGAGCTCCGGCTCGGCCGCCTCGAAGGCGGCCGACGCGCCCGGCGCCGCGGTGTCGATCCGCGTCCCCGAGGGCAGGACGAAGGTCAGCGAGCGGAGGGTCGAGTAGGAGTCCTTGGTCACCCCGCAGCGCATGCCGCCCGAGTTGTTGGCGACGACGCCGCCGACCGTGGCGACGTCGGTGCTCGCCGGGTCGGGGCCGAGCCGGCGGCCGTGCGGCGCCAGCACCTTGTTGACGTGGCCGAGGATCGTGCCGGTGCCGACCCGCACCGCGGCGCCGTCCTCCAGCACCGTGAGCCCGCGGAAGTGCCTGCGGACGTCGACCAGGATCCCGTCGGTCTGCCCCTGCCCGTTGAGGCTGGTGCCGCCGGCGCGGAAGGTGACCGGGATGCCCCGCTCGCGGCCGAAGGCGAGCAGCTTGGCGACGTCGTCGGCCTCCTTCGCCATCACCACCGCTTGCGGGAAGAGGCGGTAGGGGCTGGCGTCGGAGGCGTATTTGACGAGGTCGCCGGGGCGGGCGAGGACGCGATCGGCGCCGAGCAGCCGCTCCAGTTCGCCGCGCAGCGGTTGGGCGATGCCGGCGGCGAGCGCGTCGGGGGCGCGGTCCGGGGACGGGTCGCCGGCCGGCGGGCGCAGCGCCGCGGGGCCGCGGTCGAGCAGCGAGCGCAGGGCCACGGCGCTAAAAGAGCGCCATCCCGGGCGCGACCGGGACTTCGACCAGCTCCGGCTTCGACGAGGCCAGCGCGGTGGCGAGGGCGCCGGCGACCCCGTCGCGGTCGGACGCTCGGTGGGCGGTGACGCCGTAGCCTTCGGCGACCGCGGCGACGTCGAGCTTCGGCAGGTCGAGGCCGGGCGCGTTGGTGATCTGCTCGACTTCGGCGAACCACTTGAGGATCGCGTACTCCTCGTTGCGCAGGACGAGGAAGGTGACCGGCACGTCGTAGGCGACGGCGCTCCAGAAGGCGGTGATCGCGTACTGGGCGGAGCCCTCGCCGAGCACGCAGACGACCGGCCGGCTCGGCTCGGCCATCTGCACGCCGACCGATGCGGCGAGGCCGAAGCCGAGGCCGCCGCCGGCGCTGAAGTAGTAGGAGCCGGGACGCGAGAGGCGCAGCTGGTTGCGCAGCGCGAGGGTCGAGGAGGGCGACTCGAGGACGACGATCGCATCCTCGGGAAGCACTTCGCGGAGGGCGCCGTGGACGGTCGAGGCGTTCAGCGGGTCGGTCGATCGGCATGTCGCCCGGGCCGGGGTTCGGCTCCGGCGCCGGGCGGCTCGACTCGGGCACCGCCTCGACCAGCGCCGCCAGGGTGAGGCCGACGTCGGCGACGATCGCGTCGCCCATCGGCGCCCGCACCGCCTCGTCGGGGTCGGAGGTGATCGCGACCAGGCGGGCGTTCTCGGGCAGCAGCGGCCCGGGGATGTGCGGGTAGTAGGGGAAGACCGAGGAGCCGATCACGACGATCAGGTCGTGGCCCTCGAGCGTCTGGCCGACCGGGCCGATCGCCGGCGGCAGGACGCCGCGGAAGTTCGGGTGGTTCTCGGGGAAGCCGAGGCGCACGCCGCCGGTCGCGGGCGAGGCCCAGACCGGGAGGCGCTGGCGCTCGGCGAGGGCGACGGCGTGCTCCCAGCCGCCCGCGGTGTCGATGTCGGGGCCGGCGATCAGGACCGGGTTGCGGGCGGCGTCGAGCTCTGCCGCGAGGGCGGCGACCGCGGCCGGGTCGGCGACGGCGCGGCCGGTCACCTTGCGGGTGATCGCGTGGCGGGCGTCGGCGGCGTCGACCTCGACCTCCCAGTCGTCCATCGGCAGGCTGACGAAGACGGGGCCGCGCGGGGCGAGCCCGGCGAGGTGGGCGCCGTGGGCGAGCGCCAGCGGCACGTCCTCGGCGCGCGGCGGCTCGTAGCTCCACTTGACCAGCGGGTGCGGCATCCGGGTCGCGTCGCGGTTGGTGAGGTTGGCCTGCAGGGTGATCTGGGCGCGCGCCTGCTGGCCCGCGGTGATCAGCAGCGGCGAGTGGTTGGCCTGGGCGTTGAAGATCGCCCCCATCGCGTTGCCGACCCCGGGCGCGGTGTGCAGGTTGACCACGGTGGTGCGGCCGGAGGCCTGGGCGAAGCCGTCCGCCATCCCCACCACGACCCCCTCGTGCAGGCCGAGCACGTAGCGGAAGTCCGCCGGGTAGTCGGCCAGCATCGGCAGCTCGGTCGAGCCGGGGTTGCCGAAGATCGTCGTCATCCCCTGCTCCCGGAAGAGGTCGAACGTGGCCTCGCGGACGGTCGGCATCGGCGCCAGCCTACCCGCTACCGAAGGGAGTTCTGTTGAGCGCTCATCGGTGCCGATGCTACACGGATCGGTGTAATGGTCTCTGGGAGAGGTCGTGCAACCGCGGGAAGGGTTCAAGCGGCCCACGCCGACGGCCGATTTCAGAGGGGTGAACGAGGAGACCTTCTGGATCGACGCCTCAGCCGGGCCGACCGCGTCCCCCTTCGCGCCCACCGCGACCTCGGCCGTGCGCTTCGCTCCGGCGCCGACCGATGCGCTCGATCGCGGCGCCCATCAGGAGGCCACCGTCGGCCGCCGCGCCGCCGGGCTGGCGCTCGTCTGCGCCGTCCTCTTCGGGCTCGCGACGCTGGTCGGCTTCGCCGCCGAAGCGTACGCCGCGCCCGCTCCGGCACCGCTGCCGCCGGGGACCACCGCAGCGCCGCCCGGCCCGCTGCGGATCGTCCACACCCCCGGCACCCTGGTCGCAATCCCCGCCGCCGTCCCTCACGAAGCGGGCGACATGGTCGACAGCCGCATCGTCCCCGACCTGCGCTGGCTCGCCGCCCGCTACCCGATCTTCGTCACCGACGGCTACTCCGGCCCGCTCCCCAACGGCGAGCACATCGGCTGCGACGAATGCCACGCCTCCGCCTCCGACCACCTCAACGGCCTCGCGGTCGACCTCGTGCCGACCGTGGACACCACCACCTGCGACGCGAACTGGGTGCCGATCACCGCCCTCGCCCTCTGGGCCGAGCCGGAACAGGAAAAACCGGTCGCCCCGTTCCGCTGGGTCGGCTACGAAGGCGACGTCGGGCACGGCTGCGGCAACCACCTCCACCTCTCCTGGAACCACGCCCCGGCGAAACCGTACGAACTCGCCGAATGGGTCGAAGTCTTCCCCGTCACCCCCGGCACCGCCCGCAAGGCGCGCCGCAGGAAGGCCGCGGCGAAGGGCCCCAAGGGCGGCATCCACCAGGTGACCACCGGCGGGGTCGGGACCAACTCGAACTAGGGGCGACCGTCCCGGTCTGCCCGCTCGGCCTCGCGCGCACCTAGGATTCGCGGCCGATGCGCGCCCCGCGGACCACGCTCGCGCTGCTCCTCGTCGCGCTCGGCGCGGCGCTACTCGCCGGATGCGGCGGCGGCTCGACCAAGGACGAACGCCAGCCGGCCGCCTGCCGCGAAGGCGTCGGCACCTACATGGAGGCCCTGCGGGGGGCGCCCGGGGAAGTGATCCTCGCCGGCGAAACGCCGATCTCCGGCTGCCTCGTCGCCGCCGCCGAAGAAGGCGAACTGGCCGACCTCGGCGAAGCCGCGCTCGCCGCGGCGACCAAGCTGAACGCCGGGGCGCGGGCCGAACCGGAAGGCCCGGCGGCGCTCCAGCTCGGCTACCTGCTCGGGGCGATCGCGCGCGGCAGCGCGGAGACCGAAGGCGTCCACGCCGAGCTGCTGCGCCGGCTCACCGTCGCCGCCCGCTTCGCCCCCGAGGGCGAGCCGCTCTCGCGGCGCTTCCTCGCCGGCTACGAAAAGGGGTTCGCCGCCGGCCGCGACCACGGCTGAGCGAGCCGCCCGGGGCCGCCGGGGAATACGCTTGATCCTCCCGCAGACAGCTTCGAATTCCCCATTGAGACACCACGGAGGCAGAACTTGAGCGTTGACGCAGAGACCACTCCGAGCGAGCAGCTCTGGGGTGGCGAGACCACCAAGGCAGTCGACAACTTCCCCGTCTCCGGCGAGCGCGTGCCGGTGCCGGTGGTGCGTTGGCTGGGTCGGATCAAGTCGGCCGCGGCCGAGGCGAACGGGGCGCTCGGCAAGCTCGACGCCGACGTGGCGTCGCGGATCGCCGCCGCCGGCGCCGCCGTCGCCGCGGGCGAGCACGACGGTCAGTTCCCGATCGACGTCTTCCAGACCGGCTCCGGCACCTCCTCGAACATGAACGCCAACGAGGTGATCGCCAACCTCGCCGGCGACGGCGCCCACCCGAACGACCACGTCAACATGGGCCAGTCCTCCAACGACGTCTTCCCCAGCGCCGTCCACCTGGCGGCGCTCGACGAGGTGACGCACGACCTGCTGCCGGCGATGGGGGCGCTGGAGGAGGCGCTCGACGCCAAGGCCAAGCAGTTCACCGACGTCGTCAAGGCCGGGCGCACCCACCTGATGGACGCGGTGCCGGTCACCCTCGGCCAGGAGTTCGGCGGCTACGCGGCGCAGGTGCGGCTCGGCGTGCAGCGGGTCGAGGCGACGCTGCGTCGGGTCGGCCAGATCCCGCTCGGCGGCACCGCCACCGGCACCGGGCTGAACACCCACCCGGAGTTCGCCGCCAAGGTGCGCGAGAAGCTGGGGCGCGACACCGGCCTGGCGATCTCGGCGCCGCTCGACCCGTTCGAGGCGCAGGGCAACCGCGACGCGCTGGTCGAGCTGTCCGGCGCGCTGAAGGTCTACGCGGTCTCGCTGAACAAGATCGCCAACGACCTGGCGCTGATGGGCTCCGGCCCGCGGGCGGGGCTCGCCGAGCTGCGCCTGCCGGAGCTGCAGAAGGGCTCCTCGATCATGCCGGGCAAGGTCAACCCGGTGATCCCGGAGGTCGTGATCCAGGTCGCCGGCCAGGTGATCGGCAACGACGCGGCGATCACGATCGGCGGCATGCAGGGCCAGTTCGAGCTGAACGTGCGGGTGCCGCTGATCGCCCGCAACCTGCTCGACTCGATCAAGCTGCTGGCGAGCGCCTCCCGCCTCCTCGACGAGAAATGCGTCCAGGGCCTGGAAGCGAACGAGGAGATGACCGAGCGCCACGCCGAGGCCACCCTGGCGACGGCCACCGCCCTCAACCCCCACATCGGCTACGACGCCGCGGCGGCGATCGTCAAGGACGCCGCCGACTCCGGCCGGCCCCTCCGCGAGGTCGCGCTCGAGCACGGCGTCTCGGTCGAGACGCTGGACGAGGCCCTCGACCACCGAGCGATGGCCCACCCGCACGACCAGAGACTGAGGCAGCTCCCCTCACGCCGGTGCGATCGAGCACACCCTGGTGTGCACAAGCGCACCGGCGTCAGGGCGGCTCAGCGCGATCGGGCCGCCTCGACGAGACTCTCGGCGCGACGCCACGCCCGTTTCCGATCTTCGGCGTTGACCGCCGGCGCGGCGTAGCTGGCGAGGGTCTTCATCGCCAGTAGAACGCGAAGATCTTTCCCTAGCTGTTTGCCACCCGGCGTGACCTTGGAGAGCTCGGCGACCGCCTGCTGGTGATCGTCCCCTTGGACGAAGTGGCCGAGCGTCTTGCAACAGATGACGTCGGAGGCGGCGATTCCGGCGTGTACACACAGGGTCACCAGAGCGTCACCGACCTCCGCCTCGTCATCGGCGAAGTCGCGGATCGTCTCCGCGGCCTCCAAGAACTGCTCGGCCTTGCGGAGCCGACCACGAATGACCGCGTCGTCGCAGTCGTGCAGGCGGGCCACCATCACCGTTTCGGTTTGGCTTTCAGTTTCGGCTTGCACTTGTTGAGCAGGGTTTTGAGCCGAACGCGAGTGCCGACGATCGGCACGCCGTCTTGGATCACCTGCCGGACGACCTTGCGGACTTCGGGGTCGGCCAACTGCCGGTGCCGATACTCGAGCACCCGGGCCTCGTTGCCGGTCCAGTCCGTCGCCGCTCTCTCAAGCGCGGCGAGTTGCTCTTGCCAGGTGGGATCGCTCTGCGGGGTGTCGACGCGCCGCAGGACAAAGAGGTCGAGATCGCTCTCCGCGTCGGCCTCTCCCCGCGCGACAGAGCCAAAGAGGAAGACGGCGGTCGCAGGTTTGTCCCAATCTTCGACTGACTCCTTGAGGCGCTCGATCAGCTTCGCCCGAAGCGATCCAAGCCCTTCGATGTATGGAGCGGCGAGGTGGCTGCGGTTCAAGCTGTAGAGCTTGGCCTGGCCTGCTTGGCGCCGGCTCACGATCCCCTGCCTGACCAGACGGTCGGCTGCTTTGCGAATTCCTTGCTCGGAGCCACGCCCCAGCACCTGATGGATACGGCGCCCGGTGAATTCCTCCTCGGCCGCCGCAAGAACGCCCAGGACGTCACCGTCCAGGGTCGGGGCCACCACGCTGAGGGGGCGTCTAAAGTCCATCGTTGTAGAAACTATAGAGGCGATACCCCAACTATAGTTGGGATACCAGCACTTTGGTGCTTATTCTGCCGTCGTGGCGCGGAGCGCTCGGTGCGGCCCGACAAGGACGTCCGACGCGCTGGGCGCCGGCGCCCGCGCTTGGCGCCGCGACTCCTCCGCTCGGCCGCTGTTGATGTGATGCAGCCGTGATCCTCCCCCGTCGTCTTCATATCTCCCTGCTCGCGCTTGCGGCGGTGCTTCTCGGCGCGCTCGGGACGACGGCGGCGAGCGCTCGGGCGCAGGTCAACTGGGTGGTGCACGGCCACGGCTTCGGCCACGGGGTCGGGCTCTCCGCCTACGGCGCCTACGGCTACGCGCTGCACGGCAAGGGCTACAAGTTCATCCTCGGCCACTACTACCCGGGGACGACCCTTGGCCAGCTCACCGGGCCCAACGTCGTCCGGGTGCTGCTCAGCTCCACCGCCGGCGACGTCAGCTTCACCGAAGCGACCAGCGCCTGCCACACGAAGCTCGAACCGACCCGCACCTACGAGGCTCACCGGCTCGGCAACACCGTCGTGCTGCGCTCCTCCGCCGGCAAGCCGCTGGCCAAATGCGGGGCGACCCTGCGGGCGGCCGGTGCGGGCGTGATCGACATCGTCGGCGTCGGCCGCTATCGGGGCGCGCTGGAGACGGTGGTCAACGAAAGCGGCGAACTGAACGTCGTCAACGCCCTCTCCGTCGACAACTACGTCAAAGGCGTGATCCCGAACGAGTCGCCGCCCTCCTGGCCGATGGAAGAGCTGAAGGCGCAGGCGATCATCTCGCGATCGTTCGCGCTCACCGGCGGCCGCGAAGGCGACGGCTTCGACCTCTACTCCGACACCCGCAGCCAGGTCTACAAAGGCCTCGAATCGGAGTACACGACCTCCGACGAAGCCGAGGAACAGACTGCAGGCGAGGTGCTGATGTACGAAGGGAACATCGCCGAGACGCTCTTCTCCGCCTGCTCGGGCGGCAAAACGGAGAGCATCCAGAACGTCTTCGGCACCGCGATCCCCTACTTGGTCGGCGTCCCCGACCCCTACGACAGCCTCTGCCCCCTGCACGAATGGACGCTGAAATTCAGCGGCCCGGAAATCAGCGAAAAGCTCTCCGGCCTGCTCGACGGCAGGTTGATGAAAGTCGTGATCACGAAGACCGGCTACTCACCGCGGATCATCGAAGCGAAGCTCTACGGCACCGGCGGCGTCACCACCGTGACCGGCGAACAGCTCGAGGTCGCGCTGGGGGGCTACTCGACCTGGATGACCTTCCAAAAGGTCAGCGGACAAGGCTGAGCGCAGGGCCGGGTCAGACCTCCGGCACCACCGGCTCGTTGACCTTCATGCCGGGAGTCCCGAGGACCCGGGCCAGGACGATGCTGAACTCGTAGAGGACCACCAAGGGGGCCATCTCCAGCAGCATCGAGACCGGGTCGACGCCGGGCAGCGCCGCCGCGACGACGGCGCAGATCAGGTACGCGTAGCGACGGTTCTTGGTCAGCTGTTCGACCTTGACGATCCCGAGGCGGGTCACGGCGAGGATCCCCACCGGCACCTGGAAGACGACCCCGCAGGCGAGCAGGGTCATCGAGAAGAAGCCGTAGTACTCCTTTGCCTGCACCTGGACGTTGAACTGCGAGTCGTTGAAGTTGAGGAGGAACTTGGCCGCCGCCGGCAGGACGAGGAAGTAGCCGAAGGCGACACCGGCGATGAAGAGGATCGGGATCATCGCCAGCAGCGGCACGATCATCCGTTGCTGCTGCTTGCTGAAGGCGGGGAGGAGGAAGGCGTAGAGCTGGTAGAGCACGAACGGCAGCGACAGGATGATCGCCGCGTAGGCGCTGACGGTCAGCGTCGTCGTGAAAGGCTCGGTGACGCCGAAGGTGATCAGCTTGTCGTGGGCGGAAGGGAGCGGCTTGCTCGCGATTTCCAGCAGTAGGTGGTTCTGCCAGAAGCAGACGGCGAGCGCCGTCCCGAAGATCGCGAGACAGACGACCAGTCGTGCGCGTAGCTCGTCGAGGTGCTCGACGAGACTCATCTGGTCTTCGAATGATGCTGGTCTGATGCGGCGCACGGCTGGTCTCCTCGGGGTGGCGTCGGCGGACGCTTAGTTCTGGGTCCGGGACGGGGTGCTGTCTTCGACCCGGTAGGTCGTGGCCGGACGGGCCTCGGTGTGGGCGGGAGCGGACTCGACCTGAGCCGGCGCGGGGTGCTCGCCGCTGATCGAGCCTTTGAACTCGTTGATGCCTTTGCCCAGCGACTTGCCGAGTTCAGGGAGTTTTTTCGGCCCGAACACGATGAGCGCGACGATCAGTACGAGGATGATCTCCATTGGTCCTACGTTGGCCATGATGCCTCCGATTGATTGGTGCGGGATGGGTGTGGAACTGCGAAGTGGGTGCCGATCGGGCGGAGCCGAACGCGAGGTTCGGCTCCGCTGCGATCGAGGGTCGGCTCCTTACTTGAGGAAGCCGGTCCCTTCGACGGCCTTCAGGACTTCCGCCGCGGTGAACGGCGTGTCGAACGGCCCGTCGGGGGTCATGCTCTTCTCGGTGGGCTTCAACAGCAAGCCGGCCACCGACGCGTGACGCGCCTCGATCGTGAGGATCGACGCCGCTGCCGCGACGTATGCCGGGTTCGAGATGTTGAGGACCTGACCCGAGTAGGCGTGGACGCCGGTGTTCTCCAGCGCGTACGAGGTGGAGATCCACTTCGACTTGCTGGTGGCATCACCGAATTCGACCTTCGGGGCCGAGGTGGCCTTCGAGCCGAGCGCCTTCTTCAGGAACGCAACGTGCGCGTTCTCGTCGTTGGTCGTGGTCTTCAGGAACGCGGACTCCTGCGCACCCTTGGCGACCTTGTTCTGGGTGGCCTCGTTGTAGAACGCGGCCTCCAGGTACTCGAGCGTCAGGGCGAAGTTGAGGATGCCAATGTCGCCCTTTCCGAAGCTCGCGGGCGGAGCGCCCTTGCCCTTGGCCATCGCGCCGGCCGGGGTGAGGGCGGCGAGCAAGGCACCGCTGCCCATGACCGCGCCACCGGCCAGGCCAGCCTTCTTCAGGAAGCTGAGACGGGTGTCACCCGAGTCCAGTCCCTCGATCGCGTTGTGATGCATTTCGGCGATGTCACCGTTGACATCGATCTGGTCAAGCGTTGCTTCGGGGTCCATATTTCTCCTTTGGGAGTTTTTGGTTGACCGACCTTATGCGTTCACCGAGGGCCGGTGGATCATTCGCGACCGTCCAGCGGGTCGACGAAGAGCAACTCGTAGCGCAGCTTTTCCAGCCCCGACCTGACCCGACCCTTCACGGTGCCGGCCGGGAGCCCGAGCCTCACCGCGATCTCCGTATGGCTGAGATCGCTGTAGAAGGCGAGGATGAGGACCTCCGCCTGCGGGCTCGGCAGGTGGCCGAGGGCGACGAGCAGCCGGGTCCGCTCAGATGCGGCGATCGCATCGGACAGCGGATGATCGGTGTCGAGAGCCGGTGCCGGGCCAGTTGGCAGGCGACCGGGCTGGAGCGGCGGCCTGACGCTGATCGCGCGGAAGGCATCGACCGCCCGGTTGTGGACGATCCGCATCGACCAGACCTTGAAGGTGCCGAGCTGCGGCCGGTAATCCGCCCGACTTCTCCAGATCGCGAAGAAGCCTTCCTGGACCACATCTTCGGCCATGCCGTCATCGCGGCAGATCTCGGTGGCTATCCCCAGCGCGTCGTCGGCGTGCCGGCCGTAGAGCTCGGCGAAGGCCGCCGGGTCGTCGCCCTGTACCCGCACCATCAACCTCTCGTCAGTCCCTTGGGGACCGACGAGCAATGCCCCTACTTCGCTCCCGGGTGAAGCGCGCACCGCGATGCCTCCATGGCTTGCCCTGACAGGTGGTCAGAGATCCGTCCCGGTCACGCCTGTGGTCCGGGCCCGGGGCTGAGGGCCCCGTCAGACCTTAAAAACGAAGAGCGGACCCGATCGGATGCACGCGACTGGACCGTCACCCTGTCCGGCCTCGCATGGAAGGAACCCTGACGATCGAATAGGTCGCCGGACCGAGAATCCGATCTGAACTGAAGCGTCTTCGGTTTCGTTGAGGGTAGGTATGAACGCTTACTACCAGAGGTTCCTTCACCTCGAGAACCGGATCCACCACCAGCTCGTCGCCCACAGCATCGCGGCGCTGCGGATCGCCGTCGGGCTGATCTTCCTGGGCTTCGGCGTCCTCAAGTTCTTCCCCGGCGTGAGCCCGGCGGAAAGCATCACCAAGGCGACCACCCACATCCTCTTCCTCGGTCTGGTGCCGGGCGGGGTGGCGATGGTGATGATCGCGACGCTCGAGTGCGTGATCGGGATCTGCCTGCTCGCCAACCGAGGGATGCGGCTCGCGATCTGGCTGCTGGCGATCGAGTTCGTCGGCATCCTCTCGCCGCTCGTGCTCCTCCCCGGCCGCCTCTTCGCCGGTCCCCATCACGCACCGACCCTCGAAGGCCAATACGTGTTGAAGGACATCATCCTGGTGGCGGCCGCCCTGGTCATCGCCGCGGGCAGCTTCCGCGGCGGCCGGATGATGCGAACCCATCTGCCGCCCGGGTCGGTGGTCGATCCCGATGTCGAGATCGATGCCGAACAGAAGGCCCGGATCGTCCTCGACGGGGTCAGCGACGAAAGCCTGGTCGCGGCGACGTGCGAGCGCAACCAGATCTCCGAGGCCGACTTCTACGCCTGGCGCGAAACCTCACTGGCCGCGGCGACCGAGGCCCTGCGGGCCTCAGATCGCCCCGACGCTAGCTAGACCTTGATCGTTATTACGTCGCCGTCCTGCACCGCGTAGTCGCGGCCCTCGATGCGGAGCACGCCCTTGTCGCGCGCCGCCACGTAGCCGCCCTGCTCGACCAGCTCGGCCCAGCCGATCACTTCGGCTTTGATGAACGCGTCCATGATCTCGGTATGGATCGTGCCCGCCGCTTCGAGGGCGGTGGCGCCGCGGTGGAGCGGGCGGGCGACCGCCTCCTTGTCCTCCCCGGCGGTGAAGAAGGTGATCAGCTCGAGCAGGTCGTAGGCGGCGCGGACGAGGCGGGCCAGGCCGGAGCCCTCGACCCCATAGGACTCGCGCATCTCCGCCGCTTCCTCGGCGTCGAGCTCGGCCAGCTCGCCCTCGATCCGGGCGCTCACCGCGACCGACCCGGCGTCGACCGAGTTGGCGTGCGCGGCGACCGCCTCGGGCACCTCGGAGGTGTCCTCGTCGACGTTGGCGACGTAGAGGATCGGCTTCGAGGTGATCGCGCCGAGGTTGCGGACCGCATCGGGGGCGATCTCCGGGACCGGCACCGAGCGCGCCGGCTTGCCCGTCGCCAGCGCCGCTTTCACCGCTTCCAGCCAGGCCAGCTCGGCGGCGGCCGCTTTGTCGCCGGTCTTCACCTGCTTGCCGACCCGCGGGATGCGGCGCTCGACCTGCTCGTAGTCGGAGAGGATCAGCTCGGTCTCGATCGTCTCGATGTCGGCGATCGGGTCGACCCGGCCGTCGGGGTGGATCACGCCGGCGTCCTGATGGCAGCGGACGACGTGGCAGATCGCGTCGGTCTCCCGGATCGAGGCGAGGAACTGGTTGCCGAGCCCCTCCCCCTCGCTCGCCCCTTTGACCAGGCCGGCGATGTCGTGGAAGTCGATCGTCGCCGGGACCAGCTCGGAGCTGCGTACCGTTTTCGCCACCGCCTCGAGGCGCTCGTCCGGCACCTGGGCGACGGCGACGTTCGGCTCGATCGTGGTGAAGGGGTAGTTGCCGATCACCGCGCCGCCCGAGGTGAGCGCATTGAAGAGGGTCGACTTGCCCGCGTTCGGGAGCCCGACGATGCCGACCTTCATCGCGCGCCCTCCGGGGATCGGAGCGAGCCATCCCGCGCGGGCGGCAAGGGCGCCTCCTCCCGGGGCAGCGGCACGACCAGCCCGAGCAGGGTCCCCAGGACCACCCCGGCGGCGACGTCGGAGGGGTAGTGCATGCCGAGGTAGGGACGGCCGGCGGCGACCGCGGTGGCGGGGAGGAAGGCGACCGCGGCGCGGCGGTCGACCCGGGTCATCGCGGTGGCGACGGCGAAGGCGGAGGTCGAGTGGGCCGAGGGGAAGCTCAGCGAGCTCGGCGCGCCACCGAGCGGCGGCAGGCCCTTCAGCACCGGGCGCGGCCGCCGGACCAGCAGCTTGATCCCGTAGTTCAGGCCGATCGCGACCGGGCCGAGCGCCGCGCAGGTCGCCCAGGCGGGACGGCGGCGGGCGTCGAGCGCGGCCAGGGCGCCGCCCGCGAGGAGCCAGCCGAGGCCGTTGTTCCCCGCTTTGCCGAGGAACATCGCGCCCCGCTCCAGCGCGGGCACGTGCCCGCGGGTTCGCATCAGGCGCAGCAGCTTGCGGTCGAGGTCACGCATCGGCGGGTGAGGATACGGCGGCGAGCCCGTCGGCCGCCCCTCCCCCGCCCCCTACTTGAATTCGAAGCTGGTCAGATCCTGCCCGAAGGTCGGGTTGTAGATCACCTTTTCCAGGTCGATGTCGCTCGAGACGAAGGTCGAGGCGGTGCTCGATCCGTACGGGGCCAGCGGCGCCTGTTCCATGAATTCCTTGTCCAGCTGGGCGTAGGCGGCTTCCTGTTTCGCCCCCAGAGGTTCTTCGCCCAGTTCGGTGATCTTCTGGGACAGCTGCGGGTCGGCGAAGCGCGCCAGGTTGGTGCCGTTGGTCGGCGCGATCGATTCTTCGGCGAGCAGCGGCTGGAGGAAGTCGTTGGGGTGCGGGTAGTCCTCGAACCAGTTGGCCCAGCCGGTGTCCAGGTCCGGGGTCGAGCTGTTGCCGATCACGCTGAAGTAGTTGTCGGGACCGAGCACTTTCAGCGTCACCTTGAAGCCGAGTTCCTGCAGCACCCCCTGGTAGTAGGCGCCGACGTCCTGGGAGGGCGGTTCGGTTTCGGTCCAGACGGTGATTTCGCGGTCGCTCGGGTTCGCTTCGGCGATCAGTTCCTTGGCCTTCGCCAGGTTGTGCGGGTAGAGGTCCAGCTTGGCGCCGCCGGGCATCCCGGTCGGCAGGATCTGCTGGCTGCCTTCGAGCCGGCCGGAGTAGATCCGTTCCAGCGCCCGCGGGTCGATCGCGTAGTTGACCGCCTGGCGCACCTTGAGGTCGTCGAACGGCGCCACCGTCGTGTTCATCCAGAAGAAGTAGGTGCTGACCGTCGGCTCGACCCGGAACTGGCTCCCTTCGAATTTGGAGAGCACCTCCTGGTAGCGGTCCGGCGGCACCTGGTTCGCCATCCAGTCGAGCGAGCCGTTTTCCACCTCGTTGACCTCGGTCTGCGGGTTGCGCAGCACCTGGATCTTGATCTGGTCGACGTGGCCGGCGGGAATCTGCGGCATCAGCTTGCCGTTCGCCTTCGCCCACTGCGGGTTGCGTTCGTATTCCCAGCCGGCGCCCGGCTTGGTGCCGGTGATCATGTAGGGGCCGGTGGCGGGCGGCGGGTCGGCGGAGAGGTCTTCGTCGGGGGTCTTGGCCGGGAGGAGGGCGACGAACGGCAGCGCCAGCTCGTTCTCGAAGGTGCCGCGCGGACGGGTCAGGTGGATCGTGATCAGGCCGGTCTTGTCGTCGGTTTCGACCCCGGCGATGCCGCCCTTCTTCGTCTTCGCGAACGCTTCCGCGCCGACGATGTCGTCGTAGAAGGGCGAGCCGCTCGAGTTGAGCAGGTAGACGCGTTCGAGCGAGTGGGTGAAGTCGCTCGCGACGACCGGTTCGCCGTTCGAGTACCTGAGGCCCTTGCGCAGCTTCAGCGTGTAGGTCTTGCCGTTGTCGGTGACTTCCGGCATCCCGGCGGCGAGCCCGGGGATCACCTTGCCGCCCGCGGCGCCGTTGGCGTGGGCGTAGGTGAGTAGCGGGATGTAGGTGTCGTACATCGCCGTCCAGCCTTCGCCGCTGTGGGACAGCGCCGGGTCGAGGTAGTCGGGGAAGGCCGCGTAGGCGCCCAGCAGGGTGCCGCCTTCCTCCCCGGAGCCGCCGTTCGTGCCGGAACCGCCGCCCGAGGAGCCGCCCCCGCCGCAGGCGGCCAGGGTCAGCGCCATGAGCGCCAGGCCCACGACACAAAGGTTTCTCTTTTTGTTCGCCACGCAGTCGCCCCTTCGACATTCGCGCCCCGGACCTTTAGCCCTGCGAAGGGAGGGCCGATCCATCGCCATCCTCGAAGCCCGTCGCGCCCGGAGCCGAGCGCGCCGAGTCGGCGTGGCCGAGGCGCTCGGCGATCTCGCCGCGGATCCGCCGCACCAGTTCGACGGTCGCGTCGCGCAGGCCGTCGAGGTCCTCGGCGAGCGTCTGCCGGCCGAGGACGCTGACGCAGAGCGTCCCTTCGACGTACTCGAAGGCGAAACCCTTCGGCGCCTCTTCGATCAGGAAGACGATGAAGGCGGGCGAGAAGAGCTCGTGGAACCAGACGTCTTCGCGCTGCGGCGAGGCGTACACGCGGTACTTCGCGTCGAGTTCAGCGCTCCCCAGCTCGACCTGGTTGCCCTCGCCGACCAGGGTCGCGAAGGCGCGGCCGAGCAGGTGCTCGTCCTCGGCCCGGTGGCAGAACATCCAGGGGACGAAGCGCTTCGCCTTCGGCACGTGGGTGACGGCGACGGTGAAGTGGGCGTCGGCGCGGTCGATCAGCGCCACCTTGGCTTCGACGTACTTGGAGAACCAGCCGCCCGCCAGCGCGTCGACGCTGTGCACCTCGCCCTCGGCGAGCAGCGGCGTGGTGCGGGGAAGGTGGACGCCGTCTTCGACCGTCATCCCGTGCGCCGTCGCCCAGGCAGCGAGTCCTCGGGCCCCCTCCGCGTCCGCCATGCCATCCGTATACCACTCGATAATCGCCGCGTGACGAGACACCGGCCGGTGAAACGCGCGGGGCACGAGGTGCTGGCGGTCGCCCGTGGGTCGAGCAAGACCCACTACCACCTGCGTCACCGCATCCTGATCATCTTCGGCGCGACCCTGATCTTCGCGCTCCTCTGCACGCTGATCATCTTCCTCACCGAGCGCCACGCGAAGCACACCGAAATCCACAACCTCTTCGACTCCTTCCTCTTCACCACCTCGCAGCTCCTCACCGGCTCCTCGGTGGCCAACCCGGCGACCGACCTCGGCAAGATCCTCGAGCTGGTCTTCGACCTCTGGGCGCTCACCGTGGTCGCCTCGCTGGCGGGCTCCTTCGGCGCCTTCTTCCACGCCCGCAGCAAAGAGATGAACGAGGAGATGGCGAAGGCCGAGGCGCTCCTCCACCACCGCGAGCCGCCGGGCGGCGCGCCGGCTAGCCCACCAGCTCGCTGACGTCGTAGAGGTCGTCGCCGACGCTCGGCAGTTCGACCTCCCGCTCCGGCACCTTGTGGTTCACGCGCAGCACGGTGGCGTGCAGCTTGGCCTGACCGTGGCCGGGCTTCCTCCAGGGCTGCATGTGGACGTCGAGGAGGATCGCCTCGCCGACGGCGCCTTCGGCCTCCCCCGCCGCGAGCGCGTCCCAGTGCTCGCGGACGAGGTCACGAAGTCGCTCGGCGTCGAACGAGTCGAGCAGCGTCGATTCACCCTTGATCCAGGCGGCGATCTCGGGGGCCCTCCCATCGACCCGCGGCAGCGCCGGCCGTAGCGAGACCCGGGTCGGGACGTACCCGAGCCTAACCAGACGGCGTATGCGGTCCTGCTGGACCCGGCGGGCCGCCCGCAGGTTGTAGCGGTCGATTGCCCAGCCCGCGCCCGCCAGCAGGAGGCCGACGGCGAAGATCCCGGCGACGACCGGCATCGCCGATTCGGGATCGACGCTCGACGAGGCGATGATCAGCGCCGTGGCGACGTAGATCGCGACGGCCGCGAGGATCAGTAGCAGCAGGGCCCGATTCCAGGACTCGCCGATCCGCTCGAAGATGCTGATCGTGACCAGCAGAAGCGTCGCGATCACCAACGGCATCGCCGTCTGGGTCAGTTCCTTGTCGGTGATCGGGTGATTGGCGTGGAGCAGGTCGATGCTGAGCGCCGCCGTGATGCCGGCCGCGCTGAGGACCGCAACGATCGCGAAGACTTCGAACACCCGGAAGCCGGTCCCCCGCCGCCCGCCGGCGAAGAGGCTGAAGATCGTGCCCGCGCCGACCGCTCCCGCGAGCGGGATCAGTCCCTGCAGGGCCGCGCGGTCGCTCGGGTCCAGCGCCGTCGCGAAGCTGATCAGGTGCTGTTTCACCCCCGCACGGATACCGAACCGCCCGGCCGGCAACTGCCGCCGCCTACGATCGGACGATGCCCCTGGCACTTGGGACAACGGCTCTTCCTCCACCACGCGCTGCGCGGCGGCGGCGTCGTCACGATTGTCGCGATCGCCGCGATCATCCTCCTGGCCCGGTTCTGGCCGGTGATCGTCGCCTGGTGGGAACGGCGGGGCTAGGCGCGGTCGGCCAGCGCGGCGGCGGCGCCTGAGGCGACCGCGGTGACGGCGAAGACCGCGGGCCAGGCGCCGATCTGCTTCGCCAGCGGATGGGAGACGCCGAAGGCGCCCGCGTAGGTCAAGCCGAGGCCGATCGCCATGCCCGGGCCGCCCTGGCGCGCCCACTGGCGCCCGCTCCACGCGCCGCAGCCGGCGAGGAAGAGGCCGCCGAGCTCACGTCTGCCGCTGTATTTGGCGATCGCGAAGCCGCCGAGGAGACCGGTGGCGACGACGGGTGCGGTGGGCGGGGTCGGCACAGGGGCATCCTGGCAGGCCCCGGGCGCTGGCGGTCGACCGCTCCCGAGGCGGCCTGCGGGCCGATCAAACGGCTACCAACGGTCAAGTGGAGCCCGGGATCTGTCGAAAACATGTGCACTTCCGTGCTTTCTCGACCCCTTTCCATCGAGCGGGATGACCCGATCCACCGCGCCCGCCAGACGGCGGCGCTGACCCGCGTGGTGCTCGGCGTGCTCGGCGTGATGCTGATCCTTGCCAAGCCGGAGATCCTGCCGATCCCCGCCTGCGGGATCGCCGGCTTCACGATCATCGTCATCACCGCGCTGCTCCAGCTCGCCGACCTACGCGTCAACTGGGTGGCGGCGGAGGAGTCGTTCGCCGCCTCGGCAGGAGTCCTGATCATCGGCCTCGGCGACCAGAGGGTGACCATCATCAGCATGCTCTGGCTCGTCGCCCTCGCCGTCGGGGTGCTGGCGCGCGGCGGCCGCGTCCACTGGATCGGCCGCGCCATCGTGTCGGGGGCGCTCGTCCTGCCGATCGTCCGTGCCGGCAGCCTCGACCTCGAATACGGCGCCCTCGTCGTCGCCGTCCTCGGCCTGCAGCTGACCGCGGGCAGGTTGACGCTCGAGCTCAACCGCCTCCTGCGGGCCGCCCGCCACGACGCCGAAAACGCGGAAACGCTGCTGCTCGCCGGCGACATCGCCTCGCGCGTCGCCCACCGCGACGAGGCCGAGGCGGAGCCCGTCCGCCCCGCCTCCCCCGGCCCGGCCGCGCCGCCGAGCGCGGAGGAGGTCGCCCGCACACGCGCCGCGCTCGGCCGGCTGATCGCCGGCGAAGGGGTGCGCATGGTCGTCCAGCCGATCGTCGACCTCGGCAGCGGGCGCGTCCACGCCTACGAGGCGCTCGCCCGCTTCGGCCGCCGGCAGACCGACCGCAGCCCGCTGCACTGGCTCGGCATCGCCGACGAGCTGGGCGAACGCCCGGCCCTCGAACGCGCCTGCCTGAACGCGGCGCTGCGCGTCTTCGACCAGCGGCCGGCCGGCACCCGGCTCTCGGTCAACCTCTCGATCCCGGCGCTGATGGACCAGGCGACCCGCGACCTCCTCGACGCCTTCGCCGCCGACCACCGCGACGGCCTCGAGGGGCTGATCGTCGAGATCACCGAGGAGACGCTGGTCGGCAACGGCCCCGAGGTGCGGCAGATCGGCGACGAACTGCGCGAGCTCGGCGCCCGTCTGGCGGTCGACGACGTCGGCGCCGGCTACTCCGGCCTCCGCCAGATCACCGAGGTCCTGCCCGACTACCTGAAGCTCGACCGCTCGCTGGTCGCCGGGATCGACACCGACGCCGACCGCGCCGCCCTGGTCAGCGCCCTCACCGGCTACTCGCGCCACGTGCGCAGCCTGCTGGTCGCCGAGGGGATCGAGCACGAGGCCGAGCTGCGCTGCCTCGAATCGCTCGACGTGCCGCTCGTCCAGGGCTTCCTCCTGGCGATGCCGGGCGAGCCGTGGCCGCAGCCGGGCGCGCGGGAGCCGGGCGTTGCCGAGCCCTCGCTCGCGCTAGCCTGAGCGCGATGGCCGCGCCGAGCCGCGATGAAGCGTGGGAGCTCTTCTGCGAGTGGACCGAGTCCGAGTCCCTGCGACGGCACGTGCTCGGGGTCGAAGCGGCGATGGTCGCCTACGCCGGGCGCTATGGCGAGGACGCCGAGCTGTGGGCGGCGACCGGAATCCTCCACGACCTCGACTACGAGAAGCACCCGGACCTCGAGACCGGCCACCCGCGGGTGGCGCTGCAACTGTTCGAGGAGCGTGGGTACCCGGAGGAGATGATCGACGCGATCGCCGGCCATGCGCCGTACCTCGGGGTGCCGCGGGAGACGCGGATCTCCCGCACGCTCTTCGCCGTCGACGAGCTGAGCGGCTTCATCGGCGCGGTGGCGCTGGTGCGGCCGACCGGGATCGCCGGGATGAGCCCGAAATCGGTGAAGAAGAAGATGAAGCAGCCGAGCTTCGCCGCCGCGGTGAGCCGCGAGGACATGCGGCTCGGGGCGGAGGAGCTGGGCGAGGACTTCGACGGGCACCTGGCGTTCGTGATCGCGGCGCTGGAACCGCGGGCGGAGGAGCTGGGGCTGACCGGCGCGGCGGCGGCGGGGAACGACGGCGTCTCGGCCTCGCCCGGCAACGTCACGGGCGGGGCATAGGATCAGGCGATGGCCCTCTTCAACGTCTCCGTCCGTGCCCACCTCAGCGAGACGACGGTCGACGACCTGACCTCCTCCGGCCTCTACTTCATGCAGGGCGCCGTCGACGAGGAAGGCTCGACCCGGCGCCGCCACCACCTGCGCGTGCAGGCGGACAACTGCGACGACGCGGTCGAACGGGCGCGGCAGAAGATCCAGGACGCCGGTGGCGACGCCTCGCTGGTCGAGTGCGGCGGCCCCGTCTTCACCTGATCGGCCGCGTGGCGCAGGCGAGCGCCCGCATCTTCGCGCCCGCCGGCGCATCGGTGTCTCCAGACGTGGGTTAATAGGAGCATGACCCGGACGAGGCCCGCTCGCCGTGCCCTGATCGCCGTCGCCACGGTGGTCGCGGCGCTCTTGCCGATCTCACTGGTCGCCGCCGTCTCCGCCTTCGGCGACGCCGGTGGGCCGGGTGGGAACGTCGCCGGACCGGCGATCGTCGGCTTCTCGCCGCAGGAAGGGCCGATCGGCGGCGGCACCGCCGTGCAGATCAGCGGCGGCGGCTTCGAAACCGCCACCGGGGTGACCTTCGGCGGCCGCCCGGCGAGCTCGTTCGAGGTCAAGTCGCCGAACCTGATCGAGGCGGTCGCGCCACGGATGCCGCGCGGCGTCAACGTCCGCATCCACGTCGCCGCCCCCGGCGGCACCGCGACCGCCAACCGCGATTTCACCTTCATCGGCTGCCACGTGCCGTCGGTGAAGGACGCCTTGGTGCGGCCGGCGCGCAAGGCGATCGTCGAGGCCGGCTGCAAGGTCGGCCAGGTGCGGGCGGTCGGCGATGCGCGCGAGTCCGCTGCGGGTCGTCAGCGTCTCCCCGCACCCCGGTGCCTGGGCGGAACCGGGCACCGCGGTCAGCCTGCTCGTCCGCTAGCGCGACCCGCCGTTTGGATGAGGGTCACTGTTTGGTGGTTAGGCGGCCGGGTACGAGCTTGCGCCGAGGGGGAGAAAAAGCGTCGCGTCCTGCGGCGCCTGAAGACCCCCGTAAGAAGGAGGCCTTTAAGCATGACCATCGTCTGGATTCTCATCGTCATCATCCTCATACTCGTAGTGATCGCGCTCGCCCGCCGCGTCCTCTAGCGCGGCCAGGACGGGGGCGCCCCTGCGGGGGCGTTTCCCCGATCGGGCCTTTTTACCGGCCCTTCACCTGATCCCAAGGATCGGGCGCCACCCTCACCTCAAGGCAACGAGAGGAGGCAGACGATGGCGCAGATTCTGGTCGTGACCGACCCGTCCGAGACCGACGGCGAGGTCGTCTACAGCGAGATCGTGGGATCGGTTCACCTCGAAGGTCACGCGGGAGCCCAGCTGGTCGAGCGACTGCGCTGGGCGGTCAGCGACGCCCAGGTGGCCGAGCACCGCGCGCTGCTGCGCGCCGCGTCGGCACCGAGCAGGCGCCCCGCGGCGGCGTAGTCGCCCGGTCGGTCCGCGCGCAGCGTGCGGCACGCCCGCTCCGGGCCCGCTCGTTTCCGCTGTTCCTTATGGCGTCCAGGGCGCCGTAAGAAACAACGGAGAGGAGGCGTGTACTTTCGCGTCACGTATAGTGACGCGAAATGAGCGCCACCCGCACCTACCGGCAGACCCGCCGCGCCGACGCGACCGAGCGCACGCGGGCGACGATCCTCGCCGCGGCCCAGGCGGCGTTCCGCGCCGACCCGGCCGGTGACCCCTCGCTGGAGGCGGTGGCCGAGCGGGCCGGGGTCAGCACCCGCACCGTGATCCGCCAGTTCGGCTCCAAGGGCGGGCTGATGACGGCGGCGATCGAGGGCGGGGTGGCGGCGAGCGCGACCGACCGCCAGGTCGCTCCCGGCGACG
Organism: uncultured Solirubrobacterales bacterium; assembly: GCA_963791095.1. Lineage (GTDB taxonomy): Bacteria > Actinomycetota > Thermoleophilia > Solirubrobacterales > 70-9 > VAYN01. The sequence goes on from CAWBRE010000011.1 coordinate 49,928, forward strand.
TCGACGCCGCGGTCCGCAAGCTCGCCGACCACTACGAGGCCGACGGCGACGAAGTGATGCTCTGGCTCTCCCTCGCCGACCGCCTCCCCCACGTCCGCCGGATCACCGAGCGCGGCAGTGAGATGCACGTCGAGTGGGTCGAGGCGGCGTTCGCCCCCGACCTCGACGGGCTCCCCCGCGCCGCCCGCCGCGCCCGCGCCGCCGCGATCGCCACCGCGCTCGACGTCTACACCTGGCACCTCTTGCGCCGCCGCGAAGGGCTCGGGCGGGAGGCGACCCGCGGGGCGATCCGCGCCCTGGTCGAGGGAGCGCGAGCGGCGTGAAGGTCCTCGCCTACACCTCGCCCGCCCGCGGCCACCTCAACCCGATGATGGGCCCGCTGCTGGAGCTGCGCCGGCGCGGCGCCGAGGTGCACGTGCGCACGTTGGGCCCGGCGGTCGAGTCGGTCCGCGCCGCCGGGCTCGAGGCCGAGGCGCTGGCGCCGGGGATCGAGGCGCTCGCCCACACCGACCACCTCGCCTCCAACCAGATGGCCTCCGGCGCCCGCTCCTACGCCACCTTCAAGGCCCGCGCCCCGCTCGAGGTCCCCGACTTCGAAGCGGCACTCGACGCGATCGGGCCCGACCTCGCCCTGGTCGACTGCACCACCTACGGGGCCAAAGCGGTGGCCGAGCGCAACGGCATCCCGTGGGCCGAATCGCAGCCGTTCCTGCTGCAGGAGGCCGCCCCCGGGGTGCCCCCGGCGGGGCTCGGGATGCGGCCGATGCGCGCGCCGCTCGGCCCTCTGCGCGACGGCTTCTTCAACCTGGTCGGGACCCGGTTCGACTCCCGCTTCCGCCTGCCGCCGGTCAACGCCGGGCGCCGCGCCGCCGGCCTGCCGCCGCTCGCCCGGCCTCGCCGAATCCCACCACCGCGGCCCGCTCACCCTCTACTTCACCGCCGAGCCGTTCGACTATCCCCGGCCGCTGGCGGCGAGCGTGCGGATGGTCGGGCCGGGCCTCTGGGACCCGCCCGCGGCCGAGCCGGTCGAGCTGCCGGGCGGGGAGCGCCCGCTGGTCATGGTCGCCTGCTCCTCGGAGTTCCAGGACGACGGCGAGATCGCCGCCGCGGCGCTGGCCGGGCTGCGCGACCGCTACCGCCTCGTCGTCACCACCGCCGGGGTCGACCCGGCCTCGCTCGGCGACGGCGGAGACGCGCTGGTCGAGCGCTTCCTCCCCCACGCCGAGATCCTTCCCCACGCCGACGTCGTGGTCTGCCACGGCGGCATGGGCGTGACCCAGAAGGCGCTCTCCTTCGGCGTGCCGGTCTGCGTGGTGCCGTGGGGGCGCGACCAGCTCGACGTCGCCGCCCACGTGCTCGAGGCCGAGGCGGGAACGCGGGTCCCGCGCCGCAAGCTCTCCCCCGCCCGCCTCGCCGCCGCGGTCGAGGAGGCGCGCGGCTGCCGACCCGGCGCGGCGCGGGTCAAGGCCGGCTACGAGGCAACGGGCGGCAGCGCGTCCGCGGCCGACGCGCTCGAAGCGTTGGTGACGACCCCCGCGCCGCGTTAGCCGGCCCACCTGCTTCTAACCCTCTGCCTTTTGTAGCCCTGTGGGCGACAAAAGGCAGAAACCCCGGGGTGCGACTAGGGGCGCTCGAGGAGGCCCGCGGTCTCGTCGGCGATCGCGGACTCGCGGACGCGGAAGTGCATCTTCTTGCCGGTCGCGGTCATCGGCAGCGACTCGACCAGGCGGTAGGCGCGGGGGCGCTTGTAGTCGGCGAGCATCGGGTGCGAGCGGCAGTGGGCGTCGAGGTCGGCGACCGTGAGGGCCGGCGCTCCCTCTCCGCCCGCCGGCACGACGTAGGCGACGATCAGCTCGCCCCAGCGCTCGTCGGGCAGCCCGACCACGCAGGAGTCGGCGACCCCGGGGTGCTCGTTCAGCACCTCCTCGACCTGGACCGGGTGGACGTTCTCGCCGCCCGAGATCAGCATGTCGTCGCCGCGGCCGACGATCGTCACGAAGCCCTCCGCGTCCCAGGTCGCCAGGTCGCCGGTGTGGAACCAGCCGTCGCGGAAGCGCGCCGCCTGCTCCTCCGGCTGGTTGACGTAGGCGTAGCCGGCCTTCGGGGTGCGGACGACGACCTCGCCGACCTCCTCGCCGTCGCGCGCCACCGGGTCGGCCGGATCGGCGCCCGCCCCCTCCCCCTGCCCGGGCCGCGCGACGACCACGTCGTCATCGGTGCAGGCGCGCCCCGCCGAGCCGGCGTGCGCGGGCAGGTCGGCCGGGCGCAGGAAGGTGTTCCAGAACGACTCGGTGGTCCCGTAGCCGTTGAAGATCCGCGGCGTGAGCACCTCCTGGTAGAGCAGGCAGGCCTCGCGCTCGAGCGGCGCGCCCATCGTCACGATCCCGCGCAGGCTGGCGAGGTCGCGCGGCGCCCGCCGCTGCTCCTCGGCCAGCATCGCCAGGTTGGTCGGCGCGCCGACCAGGAAGGTGAGGCCGCGGGCGGCGACCAGGTCGAGCACCTTCGCCGGGTCGAACGCCCGCAGCGAGACCGCCGCGGCGCCGACGTAGAAGACCGGGTTCGGGCCGCCCGAGTAGAGCCCGCCGCGGTGGAACCAGGGGGTCATGTTGAGGGTGACGTCGTCGGGCGCCAGCGGGAAATGCATGATCACGTCGTGGGCGCTCATCACCTCGACCAGGTCGTTGAGCGAGACCCCCTTCGGCAGCCCGGTCGTGCCCGAGGTGTAGAGGCGGGTCGTCTCGCCGTAGACGTCGCGGTCGGGTAGCGGCGGCGGGGACGCGTCGGCGCCCGCGGCCTCCCCGGCGAGCAGCCGGTCGAAGTCCTCGCCGACCACCGCGGTCCAGCCGGGGCTGTGGGAGGCGAGCTCGAGCGCCTCGCGCGCGCGCCGGCGCCAGCTCGGCGTCGAAGATGAACGCCGCCGGCAGCGAGTCGTCGATGACGTGGGCGGTTTCGCCGGCCGAGAGGCGGTAGTTGATCGGCGTCGCGATCGCGCCGAGGCGCATCGCGGCGAGCCAGGTGAGCGCGAACTCGGGCCCGTTGAAGAGCTGGAAGACGACCGTCTGCCCGGGCCGCACGCCGCGCGCGGCGAACTCGGCGGCGAGCCGCTCGACGTCGCGCCAGAGCTCGGCGTAGGTCCAGGTGCGCTCGCCCTCGGCCTCGCCCAGCGCGGGCCGGTCGGCGAAGCGGCTCGCGTTGCGGGCGACGCCGGCGAGGTAGCCGAAGTCGCGCTCGAAGACGCCGCGGAAGGGGGTTGGGTCGTACTCGTACAAAGGGCCGGATCTCCTCGCCGCGGGACTCTATTCGGCCGCCGGCCGCCCCCGCCGCAACGGCCCTGACGGGCCGAAGCCCCTAGGCTGGGCGCGTGCCACGCTTCTTCGCAGGGGGCTCGGGCGACGGCTCGGGCCGCAGCCGCTGGACCGACCGCATCCTCGGGATCGTCGTCGGCGTCGTCCTCGGCCTCGGGGTGCTCGTCTACTTCGTCTTCGTCCACTCGGAAGGGACGATCGACGCGCCGAAGGTGAAGGAAGGGAAGGGCGCGACGACCACGGCCGGCGAAGGGGCCGAATCGAACCTCCCGGCCCACCCGGGCTCGCCCGAGGAACCGGCCGAAGGTGGCCCGGGCGGCAAGCAGGAAGGGACCGGCGAAGCGAACGCCGGCGGCAAGCAGGGCGCTGGCACCCTCCTGCGGCAGGTCCCGGTGGTCAAGGTGATCGGCGGCGCCCCGCCGACCGGCTCCGGCCCCAAGCAGCTCCGCTTCACCAAGGGCGAAAAGGTCCGCTTCGAGATCGAATCCTCGGAACCGTTCTCCTTCGAAATCAAGGGCCTCGGCATCACCCAGACGATCAAAGGCACCTCGACGATCTCCTTCAAGGCGACCAAGACCGGCCAGTTCCCGGTGATCGCGACGGCGACCCTGATCGGCGTCGCCGACCTCCAGATCAGCCCGAAGAAGTAGCGCCCGACCCGAGCCGCAGGAGCACCCGGCCCGCCACGATCACCGCGGCCGCGGCGCCCAGCACCTTGCCCGCCCGCAGCGCGTCATCGCGGTCGAAGACGACGCGCGAGTCGACCCCGGCCACGGTGCCGACGATCGCGACCTCGCCGCCCCGCCGCTCGACCCGGCGGTACACGAAGGGGTACTCGCCGAACGGGGTGCCGACCTTCATCGGTCGATTCTCGCACGCCGCCACCGCCCTCCCGGTCGCCCGTTGGGCGCGACTAAAGCCGGCGGGGTCGGCGGCCGATGAGTCCACGATGGGTACGGAAGGGGTATCGACGCCGCACCGCGAAGCCGGTACTTACGTGCAGGAGCAGGCGGACCGGCTGCGGCTGCGAGCGCTGCTGATCGTCCTCGCCGCGCTGGCGATTCCCATCGTGGCCTTCCTCGGGTTCCACGCCCGGGGCCTCGAGCTCGCCGGGATCGCACTCCTCGCCCTGCTGGTGATCCTCCGCGCCGCGCCCGCGATCGAACTGCGCGCCGATCGCTACGCCCGGGGCGCCGCGGGCGAGCGCAAGGTGGGAGCGATCCTCGAAGCACTCGGCCCCGACTGGCACGTCCTCCACGACGTGTCCCTGGGACGGGGCAACATCGACCACGTCCTGGTCGGGCCGGCCGGCACCTTCACGGTCGAGACCAAAGCCAATCGCGGTCGCATCACGATCGACCGACTGGACGAGGCGATGCTGCGGCAGGCGTACGCCGAGCGCAAACTGCTGGAGAAGGTCAGCGGCCTCAAGGTCGAGGCGCTGCTCGTCTTCAGCGAGGCCTGGCTGATCGGCTCGCTTCCGGCCCGCCGCCGCGGCGTGGTCGTCCTTCCGGCGCGGATGCTCGATCGCCACCTGACCCGGCGTCGCCCGACGCTGAGCGATGCCGAGGTGAGCGAGATCGGCACGCGGCTTCGGTTGGCGCTCGAGGTCGACGCGGCAGCGTGACCGCCGGCCGGGATGTCGCGCCTAATTCGCGCGGCCTCGGCGTCAGCCCTCTCGGTGGTGGGCCTGCAGCCGCTGCATGCCGTCGATCCAGCCGTCGTAGTCGATGCCCTTGCGGCGGTAGAAGTCGAGCACCTCGGGGTGCGGCAGGATCAGGAAGCGCTCCGCGGCCACCCCGGCGAGCACCGCCTCGGCGACCTCGTCCGGGGAGAGGATCTTGCCCGCCGCGGCGACCACCCGGGCGCCGAGCGCCTCCTCGCCCTCGGCCTCCAGGCCCATCGTGTACATCGCCGTCTCGACCCCCATCGGGCAGAGGCAGGAGACCCGGATCCCGCGGTCGCCGTAGGTGATGGCGAGCCACTCGGCGAAGCCGACCGCGGCGTGCTTGGTGACCGCGTAGGGCGCCAGCCCGACCTGGGTCAGCAGGCCGGCGGCCGAGGCGGTGGTGACGAAGTACCCCTCGCCGCGCTCGAGCCAGGCGGGCAGCACGGCCTCGGCGGCGCGCACGTGGGCCATCACGTTGACCTCCAGCGCCCGGCCCCAGTGCGCCTCGTCGGAGAGGCCGCCGCCCTCGATCACGCCGGCGTTGGCGAAGTACAGGTCGAGCGGCCCGAAGGTCTCCTCGGCGGTGCGCAGCAGCCCCTCGATCGCGGCCCGGTCGGCGACGTCGGCCGCGACGCCGACGGCAGCTCCCGGCTGCGTCGCCTCGATCGCCGTCGCCGTCGCCTGCGCCGCCTCACCGTCGAGGTCGGCGGCCACCACCTTGGCGCCCGCCGCGGCGAGCCCCCGCGAGATCGCCCCGCCGATGCCTCCCCCGGCACCGGTGACGATCGCAACCTTGCCCTCGACCTCCATCGTCCGATCCTACGACGTCGGGCTGGGGTCGAGCAGCGCCATCACCGCGAGCGACCAGGGGTCGTCGGCGGTCGACGGGCCGGTCAGGTGCACCACCGGGCCGCCGTCGAGCGGCTCGATCCGGAGCACCGACATCGCCGCGGGCTTGTGGGTCTCGATCCGCGCGTCGTCGCGATCCCAGACCTTCACCTCGACCGGCCGGCCGGTCTCCCGCCGCGAGCGGCGGACCGAGTACCGGTAGCTCGCGTCGAAGGCGTAGAGGCGCTTTGCGGTCACCGCCAGGAGCAGAGTGCTCGGCAGCCGGCCGGCGCGCTTGTGACCGAGGAGCGCGCCGCCCTTCTTCGCCAGCCCGCCGAGGCCGTAGGTCGCGAGCCGATCCTCGAAGTCGGCGGGGAGCTTCTCGCCCTTCGCGTCGACCTGGCGGAAGTTCGCCGCCGCGATCGCCGCTTCGCCGCCGGTGAGGCCGGCCACTTCCTCCAGCGCCTTGCGCCTCCACTTCTCGAATTCCTCCGGCGTCGTCTCGTAGAACTCGAGCGGCATCAGCACCGCCAGCGCCTTTTCCAGCAGATCTTCGGTCATCTCTCCCCTTCCCCGTGGACGCGACCGGCGCAGCTTCGCAGCACGTCGGTTTCGCGCCCGACCGGCGCGGGCATCTTGTCCCTGCATTCGCGACCTGGACGACATCCCGCCGGTGCTGGTCCCACGCGCAGGCGGCATCGCCTACCGGTTCGCGGGCGCGATCGGCGATCCCCACCCGGCGCTCGCCTTTTTCGCCGCCCTGCTCGCCGGGTTCGTCGTGCTCGCCGCCGCCTCGGTTCTGTTGGCGCTGTTCGTCGTCCACGTCCTCGTCAGCGGCAGCGGCCTCGGCCTGGGCGGTGTCGACGAAGCCCTTCCCGAAGCGCTCTCCCACCACCGCACCGCGGCGCTCACCACGCTGTCGGAAGTCGGCACCGCGGCGGGCGGCACGCCGGTCCTCCCGATCCTGGTCGGGATCGTGGCGCTCGTCTTCGCCGCCCTGCGGCGCTGGCGGCTCGCCGCCTTCGCGGTCTTCGTCCTCGTCGCCGAGTCGGCCACCTACAAGGTGACCTCCCTGCTCGTGTCCCGCGACCGTCCCTCGGTCCATCGCCTCGAACACCTGACCGTCGACGCCAGCTACCCCTCCGGCCACACCGCCGCCTCGACCGCCGTCTACGCCGGCCTCGTCCTGCTGCTCACCAGCCGGATCACCGGCAGCCTGCGCCGTGCCCTGGCCTGGACCGCCGCGGTCCTGATCGTCACCTTCGTCGCCTTCTCCCGCATGTACCGGGGCATGCACCACCCGCTCGACGTGATCGGCGGAGCGCTGACGGGGACCGGCGCGATCGTGCTGGTGGTGTTCGCCTGCCGCGTCGCCGGGGCCGCCGCCGAGGGGCGCGCACGGTGAGGGGATCCCGGGCGGCGCCTACCGGCGATCGGCCTCGCGGAGGAAGGGGCCGACGATCGCCGCAAGCGCATCGGGGGCGCTGAAGTTGACGGCGTGCGGCGCGCCGGGCACGGTCACCAGCCGACCGTCCGGCAGCAGGCGGCTCACCTCCCGCGCCCACGGGGCGGAGACGATCGGGTCCCGCCCGCCGCGCACGACCAGCGTCGGGACGCGCAGCTGCCGGTAGTGCTCCGCGGCGGCGTCCCGCAGCCCCGCGTGCAGGGTCCGTAGGCCCCGGCGCCAACCCGCCTCGACGTAGTCGCGAGAGGCGATCAGCGCCAGGGGCCAGCGCTCCCGGGGCGTGTCCCACAGCAGTCGCGCGACCTGCTGTCGCGGCCGGGGAGCACTCGGGTCCATCGTCGGGGAGACGAGCACGGCCCGCGTCAGGCGCTCGGGATGACGGGCCGCGAAATGGGCGATGACCTGGCAGCCGAGGCTGTTGCCGACCATCGCGGCGCGCTCCAGCCCGGCGGCCGTCATCCACTCGGCCAGCGCATCGGCCATCCCCACCAGCCCCAGCGGTTCCACTGGATCCCCGCTGCGCCCGAAACCGGGCAGGTCGGGCGCCACCGCGTGGAACTCCACCCCGAGGCGGCTCAGCAGGGGGACCATGTAGCGGCCGGAGACCCCGAGGCCGTGGACCAGGACGACGGGCGGGGCGGTGACGTCGGGCGTCGCCACCCGCGCGTGCCAGCGGATTCCGCCGACGACGCTCCAATTGCTTTCGACGGCCCCCGTCGCACCGCCGCTCATTGCGCCCCGTGTACCCGGAGCGATCGGCTAGTCACCGGACCGGCCGCTTGCCGGGTGGGGGCACGGGTAGGAGGCGGGGATGCGCCTCAGGGGAGCGATCGCGATCGTGGTCCTCGTCGCCGTCCTGGTGGCAGGCTGCGGCGGCGGCTCCACTACGACCGGGGCGGCGGCGCGTGGGCCGGCCGGGCCCGAAGAAGAAGGCTTCCTCGAAGTGGGCGGGGCCGGGCCGCCTCCCGCCGACGGGGGAGCGCCCCTGCGCGGGGCACGCCTCAGGGCCGCCGAAGCCCGCCACGTCTGGGAAGGCGAGCTAGTGACCGGCGACGAAGGCTGGGTGCAGTCGAGCCTCGGGGTCTTCTGGACCCCTGACGGCGGCCGGACCTGGCGGCCGATCACTCCTCCGGCACCGGCGGCGACGGGGGTTCACGGCATCTACTTCGCCGACGCGCGGCGCGGCTGGGGGCTCTACGAACCGGGCAGGGAAGGCGACGCGCGGCCGTCCGTGTATATGACGAGCGACGGCGGGCGGACATGGCACCACACCCGGCTGCGGGCCTACGACAAATTCGTCATGCCCGCGTCCCAGGTCTCCTTCTCGCTGGTCGACGGACATGAGCTCTTCGCCCTGGTGAAGGCGTCGGGCGACACCGCCAGCAACTTCGGCTCGCTCTTCGTCAGCCACGACTCCGGGCGCCACTGGCGGGCGCTGCCGACGCCGCCGCAGGCCGGCCGGATCGCCTTCGAAACGCCGCGCCGCGGCTGGCTCGCCAGCGGCAGGCCCGGCCCGGGTCTGTACCGCACGGTCGACGGGGGCCGGACCTGGACCAACGTCGAGCCGGGGAAGCCACTCGGTCTGCCGCCTCCGAAGGGGGGCGAATCAGAAGGGTTCGAAGAAGACTTCGGAGGGCACGAATGGAGCGCCGCCTACTCGACGCCGCTGATCGGCCCCGCCGGGCACGGCATCCTCGGGATGGTCGAATCCGGCGGGTATGAAGAGGCCGCCCGGACGGTGGTCTTGCGGACCGGCGACTACGGCCGCACCTGGCACCGCAGCGACCGCCTCGACCTGCCGGACATGAGCCTGCAGAGCTTCTTCGAAGCGGACGAAGTCTTCATCCGCCGCGGGCGCAGCCGCTCGTTCCTGGTCGAGGGTCCACGCGGTGCCGCCTTCGTGGTCGGGCCCGACGGCCTGGGCCGGCCGCTGCAACCGGTTCGCGGCCTGCCCCGGGACTCGACCGGGTTCACGCTCTCCGACGCCCGGCACGGGTTCGCGTTCCCCACCTTCAGCAACCGCCCCACGCTCAGCTTCACCGAAGACGGCGGGCGCGACTGGACCCAGGTCCCCGGTCCGCGGTAGTCGGAGTCCGGGCGCCTACGTCGCCAGCCGGCGCCCGCGTCGATCGCCGCGGGGCGGCGGCAGGACGCAGGCGCGGCCGAGGTCACGCAGGGCGAGGGCCGAGGTGAGGACGAGGAGCGCGACCGAGACAGCGCTCAGCGGCAGGAACCAGCGGTGGGCGGAGAGGTTGGCGTCGAGGACGGTGGTGCCGGTGGCGCCGAGAAAGCCGAGGATCGTCGGCAGGATGAGGGGCGAGCAGCAGGAGACGGCGGCGACCCCGGAGAGCGAGGCGAGGGCGAAGCCGGCGCCGGCGCGCAGGCGGGCGGCGGCGCGGGCCTGGCGGACGGCGGCCACCTGCAGCGGCACGGCGACGCCGAAGGCGAGGCTGATCGCGGCGATCGCGACCAGGCGCTGCGTGTCGAGGTCCCAGTAGAGGCCGCCCAGCGGCGCCCGGGTGACGACCTGGCCCGACCAGCAGAGGAGGACCGCGCAGCCCAGCGCCGCGACCAGGCCGAGGGCGAGGTTGAAAGGGTCGCGGAAGACGAGGCGCGCCGCCGTCCCGGCACCCCTCATTCGAGCTGCCCTTCGAGCGCCGGGATCGATCCCTTGGTGCAGACGCTCGCCGGCTGTTGGCCGTCGAGCTTGCAGATCAGCGCGGTGAGCGCGTCGGCCTCGCCGCCGATCGCTTCGACCACCGGCGTCGGTTCGGCGGCGGCGACCCCTTTGCGCAGCGAGGCGTAGGTCTGGCCCTCGAGCAGGGTTGGCGAATAGGCGAGTTCGACCGTGTAGCGGCCGGGCGGGCCGGAGGCGAAGAGGAACGGGACCGAGCCGAGCTTGTCGTATCCGTCGACCAGCCGTTCTTCGAAGGGGCCGACCTTCTGCAGCGGTTCGCCGCTGACGGTGGCCACCTCGATGTGGCGGAGGCTGAGGTACTTGCTGGTGTAGGTCGCCCCCGAGAGGTCGTAGGTCGGCAGGCTGGGGAAGAAGTCCTGGCCCGAGCGGCTGAGCAGTTCCTTGAGCCCGCTCCACTTGCCGAAGCGCGAGGTGGCCTCGACCAGCGCCCAGCGCTCCGAGGCGCAGAACGGGCACCACTCGGCGCCCAGGAAGAAGACCAGCGGCTTGCCGCCGTCAAGCAGCGGTTCGCCCGATTCGCGGCGGACCTGGCCGAGCGCGACCGAGGCGGCATCCGCGGGCGCCGCCGAGCCGGCCGGAACGGAGCCGGAAGCGGCCGTGGCGCTGGCGTCCGAGCCGCCGCCGCGGGCGAGGAAGATGGCGACCGCCGCGCCGATCACCAGCACGACCATCGCCAGCCCGGCCCAGGCCCAGCGCGAGTGGCGGGGGTTCTTCGAGGCTTCGTCCATCTCCTCAAGGTAGAACGCCGGCGACCTGGGTTCGGATCAACGCCGCCCGGTCCGCCAGTTCAGGACCCGGTTTCATCGGCAGGGGAGCCGTTGGTGACCATCCGAGGCGTCCGCGCGGCTCAAGGCCGCAACCCGATTCGGCGGTTGCGGCCCAGCAGCGTCGCGAGCCCTACTGCGGTCGCAGGTAGAGGTAGCCGTAGATGTAGACGTCGGCGCCGATCACACCGTTGTCGAAGTTGAAGTTGAGAGGGCCGTCGAGGGTCCCGGCGCGGCCGCCGTTCTCGGTGCGCCAGCGAAGGTCGGGGAAGCCCCCGCGGATGTTGTAGCCCTTGTCGAACGAGAAGTCGGCGCTACCGGGGCCGGGGACGAAGCCGTCCAGGTCCCAGTATTTTTTCGAGCCGCCGCCGTCGGTGCCCCAGATCTCGACGTGCCTGCCGCCGCCGACGTTGCCCCAGCGCAGGTAAGCGTCGTTGGTGCGCCAGGCGGCCGGTCCGTAGACCTGCCCGAAGCACTTGCCGCCGTAGCCGGAGAAGCTCGGGCAGAGCGAGGTGTCGAAGTGGATCTCGTCGAAGTGGCAGACCGGCGCATCGGAGGGGCAGGCCGGGACGTTGCCGCTGTTGTCGTCCTTGGCGCCCCCGTCCGATAGGCCGGTGAGCCCTTGGGCGCCGGCCGTCCCCGCGAACGCGGCAAAGCAGCCGATCACCGAAACGACGGCGCAGATGCCGATGCGCATTCGGGCGGAGCCACCACCGGACTGGCGGCGGCGGAGTCGGTTGGCTGGTCTTTGGTCCCGCGAGCGTCTGATCATTCCCCAGGCATCGGCACCGGGACCCGCGGGCTTGAGACGCTCAAGCAGAAGCCTCCCGTCGGTCGGCGGGGATCGGGCCTAGTAATCGACAGCCCTTGAGGCGGTGTAGGTTGCGACGGCTGCTCACGCCATCGAGACCTGACAGGACGGAGAAGATCAGATGAGAGCCTTCAAGAAGATGGGCCCCTTCAGCGCTTGCGCTGTGATCCTGAGCCTCTCTGTCCTCGCCGTATCCGCCGCCCCTGCGGGTGCGGTCGGTGCCACCACCCTGACCTTCAAGGAACTTGAAAAGGGCTCGACCTTCCACTTTGTCGACAACCCGCCGGAAGCCACCCTCAAGAACGGCGCGTTGTTCAGCCCGGGCGACATGCTGGTTTCCACGAACCCGCTCGCGATGGAAGGAAAGATCGTCGGCAAGATCCGGACCGTCTGTACGGCGACCGGAAGCGGCACCACCAAGAAACCCGCGGCGGCCGGCTTCTACTGCACTGGGATAGCCAAGATTCCGGGTGGATCCTTGGTCCTCGTAGGGGAAGCGGGAGAAGGACCTGGCGAAGGTGCCATCACCGGCGGCACCGGGATCTACGCGGGAGCGAGGGGCACCTTCCTCTCAAGGCCGGCGAGAGGCTTCTCGACCATCACTGTGACGCTGCTCGAATAGGACCGTTGGGAGCTTGCCCTCGCGCTCATCATGGGGCTCGAAGACCCGCAGGGGAACAACGGGAGCGACGGGACTCGAACCCGCGACCTCCGGCCTGACAGGAGCGGTCCGGATGACGGCGAAAGCGGCCAGATTCCGCTATTGATGCGGAATGAGGGCGGCTGACCTTCGCCCTTGACTACCAGAATTGAGCGCAATTTCCGGTGCCTTAATGGCTGTTTGGGCACTTGTGCCCAAACAGATGCGCTAGGACCTCATCCTCGACACCGGGCGAATGGAGGCGCCTGGGGATACTGAATCCGACTGGGGGAATGCTCGTTTGAACCGGCTCGCCGACAATCCGCGGGGTGAAAACGAGACCGACGCCGACGCGCTCGGGCGCGCTCCCCTTGCTGCGGCGTTTGCACGTCGGGTCACGCGGCTTGATTGCTCGGAGGGCCTGGTTGTTGGAGTACTGGGTCCGTGGGGCTCCGGTAAGACGACCTTCGTTAATTTCGCACGCCCCACTCTCAGAGCACTTTCGACTGCGCTCCTCGACTTCAACCCGTGGATGTTCAGCGGTCACGAGGGGCTTGTCGACTCCTTCTTTGTTGAGCTCTCGGCTGAGCTGCAAATTGACAAAGGCGAGAGGCTGGAAAGGATCGGCGACTACCTAGCTGATTACGGAGAGTCCTTCGCGGGGCTCGCCTGGCTGCCGGTGGTCGGGCCTTGGATCGAGCGTGGCCGAGGGCCGGCGAAAGTACTGAGCAAATATCTATCCCGCCGTCGCGAGGGCACCGCCGGCCGGCGAGAGACGCTTGAAGCCGAGTTGGCCAAACTGGAGGTTCCGATCGTGGTTGTACTGGACGACATCGACCGGCTCTCCACCGAGGAGATCCGCGAGATGTTCAAGCTGATCAGACTTACGGCTCGGTTCCCAAACATTCTCTACCTAGTCGCATTCGACCGCCGGCGGGTTGAGGAAGCTCTGACCGAAAGCGGGGTCATTGGTCGCGATTACCTAGAGAAGATCCTTCAGGTCGCGGTTGACCTACCGGTCGTGCCGTCGGCGACTCTGATGACGGAGGCGGGCAAGGCTGTTGAAGAGGCGATCGTGGGCGCCGAGGTTCGTGAGCTGGACCAAGAGCTATGGACCAACCTAATGATCGAGATGATCGCTCCGCTGCTATCCAACATGCGAGATGTCAGGCGCTATGCGACCGCTGTCTTTATCAGCGTGGACGGCCTGGGATCGGAGATCGCGCTCGCTGATTTGCTGGCGATCGAGGCGGTCCGCGTCTTTATGCCCGACCTTTTCGCCGAGCTGCCACAGTCTGTGGAGGCGCTTTGCAGCCCTGGTGAGATCGGTGCCTCGTCCAGTCACCGAGCGGTCTTAAAAGAGCGGATCGAGAAGCTGATCGAAGCGGCTGGCGAGGGAAGGAAGGACGTGGCGAGGACCATGATCCGCCACCTCTTTCCCTTTGCCCGGCGCCACATCGAAAATAACAACTACGGTCCCGACTGGGAACGGACCTTTCGGCGCGAACGCCGCCTTGCCAACAAATCAGTGCTCTCACTGTATTTGGAGCGAGTCGCTGCACCCGACCTCGCCGGCGGCATGGCCGCAGAAGGAGCGTGGGCGCGAATTACCGATGCTGACGCCCTCGAAAGCTACCTACGCGAAGTCCCTGTAGGGCGCCGCGAGGAGACGGTAGCGGCGTTGGAGGACTATGAAGACGAGTTTGCTCCCGAAATGGTGGTGCCCGCAGTAACCGCTCTACTGAACATCGGCATAGAGCTACCCAAACGCCCTCGCGGAATGCTCGGGCTCGACGCCAGCCTGGTCGTCGGGCGAGTGGTGGTAAGGCTCCTGCGTGTCCTTGGCGATAACGAGCAGGAGGCACGCGCGGTAAATCAAATCTTCGATGGCCTGTCAAAGCTGACGGCAAAGTATGAGCTGCTGCGAATCTCAGGCGTCGCCGACGAGTCCGAACGCAAGTTGCTTTCCGAAGAGGACGCAAGGGCTCTCGGCAGACGTTTTAGCGAGGACGTTGCTGCGACGCCGCCGCCTGCACTCGTAGGGGAGCAAGAGCTGGCCCACCTCATCCACCGAGCCCGGCTTTACTCGGATCCCGGGGCGCCGCTGATCGAGATTCCCTCTGATCCAGAGGTAACTCTCACGATGCTTCAGAGTGCCCGTTCCGAACAACGAGGACAGACCCTCGACAGCTATGCAGTGCGCCGCACTCCGGTCTTCGCCTGGTCGGCGCTCGTCGACCTCTACGGAGGAGAGGAGAGATTGATTGAGCGAATCGAGGAACTGACGACCTCGGCGGTCAACATCCCGTCCGACCTTGAGAATCTGATTGACAAATATCTCAGTGGTTGGCGCCCGCGGGACTTCGACGATGACGAGGAAATTGAGATGCCCGACGAGGACGCGGACGACTCTCCCTAGCGCTAGCTGTGCCCGAGCGGCGGGAGACCGGAGTCCTCTCGGAGCCCATTAACCGTTGCGGGTATCTCCCGCCACGTACTAACGAAGTCGGAGGCATCGATCTCGAAGTCCGCCAACCTGCGCGCTATAAGTTCGGCCATTCCGATGAGCGGACTTTGCATTGCTAGCGCCGCTCGATCCCAGGCATCCGGGGTCACAGCTCCGCTCGTCACCAGATGTGCAAGTCGCGTTTGCACACCAAACACGAGTGGAACTAGGAACGTCGCTGCCAACCAAAGATCGGGCGTCTCGTCCAAGAGGAACGGCCCAACATGGATGGTGAATGCTCGGTTTTCGCCGCTAGGCGAATGGGCTCCAACGACTCCAAGCTGTGCAGCCTCGATGCGAGGGTGGGTGAACTCGCTGAGTTTGCTGTACACCTCATCGAACTTCGGCCTTCCAAGGCGCTTGCGGACAGCGCTGGGCGAAAAATCGGCATAGCCCTTCTCGGTGAAGACCCACCTGGCGGCCTCCTCTTCGTTACTCGCAACGAGGTCTGCAATGTCTAGCGCCTCGTAGGCGGTACGCATAGTGCCGTATCCCTGGTTGAGGTACCCATGCGTGATGAGATATACGGCGGCGATCAAGTCACTCATCGCCCGAGCAATGAGTTGCCTTACCGCAAAGTGGGCCATGCCACTGCCGCGGACCTTGGCCTCATTCAGAAGGCGGAGGAGTGGCTCTAGAGCGCCTGCGAAATAGCTCTCTAGTTCCGCATGCTCGTTTCGGGCCACGCCGGCCGGCGTCCCGAGCCTTCGAAGGAGGTTTGCGATCAGAAGGTCGTCGTCAGGCATGGGGGCCATCCTGACATTTGGCTCGGCGAGGTCCCACGAAATTCGGCGCATTTACCGAGGGCTTCGACATTCCCTGATGGCCGGTCTGCCGGGAGACGGCGAATGGGGCACCATTTGGGCACCAGGACGACTCAGACGGAGGTCGGCACGATGAGGCAACCGCTGAGGTAGAGCCGGAGAATGGCTCAGGTACTGGCGCAGCGCGAAGCGGGAGCGACGGGACTCGAACCCGCGACCTCCGGCGTGACAGGCCGGCGCTCTAACCAGCTGAGCTACGCCCCCGAGTGGGATCGGGCGGGCCGGCGGGGGCCCGAAGGGGAAACGCTAGCGGATCGTTAGGGTTTCGCGCGATGCGACTGGTGACTTTCGACGCGGGCGACGGGGAGCGGGCCGGGATGGTGGTCGACGGGCGGGTCGTCGACGCTTGGGCGTCGCTCGGCGAACCGCACCGGGGAAGCCTGCGGGAGCTGATCGCGCACGGGCGGATCGACGACCTGCGTTCGCGGCTCGGCGATACCGGGGCGCCGTCGCATCCGCTGTCCCGGGTGCGGTTGCTGCCGCCGATCACCGACCCGGAGAAGCTCATCTGCATCGGCCTCAACTACAAGGAGCACGCGGCGGAGGTCGGGGCCGAGGCGCCCGCCCACCCGATCGTCTTCGGCAAGTTCCGCAACGCGCTGGTCGCCGATGGGGCGACGGTGACGCTGCCCGCCAACAGCACCAAGGTCGACTACGAGGCGGAGGTCGCGTTCGTGATCGGCCGCCAGGCCAAGGACGTCGCCGCCGCGGACGCGCTCGACTTCGTCGCCGGCTACACGCTGCTCAACGACCTCTCCGCCCGCGACCTGCAGGGCCGCGGCCCGCAGTGGATGCCGGGCAAGATCTTCGACGGCGCGGCGCCCTGCGGCCCGGCGCTGGTGACTCCCGACGAGGCCGGGCCCGCCGACGCGATCGCGATCAGCCTGACGCTGAACGGCAAGACGATGCAGGACTCGAGCACCGCCGACCTGATCTTCTCGATCCCCGAGCTGATCGCCGACCTCTCCTCGCTGATGACCCTCGAGCCTGGGGACATCGTCGCTACCGGCACCCCGCCGGGCGTCGGCATGGGACGCGACCCGCGCGTCTGGCTCGGCGACGGCGACGAGGTAGTGATCAGCTCGCCGACGCTCGGCACGCTGACGACGAAGTTAGCGCGCTAGCTCGTCGCGGACCGGCGGCAGCGTCGCCGAGAGGGGCCTGCGGGCGAGCGTGCCGGCGCGCAGCCCGACCGCGCCCTCGCCCCGCAACAGGGAGCTCGCGACCGACGCCGTCGCGCCCCAGTCGACCGCGGTCGGCGTGTAGTTCATCAGCGTCACCCAGGTTTCACTGCCGAGCCGGCCGTCGCCGGGCAGGCCCTGCGCTTCCTGGAAGGCGCGGACCGCGCGCCGCATCGTCCGGTTGAAGATCCCGTTGACTTCGATTTCCTGCCCGGCGGTGACCAGCCGCTCCTGCGCCTCGACCACCAGGTCGCCTTTGGCGCCGATCTTCAGCAGCGGGTATTCGACCTCCGCGTCGACCGCGGGCAGCGGGCGGTTGCCGCTCGCGGCCCCGAGCGCGCTCCACTCCGGCACCGTCGTCTCCTGCCAGTCCCACCAGCTCGGCACGGTGCCGTAGGTCGCCGAGTAGCGGCGGAAGAGGCGCAGCGGCACGCGCCCGGGGGCGCCGTAGGTCTGGCCGACCGGGAAGATCGGCCGTCCCCACACCCGGTTGTAGAGGTAGGAGTGGGCGAAGACCGCGGCGACCGAGGTGCCGATGTCCTTCCAGTACATCTGCGGCTGGTTGATCGTCGCCCCGCCCGGGCCGAGGAAGACCGAGTAGGGGAACGCCGGGTGGTAGTCGACGTAAGGGAAGCCGGCGAGCGAGAGCGGGTAGTTGGCGCCGATCGCGTCGCGCAGCTGCGATAGGTAGAGCTCGGCGGAGGCGTACTTGCCTTCGTACTCGGCCTCGGCGTCGATCACCAGGCAGTCGGCCCCGTCGGCGACCGCCTCGGCACCGATCCGGGCCTCGGCCGCGGGGTGGTCGCCGTAGACGAACTGCCAGGCGCAGACCTTGAGCCCGCCGTGGTGCAGTTCGGCGACGATCGTCGGGTTGAACTGTTCCCAGGTGGTGGTGCCGTCGCCCGCCTTGATGTAGACGGTGCCGATGTGGTGGCGGTGGGCGGTTTCGATGATCGAGGGGACGTAGCCACCCTGCGACTGGTCGACGTACCAGATCCACATCCCCTGGCGGAGGAACGGCGAGTGCCTGCCGATCGCCGGGTTTTCGAACTGCGCGGCGCCGCCGGTTTCGGCGCGGGCGGCTGCCGGGACGATGAGCGCCATCTGGAGGGCGACCGTGACGAGGACCAGGGCCGCGCCGATCGCGGTGACCCGCAGGCGGGTCGGGGCAGGCCGGGCGGGCAGTCGGCGGCGCGCGAGGCGGCGCGCGCGGATCGGGGTCGGGCTCGCTGGGTCTCTGAACACTGTCTCGGTCTCTCGGCTGCGGCGGGTGGGGCCCGTGGCGGGCAGCCGGAGCTTGGCGGGCGCTGCCTCGGCGTACGATCACACCTTCCCGTTCGGCCGCCCGATATGCAGAACCTCCCGTTCATCCGCAAGATCGCGTGCGAGCGCGCGCCCCGACGTGCGCTCGCGGCCTCGGTGGTGGCCGCCTTCCTCGCGGTCGGGGCGGCGTCCGCCGTCGGCGCGACGCCGGCGGCAGCGTTGCGGGCGCCTGGCGCGGCGGCGGCCGCACCGGAGCAGGCGCCGCGGAAGCCGCGCATCCTCGGCGCCACCGTCTCGCAGGCTGGCCAGGACCTGGTCCTCACGGTGCGGACGGCCAAGCCGGTGGCGCTGGCGACGCTCCAGCCGCGTCCCGACACCCGGCGTGCGTCCGCGGCGTACCTCTGCTTCGGCTTCGCCGCGACGAAGGGCGCAAACGCCCCCGCGTCGGCCGGCGATCCGCCATCCGAAACCCGCCTCTGCCTCGGCGGCCCGAAGGCGGCCGAGCGGGCCGGCCTGGTCACCGTCGACGCCGCCGGGCAACCGCTGACCCGCGGCGCGGTCGGGGTGACGGTGAAGCGGCCCAAGCCGGAGAAGATCGTGGTCGCGGTCGTCGCCGGGCCGACCCACCCGACCGGGCTGGCGCCCGGCCGCCACCCCTGGCGCGTGCTCGCGAGCGACGGTGGGTGCGAAGTCCGGCGGCTCTGCGCGGCCGCCTATCCGCCGACCGGCGCGAGCCCCTTCCGGCTCCGTGCCGTCCGCGCCGTCGGCTGCACCGGCGGCAACGCCGAACTGGTCAGCGACGAGCCCACCGACCGCAAGGTCGTCGCCCTCACCTTCGACGACGGCCCGAGTGAATACACCGAACGGTTCCTCGACGTGCTGCGCGAAAAGGAAGTCCGGGCGACGTTCTTCGAGATCGGCCAGGAGATGCCCGGCCGGGAAGCGACGATGCGCCGGATCCTCGCCGAAGGCGACGAGATCGGCGACCACACGATGAACCACGTCGAATACCCGGGCTACGCCCAGATCGCCGGCGCCGCCGCACGGATCGAGCAGTACACCGGCTTCAAGCCGTGCCTCTTCCGGCCGCCCGGCGGCGCCGTCAACTCGAGCGTCGTCGCGACGGCGGGTTCGCTCGGGCTGAAGACGATCACCTGGGACGTCGACCCGCGGGATTGGTCGCTGCCGGGGAGCTCGGAGATCTACTCGAACATCGTCGCCAACGCGGGGCCGGGGTCGATCGTCCTGATGCATGACGGCGGCGGCCCGCGGGACGAGACCCTGGCCGTGCTCCCGCAGATCATCGACACCTTGCGGAGCCGTGGGTACAAGTTCGAGACCGTCAGCGAACTGCTCGGCGACCAGCTCCTCTACCGGCCCTACGGCTGAGGACCCGGCGGGCGCCGAGCCCGCCCTGCACATCGGGTACACCTATACCTATGCGTCCAATGAAGCTTCCAGAACGTAGTGCTTGACCGATGAAGATCGCAATCATCGGCACGGGCGTCTCCGGGCTCGTCGCCGCCCACCACCTGCACCATGAGCACGACGTCACCGTCTACGAGTCGGCGGCGCGGATCGGCGGCCACACCCACACGGTCACCGTCCCCGAGCCGGGCGGCCGCGACCAGGCCATCGACACCGGCTTCATCGTCTTCAACGACCGCAACTACCCGAACTTCGAAGCGCTGCTGGGCGAACTCGGCGTCGCCGCCCGGCCCTCCCACATGAGCTTCTCGGTCGCCGACGGCCGCGGCGGCTTCGAGTACTCCGGCACGCCGTGGGGCCTTTTCGCCCGCCCCGCCCACCTCCTCTCCCCCAGCTTCATCGGGATGCTGCGCGAGTGGCGCCGCTTCAACCGCCTCGCGCCCGGGCTGATCGGGATGAACGGGACGGCGCCCTCGCTCGGCGCCTGGCTCGAGCAGGAAGGCTTCTCCCGCCTCTTCATCGACCGCCTGATCGTCCCCCAGGCATCCGCCGTCTGGTCCGCCGACCCGGGGCAGATGTGGGCCTTCCCGGCCAGCTTCATGGCCGAGTTCTTCGACAACCACGGCATGTACAGCCTCCGCGACCGACCGCGCTGGCGCACGGTCGAGGGCGGCTCGCGCTCCTACGTCGAGGCGATCACGGCGCCGTGGCGCGACCGCGTCCGCACCGCCGCCCCGGTCCGCCGGATCGAGCGCCTCCCCGACGAGGTCCGGATCGAGGCCGACGGCTGCGAGACCGAGAGCTTCGACCGGGTCGTCATCGCCACCCACTCCGACCAGGCGCTGGCGCTGCTCGCCGACCCGAGCGCGGCCGAGCGCGAGGTCCTCGGCGCGATCCCCTACCAGCCGAACGAGGCCGTGCTCCACACCGACGCCTCGATGATGCCGCGCCGGCGCGCCGCCTGGTCGAGCTGGAACTTCCACCTCGCCGACCCGGCCCCCGCCCGCACCACGGTCACCTACTGGATGAACCACCTGCAGCGGCTGCGGGCGCGGCGCCAGTACTTCCTCACCCTGAACCGGGAGGACGAGATCGACCCGGCCAAGGTGCTGCGCCGCTTCACCTACGACCACCCCGTCTACACCGCCGACGGGGTCGCCGCCCAGCACCGCCGGGCCGAGGTCAGCGGCGTGAACCGCACCCACTACTGCGGCGCCTGGTGGGGCTGGGGCTTCCATGAGGACGGCGTGGTCAGCGGGCTGCGGGTCTGCGAGGAGCTCGGCGCGCCGAGCGTGATCCGGGGCGCCAAGCGGGCGCTGCCGTCCGCCGAGGTCGCGGCGGCGAGCGCGGCGCGGGCGGCCGGTGCCGAGGCACCCGCCGCGGCGCCGGCGACCGGGGCGGCCGATCTCGACGAGGAGGCGCTGGCGGCGTGACCGCCTCGGCCGTCTACGAGGGCTGGGTCCGCCACCGGCGCATGTCCCCGGTCGAGCACTCCTTCCGCTACCGCTTCTTCCTCACCTACCTGGACCTCGGCGAGCTGCCCGAGGTGCTCGACCCGTTCCCGCTCTACTCGGCCCGTCGCCGGGCCCTCGCCCGCTTCCGCCGCGAGGACTACCTCGGCGACCCGCAGCGGCCGCTGGACGAGTGCGTCCGCGACACCGTCGCCGCCGCGGGCGCCCCGCGCCCGGCCGGCCCGGTCCGCCTCCTCACCGGCCTGCGCTACCTCGGCCACAGCTTCAACCCGGTCAGCTTCTACTACTGCTTCGATCCCGACGGCCGGCGGGTCGAGGCCGTCGTCGCCGAGGTCGAGAACATACCCTGGGGCGAGCGACACGCCTACGTGCTGGAACGGGGAGATCGGGAAGGAACCGTGTTGGTCGAGGAGATCGAGAAGAGCCACCACGTCTCACCCTTGATGGGGATGGAGCAGACGTACTCCTTCCGCGCCGGCACCCCGGGCGAGCGGCTGCAGATCCACATCGAGTCGCGGCCCCGCGAAGGCGGCGCGCCGGACGTTCCGCGCGCCGAGTCGATCGCGGCGGCGAGCGGCGGCACCGCCACCCTGGTCGCCGCTCCGCCCGCGCCGAAGACCTTCGACGCCACCCTCTCCCTGCGCCGGCGCGAGCTCTCCCGCCCGCTGATGCTCGGCCTGCTCGCCCGCTACCCGGCCAACTCGCTGCAGACCGTCGCCAAGATCTACGCCCAGGCGGCGCGGCTGAAGTTGAAGGGAGCCCGCTACTACCCCCACCCCGAGGGGGCCGAGGTGGCCCGATGAAGGACGCGGTCGCGCGCGCCGCGGTCGGCGCGGTCCTCACGCGCACCCGCGGCGGCCAGATCGAGGTGGTCGAGGACGGGCGCAGCCGCACCTACGGCGAGACCGCGACCGGGCTCCACGCGACCGTCCGGATCAACGACCCGGCCGCCTGGCGCGGCCCCCTGCACGGCTCGGTCGGCCTCGGCGAGGGCTACGTCGACGGCCTCTGGGAGACCGACGACCTGGTCTCCCTGATCCGGATCGGCGCCCGCAGCCTCTCCAACCAGCCCGGCGCCCTCAGCGCCGGCGTCGCCAAGACGCGCGGCGTCCTGCACCGCCTGCGCGGCCTCGTCCCCGAGAACACCCGCGGCGGCGCGCGCCAGAACATCAGCGCCCACTACGACCTCGGCAACGACCTCTTCGCCAGCTTCCTCGACCCGACGATGATGTACTCGTGCGCGTACTTCCCGCGCGAGGGCGCCGACCTCGAGGAGGCGCAGCTGGCGAAGCTCGACCGCATCTGCGAGCGCCTCCAGCTCGCCCCGGACGTGCACCTGCTGGAGATCGGCAGCGGCTGGGGCGGGATGGCGATCCACGCGGCGCGGACCACCGGCTGCCGGGTGACGACGACGACGATCTCCCGCGCACAGCACGAACTGGCGACAGAGCGGGTGCGCGCGGCGGGGCTCGAGGACCGGATCACGGTCCTGCTCGAGGACTACCGCGACCTCACCGGCACCTACGACCGGCTGGTCTCGGTGGAGATGATCGAGGCGGTCGGCTGGCAGTACTTCGACGACTACTTCCAGACCTGCGACCGGCTGCTCGCCGACGACGGCCTCTTTCTCCTCCAGGCGATCACGATCGACGACCACCTCTACGAGGTCGAGAAGGCGGCGAAGAGCTTCGCCAACACCCACATCTTCCCCGGCGGCTGCCTGCCCTCGATGCAGCGGATCGCCGATTCCATCGCCGGCGTCACCGACCTGCGCCAGGTCTGGCTCGACGACATCACCGCCCACTACCCGCCGACGCTGGCGAGCTGGCGCGAGCGCTTCTTCGAAGCCTGGGACAAGCTCCGTGGCCACGGCTACGACGAGCGCTTCCGGCGGCTGTGGGACTTCTACCTGTCCTCCTCGGAGGCGGGCTTCCTCGAGCGCCGGATCGGCGACGTCCAGGTCCTCTTCGCGAAACCGCACTGGCGTTAGGGTGGCGGAGGTGGGAACCGACGCCGCGAGGCCCAACGGCGACGGCGCGCGCGGCGAGGCCCGCGAGCCGCTGCTCCTCGTCCACGGGCTCGGCGCGTCGAAGAGCGTCTGGGACCCGGTGCTGCCGCTGCTCGCCCGCGAGCGCGAGGTGATCGCGCTCGACCTGCCCGGCTTCGGCGCCGCGCCCTCGCTGCCGGCCGAGGTCGAGCCGACCGCGGCGGCGATGGCGACCGCGCTCCGCGAGGAGCTCGCCGCCCGCGGCATCGAGCGCGTCGACGTCGCCGGCAACAGCCTCGGCGCCTGGGTCGGGCTCGAACTGGGCCGCCAGGGCGCCGCCCGCTCGGTCACCTGCCTCTCCCCCGCCGGCCTCTGGCGCAAGGCGCTCGGCCCGGCCAAGGGGACCTCGCGGATCTGGGCGCGCCGCCTGCGCCCGCTCGTCCCGCTCGCCCTGCGGGTGCCGCCGCTGCGCCGCCGCGCCCTGCTCACCTTCGCCGCCCGGCCCGACAACATCCCGCCCGCCGCGGGCCGCGAGATGGTCCTCGGCTGGATCGACGCCGACGGCTACGACGGCGCCAACAAGGCGATGCGCGAGTCCATCTTCGATCCCGCCGGCTACCCGCCCGAGGTGCCGGTGACGATCGCCTGGGCAGAGGAGGACCGGCTGGTCGGCCCGCCGCGCGAGGAGCGCCGCCCGGCCGGCACCCGTTTCCTCGTCCTGCCCGGCGTCGGCCACACGCCGATGTGGGATGACCCGGAGCTCGTCGCCCGCACGATCCTCGAGGGCAGCGCGCGGCCGGCAGCGGAGGCGATGGCGACGCCCCCGCCCGGGTAGGTTCCGAGGGACCGTCACCAGCGAAGGAGGAGCAGCTTGATCGTCGAGAGGACCGAGAACCCGCAGTGGCTTTCGAACGCCTACCTGGTCGCCGACCCGGAGCGCGGCACCGGCGTCCTGATCGACGGCAACGAAGACATCGACCCGCTGATCGACCAGGCCGAGGCGAACGGGATCGAGATCACCCACTTCCTCGTCACCCACCCGCACGCCGACCACATCGCCGGGATCGCCGCCGCCCGCGAGCGCCTGGGCGCGCCGCCGCTGGTCGCCCACGAGGCGACCGCCGCCGAGCTCGACGAGGAGGTCGCGGTGATCATGGGCGACGGTGACAAGCTCGACGCGAACGGGATCGAGATCGAGGCGATCTTCACCCCCGGCCACGCTCCCGGCCACCTCGCCTTCCTGATCGACGGCACCGACGTCTTCACCGCCGACGTCCTCTTCAAAGGCACGGTCGGCGGTTGCGCCTCGCCCGGCGCGGCGGGCTTCGAGGCGCTCAAGGGCTCGGTGATGCGGCTGATGGAGCTGCCGCAGGAGACCCGCGTCCGTCCCGGCCACAAAGAGCCGACGACGATCGCCGAGCAGGAGGCCGAGAACCCCTTCGTGCGGATCTGGCGCGGCATCGACGCGACCGGCGACGAGGAGGTGACGGTCTGGGACCGGCCCGCGACGATGAAGCTCTGGGCGCCCGACTACGACGGCGGCAACAAGGCCTGGATCGTCTTCGGCGACTCCGGCGAAGAGACGATCGTCGGCGGCTCCCAGGTGGTCCGCGGTTAGCCCAACGCACTACCGCACCTTTAACTTTCACCGGGGAATCTGGACGCATATACGTTGTTCCGGGCGACGATCGTCCGCACAATTGACCGATGGAATCGGTGCAGGAATTCTTCTTCGACTGGTATCCGGTCTTCGGCGTCGTCTTCATGGCGATGCTGCTGTTCGTGTTCCTGCGGCTGATGCGGACCACGGTCGGGTCGACGAAACCGGAGACGATCAAGGCCTCGCAGACCAAGCCGGTCCTCTGGGAGGAGGTCCAGGGCGTCGACGCGGCCAAGGACGAGCTGCTGGACGTCGCCGAGTGGCTGCGCGAGCCGGACCGCTTCAAGGCACTCGGTGCGCAGGCGCCGCGCGGCGTCCTCCTCTACGGCCCGCCCGGGACCGGCAAGACGATGCTCGCCCGCGCCGTCGCCGCCCAGGCCAAGTGCGACTTCTTCGCCGCCTCCGGCTCGAGCTTCGTCGAGATGTTCGTCGGCCGCGGCGCCGCCCGCATCCGCCGGCTCTTCAAAGAGGCGCGCAAGTCGGGGCGCGCGGTGATCTTCATCGACGAGCTCGACGCCGTCGGCGGCCACCGCTCCGGCGGCGGTGACGGCGGCTCCTCGGAGCGCGAGCAGGCGCTGAACCAGCTGCTGGTCGAGCTCGACGGCTTCGAGAAGGACAACACGACGGTGATCGTGATCGCCGCCTCCAACAACGTCGAGAAGCTCGACAAGGCGCTGCTGCGTCCGGGCCGCTTCGATCGCCAGGTGCTGGTCGCGCCGCCCTCGCGCGACGGCCGTGAGGCGATCCTCCGCGCCCACGCCAAAGGCAAGCCGTTGGCCGAGGACCTCGACCTCACCGACGTCGCCCGCAAGACCACCGGGATGACCGGCGCCCAACTCGCCAACGCGCTGAACGAGGCGGCGATCATCGCCGGCCGCGCCGGGCGCGATCAGGTTCACCGCAAGGAAATCGACGAGGCGCTGCTGCGCCAGTCGATCGGGTCGACGCAGGCGACGCTTCTCGGTGAGGACGAACGTCGAGTGGTCGCTTACCACGAGGCGGGCCACGCCCTCTGCGGCAAGCTGGTCGAGGTCGACCCGGCGGAGATCCTCTCGATCGTGCCGCGCGGGCCGGCGCTCGGCTTCGTCGCCTACTCGCCGGAAGAGGACAGGCACATGAAGTCTCGCGACGAACTGCTTGCCGACGTGGTGACCTCGCTCGGCGGTCGCGCGGCAGAGGAGGAGGTGTTCGGTGAGTCGTATTCGGGGGCGGCCGGCGATCTCGTCCACGTGCATCGGGTCTGCAGGCAGATGGTCACCGAATTTGGCATGGGCGTGGCGGTCGACCATGACGGCCCGCCGCCGATCGCGATGCCGACGGACGACTACGCCGTCTCCGACGCGACCCGCCGCGACGTCGACCTCGCCTCGATGACCCTCGCCCGCGAGGCCTACCGCCGCGCCCGCGCCCTGCTCTCGGCCAACCGCGAGTGCCTCGACGATCTCGCCGAGCAGGCGCTCGACCGCGAGACGCTGACCCGCGAGGAACTCGAAGAGATCTTCGCCCGCCACACCCTGCGCGGCCTGGTCGACCACAAGGGCTCGAGCGCCGCGATGGTGGCGATGACCCGCCGCCACCCGCCCGCCTAGCTCCCTCCGCGACAATGCCGGGATGGCCGAGCAGCCGCGGTGGTGGTCGATGCGGCCGGCGCAGAACCTGAAGCCGGCGACCTACCGCTGCCCGTTCTGCGGCAAGCACCTGGCGTCGATGTCCGAGCACGTGCTGATCGCCCCGGAGGACGACCGCTCCAAGCGTCGCCACGCCCACATGGATTGCGTGCGCCGGGCGCGCCAGGCGGGGACGCTGCCGACGCGCGACGAGTGGCTGGCGGCCGAGCGCGGCCCGCGCCCCAGCCTCGGCGAGCGCTTGCGGGGGCTGTGGCGGGGTAAGGGGTCGGAGGAATGAAGCTCGCCCTCTCCACCGTGCTGTCCGTGCTCCTCCTCGCCGTGGTGGCGACCTCGGCTGCGGCCGCGGCGAATCCGGCGCTCGGATCGAAAGCGTTCACCGGCCCATACGGCGAAGGCTTCGGGACCGCCGAACCGAGCAAGATCTTCAACGGCGGTGATCCGAGCGGCGAGGTCACCAAGATCCACTGGACCGGCTGGGGCAACCCGACCGCGATCGGCTACGGCCTGAACCCGATCTTCAAGCCGGGCGGCGGCTACTACCGCAAGCCGGCGAGGATCGAGCTGCGCGCGACCGACCTCGGCAAGTGCGGCAAGCAAGCTGCCTACACGAAGCTCGAAGCGCGCCTGCCGAAGCACCCCGGTGGGAAGCTCGGCAAGTGGTTCTCCTGGTCCGGGGCGAAGACGATCTGCAAGCCGCCCTATTGAGGCGGCGTCGGGCCGCCATGTGCGGCGATCACACGATCAGCCCAACGACGCGCCCGGGCGGGGACGAAGCGGCCAAGCGGGCCGCGGTGATCGGCGACCCAGCGGTAACCACGTTCGCTGGTCGTCGGGAAGCGGCCGAAGAGCGCCGCCGGGACGCGGCCGCCGGGGAGCAGCGACAGGGCCGGGGCGAGCGCGGCGCCGGCGCTGGTTCGCGTGCCGTCCTCGACGACCAGGTGCCAGGAAGCGTTGCGCTCGGCCTCCGTCAGGTCCGCCAGCAGCCGGTCGGCCTCCGGGGTTCCGAGCGGCAGCGGGCGCAGGGCTCGGCGGCGGTCCCAGCTCAGGAGCAGCGCCAGGCTGACGCGGCAGAAGCCGCAGTCCTCGTCGTAGATCACGATCGCCACCGACCGAGCGTAGAGGTCGGGAGATGAAGCTCTGGCGACGGCGCTCGGCGGTGATCCCCGGGGCCGAGATCGGCGACCTCGACGACGAGACCTCGACCGACGCGGAGACCGGCGCGGTCACCTCGCGGCAGGCGGCCGACATCGTCCTGCCCGCGAAGGCGCTCGCCGGGCTCTGGGACCCCGAACACCTGGAGCGCGTCGCGCGCACCTACTGGACGACGCTGCAGCGCTTCACGCTCGGCCTGCTCCACGTCCACTACACCGCGGGCGAGCGCTCGATCGTGTTCCTCATCCCGCAGCTGCCGCTGCTCACCTTCAAGGCACCCGAGTACGAGATGGACGGGTGCCACGGGATCGTCCGCTGGCGGATCAAGAAGGGGCTCCTGGTCTCCAAGCGCGGCACCGACGGCGACGGCTACCTGGAGATCGACATCCACCGTCACGACGACCAGGAGGGCGGCAAGGTCCGGCTCCGGGTCGGGGTCGAGGTCGCCAACTACTACCCGCGCCTCGGCGGGATGTCGCGCCGGCTTTATGGCGCCACCCAGTCGCGCATCCACGTGATCTCCTGCAACTACTTCCTCCGCCGCCTCGTCCGGCGCGACCTCTCCTCCTCCAAGGTCGGCCACTTCGCCGGCCCGGCCACGGCCGAGCAGGCGCCCGACCCCAGCTAGGGACGCGCCCGAGCGGTCAGGAAGGTCCGGGGAATATTTCGGGCCTCAGGGACCCGAAACGTCGCCTCGTGTCATAAGGCGCTTGCATCAGTTATTAGTCGCTGCTAAGTTGTTCTTAGTCGCCGCTACTAACTATGGAAGGACCGCCGCCGATGGAACCGCAAGCACAAGCAAAAGGAAGGCTCTGGACCCTCGTCCTGGTCTCCGTGGGGCTGTTCATGGTCGTGCTCGACAACCTCGTCGTGAACGTCGCCCTCCCCTCCATCCACAACGACTTCGGTGCCTCCGTGCAGGCCTTGGAGTGGACCGTCAACGCTTACGTCCTCGCCTACGGGGTGATGCTGCTCACCGGCGCCGCGCTCGGTGACCGCTTCGGCCGCCGGCGCATGTTCGTCATCGGGATCTCCCTCTTCACCACCGCCTCGGCGGCCGCCGCGCTCGCCCCGAGCGCCGACCTCCTGATCGCCGCCCGGGCGATCCAGGGCATCGGCGCGGCGATCGTCACCCCGCTCACCCTGACCCTGATCGCGGGCGCCTTCCCGCCGGAAAAACGCGGCATCGCGCTCGGCGTCTGGTCCGGCATCTCCGGCGTCGCCGTCGCCCTCGGCCCGCTCGTCGGCGGCGCCGTGATCGAGCTCGCCGACTGGCACTGGATCTTCTGGATCAACGTCCCGATCGGCCTCCTGCTCGCCCCGATCGCCGCCCGCAAACTGGACGAGAGCTACGGCCCCAAGGCGGCGCTCGACCTGCCCGGCCTGGGCCTCGCCTCGAGCGGCCTCTTCGGCCTCGTCTACGGCCTCGTCCGCGCCCAGACGATCGGCTGGACCGCCCCCGAGGTGATGATCAGCATCGGCGCCGGGGTCGTCCTGCTCGCCGCCTTCGTCCGCCAGGAGCTGCGCACCGAGTCGCCGATGCTGCCGATGCAGTTCTTCGCCAAGCGCAGCTTCGCCGTCACCAACGTGGTCTCGATGGCGATGTACTTCGGCATGTTCGGCTCGATCTTCTTCCTCAGCCAGTTCATGCAGAACGTGCTCGGCAACTCGCCCCTGCAGGCGGGCCTGAAGCTGCTGGTCTGGACCGGGGCGACGATGATCGTGGCGCCGCTGGCCGGCATCTTCAGCGAAAAATTCGGCCCCCGCTGGTTCATGGTCGGCGGCGTCTCGCTGCAGGCGATCGCGCTCGGCTGGCTCGCCTCCGAGGCCTCGACCACGATGAGCTACGGCTCGATGATCGTCCCGTTCATCCTCGCGGGCTCGGGCATGGCGCTGGTCTTCGCCCCCTCGGCGAGCGCGATCCTCAACTCGGTCCGCGTCGACCAGGCCGGCCAGGCCTCCGGCGCGACCAACGCGATCCGCGAGCTCGGCGGCACCTTCGGCATCGCCGTCCTCGCCACCGTGTTCAGCGGCGCCGGCGCCTACACCACGCCGCAGGCGTTCGTCGACGGGCTCGTGCCCGCCCTCTGGGTGGGAGTCGCGGTCCTGGCCTTCGGCGCCTTCGTCGCCGCGGTGCTGCCGTTCGGCGCCAAGGCCACCGAGAGCGAGATCGAGGAATACGAGCGGGACGAGGCCGCGCCACGCCCTCCCGGCGGCGAGCTAGGCGCCCGCCGCTCGGCAACGTGGGATCGACGAACTAGGATCGGACGATGGCGGCGACGACGAAGACCGAGCCTCGCAGGCGCGTCCCGGCAGCCGAGCGCCGGGACGCCCTGATCGAGGCCGCCGTGCACCACTTCGCGCACGGCGGGCTGCAGGGGACGAAGGTCTCGGCGATCGCGGCCGAGGTCGGCGTCGCCCAGCCCTACGTCTTCTCCCTCTTCCCGACCAAGCGCGACCTCTTCCTCGCCGCGGTCGACCGTTGCTTCGAGAAAGTCTCGGCCCTCTTCGAGGAGGCCGCCGCGGCCTACGAACGCGACGGCCCGCAGGAACCGGAAGAAGACCAGCTGAAGGCGCTCGGCCACGCCTACATGAGCCGGATCAGCGAGAACCCCGACCAGCTCCTGCTGCAGCTCCAGGCCTACGCCGCCTGCGGCGACGACCCCGGCATCCAGCTCGCCGTGCGCCGCAACTACGCGCGCCTGGTCGACCTCTGCCGCCGGCTCACCGGCTTCGACGACGAACGCCTCGACGGGTTCTTCCAGATGGGGATGTGGTGCAACGTCGCCGCCGCCCTCGGCATCGAGGACTTCTCGGCCGGAGCAGGCTGGGTCGAGAAGTCCCTCGCCGACACCGACTAGCGCCGCGGGGCCACAACCTGCCCCGTGAGGCACGGCGGCAGGTTCGGCTCAAGTAAGGCTCGGGCCGAATGTCAAATATATTGTGCTTATAGGCCGATATGTCTAAAATAATAGACATGGCTGCACGACCTCGCCCTTACTCTCGGTACACGTTGGAGGCTCTTCAGCTACTCGGCGAGCAGATCCGCCTGGGGCGCCGCGCGCGTCACTGGACGCAGTCCGAGTTGGCAGAGCGGGCGGGGATCAGCCGGGCAACCTTGATCAAGGCGGAGAACGGCGATCCGAGCGTGACCATCGGCACGGCGTTCGAGTTGGCGGCACTCGCGGGAGCCACCCTCTTCCAGCCCGATCGGGAGCGGCTCTCGATGGACCTGGACCGCACCCAGGCGCGAAGCGCCCTGCTGCCGAAACGCATCGTGAGCGAGGACGACGATGGCGACGACTTCTGAGGCTCCGACGGAGGCCTATGTCTGGACCTGGCTGCCTGGAGCCACCGAGCCGGTGGTCGCCGGCCGCATCGCCGAACGCGGCGACCTCGTTTCCTTCCGATACGGCCGGAGCTACCTGGACCGCCAGGATGCGGTCCCCCTCTATCTACCCGAGCTCCCGCTGGGTCCGGGCCGGATAGATCCGCTGGAGAGGCGAAGGATCGCGGGGGTGATCGAGGACTGCGGCCCGGATTCCTGGGGCCAGAGAGTCGTGATGCGGCACATCATGGGCAAAGATGCCGACCAGGCCGACCCGGCGGGGCTGAGCCGGTTGACGTACCTGTTGGAGTCCGGGTCGGATCGCATCGGAGCGCTCGACTTCCAGCGCTCCGGCGACGTCTATGTTCCGAGATCAGGCGGGACGGCGAAGCTTGAGGAGCTCGCCGAGGCGGCCGAGCGAGTCGACGAGGGGGCACCTCTGTCGCCCGACCTGGATCAGGCGCTGCTTCACGGCAGCTCGGTTGGCGGTGCGCGTCCCAAGGCCCTCCTGGACGACCAAGGTCGCAAGCTGATCGCCAAGTTCTCCTCGACGACCGACAACTACCCGGTGGTGAAGGGGGAGTTCATCGCCATGGAGCTGGCCCGGCGGTCGGGCCTGGACGCCGCTGCCGTCTCCTATCTCGAGGTCCTGGGTCGCGACGTCCTCCTCGTCGAGCGGTTCGATCGAGAGCCGGTCGACGCCGGCTTCCTGCGCCGCCCGACGGTGACCGCGCTGACGATCCTCCAGCTCGACGCGGACCGAGAAGGTCGATATGCGACCTACTACGACCTGGCCGAAGACATCCGAGCGCGGTTTGCCGAACCCGAGGACGACCTTGCACGAGCTCTTCTCCCGGATCACCTTCAACATTCTCGTCGGCAACATCGACGACCACGCCCGGAATCACCGTGCTTTCTGGGATGGGCGGTCAGGTGCCCTGACCCTCACTCCGGCCTATGACATCTGCCCCCAGCCCCGCAGCGGACTCACCGCCAGTCAGGCCATGGCGTTCGCTCCGGGCGTCCGCCAAAGCCAACTGGAGCCGGCGGTGCGGGTGGCGGAGCCCTACCTCCTCACCGAGCGCCAGGCCCGCGAGATAGTCGACCATCAGATCGAGTGCATAAGCACCGCCTGGGACGAGGTTGCCGATGTCGTGGCACTCGGTGCGCAAGACCGGACCTTCTTCAAACGACGTCAGTTCCTCAACCCGTACGCCTTCGAGGGCTACTCCTCGGCCGATCCGTGGAGCTGAGCCGGCTGGGTCGAGAGCTCCCTCGCCGACTGATGTTGATGGGCCGAAAACTCCTCTATGTCTGGAGTTTTCGGCCCATCAACGTCTAGACCGCTACCGGGTCGCGGGCCTCGACCAGGCCGCGGGCGCGTAGCACCGGCATCAGGCCCTCGCCCACCTTGTAGGCCTCCTCCAGGTGCGGATAGCCGGAGAGGATGAACTCGTCGATGCCGAGGTCGTGGTACTCGGCGATGCGGTCGGCTACTTCCTCGTGCGAGCCGACCAGCGCGGTGCCGGCGCCGCCGCGCACCAGGCCGATCCCCGCCCAGAGGTTGGGCGAGACCTCGAGGTGGTCGGTGCGGCCACCGTGCAGTTCGGTCATCCGCCGCTGGCCCTCCGATTCGGACGTCTTCTGGATCGACTGCGCCTTGGCGATCTGCTCGTCGGAGAGGTTGGCGAGCATCCGGTCGGCCACCGCCCAGGCCTCCTCGGCGGTGTCGCGGGTGATCACGTGGAGGCGGATGCCGAAGCCGAGCTCCCGCCCCTCGCGGTCGCCCGCCTCGCGCACCGCGTCGAGCTTCGCCGCCACCGCCGCGGGCGGCTCGCCCCAGGTGAGGAAGACGTCGGCGCGGCGGGCAGCCACCTCGAGCGCGGCGGCCGAGGAGCCGCCCAGGTAGACGGTCGGCCAGGCGGGCGGGTCGAGCAGCCGGGCGCCCTCGATCTCGTACCACTCGCCGGAGAAGTCGACCTCCTCCCCGGTCCAGAGCTCGCGCACGATCGCCAGGAACTCGTCGGCGCGGGCGTAGCGGGACTCCTTGCCGATCGTGTCGCCGTAGCGGTGCTGCTCGATCTGGTCGCCGCCGACCACCACGTTCAGCAGCAGCCGGCCGCCCGACACCCGCTGGTAGGTCGCCGCCGCCTGCGCCGCCAGGGTCGGCGACTGCAGGCCGGGACGGAAGGCGACCAGGTACTTGAAGTCACGCGTGTGCTGGGTCAGCGCCGCGGTGATCACCCAGGCCTCCTCGCACCAGGAGCTGGTCGGGGTCAGCGCCGCCTCGAAGCCCATCGCCTCGGCGGCGCGGGCGACCTGGGCCATGTAGCCGAGGTCGCCCTTGCGCGCGTTGGTCGCCGCGTCGTCGATCCGCGCCCCGTGCGCGCCGACCGCGTTGCCGAGGCTGAGGTCGGTGTGGGAGTCGCCGTTGGTCGGCAGGAACCAGTGCAGTCGGACGGGCATCGTCAGATCCGCTCGATCGCGAGGACCGTCGCGGCGCGCTGGGCGGCCTCGGTGCGGTTGCGGACGCCGAGCTTGCGGTAGAGCGCGGTGGCGCTCTTCTTGATCGAGTCGGGGCCGAGGTGGAGGCGCTCGCCGATCTCGCGGTTGGTCAGGCCGGTGCCGAGCAGGACGAGGATCTCCCGCTCGCGGTCGGAGAGGTCGGGGCCGGCGGCGGGCGCCGGGAGGTCGAAGTCGAGCGGCTCGCCGCCGAGCACCGCGGCGCGCACCTGGTCGACGACCTCCTCGGAGGAGATCCCGGCGGGCAGGAAGCCGACCGCGCCGAGGCTGGCGGGCGGCGCGCCCGGGGAGGTGCGGCAGCGGGAGCTGAGCAGGATCTGGATGCCGGGATGGGCCTCGCGGATCAGCGCCGTGACCGAGCCGGCGAACGGCCCTGTCTGGGAGATGTCGAGGATCGCCACGTCGGGGCGATGGCGGCGGGTGAGCGCCACCGATTCCTCGCTGCCGGCAGGCGAGCAGGCAGGTTTCGATCCAGGCCTGCTCCTCGAGCAGGGCCCCGAGGCCGATCCGCGAGGGCGCGTGGGCGTCGATCACGATCGCGCGGACGGAGGAGTCCGGCAGCGCATCGAGGTCGGGATCGACCGGGGGCGCGACGGCGAGCCGGCGCGCGGGCGCGTCGATCGTCGGCAGCTCGAATTCGGCCGTCGGCATCTCGGCGGTGGGCATCAGGCGGTCGCTCCCGTGCGCGGTTTGATCGCTTTCGCCGCCAGCGGGCTCGGCTCGATCCCGGCGGCGGTGCCCGCCAGGGCGGCCGCGGTCTCGGTCGTCGCGGCGAAGAGCTGGTCGAGCAGGGTCGCGGCGCGCTCGGTCGGCACGGCCGTCCTCGAAGTCGCCGCCGTTCAGGTAGACGGCGACCGGCATCGGGATCGCGCCGAAGAAGGCGAGCACGTCGCGCAGGTGCCGTTCCGCCCCCAGGTAATGGTGGTCGGAGGCGCCCATCGCGACGATCCCGACCACCTTCCCCTGCAGCGCCGGGACCGGCATCAGGTCGAAGAGGTTCTTCAGCGAGCCGGTCATCGAGCCGCGGTAGATCGGCGTCGCCACGATCAGCGCCCGGGCCGACTCGACCGCCGCGATCGCGGTCGCCGTGTCGTCGCTCAGGTCCTCCGCCGGGGTGCCGTCGGCGAAGCCGATCGTGTGGGCGCCGAGGTCGAAGAGGTCGGCCTCCACCCCGCGCTCGCCGGCGCGCCGGGTCGCGCCGTCGACCGCCCGGTGCAACCGCCCCGGCGGCGTGGTCGACCCCAGGATCACCCGCAGGTCTCTGTCCTTTGTAACCCTCTGGGTGACAAAGGACAGGGGGTTGGTCTCGGCGTCAGGCGGCAAGTTCGTCCTCCTCGATCTGGATCTCCGAATAGGCGCCGCGGTAGAAGAGCAGCGGCTTGGTGCCGGGCTCGCCGTGCTCCAGGTGGTGGGCGAGCCCGACCACGATCTCGTGATCGCCGGCCGGGTAGATCGACTCGACCGCGCAGGCGATCGTCGCCAGCGCCCCCGGCAGCACCGGCACGCCGAGCTCGTGGTCGTGGAACTCGACCTCGTGGGCGCCGACCGCGCTGCCCTTCTTGGCGAAGCGGTCGGAGTGGTGGCGCTGCTCGGCGGCGAGGACGTTGACCGCGAAGCGGCCGGTCTCGCGGATCGCCGCCAGGGTCTCGGAGCTGCGCGCCAGGCAGGCGAGCAGCAGCGGCGGGTCGAGCGAGACCGAGGAGATCGCGTTGGCGGTCGTCCCGACCGGGGCGCCCTCGCCGTCGCGCGCGGTGACCACCGAGACGCCGGTGGCGAAGTGGCCCATCACGTCGCGCATCAGCCGGCCGGTCTCGGCCAGCTTCGCCGCCGCGTCGGGCTGCGCCGCGCGCCGGTGCTCGACCACGTCGCTGACCGTGAGGATCGCGAGGCCGTGGCGGGCCGCGAACTCGTCGAGGTCCTCGCCCGTGGCCATGTGGCCGTCCTCGCGCATCACCTGGCAGAGGACGCCGCCGCCGCGGGTGAGGCCCGCCGCGCGCGCCAGCTCGACCGCGGCCTCGGTCCGCCCCGCCCGCTCCAGCACGCCGCCGGGGCGCGCCCGCAGCGGGAAGACGTGGCCGGGCTGGACGAGGTCGTCGGGGCCGCTCGCCGGGTCGACCGCGGCGGCGATCGTGCGGGCGCGGTCGCCGGCCGAGATCCCGGTGGTGACGCCGACGCGGGCCTCGATCGAGACCATCGCCGAGTCGCCCAGCGAGGACTGGTTGCCGCGGTTGCCGATCTGCTCGAGGCCGAGCTCGACGCAGCGCTCGGTCGAGAGCGCCAGGCAGACGATCCCGCGGGCCTCGGTGACCATGAAGTTGATCGCCGCGGCGTCGGCGAACTCGGCCGCGATCAGGAGGTCGCCCTCGCCGGCCCGCTCGGTGTCGTCGCGCAGCAGCACCATGCGGCCCGCACGAAGCTCGTCGGTGGCGAGCGAGACGGCGCCGGCGCGACGGCGACGGCGAGCGGGTTCATCGGGACTCCGACGGTCGAGGCCGAGGCGGCGGGCGGTCATGCCGCCTCCCACTCGGTCGGGGCGCCGGCGGCGGCATGGCGGATCTCGGTCGGCAGCGGCAGTTCCTCGGTTTCGCCGGTGCGCACGATCTTCCGCGCGATGCAGCCGGAGTGGTCGCGGATCTCGGTCACCCCGATCGCCTCCCACTCGACCCCCTTGCGCAGGCTGCCGACGACGAAGATCCGCTCCGACTCCGCGCCCTCGGCGTCGAGCACGGCGCCGTCCTCGGAGACGTCGAGGCCGAGGCCGAGCTCATCGGGGCGGGCGCGCCCGGCGGCGAGCAGGCCCGCGAGGACCGGCGGCGCCTGCAGGCGCAGGTCGCAGCCGGCGCCGCTGCAGTTGATCACCCGGTCGACCTCGACCGTGTCCAGATCATGCGAGCCGGGGGTGCGCAGGAAGACCCGGGCGCGCTCGCCGTGCGGCTCGACCGAGACGATCGCGTTGGCCTCGGTGACCAGCCGGCCGGAGGCCTCCAGAGCCTCGAAGCGATCGGCCACGTCCGGGGCCATGCGGAACCGGTGCACGTCCCAGAGCCGCTGGAACTCGGACAGGAAGCGCTGCTTGTCCTCCGTGCGCAGCGAGCGCCAGAGTTGCGGCGAGACCGGCCGCATCGAGTCGATCACGTCGCGCCAGTCGTCGCCCTGCTGGGAGACCCGGCCGATCTGGGCGAAGACCGCGGCGACCACCGGCTCCAGCTCTCCCGTCTCCATCGGGATGTGGAAGCGGCGCAGGTTGGTCAGGTCGCGGCGATGTCGGCGCGGCACCAGGCCGTGGCGGGAGACCGCGCGGATCCGCGGCCCGTCCTCGACCTCGCCCAGCGAGAGCGCCACGTCGACCATGCTCAGGCCGGTGCCGACGATCAGCACCGAGCGGTCCGAGCACACCTCGTCGAGGGCTCCGGCCTGCCACGGGTCGCTCACGTACACGCCCGATTCCTTCAGCTCCGCCGGGACACGGATCGGATCGCCGCCGCCGAGCGGGCCGAGGGCGAGGATCACCCGGTCGGCCTCGAGCCGCTCGCCGTCGGCGAAGGTCAGCTCCAGCGGCGCGACCCCGTCGCCGACCCGCTCGGTGATCGTCTCCACCTCTCCCCCGCGCCGGCGCAGCCGCGCGCCGTCGGCCCCGCGCTCGGCCCCCGCGAGCAGGTCGCGGATGTAGGTCGCGTAGAGGCCGCGCGGCAGGAAGGCTTCCTCGGCCACCGGTTCGCCGCGCTCGGCGAGCCAGTCGTGGAAGTGCTCCGGGTGGCCGTGGATCGCCCCCATCCGCACCGCGGGCACGTTCAGCAGGTGGAGCGGATCCTCGGTCCCGTAGGCGACCCCGGCGCCGAAGGTCCCGGTGCGGTCGATCAGCTCGATCTCGAGGCCGCCGCGGTTGCGCGGCTCGCGCAGCAGGTGGACGGCGGCAAGCGCCCCGGCGGCCCCGCCGCCGACGATCGCGATGCGCTGGACCTGATCGCTCATCGCTGCGCTCATCGCTGCGCCCCCACCGCGAACGGCACCGCGGTCCCCTCGCGCCCGCCGGAGGTGGCGAGCCCGGCCGGCCCCGGCGGTTGCCAGAGCCCGCGCCGCTCGAGCAGCGGCAGGACGCCCTCGCCGAACCAGTAGAGCTCCTCCAGGTGCGGGTAGCCGGAGAGGACGAACTCCTCGATCCCGGCGTCGGCGTACTCCTCGATCAGCGCGGCGACCTCGGCGTGCGAGCCGACCAACGCGGTGCCGGCGCCGCCGCGGCCGAGGCCGACCCCGGCCCAGAGGTTGGGATAGACCTCGAGCGAATCGCGCGAGCCGCCGTGCAGCTCGAGCATCCGCCGCTGGCCCTCCGACTGGGACCGGCGGAGCTTGGCCTGGACCTGGGCGATCGTCTCCGCCGGGACCGAGTCGAGCAGGTGCTCGGCAGCCGCCCAGGCGGCGGCGGAATCGTCGCGGGAGATCGTGTGGAGGCGGATGCCGAAGCGCACCTGGCGGCCGCGGTCGGCAGCCGCCGCGCGCACGCGCTCGATCTTCTCGGCGACCGCCGCGGGCGGCTCGCCCCAGGTGAGGTAGACGTCGACGTGCTCGGCCGCCACCTCGATCCCGGCGGGCGAGGAGCCGCCGAAGTAGATCTCCGGCCGCGGGTCGGGCAGGCGGTGGATCGTCGCCCCCTCGACCCGCAGGTGCTCGCCGGTGAAGTCGACGGTCTCGCCGTCCCAGAGGCGGCGGACGATCTCGAGGAACTCGCCCGTCCGCTGGTAGCGCTCCTCCTTCTCGAGGAAGTCGCCGAAGGCGCGTTGTTCGTCGGCGTCGCCGCCGGTCACCACGTTGAGGAGGAGGCGCCCGCGCGAGTGCCACTGGAAGGTCGCCGCCATCTGCGCGGCAAGGGTCGGCGAGACGAGGCCGGGGCGGAAGGCGATCAGGAACTTCAGCCGCTCGGAGGTCTCCGACAGCATCGCCGTCACCACCCAGGCGTCGTCGCACCAGCCCCCGGTCGGGGTCAGCGCCGCCTCGAAGCCGAGGTCCTCGGCCGCCGTGGCGACCCGGGTGAGGTAGGCGATCGAGGCCTCGCGGAGGCCGCCGGCGACGCCCGCGGGGGGAGCGTCGCCGGTCTCGATCAGGCCGCGGCCGTCGCCCTGGGTGGGCAGGAACCAGTGGAACTTCAGGGGCATGTCGCGCGCCTCCTCGACCATTCCGCCTACGCCACCGCCACCGGGGCGAGGCCGCGCTCGGCCTCCAGCGCGCGCACGATCGGCAGCACCTCGCGGCCGAAGTAGTCGACCTCCTCCTGGAAGTGGAGGAAGCCGCCGAGGATCAGGTTGACGCCCTGCTCGCGGTAGCCGACGATCTTGCGGGCGACCTGCTCGGGGGTGCCGATCAGGCCGGTGCGGAAGCCGTCGTTGTACTGGACCAGGTCCTTGAACTCGGAGTCCTGCCACATCCCGCGCTTGTCGCCGGTCGACTGGCCGGCCTGTTTGACCGCGTCGCCGAAGCCTTTGACCGCCTCGGTGTCGGCCTTGTCGATGATCTCCTCGACCGTCTCGCGGGCCTCGGCCTCGGTCTCGCGGGCGACGATGAAGGCGTTGAGGCCGAAGCGGAGGTCGGTGCCCGGCTCGCGGCCCGCCGCCCGGGCGTACCCGCTGACCTCCTCGATCTGCGCGGCGACCCCCTCCGGGTTGTTGCCGTTCATGAAGTACCAGTCGGAGACGCGCGCCGCCATTTCACGGGCCCCGGTCGAGTTGCCGCCCTGGAAGACCTCGGGGTGCGGCCGGCCGTCGATCGCGAAAGGCTTCGGGTTCAGGTTGTAGCCGTGCAGGTTGTAGAAGTCGCCGGAGAACTCGGCCTCGTCCTCGGTCCAGCTCGCCTTGAGGACGCGGATGAACTCCTCCGAGCGGCGGTAGCGCTCGTCGTGCTCGAGCCAGTGCTCGCCGAGCGCGGTGAACTCGCCCTTGAACCAGCCGCTGACCACGTTGACGCAGAAGCGGCCGCCGGTCATCACATCGGCGGAGGCGACGAACTTGGCCAGCACCGCCGGGTGCCAGAGGCCCGGGTGGATCGCCGCGATCACCTTCAGCTTCTCGGTCGCGAGCGCGATCGCGAGGCTGATGCTGGTCGACTCGTGCTGGTATTCGGCGCCGTAGCTCGCCATGTAGCGGACCTGGCTGAGCGCGTACTCGAAGCCGCTGCGCTCGGCGATCCGTCCCAGCTCCTGGTTGTACTCCAGCCCCCAGTCAGTGCGTTGCTCGATCTTCGACACCACCAGGCCGCCGCTCACGTTGGGCACCCAGTAGGCGAATTTCACCGCGTCCTTGTTCTGTAGGTCAGTCATCTCTCGGTTCCTTCCGATGTCTTTCGGTCTTTGTCTGTCTGAGGTTCAGGTGATCGCGTGCGCGGCCGGGGGCGGCTCGTGCTCGGCGGGTTGGCCGAGCCGCTCGCCGAGGCCGATCCCGGCACCGCCCGGGTCCTCCTCGTAGCCCCACTCGAAGGCGTTGAAGAGGCCGACCCCGGCGAAGCTGACCAGCGCCCACATCAGGGCGAACTCGCCGAAGACGACGCCGGCCAGGTCGGCGGCGCCGAAGCTGGAGACGAGCACCGCGTAGACGACGCCGCTGACCGCGAGGGTCAGTCCCGTCCCGGCCAACCCCTTCAACGGCTGGGGCAGATCGCCGAGCGGATACTGGTTGAAGAGCCAGGCGTAGACGAAGCCGACGTTGGTCCAGGTGGCGCCGAAGATCGCCGCCTTTTCCGCCCCGGAGCCTTCGCTGAAGAAGTCGGTGCCGGCGATTTTGAGCACCGCGAGGAAGGCGAGGGTGCCGGCGAAGACCGCGGCCATGTAGGCGATCCCGGCGCGCGGCTGGGGGATCTCGCCGAACGGCCAGCCGCCGAAGTAGCCCATCACGACGAGCGTGATCGGGAACCAGATCCAAGGGATGTAGAGGCCCTCGTTGCCGGCCAGGCCGGGCAGCAACAGGAGGCCGAGCGGCAGCAGGAAGAGTCCCCAGAGCGCGTTGACGAAGCCCGACAGCGGCTGGCGCGTCCCCATCTCCGCCGGCAGCAGCAGGGTGTTGCCGAAGAAGAAGAGGCTGATCACGCCGGCGACGATCGCGGTCGATCCCCACTCGCCGATCTGCGTGTCCTGGAACGGTTCGCCGTAGTACCAGTGCCAGCAGCCGATCGTCAGCAGAACCAGGCCCATCAGGAGCAGCCAGTTGAGCGTGCCGCGCAGCCAGCGGTTCTCGGTGACGAGGTTGGCGGGCCAGCCGCCGAAGGACCAGGCGATCTGCCAGAAGAAGGCGAAGCAGACCGTGATCACCAGCGAGCTGGAGCCGTAGTCGAGCCCGAACAGGTTGTGGACGAGCAGCCAGATGCCGAGCGCCGCGGGCAGCGAGATCGCGGTGAAGAAGATGCCCTTGGCCGGCTGGCGGGAGATGTCTACCGATGACATGGCGATCCCCTCAGTTGTAGGAGTCGACTGCGGGCAGCCGGTCGTTGAGCAGGAAGTCCCCCGCGTGCGCGGACTTGAAGTCCAGCGGGTTGTGCAGCGAGAGCGTGCGGGCGTTGCGCCAGTGGCGGTCGAAGCCGTACTTCGAGAGCACGCTGCCGGCGCCGCACACCTTGAACAGGGTCGAGCCGGCCTCCATCGCCGCCTCGGCCGCGGCCCGGCGCGCCTCGCCGGTGACCACCGAGGCCTCGCCGCGGGCGCGCCCGTCGGTGGGGTGCTCGGCGGCGACGTCGCAGAGCTCGGCGGCCCGCAGCGAGAGCAGCTCGGCGGCCTCGACCGCGGTCTTCATCTCCCCCACGCGCAGCAGCGTGTAGGGGTCCTCGCTCGCCTTCTCGGCCGGGCTCTCGTACCAGACGCGGGCCCGCTCGCGGACGAACCCGACCGCGTCGTCGAGGGCGTTGCGGGCGATCCCGACGAAGACGCCGGTGTGGACCGCCTGGTAGTTCAGCGAGGTGACCGCGCCGCCGCCGCCACCGTCGGAGTCGGGGCTGGCGAGGCAGAGCTCGTCCGGGACCCAGACCTCCTCGAACTCGGTGGTGCCGCTCGCGGTGGTGCGCTGGCCGAAGCCCGACCAGTCGTCGTGGATGGTCACGCCCTCGGCGTCGGTCGGGGTGAAGAAGACCCTCACCTCGTCGCTTTCGGCGACCTGGCAGGGGCCGAAGGTGATGTCCCCGGCGAGGCTGCCGGTGCAGTAGAACTTCTTCCCGTTGAGGCGCCAGCCGTCGCCGTCGCGGCGCACGGTGGTGTTGAAGTGGTTGACGCTCGGGGTCCCCACCTCGGAGTACGCGTTGGTGATCCAGAGCTCGCCGCTGGCGAAGCGCGGCAGCCATTTCGCCTGTACCTCGGGCGAGGCGAACTCCTGCAGCAGGCGGATCCCGCCGGTGTGCAGTTGGTACATCTGGCCGATGTTCGAGTCGCCGGCCGAGATCAGGTTGACGACCTTCATCAGGTCGACGAAGGTGCCGCCGTAGCCGCCGTGCTCACGCGGCACCATCAGCCCGAGCAGGCCCGAGGCGCGGAATTCGGCGCACTGCTCGTAGGGGAACCGGCGCTCGCGGTCGCGCTCGGCGGCGCCGACCCGGAACCGGTCGCGGAGCTCCGCCGCGACCGCGAACGGATCGGCAATCTCGTTGCCGGGAATTGCGTTGACTACCTCTTGCGTGCTCATGCTTCT
The DNA here is from genome assembly GCA_963791095.1 of uncultured Solirubrobacterales bacterium. Lineage (GTDB taxonomy): Bacteria > Actinomycetota > Thermoleophilia > Solirubrobacterales > 70-9 > VAYN01. Next base: position 91,714 of record CAWBRE010000011.1, read on the forward strand.
TCCTCTTTCTTGAACCTGGTGCTCGTGTGTGACCTGGCAGGGAGTAAGGCGGATCGGGCGGGGCATCTCCGGCTATTCCTTACTAAGTTGATCGACAAAGCAACGTAGTGCGACGGGCATGATGCGGGCGGTCCCGGGCCGATGTCAAATCGGAATACCGAGGAGCCCTATAGTCTTTTCTTACCTAGTCGGTCAACTTTGGCAAATATGCGCATCCAACAACTCGAATACGCCACCGCCGTGGCCCGCTTCGGATCCTTCCGGCGGGCGGCGGAGAACCTCCACATCTCGCAGCCCGCGCTGAGCGAGAACGTGCGCCGGCTGGAGCGTGAGCTCGGCGTCGAGATCCTCGACCGGCGGCGCTCCGGGGCGACCGTGGGCGAGCACGGGCGCGAGCTCCTCCCCCACATGCTGGCCGTGATCGAGGCCGCCGACAACCTCAAGCGGGCCGCCGACGCGAGCAAGGAGCTGAGCCGCACGGTGCGGGTCGGCACGGTGACCGCGGCGACGGTGCCGCTGCTGGCGCCGACGATCCACGCCTTCCGCGACACCCACCCGGCGACCCAGGTGGAGATCCTCAGCGGCCAGCAGACGGGGATCCACCGGGCGCTGCTCGAGGGCTCGATGGACCTCGGCCTGGTCAACTACCTGGAGGGCGACGACATGCCGCCGGAGTTCGAGTCGACCGAGCTGCTGCGCGGCCGGCCGGTGGTCTGCCTGCGCCCCGACGACGAGCTGGCGAGCTCGGCCACGATCCGCACCGCCAACCTCTGGGACCAGCCGCTGATCGCGATGCGGGCGGGCTACGTGATGCACCGCTACGTCATGCGTCTGCTCGACGGCCGCGAGCCGACCTTCTCCTACTCCGCCGACGGGGCGGAGATGGGCAAGCTGATGGTCGCCGCCGGTCTCGGCGTCGCCGTCCTCCCCGACTACAGCGTGATCGGCGACCCGCTCGAGCGCAGCGGCGAGATCGCTTACCGCCCCCTGGAGGAAGACGGCACCGGCGTCCTCCTGGTGCTCCAACGCCGCCGCTCCACCCCCGCCCACAACGCGATCTCCGACCTGCACGATCTGTTCGTGGCCGAAGCCGAGCGCACCCGCGATAGCGACCCAGCGTCTTCTAACGGCGCGCCCATCCCCTCCTAAGGGCGGCGGTTAGGAGGGGATGGGCGCGCTGCTCGCCTTGCCGCCGGGGGACGCCGCCGGCCCGGTGCATATCGTGGGGGAGTGAACCGCCTCACCCTGGTTGACCTTTTCGCCGGCTGCGGCGGCATGACCCGCGGCTTTGAGGACTCGGGGGCGTTCCGGTCGGTCTTCGCCGTGGAGTTCGATCGCGACGCGGCGGCAACGTATGCGGCCAACTTCGGCAACCACGTGGCCTGCGGACGGATCGAGGACGTCGCCGCCTTCCCGCGGGCCGACGTGGTGATCGGGGGGCCGCCCTGCCAGGGGTTCTCGGCGCTGAATCGGGAGGCGGTCGGCTTCGAGCGGCGGGGGCTGTGGACGGAGTACCTGCGGGCCCTGGAAGCGGTCGAGCCGCGTGCCTTCGTGATGGAGAACGTCCCCGAGCTGCTGAGCTCCGCCGAGTACCTCGAGTTCCGGCGCCGCGCCGAAGCCCTGGGCTTCGAGGTCGAGGGCGCGATCCTGAACGCCGCCGACTTCGGCGTCCCCCAGCGGCGCCGGCGCGCGATCGTCCTCGGCGTCCGCGCCGACGCGCCTCCGCTGGCCGGAGCCGACCCACGCCGACCCCTCAGTGTCCTTAGTCGCCCACAGGGCGACTAAGGACACTGACCCCCCTGCCAACCCCTTGTCCTTTGTCACCCACAGGGTGACAAAGGACAAGGCCCCCGATACGGGACCGTCACGGCTTGCGCCTTGGGTGACGTTTCGGGAGGCGGTCGAGGGGCTGCCGCTGCGGGCCGACGGCAAGCGTTGGCATCGGCCGCGGCAGCCGCGGCCGGAGTCGGTGCGGCGCTACAAGGCGGTGCCGCGCGACGGCGGCGACCGCTTCGCGATGCAGCGGAACCTCGACCGGGCCGGGCTCGCAGACCTCGTCCCCCGCTGCTGGCGCGAGAAGCCGACCGGGACGACCGACGTCTTCGGCCGCCTCTGGTGGGACCGCCCCGCCTTGACGATCCGCACCGAGTTCTACAAGCCGGAGAAAGGGCGCTACCTCCACCCCTCCGCCCACCGCCCGATCACCGTCCGCGAGGCGGCCCGCCTGATGTCCTTCCCCGACGACTTCCTCCTCCCCGAGGACCAATCGATGTCGAGCATCGCCCGCCAGGTCGGCAACGCCGTCCCGCCCCTCCTCGCCCAACGCATCGCGGAGGCCCTGGCCGCGTCGCTCGCAGTCAACGCTCCGCTCACCCGCGCCGCTTAGTCCTGCACTCTCGTCCGCCGCAGTCGCCCCGAATCCGGGGCCGTTTGCCGAGCCGACCACAGCCAGCCCGGGTCGGATCGGCAAACGGCCCTCCCGCCTAGCCTCGTCCCAACGACTCCCGCACGGAACCCTCCACCCGGTCCGCGGCCGCGGCGATCTCCTCGTGCTCCCAGATCCGGACCACGGTCCAGCCCGCGGCGGCTAGGGCCTCGTTGACGGCAGCGTCGCGCTCCTGGTTGCGCGCCAGCTTCTCCTGCCAGAAGGCTTCGTTGGAGCGCGGCATCGTGCCGTGCTCGGGGCAGGAGTGCCAGAAGCAGCCGTCGACGTAGACGGCGACCTTGGCCGGGCCGAAGACGAGGTCGGCGCGGCTCGGCACCCCGGCCAGCGGACGGCGGTCGACGCGGTAGCGCAAGCCGCGCCGGTGGAGCTCGGAGCGCAACTCGAGCTCCGGCCGCGTGTCGCGCCGGCGCACCTTCGACATCCGCTCGCTGACGCCCGGCGAGGAGGGCGTCATCGGGGGACGGGCGCGCGGGGCCACGTTCCCGACCCTACGGGAAGGCGCTCGCCTCGGCGACGGTCGGGACGGCGGCGGCGTTCGGCTATTCGGCCGACGGCGAGGCGGCTGCGGCCGATTCGGCGGGCTGGGTCCCGAGCGTCACCTTCAGCGAGGTCGTCCGCCCGTCGCGTTCGACTTCGAGGGTGACGGCTTCGCCCGGTTCGCGGGCGGCGATCGCGGCGACAAGATCTTCGGTCGAGGCGATCTTTTCTTCGCCCAGGGCCGTGATCACGTCGCCCTGCTTGAGGCCGGCTTCGGCGGCCGGGGAGCCCTGGACCACTTCGGCCACCTGGGCGCCGGCGGTGCCTTCGGAGGTGGTCCCGGTAGAGACGCCGAGGTAGGCGTGTTCGACCGTTTCGCCCCGCTCCAGTTCCTTCAGCTCGGAGGCCACGAGGTCCGATGGGACCGCGAAGCCGACGCCGCTGCTCTGGTCGGCGGAGCCGTCGGTGGCGATCTGGTCGACGACGCCGATCACGTCGCCTTCGGAGTCGAGCAGCGGGCCGCCCGAGTTGCCGGGGTTGACCGCGGCGTCGGTCTGGATCGCGTGGGAGACGGTGAAGCCGTTGGGCGCCTCGATCGTGCGGTCGAGGCCGGAGACGATCCCGGTCGAGAAGCTCCAGGCGTATTCGAAGGGGGCGCCGATCGCGGCGACCGCGGCGCCGACCTTGAGCGCGGAGGAGTCGCCCAGTTCGAGCGGCTGAAGTTCCATCCCTTCCGGGTCGAAGCGGATCACGGCGACATCGGTGGCGTCATCGACGCCGAGCACTTCGGCGCTGCGCACGGTGCCGTCCTGGAGGATCACCTCGACCGCGGAGGCTTCGTCGACCACGTGGGCGGCGGTGACGACCGTGCCTTCTTCGTCGACGATGAACCCGGAGCCGGTGGCGGTCGATTCGCTCGCTTCGGATTCTCCGCCGAACGGCGAAGCCTGCGCTTCGGTGCCGGCGGCGATCGTCGACTTGATCTCGACCACGCCGGGGGAGGTCGATTCGTAGAGAGCTTCGGCGGCGGTCGATCCACTGCCGGTCGTGTCGGCGACGGGGGTGGTGGCCGCCGCCTCCTTGACCGGGGTGAGTTCAGTGGTCGAGCCGCCGCCGAGCGCCCCGGTGGCCAGGAGGACACCGACGACGAGGAGGCCCCCGGCCAGCCAGGAAGCGACGATCGTCGCCCCCCTCCGGAAGGTCCCTCGTCGCCGGTTGTCTTGCTCCGCGTTCACTGCAACGAAGGTAGGCCCGGGTCCTAAGCCTGGCCTTCGGGTTCGCTGAGCGTCAGCTGAGAGCGCGCAGCGTCGGCCCCGCCTTCAGCAGCATCTCCCGCCACTCCTCCTCCGGGTCCGAGCGCACCGTGACCGCGCCGCCGCTGCCGACCGTAGCGACGCCGTCGCGGATCACCGCTGTGCGGATCACGACGCTGAGGTCGACCGCGCCGTCGAAGCCGAGGTAGCCGAGGGCGCCGGAATAGATGCCGCGCGGCGCGGGCTCCAGCCGCTCGAGGATCTGCATCGAGCGCAGCTTCGGCGCGCCGGTCATCGAGCCGCCCGGGAAGCAGGCTTCGACGCAGCCGAGCGGGTCGCGATCGGCGCGCAGGCGCCCGCGGATGGTCGAGACCAGCTGATGCACGTGCGGGTGCGTCTCCAGCCCGATCAGCTCCTCGACCTCGACCGACCCGGCCTCGCACACCCGGCTGAGGTCGTTGCGCAGGAGGTCGACGATCATCAGGTTCTCGGCCCGGTCCTTGACGCTGCCGCGGAGCTCCTCGCGCAGCGCCTCGTCCTCGGCCTGGTCGCGGCCCCGCCGCCGGGTGCCCTTCACCGGCCGCGCCTCGACCTCGCCGCCGGTGGTGATCCGCAGCAGGCGCTCCGGGGAGGAACTGAGGATCGCGAGCTCGCCGAAGCGCAGGAACGCGCCGTGCGGCGCCGGGTTCAGGGCTCGCTGGCGGAGGAAGATCGCGAGCGGGTCGACGTCCCCGACCTCGATCGCCAGCCGGTTGGTCAGGCACAGCTCGTACGACTCGCCCGCGAACAGTTCGCGCCGGGCGGCGGCGACCGCCTCCAGGTAGGCGGCGTGGTCGAGCGCCATCTCCGCCGCTTCGAGGTCGAGGGGCTCGGCTCCGAACGCGGGGCTCGTCTGGTCGGGCGGGCCGGGCGGGTCGCTCGGCACCGCCTGCTCGCCTGCCGAGAATGCGTCCAGGTGCTCGGCCAACGCATCGACCTCCGCCGCGACCTCGTCCCGCGGCTCGTTCGGGGGAACGAGGCCGACTGCGAACGCCCGTCGCTCCTCGTGGTCGAAGACGACGACCCGCGTCGCCGCCATCAAGAGCGCGTCGGGCACGTTTGCCTCCGCCCGATTGGGGCTGCCGAGGGTGCGCTTCAGGCCGTAGCCGAAGTAGCCCACGTAGCCGCCGAGGAAGTCGAACGGCGTCCCGGACTCGATCTGCCGTTCGGCCAACCGTGCCCGCAGGAGGCCGAAGATCGTGCCGCCGCCCTCCGCGTCGGGCCCGTCCCCGCCCTCGACCCGGACGCGGTCCCGCCCGGCCTCCTGGGAGAGCAACTCGCCCCCCGCCCCGAGCGGCGCGCCCATATAGCTGTGGCCGCCACCGCTCGCGTCGTCGAGCCAGAACGCGTTCGCGCACTCACCGAACGCCTCCACGAACGCTCGCGCCGGATCGGGGAAGCCCGCGAGCTCTCGCGTGACCACGTCCCACGCGGGGGCCCCGTCCCTCGCCGCCTGCCGGCAGCTTGCGTGGAGCTTTTCTTTCGCCTGGAGAAAGAAAGGCTCCACGGCCCCTCCGGCCAGGGCGACGAAATTGCGCACGATGCTCGCGCCGACCGCGGTCCCGATCGACTCCGGATGGAACTGGACGCCCCAGATCGGCCGCTCGCGGTGGACGAGGGCCATCACCGTGCCGTCGTCGGCCCGCGCCGTCACCTCGAGGCAGTCGGGCAGCGGCTCGGCTACGACCAGCGAGTGGTAGCGGACCGCCTCGAAGCGCTCCGGCACGCCGGCGAACATCGCCGCCCCGTCATGCCCGATCTCGGTCGCCTCGCCGTGGACCGGCATCGGGGCGCGCTCGATCGCCCCGCCGAAGGCCGTCGCGATCCCCTGGTGGCCGAGGCAGACTCCGAGGACCGGCCCGTCGAACTCGCGGATCGCCCCCAGGCAGCCGCCGAAGTCACCGGGCTCCTCCGGCCTCCCCGGTCCCGGCGAGATGACCAGGGCCCGGAACTCGCCGCGGCGCAGGGCGTCGAAGGGGATCTCATCGTTGCGGCAGACCGTCGGCAGCTCGCCCAGCTCGGCGGCCAACAGGTGCTGGAGGTTGAAGGTGAAGGAGTCGTAGTTGTCGACGAGCAGGAAGGGGCCCGGCGGCGGCTGCGGCGACACCGAGTCAGCAGCTCTCCAGCACCAGCGCCAGGCCCTGGCCGACGGCGACGGCGAGGTCGTCGGGCCGGGTCTTCGCCAGCGCGCCCCCGTAGCGGCCGAAGGGAGTGCGCGTGGCTCCATAGGTGTAGGCAGCAGCGGCCATCGCCCGAGACCCTATCGGCGGGCCGACCCGCCGGCAGACATGTTGATGGGCCGAAAACCAGACATATAGGCGGGTTTTCGGCCCATCAACGCCCGGGCTGGTCCTGGCCGGCGCTACTTGACGATCAGCACCACGGCGACGATCACGCCTACCGTCACCACGGTCCAGCGCAGCGCCTGTTCGGGGATTCGCCGGCCGTAGCGGGCGCCGAGCTGGGCCCCGCTGATCGAACCGATCGCGATCAGCGCCGCCGCGTCCCAGGCGACGTGGGCGACGATCACGAAGAGGATCGCGGCGACCCCGTTGGCGACCCCCACCATCACGTTCTTCAGCCCGTTCAGCCGCTGCAGGTCATCGGGGATGAGGAAGCGGAGCGCGGCGAGCAGGATCACGCCCTGCGCGGCCCCGAAGTAGCCGCCGTAGACGCCGACCGCGAAGCCGGTCGCGATCAGCCCGACCTTGCGGTGGTGGCTGAGCGTGCCTTGGCTGAGGCGCGGTTTCGGCCGCGCGATCATCAGCGCGCAGGCGAGCAGGATCAGCGCCGGCACCACCGCTTCGAAGACGCCTTCGGGCAGGGTCAGCAGGAGGATGCCGCCGGTGACCGCGCCGAGGGCCGTCCCGGCGCCGCCCATCAAGGCGCGCTCGCGCTGGCCGACCAGCTCGCGCCGGTACCCCCAGGCCGCGCTGACGTTGCCGAAGACGAGCCCGATCGAGTTCGACACGTTCGCCGTGACCGGCTCGAAGCCGACCGCCAACAGCACCGGGAAGGTGACCAGGGAGCCGGAGCCGACGATCGCGTTGATGCCCCCGGCGGTGAAGCCCGCGGCGAGGACCGCGAGCGCCTGCAGCAGGTTCATGGATGGCGGGCGGGGATCATGGAGTCGGAAACCTAGCCTGCGGGCGGCGTTGCCAGCGGCCGATGGCTAGGTTCCCGGGATGGAAGCCGCCCTCGCCGAAATCCGCCTCCACGAGTCGGACCGGCCGCGCGACATGGAGGCCTGGCTCGACCGGTCCCTGGCAGGCGAGCCGTGGCCGCACGTGATGGGGCCGCTGCTCGACCGCGGCGCGGCGAACGGCCTGGTCTGGGTCGGCGGGCGCGAGGTGGCCCGGTGGGGCGATCCGGACCGGCGCGAGATGGCGTTCTCGATTGCCGGATCGGCCCTCGCCGCGGTCGCCGGGATCGCCTTCGACGACGGCCTCCTCACCGACCTCGACCTGCCGGTCGTCGCCCAGGTCCCGCTGACCGCGTTCGGCGGCGACGTCTACGGGCCCGGCGTCCCCGACGACCCGGCGGCGGCGCGCCGGATCACCTGGCGCCAGCTCCTCACCCAGACCAGCGAATGGCGCGGCACCCTGTTCGACGTGCCCTGGTGGGCCGATCCGCAGAGCCGGCAGGAGCGCGGCGCGCCCGTCGTCGCTCCCGGCACCCGCTTCTCCCCCAACGACGTGCGGACCAACCTCTGCTCGTTGGCGCTCACCCACCTCCTCGGCGCCTCCAACGCGGCGAGCCTCGGCGCGCGGGTGCTCGAGCCGCTCGGCTGCGCGCCGGGCTGGAGCTGGCACGGGCTCGACCAGATGCGGACGCGGATCGGCGGCGAGGAGCTCGCGGTGCCGACCGGCGACGGCCACTGGGGCGGCGGGCTCTGGCTATCGGCCGAGGACCTGGCGCGCTACGGCGCGCTGCACCTGCGCGGCGGCGAGTGGGACGGGCGGCGGATCCTCAGCGAGGAGTGGTGCCGGCGAACGCTCGTCCCGACCCACGCGCGGCGCGCCTACGGGCTGATGTGGTGGCGCAACCCGGAGGCGGGCCGGCCAGCCGGCGAGGACGGCGCGGCCCCGCTCGGGACCGTGGCCGGCGCCGACGCCTTCGCGCCCGGCGCCGGGATCCGCGGCTTCGGCGCCCGCGGCGACGGCAAGCAGATCGTCTGGTGCGATCCCGACCGCGACCTGGTTGCCGTCCTGCGCTGGGTCGTCGACGTGGACCCGATCCTCGCCGCGATCACCGCCGCGGTCCCGCCCGCGGCCGCCTAGGCAGCTCGGGACCGCCGCGGTCGCGGTCGCCGCCGGCTAGCCCAGCTCGGCCAGCCGGGTCACCGTCTGCGCGCAAACCTCGTCCGCCCACGCGGCCGGGTCGTCGCCGACCTTGTTGTTGGAGACCCAGACCTTGTCGATCCCCAGCTTCGCCATCTCCTCCATGTCGGTGAGGAACTTGTCCGGCTCCGTGGCCGGGTTGACGGCGCTGTAGATGATCGTCTTCTCGATCTCCCCGTAGTCGCGCCCCTCGGTCTCGCAGTGCCCCTTCAGCACCTCGAGTTTGTGGGCTACCACGTCGCGCTCGCCGCCGAAGAGGTTGCAGGCGTCGGCGTACTTCGCCACCAGCCGCAGCGTCTTTTTCTCTCCCGAGCCACCGATCATCAGCGGCGGGCGCGGCTGCGACACGGGCGCGGGCACGCACATCGTTTCCGCCAGCTCGTAGTGCTTCCCCTTATATGGACCGTCGTCGTCGCTCCACATCTGGAAGCAGATCTGGATCGCCTCCTCGAGCCGCTCGAAGCGCTCGCCCATCGGCGGGTAGGGGACGCCGAGCGCGTCGTGCTCCTCCTCGAACCAGGCGGCGCCGATGCCGAGCTCGGCGCGCCCGCCGGAGAGCACGTCGAGCGTGGTGACGATCTTCGCCAAGAGGCCCGGATGCCGGTAGGTGACGCCGGTGACGAGGAGGCCGAGGCGCATTCGCTCGGTCTGCGCGGCGACGAAGCCGAGGGCGGTGTAGCCCTCCAGCATCGGCTCGTTCGGCGGCCCGATCGGGGCGATCTGGAACCAGTGGTCCATCAGCGTGAACTGGTCGGCGCCGCCCTCCTCGGCGGCGCGGGCGGTGGCGGCGAGGACCGGCGCGATGTTCTCCGGGCCGCCGGGATAAGTGAACGACGGGTTGTGAATTGCGAGCTTCAAGAAGACCTCTCCTTCGGACTGGGGTAACCACCCCGGAGACTAGGGAGGCGAACTCGTCGGCCGGATGAGAGCATGGACGCGATCGACTCGCCGACGCCGACCCTGGCGGACTACGCCGCCGCGCACGGCCTCAGCCACCGCACCGTCTCGCTGGCGCTGCCGAAGGCGACTCAGCTGATGCGCCACGGCTTCATGCAGGAGGTGCGGAGCGTCGCCCGCGGCGACCTCCCCGGTGGCCTCCGGGACGGCTGGCTGGCGCAGCTCGACTACGCCTACGAGGGCCGCTCCGACCTCGAGCGCAGCCCCTTCACCCTGGTGCTGACCGAGGCCGCGGCCAGCGCCGGCTACGCGGTCCGCGTCCTCTGCCACGACCGCGGGCTCAGCAAGCGCGACGGGGCCAACCCCGACGCCGACCGCCAGGTGGTGAAGCTCGACGATCGCGGCGTGCAGCTGGAGAGCACCGCCTTCCTCGCCCGCTACGCGGTCTCGACCGACGCCGACCAGGACCAGGTCGCGGCCTGGCAGCTGTTCTCGCCCGGCCTGATCGACTGGCTGACCAGCGCGGCGCCGGCCGGCTTTTCCTTCGAGCTCCAGGACGGTGCGCTCAGCTGCTTCGTCCCCGGCTACGTCGCCGACCCGGCGGCCCTCGACGCGCTCTGCGACGGTGCCGCGCGGGTCTTCGCCCGGGTCGAGGAGATCGACGGCGACGGGCGGACGCGTACCGCCACGACCGGCGGCGAGGGGACACGGGGCGAGCAGATCGACCGCGAGCTCGCCGAGCACCCGTTCGCGACGCCGCCGAAGAACGTCAAGGCCGCCGCCAAGGCGTTCCGCAGCGGCCTCCTGCTGGGCGACCGGGCCTGGGCGCTCGGCGCCGAGGCGTTCTTCCGCAGCCACGCCGTCGCCCTCGGCTTCACCCCGATGGAGCTGAGCGCCTACCGCGCCGCCCACCTCGAAACCGCGCTGCCGGGCCTGCCCCAGCGCGCCGCCGCGGGCCACCTGCCCGGCGAAGACGCCGAGGCCTTCCTCGTCCTGACCGACAGCGAAGACTTCGAGGACATGGGCTGGAGCAACCTGGTGGTCGAACTCGACTCGCCGTTGCGCGGGATGGCGCTGGCGCAGCAGACGCCGCGCGGCGACTCGACCAAGCGCGGCTCGCTGCTGGTCGGCACCGACGGCCGCTCGCTGATCATCAGCGCCCTCGACGGCGGGCCGCGCGACCGCAGCGGGACCGAACTGGAAGCCTTCCTCGCCGCCGCCCGCGACCTGCTCGCGAGCGGCTGAGAGCGTCCCCCGGTCGCCCCGCCGCGAGCGCGCCCGGCCGGCCGGCGATATGCGTCGCGCCCTAGCCCGCGCCTCCGCCGGGCCAGCCTCGGCGCCCTAGCCCGAGCCCTCCCCCGGCCCGGCCTCGACCACCTCGGCGACCGCCCCGGCCGCCAGCACCGTGCGCCCGAACCGGGTCGGCGTGTAGTCGAGGGCATCCATCGCGAGGTGCATCTGGGGACGGATCAACGCCGCGTGCTCGAGCGCCTGCACCGCCTCGGCGACCAGTCGCTCCAGCCGCAGCCAGGCCTCGCCCTCGCCCCCTCTGGTCGCTCCCAGCGGAGCCACCGCGATCGCGATCCCGGCCACCGTCGCCCCCGCCCGCGCGGCGGGACCGCCGACCGTCACCTCTTCCTCGGGGTCCTCCCACTCCGCCCCCGGCCCGAACGCCTTCGCCATCACCTCGGCCGCCAGCGCCGGCAACGGCATCTGCTCCAGCCGCCCGACCGCGGCCTCCAGCTCGGCCATCTCCGCGCTCCGGTCGCCCCTGCTCCCGAACAGCGCCATCCCGCCTCCTTTTCTCGATGCCCCGCCGTGATCGACGGCGCGGCAAATATAGGTACGAGGGCGGACCAGGCCGCGGTTCAGCGGGCGTAGACTGCGGCGCTTGAGACGTCTGGCAATCCCGTCCCTCGTGGCGCTCTCCCTGGCGATCGCGCTGAGCGTGGCGCCATCCGTCGCGGCGGCGAAGCCCAAGGAGCGGGTCGAGCCGGCGTCTCGGCTGGCCGTCTTCAACGCCAAGGGGAGCAAGCGCTGGCGACTGCAGGTCACGACGCTGGTGCAGTCCGGCAAAACGGGCCGCCAGTCGATCGGCTTCTTCACCCGCGGGCCGCACCATGAGGAAGTCCAGTACCTGGGCGCCAAAGGCCGGGCGACGGCGGACGGGCTGATCGAGGGAAGGCTCCCTGGCATCGGCCGGGTCGCCGTCCGCTTCGAACAGACCTCCGAAGAGCCGGTCACCTTCGTCCCTGAACGTGGCTGCAAGGCGGAAGGCGAATCGGCGACCTTGAACGGCGTCTTCAGGGGCAGGATCGAACTCCACGGCGAAGGCGGCTACACGACGGTAGACCGGAGGAGCGCGCCCGGCAGAATCGAAGTCACCCCACGGGTGGTCTGCCCAGCGGCGCAGCACCATTCCCGGCCGCCCAAGGCGACCGCGGAAGAAGCGGGGGTCGAATACCTCGGCGCCGGCCGGAAAGAGGCGAACGGCGGCTCGCTCGCCTTCGACGCATGGGCGACCGGGCTGGGTCGCGGCGGGCACCCGATCACCGACTTCTCCGCCACCTACACGCATAAACGCGGCAGCCTCACCATATTCGCCGCGACCAGCATCCTCGCCGAAGAACAGGGCGTCTTCTCGCTGACCGCGCCGGAAGGAACGCCGACGGAAGCCACCGTCGACCCGCCCGCCCCGTTCAGCGGCAGCGCCGCCTTCAAGCTCGAATCACCGACCACGATGAGCTGGACCGGGGACCTGAACGTCGAGGTGCCGACGCTCGGCAGGGTGAACCTCACCGAACCGGGCTTCTGGGCCGGCGCCTGCGCGACCCACTGCACCAAGACCTTCCCGCCCGGCACGTCGATCGGGTTCTTCACCTTCGCGCGGCTGCCCTGACGGCGGTTCAGAGGCGCAGGACGATCAGGCCGATCGCCAGCAACGGCGCCGCGAACGCCAGCGCCCGCAGCGCCCCGTCGAGCGGGGCGATCAGGTCCTCACGGCGCAGCTCCCGGGTGGTGCCGTCGAGGAGGGTCTGGGTGCCGGTGACATCGGCGGTGCGGCGGCGGAGCTCGCGGACCGGGGTCGAGAGGCGCCGCTGCGCGGTGACCAGGAAGGCGGTGCCGGTGACCACGCCGACCACCGCGATCGCTTCCTTCACCGAGTGCACGCCGAGCGCGTTCACCCACCAGCCGGTGAAGGTGGCGAACCCCGCCCAGGAGATCGCCAGCCAGAGGTCCGAGTGGAAGCGGCCGCCGAACCACTCGAGGTTGTAGGCGGGGGCGATGAAGCCGCCGAAGAGGACCAGCGGGATCAGGGTCGCCGAGACGATGAAGACGCCCGCGATGCCGATCGCCAGCGCCCCGGCCAGGGCGCCGACCGCGAGGCCGATCAGCGCCCGGTCCGAGAGCCGCGTGCCGAGCGGCCGGCCGTGGAGCTCGTCGAAGCAGTGGGCGGCGATCCCGACCGCGAGGAAGAAGGCGGCGACGGCGGCGGCCAGGCGCACCGGGTAGACGTGGAAGGCGACCGAGGCACCGATCGCCACGTTGCTGACGTTCCAGAGCGTGTACGGCGGGTGGAGGACGGTGACCAGGTCGCGCCAGCCGCCGGGGCGCAGTGCGTAGTAGGTCGGCCGATCGACTCTCCCGTCCTCCGCATCGCGACCCATTGCCTCCACCATCTCACGGTTACCCGGATCCCACCGCCACGGTTCACCTCCGGGTCCGCAGCACGTCGCCCGCCGCCCGGTCGAGCCGCAGCGCCCCGGCCGTCGCCAGCAGGCAGACCCCCGCGAGGATCAGAAAGGCGATCGAGAACGCGTGGTCGAAGCTGACGTCGAAGGCGCCGCCGATCCGCAGCGCCACCGCACCCGCCGCGGCGCCGAGGCCGGCGCCGAGCTGCTGGTTCGTCACCTGCAGGATGTTGGCGTCCCGCATCAACGGCTCGGGGACCTCGCTGAAGGCGAGCGTCGAGTAGCCGGTCAGGGCGACCGAGCGGGCGACGCCGCCGATGAGGACGACGAGCGCGATCACCGCCAGCCAGGTGCCCGCGTCGATGAAGGCGAGCGCGACCAGCGAGACGGCCAGGCTGAGCGTCGCCGCGATCAGCATCGCGCGGAAGCCGAAGCGCCCGTAGAGGAAGGTCGTGGCCGGCTTGATCCCGACGTTGCCGGCGAAGACGAAGAGCACGACCGCGCCCGACTTCACCGGGCTCCACCCGAACCCTTCCTGGAAGAGCAGCGGCAGGAGGAAGGGGACCGCGCCGACGACGAGCCAGAAGATCGCGGCGCCCCCGATCGAGGTGCGGAAGGTGCCGATCTCGAGCGTCCTCAGGTTGACCAGGGGATGCGTGGCGGCGAGCAGGTGGCGCACCGCGGCGAAGAGGAAGAGCGCGGCGACCGTCCCCAGCGCCGCCGCCACGACCCAGCGCGGGTCCGGTCGCGAGACCAGGTCGGCGACGTAGGTGAAGGCGCCGAGCCCGACGCAGGTGAAGAGGACCCCGAGCCGGTCGAGGCGCGGCGGCCGCGGCACCGGCGGCGACTCGATCAGCCGCGTGGCGACCAGAAAGGCGAGCGCGCCGAGCGGCACGTTGATCAGGAAGATCCAGTGCCAGCTGGCGTAGTCGGTGATCAGCCCGCCGACCAGCGGCGCGAAGACCGGCGCCACCAGGCCGGGCCAGATCAGGAACGACATCACCCGCATCAGGTCCGGCTTGGCGGTGTTCGCCAGGACCACCTGCCGGCCGACCGGCACCATCAGCGCCCCGCCGATCCCCTGCAGGATCCGCATCCCGACCAGCTCGGTGAGGCTGGTGCTCGCCGCGCAGCCGATCGAGGCGAGGGTGAAGATCACGATCGCGGTCAGGAAGACCGGCCGCGCCCCCCAGCGCGCCGCCACCCAGCCGCTGGCCGGGATCAGTACCGCGAGCGTCACCAGATAGGCGCTGATCACGAGGCTGATCGAGGTCGACGCCACGCCGAGCGAGTCGGCGATCGAGGGCGCCGCGGTGATCACGATCGTGCCGTCGAGCATCTCCATGAAGAAGCACCCGGCGACCAGCAGCGCGACGCGGCGCTCGGGAGGGAGGGATCGGATCACGGTCGGTCAGGCTACGCCCAACCGTGAGATGCCACGCCCGACCGGGGGACGCTCAGATACCCAACTCGAGTTCGCCCGCGCGCAGCGCCGGCGGGGTGAGCCGCAGGACGTCGCCGTCGCGGGCGACGAGCCCGACCTCGACCAGCCCGGCGAGGGCCTCGCCGATCGCCGCCAGCCGCTCCGGCGTGTCCTCGACCGCGGTCAGCTCGCGCTGCACCGCCGCCTCCGTCAGCTCATCCGGGTAGGCGTCGATCAGGGCAGCGAGAACCACCGCTTCGACGTCCCGTTGACGCTCGATCGAAGACACCGAACATAGACTTTAAGCTATGGCGCTCAACGAATGTAAGCGTAATGCTGCAAGCGCGTTGACCGGACCAGTACCGAATTCGAAACAGCTCGGCGTCGCGATCCGCCGGCGACGCGAAGACCAGCGACTGACGATCGAAGAACTGGCGACCGAGGCCGGGGTCGACACGAGCTACCTCTCCGGCATCGAACGGCTCGGCCGCAACCCGTCCTGGAGCAAACTGACGAAGATCTTCGCGGCGCTGAAGATCGACGCCTCGCAGCTGATCGAACGGGCCGAGCAGATCGCACTATCCGAACAGAGTTCGGACGGTGACCACGCCTCCTCCTGACTCGCCGGGGGGCCGCCAAATATCGCCCACCGGCGAGCAGGTCGGACGCGCCGTCCGCGAGATCCGCGTCGCCCGTGAGATGAACCTGCAGGCGCTCGGCAAGGCGTCGGGCCTGCACTGGACCTACCTCTCGGGGATCGAGCGCGGCCTCCGCAATCCGTCACTGAACGTCCTCGCCGCGATCGCCGGCGCCTTCGGGCTCTCCACCTCGGAGCTCATCCGCCGCGCCGAACGCGTCCGGACTTAGCGCTGCCGCCGGCCTAGGCTTGGTGGATGGCGGACGTCCCCGAGCACGTCGAGCGCAACGAGGCCTACTGGGACGACCAGGCGCACGACTACGTCGCCGACGGCCGGCGCAACTGGGAAAGCGAGGAACCGACCTGGGGGCTCTTCTCGGTCCCCGAGTCGGAGGTCGGGATGCTGCCGCGGGAGATCGAGGGGTCGCGATTCGATCGAGCTCGGCTGCGGCACCGGCTACGTCTCCGCCTGGCTCGCCCGCCGCGGCGCCCGCCCGGTCGGGATCGACAACAGCGAGGCCCAGCTCGCCACCGCCCGCACCTTCCAGCGGGAGTTCGGCCTCGACTTCCCGCTGCTCAAGGGCAACGCCGAGGAGGTCCCGCTTCCCGACGCCTCCTTCGACATCGCGATCTCCGAGTACGGGGCGAGCATCTGGTGCGACCCCTACGCCTGGATCCCCGAGGCCGCCCGCCTCCTGCGCCCCGGCGGCGAGCTGGTCTTCCTCGTCGGCTCCATCCTCCTCACCCTCTGCGGCCGCGACGACGGCAACGAACCGGCCGGCGACGAGCTGCTGCGCCCGCTCTTCGGCATGCACCAGGTCGAGTGGCCGGACGAGCCCTCGATCGAATTCCACCTCCCCCAGGGCAAGATGATCGACCTCCTGCGCGACTGCGGCCTCACGGTCGAGCAGCTGATCGAAGTCCATCCGCCCGCCGACGCGACCACCCGCTACCCCCACGTCGACCTCGACTGGGCCCGCCGCTACCCGGTAGAGGAAATCTGGCGAGCCCGCAAGCTCCGGGTGTCATAAGGCGCACGGCGCCGGCCGGCGACTGCGCCGCTGAGTACCCTCAGTTCCATGGCCGTGGACCGCGCAATCCTCGAGGGACTCGCCGCAGCTCGGCGCGAGCGGATGTTGCCCGATGGGCGCTTCCAGTTCGATCTCAGTCCGGAGCTGCTCGAGGGCTCGACCCGCGGCGCCATGCGCCTCGCTGAGGCTTCCAGGCCTCAGGTGGAAGCGCGCCTCAAGGCCGAAGAGACTTCTTCCAGCTAAGCGGTGCGGTCGTGGGCGGGGCGTTCGATGCGTCAACGGAGTTCGACGACGATCCGCTCGTCACCGCCGACGAGATCCAGGACAGCGGCCAGCGGGCACTGAAATCCTCGGGGAAGTCGCCACCTCTCCCCACCCTTGGGCAGTCGACTTCAACTTGGTCAAGGAGATCCACTTCCGCTGGTTCGAGACGACCTTCCCGGCCGACGCGGGCGAGTTCCGCACCGCAGATGGTGCTCAACCGCAAGGGCACCGCAGTCGAGGTCGAGGCGATCCTTCCGGCGATCGACAACGCCTGTGAAAACTGGAACTGGCGCCAGGAAAACATGCAGCCTGCGGATGAAGCGGACCTGATCGAATTCGTCATCGTCGAGGCCAACACCCTTGCGGTGTGCGTCTACGACGTCCATCCGTTCATCGACGGCAACACCCGGGCGACCTGGCACCTTCGCAACTACGCCCTGATGCTCGGCGGCCTGCCGGCACTGAACGACCCCGCTGACCCCGACGCCTACGACGCCGCCTGGTGGGCGGCGACGGCCTCGGACCATGAGGCGCTCGACCAGGCCGTGTCCGCCGAGCTCAACCTGCAGAAATTCACCTAGGCGCTAGCGCGGTTCCTTTTCCCCCGTATAGGTGGATAAGGAACCACGCAGCGCGTCAGTCCGAGAGGACGGCGACGCAGCGGGTTCAGCCGGCGGAGGCGGCGCCACAGACCAGGGGGTAACCCAACGAAAACTGTTCCAGAATAAGTGAGGAAGTGTCACTTCTCCGGTAATTCGGACGGCGCACCCTACATTAAATATAGGACTTCCTAGCGCCTAACTAGTGATGACACCTTTAGATAACAAACCACCATCCAAGCTTTATCACTACACGACGCGGGAGCGGGCTGAAGAAGTCCTCCGGGAGATCGACGATCCCGGCGTCTACGCCGAGGTCTCCGACGGACTCTATGGGCCCGGCTTTTACGCTCTCGACCTGGAACCCAACGCGGTCGACCGTGACGTTCTGCGCTGGGAGTGCTTTGAAGACTCGCGCCTCGGCCACCCGATGGACGGGGTCCTCGCAATCGAGGCTGGCCTATCGGTGCCTCAGTTTATCCACCAGGATCGCCGTATCTGGCTTCTCCCAATCGCCCCAGGGGCGGAAGGCCCGCCATCGATCGGGCACATGATCTCCGCGGTCGGCACTTATGAAGTCGATCGGGGCTGGAGGTGGACTGATCTTGAATGACCCTGGGATTCAAATCCCAACCCTTGGTAGAATCACATCGTGGCCACCACCGGAAAGCTGCCCGGCAGCCTGGAACGGACCGACGATCCGGTCGGCTACCGACTCGATGGCGAACAGAGACACGGTTATCCGGACGATCCGGATCTCAGCCGCGGTCAACGCCTGAGGATCGCTGGCTGGGCTCGCGCTCTCACTCCTGACGAGCTCACCCAAGCGCAGAAAGGCCTACTCGAAGCGGCGCCTCCGCCTCCCTCGCCGACCCAGGAGCGGGCGACCCACCTATCGGGATTTGAAGCGAGTCCTTACTGGGCCATCCTGAACGAGGATCAGCATCAACTCGTCCGCAATCCCTCTTCGCATCCGGATCTCGCCGAAGTCGACTATCCGCTAGGAGTCGCTCAGCTGGCGAAACTCGTGGACGCCACCCCCGACAAGATTCGCTACTGGCACAACTCCGGCCTCCTTCCCGCTCGGCGAAGCTCGGGGCGTCACCGTGAGTTCTATGCCGCTGCCGCCGTCCGGGCCTTTTACCTGAACGACCTCGGGCGAGCAGGCATCACTGTTCTCCGCGACCTCATGCATGGCAATGGCGGCCCACTGTTGATCGGCATCTCGTCGGCACTACACGACCGCGCCTCGGACGCCGACCGTCAAGAGCAGGACCTGATGCAGAGAACCGCCGCCGACCTAGAGCAGGTCGGCGCGAAACTCATCGCTGCCGAGTAGTTCACGGCGCAGGCTCAGTCCGGGAGGACGGCGACGCAGCGGGTCCAGCCGGCGGAGGCGGCGGTGATCTTGACCGGGAAGCAGATCACGGTGAAGCCGGTGGCGGGCAGCTGCTCGAGGCCGTGCAGCTTCTCCAGCTGGCAATAGCCGATCTCGCTGCCGGCCTTGTGGCCCTCCCATATAAGGGAGGCGTCGTGGGTCTCGGCGTAGCGTTTCGCCGTCGCCGAGAAGGGGGCGTCCCAGGACCAGCCGTCGGTGCCGACGATCTTCACTCCCTGCTTCGCCAGGTGGAGGGTGGCGTCGCGGCCGAAGCCGCAGCCGGCGTGGACGTAGTCGTCGGAGCCGAACCGTTCGCCCGCCTTGGTGTTGCAGAGGACGATGTCGAAGGGCTGCAGCTCGTGGCCGATCCGCTCCAGCTCGGCGTCGATCTCCGCAGGCGTCGTGACGTGGCCGTCGGGCAGGTCGCGGAAGTCGAGCTTCACCCCCGGCCGCATGCACCAGTCGAGCGGGATCTCGTCGATCTTCACCGCCGGGGCGCCGCCGTCCTGGGTCGGGTGGTAGTGCCAGGGCGCGTCCATGTGGGTGCCGTTGTGGGTGGAGATGCGGACCCGCTCGACCGCCCAGCCCTTGCCTTCGGGCAGTTCGTCGACCGAGAGGCCGGGGAACGCCCCGGCCAGCTCCGCGGCCCCTTGGTCGTGCGCGACGTAGTCGATCTCCACCGGCTGGAACGGCGGGTCGGCCGGGATGTCGTTGTCGAGCGGGATCGAGAGGTCGATGAGTCGGCTCAAGGGTTCTCCTCCTGGTCGGGGCCCACCCCACGCGAGCCACAGGTCGACTCCAAGTCTATGTGTATCCAGATCGATGGTTGGTCGACGCTCGGATCGAGCGGTAGCGACCACCGCCGTCTCTAATCTGCTCCTCATGGAGGCCAGGCTCGAGGCGCTGCTCGACCAGCTTCACCAGGACGGGGTCGCCTTCGACGCCGCGCTCGCCGACCGGCGCGAGCGCCGCCGCAACCTCGAGCCCGACTCCGCCCAGCTGCTCCACCTGCTGGTGCTGGCGACCGGGGCGAAGCGCCTGCTCGAGCTGGGCACTTCGAACGGCTACTCGACGATCTGGCTCGGTGCCGCGGTCGCCGCCAACGAGGGCGAGATGGTGAGCGTCGACCTCGACCAGGGGCGCCTCGACGAGGCGCGCGCCAACGTCGCTGCGGCCGGGCTCGAGGCGACGGTCGAGCTCCGCCAGCGAAGACGCCGCGGCGACCCTCGCCGGCGCCGCCGAGCGCCTCGCTCGACTTCGTCTTCCTCGACGCCGAACGGCCCGAGTACCCGGCCTACTGGGCGGACCTCGTCCGCGCCCTGCGCCCGGGCGGCCTGCTCGCCGTCGACAACGTGATCTCCCACGCCGACGAGGTCGCCGACCTCCGCACACTGATCACCGCCGACCGGCGGGTGACCGAGGCGCTCGTCCCGATCGGGGCCGGCCTCCTCCTCGTCACCCGCCTGCTGCGGCCCGCCGGCTGAGGGCGGGCCGCCTGCTTCGCGCCGCCCGCCAGGACGACGCGCCACGCCCCTTCGTCAGGCGGCGCGGATCAGCTTCTTGTTGACGAACTCGTCGGCGCCGAAGCGGCCGAGCTCGCGGCCGAAGCCGGAGCGCTTGAAGCCGCCGAACGGCAGCTCCGGGCTGTCCGCGCCGACGATGTTGACGTAGACCATGCCCGCTTCGATCGCGTTGGCGACCCGCTCGGCCTGCTCTTTGTCGTTGGTGATCAGGTAGGAGCCGAGCCCGAACTGGGTGTCGTTGGCGAGGCTCAGCGCCTCCTCCTCGGAGGCGACCTTGTAGACCTGCGCGATCGGGCCGAAGAACTCTTCCTGGGAGGCGTCCGAGCCCTGCTCGATCCCGGCGAGGATCGTCGGCTCGAAGTAGTTGCCGTCGCGCCCGCCGCCGACGACCACCTCGGCGCCGCCGTCGATCGCCCGCTTGATCTGGTCCTCGAGCCGGTCGGCCGCGGTCTCCGAGGAGAGCGGCCCGAGCGTCGTGTCCTCGCTGCTCGGATCCCCCGCCTTGAGGCCGTCGACCTGCTCTTTCAGCTTGGCGACGAATTCGTCGTAGTACTCGTCCTTGACGATGAAGCGCTTCGCCGCGTTGCAGGCCTGGCCGGCGTTCTCGAAGCGCGCTTCGGCGGCCTGCTGGGCGACCGCGCCGACGTCATCGGTGCCGAGCACGATGAACGGGTCCGACCCGCCCAGCTCGAGCACCACCTTCTTCAGGTTGCGCCCGGCGATCTCGGCGACCGCCGCGCCCGCCCGCTCGGAGCCGGTCACCGACACGCCGTGCACGCGCGGGTCCTCGATCACCCACTCGATCTGGTCGTTGGTCGCGTAGACGTTCTCGTAGGTGCCCTCGGGGAACCCGGCCTCGTCGAAGATCTTCTGGATCGCCTCGGCCGATTCCGGGCACTGCGGCGCGTGCTTGAGGATGATCGGGTTGCCGATGATCAGGTTCGGTCCGGCGAAGCGGGCCACCTGGTAGTACGGGTAGTTCCACGGCATGATCCCGAGCAGCGTCCCGTAGGTGCTGCGGCGCACCACCGCGGTGCCGTCGCCACCGAGCAACTTGATCGGTTCGTCGGCCATCAGGTCCTCGGCGTTGTCGGCGTAGAAGTTGTAGATGTCGCCGGCGAAATCGGCCTCGCCGACCGCCTCCGCGATCGGCTTGCCCATCTCGCGGGCGATGATCGCGCCGAGCTCTTTGCTGCGCTCCTTATGTAGGTCGCCGACCTTGCGGATCAGCGCCGCGCGCTCGGCGACGGTGGAGGACTGGGACCACGATTTGTAGGCGGCGTCGGCCCGGCCGAGCGCGTCGCGCAGCTCGTCGTCGGTGATCGTCGGGTACTCCTTGATCGTCTCCCCGGTGGCGGGATTGACTACGGCGTAATCGCTCATCTGACTCCCTCGCAGCTGAAGTTGGGTCGGTGTTCAGAACCTACCCGGTTGATCCGCTCAGCCATCGCCGTTCTGTACAGGCCGGGCGGGGTCGCGACTCCATTGCGACCAAGAGCCGGGGAAGAGGCGGCCGCGCCCCAGCCCCGCCTGCTCCATCGCCAGCAGGTTGTGGCAGGCGGTGACGCCGGAGCCGCAGGAGGAGACGACCTCGTCGGCGTCGTCGACGGCGAAGCGGGCGCGCAGGTCGGCGGCGGGAAGCAGGCGGCCGGAGGCGTCGAGGTTCTCCCGGCAGGGGACGCTGCGCGAGCCGGGGATGTGGCCGGGGCGCGGATCGAGGTCGTCGGGGGCGCCGGCGAAGCGCTCCGCCGGACGGGCGTCGATCACGGTGCCATCGCCCGCGGCGATCTGCGCCACCTCGTCGATCGAGGCGAGGCGGTCGGCGGGCCAGGGGCGAGCGGTGAAGGCGGCGGGCGGGAGCGAGGTCTCGCCGACGTCGAGCGAGCGGGACCCGAGGCCCGTCTCGAGCGCACCGGGGTCGGTGGCGGGCGCACCCTCAGTGGCGGGCGGTCGGCACCAGGTCGGCCGCACCTCCCACGCAGCGAGGCCGCCGTCGAGCAGCGCCGCCTCGTGTCCGGTCGCGCGCAGCATCCAGACCAGGCGGGCGGCGATCACCCCGCCGGCGTCGTCGTAGGCGACCACGGTGTCGTCGTCGCCGATCCCGAGCGCGCCGATCGCGGCGGCGAAGTCCGCCGGCTCGGCGAGCGGGTGGCGGCCGCCGACGGCCGGGTCCTCGTGACGGGTCAGCGCGGTGTCGAGGTCGACGAAGACGGCGCCGGGGACGTGGCCGGCGGCGTAGGCCTCGCGGCCGGAGCTGCCGTCGGCGTACCAGCGGCAGTCGGCGAGCACCAGCTCGGCGCGGTGCTCGCGAACCCAGTCGATGTCGACGAACGGATCGATCACCCCAGATCATCGCGGACACTGGTCGACGGCCGCCGCCGGCCTCGGCGCCGCTAGGGTCGGCGACTTGAGCCGGCCCTTCCTCCTCGCCCAGATCTCGGACCTCCACCTCGGCGAGCGGCCGCGGGACGGTTCCGACCCGGAGGGATGCCTGCGCGCGGTGGTCAAGGCGCTGAGGCGGCTGCCCGATCGGCCCGATGCGATCCTCGTCTCCGGCGACCTCGCCGAGCACGCCAAGCCGAAGGAGTACCGCGGGGCGGCCAAGGCGATCGGCAAGCTCGGCATCCCGATGCACGTCCTGCCCGGGAACCACGACGACCGGGCGACGATGCGCGAGGTGCTCGGGGCGCCGGGCGAGGGTGACGCGCCGCTCGACTACGCGGTCGACCTCGGCCCGCTGCGGCTGGTCGTGGTCGACTCGACCATCCCCGGCGAGGACCGCGGTGGCTTCGACCCCGGCCAGCTGGAGCGGCTCGAGGCCGAGCTCGGCGCCTCGCCGAAGCCGGCGATCGTCGCCATGCACCACCCGCCGCTGACCACGGCGATGGCCGACTGGGACGGGGTCAACCTGCCGGTGCCCGAGCGCCAGGCGCTGGGTGAGGTGATCGCCCGCCATCCCCAGGTCAAGGCGATCGTCGCCGGGCACCTCCATCGCGTCACCGTCTCCACCCTCGCCGGGCGACCCGTCCTCGCCGCCCCGAGCACCTACCTGCAGGCGCGCCCCGACTTCGGCACCGAAAGGGTCGGGCTCTACGTCGGCGCGCCGGGCTTCGCGATCCACGCGCTGCGCGGCGACGAGCTCGCCACCCAGATCGAGATCCTTACCAACACCTGAACCCTCCGATGACGAGGTGCGTATCCCGCCCAGTCACTTCAAAGGAGGCAAAGGATGAGGACGAGGGCCATTTTCATGGGAGCGCTGTTGGCCGTGATCGGTGCGGTCGTGATCGCCGGCTGCGGCGGCGGTTCAAGCAGCTCCAGCAGCAGCAGTTCGGAACCGAGCACGACGGAAAGCGAAAGCGCGAGCGCGACGACCGGCAGTGAAGCCGAACCTGAAAGCAGCGAAAGCGCCGAAACCAGTTCGGGCGCGGAAAGCGGTTCGACCACGATCGCGAGTTCCGAAGTAGGCGGCGTCGGCACGGTATTGGTCGACTCCGAAGGCATGACCGTCTACCTGTTCACGCCGGACAAGGGCACGGAATCCACTTGCTACGGCGGTTGCGAAGCCGCCTGGCCGCCGGTCGTCGCGGAAGGCAAGCCGACCGCCGGAGAAGGCGCAACCTCCTCCGCCCTCGGCACCACCAAACGCAAAGACGGCACGATGCAGGTGACCTACGAAGGCCACCCGGTCTACACCTTCTCCGGCGACACCTCGCCCGGCGAAGCCAACGGCCAGGAAGACGACGGCACCTGGTTCGTGCTGAACGAAGCGGGCGAAGCGGTCAAGGGCGGCGCCCCCAGCGGCGGCACGACCGGCGAGGCCTCGACCACCGAGTCGACCACGACCGGGTCCGGCGGCGGCGGCTACTGAGCCCTCTGGTGGGGTGTGCTTCCGCCACGGCGGCACACCCCACCGGCCCCTGGACAGGGGTTCAGGACGGCGGGCGCCAGCCCCGGTCGAGCGTCGTCTGGCCGACCTCGATGATGTAGCCGTCGGGGTCGCGGACGTAGCAGCGGATCTCGGTCTCGTGCTCCTTCGGCGGGGTGAGGAACTCGGCGCCGCGGGCGGTCCACTCGTCGTAGACGGCCTGGATGTCGGCGACCCGGATGTTGAGGAAGCTGTTGACCCGGTCGGGGTCGGGTGGCGTCTCCAGGGTGACGGTGGGCTTGTCGTCGGTGGGGCCGCCGCCGACATTGATGATGATCCAGCTGTTGGCGAGCGCGACGTAGGTGACCTGGTCGCCGGCCTCGCCGCCGATCACCGTCCGGCCGCCGAGCACGTCGGTGTAGAAGCGGCGGGACCGCTCGACATCGTCGGAGACGATGAAGTGGGCCAGGACCATGTTGTCCTCGATGCTGCTCATGCTGCCCTCCCTGCTCGGGGTCTCGGCTTCGCGCGCCGGATCAGAGTAGCCCGCGCTTGGCGGCCTCGGCAACCGCGGCGGCGCGGGTCGGCAGGCCGAGCTTGGTGCGGACGTTGGCGACGTGGCGGTGGACGGTGTGCGGGCTGAGCACGAGCCGGTCGGCGATCTCGCGATCGGAGAGGCCGGCGGCGATCAGGGTCAGCACCTCGGCCTCGCGCTTGGTCAGGTCGCCGGTGCCGTCCGCGCGGTCGTCCGCGTCGCCCCCGCCGACCGCCGCGCCTCCCGCGCCCCGTTGCTCCGCTGCGCGCGTGCGCGGCAGGGGCGACACCGATCCCCCTTCGATCCCGAGCACCTCGAACGAGGCGTCGAGCAGCGCGCCCGCGTCGCCGAACCAGGGGAAGTGGTCGTCGCCCTCGAGCGCGACGAAGGTCGCGTCGGGGAGCCCGGCGGCAAGTTCGCGGCCGCGCTCGACCGGGATCGCGCGGTCGTCGCGACGGTGCAGGACGACGGCCCCCGGCGCCACCCCGCCGAGGCGATCGGTGACGTCGAAGCGGTAGACGGCCTCGAGCGAGGCGGCGGCGCGGTCGGCGCTCGCCGCCTGGCGCTGGAACTCGACGAACTCCTCCCGCTCCCGCGCGGTGGCGCTGGGGATGAAGACGTCGGCGAGGGCACGCGATCCCAGGCCCCAGTGCTCGCGGACCAGGTTGACGATCGCCTTGCGCGAGCGCTCGTCGGCGATCTTCATCCCCGCCGCGTAGCCACCGTAGACCGAGAGCCGCCGCACCCGCTCCGGCTCGGCGGCGGCGTAGGCGACGCCGATCGGAGCGCCGGAAGACCCCGCGAAGAGATCGACCGGGCCGCCGCCTGCGGCCTCGACCACCGCACCGAGCGCCGCGACTTCACCGTCGAGGTCACCGCTCGGCAGGGGGCCGTCGGCGGAGAGGCCGGTGCCGGGCGAGTCGTAGCGGATCACCGTGCGGTGGCGGCCGAGCGCATCGACGTAGGCGCGGAAGCGGGGGTCGCGCCAGTTCAGCTCGAGGTGGCTCATCCAGAAGCCCGCGAGCACCAGCGGCGGGCCGGACCCGCTGCTCGCCCAGGCGATCCGACGCCCTCCCGCATCGGTGAAGCGGGTCGTCTGCTCTTCCACGCGCTAAGCGTGACGGAAATGGCCCGAACCGGCCACCAAGTTGGCCCGAAGAGGGGAAGCGGCGGGGCCCGGGCGGCGCTGGAATAGGAGCCATGACGATGACCGAAACCCCCCAGCAACAGCCGACCCCCGAGTCCACGCCCGACCACCCGCACCCGCCGGTCGAGGTGGTCGACAGCGGCGTGGGCGCCGTCCTCTACAACCCCTTCCTCTGGGCCGGGGAGAAGCTGGGCATGGCCCGCCTGCGGCGCCGGCTGCTGGCCGAGGCGCGCGGCAAGGTGCTGGAGATCGGCGCCGGCACCGGCCTCAACCTACGCCACTATCCGACCAACCTGGACGAGCTCGTCCTCGCCGAGCCGGGCGCCAGGATCGGCGGCCACATCGACCTCGACCGCGCGCCGGACGGCGTCCCGACCCGGCTCGAGCAGGCGCCCGCCGAGTACCTGCCCTTCGAGGACGGGAGCTTCGACACCGTCGTCTCGACCCTCGTCCTCTGCACGGTCAGCGACCCGCGGCGGGCGATGGCGGAGGTGGCCCGGGTCCTGCGGCCGGGCGGGCGCCTCCTGTTCCTCGAGCACGTGCGCGCCGAGGAGGGCTGGCGCCAGGCGATGCAGCGGCGCTCGGTCCGCCCCTGGGCGGCGTTCGCCGACGGCTGCCAGTGCGACCGGCCGACGGTGGAGACGATCGAGGCCCAGATGCGGATCGCCTCGATCGAGCGCGGCAGCTGGAAGGGGATGCCCGCGATCGTCAAGCCGCTGGTCTGGGGCAGTGCGGCGCCCCTCCCCGTGAGCTAGTCGAGGCCGTCGCCGGCCATACACTCGGGCCAGGTCGAGTCGCGACCGCCCGAGACGATGACCGACCACCTGCGCGTATTCGAGCCGAGCCCGGGAGTGTTCGCCTTCTACGACGGGCGGGTCCCGGGATACCGCTTCGCCCCCGGGCCGAACTGGGTGGACGACGGAGCGCTCTCGCTCGGCATCGCCAGCTACGCGATCGTCGCCGGCGACGAGGCGCTGGTCTACGACACCGGCGTCTCGGTCGAGCACGGGCGCTTCGTCCGCGACGAGCTTCGCCGTCGCGGCGCCGAGCGCCTCACCGTCGTCCTCAGCCACTGGCACCTCGACCACGTCGCCGGGACCGCGGCGTTCGCCGGCTCGGAGGTGATCGCGAACCAACTGACCGCGGCGCACCTGCGGGAGAAGCAGGGGCAGATCGAAACGGGGACGCTCGAGGGCCCGCCCGCGATCGCCCCGCTGGTGCTGCCGACCGAGACCTTCAGCGGCAGCGAATCGATCGCCGTCGGGGAGATCCGGGTCGAGCTGATCGAGGCCAACGTCCACAGCGACGACGCGACGGTCCTCTGGCTCCCCGACCGCCGCCTGCTGCTCTGCGGCGACACCATGGAGGACACCGTCACCTACGTCGACGAGCCGGACGAATTCGACGCCCACCTACGCGACCTCGAGCGCCTCCGCGAGCTCAGGCCGGATCGCATCCTCCCGGCCCACGGTGATCCCGACCGGATCGCCGCCGGCGGCTACCCGGCCGGATTCAACGACGCGACCCAGTCCTACATCCGAGTCCTGCAGCGGATGGTCGCCGAGCCGGAGCTGCGCGAGGCGCCGCTCCGCGCGCTGATCGCCGACGGGCTCGAAGCCGGCGCCCTGGTCTGGTTCGAGCCCTACGAGGCCGTCCATCGCCAGAACGTGGCGACGGTCCTCGGCGATGGCTAGCCCGCGCTACGCGGCGAAGCGCTGTTCGGAGCGCGCCCGCGCCTTCGCCGCCTCAGCCTCACGGTTCTTCGGCGGCGCGGCCGTCACCAACTGGTCGAGCAGCTTCTGAGTTGCCGCCTCGACCGCTGCGACGGCTTCCTCAAATGCGGCCTCGTTGGCTTTCGACGGCTTGGCCGAGCCGCTGATCTTCCGCACGTACTGCAGCGCCGACGCGTGGGTCTCCTCGGTGGTCGCGGGTGGATCGAAATTGTGGAGGGTCCTGATGTTTCTGCACATGCCCCGATCCTAGGACGCCGGGCGCCGGCCGTCGAGGGGTCAGCGGCCGCCGAGGAGGGAGCCGACCTCGCGCGTCGTGCGGCCGATGATCTCGTAGTAGCCGGTGAGGAGGTTGCGGAGGAGGGCGGCCTGCAGGGCGGGGGCCTCTTCGCCCATCCGCTCGAAGGCGTCGAGGCTGAGGACGAGGCATTCTCCCGCCGTCTCGGCGCGGACGCTGACCGGGCGGGCGGAGGCGTCGGCGAAGGCGAACTCGCCGAAGGAGAAGCCGGGGGTCAGGGTGGAGAGGCGGCGGTGGGTGTCGGCGATCTCCAGCTCCAGGGTGACCTCCCCCTCGAGCAGGAGGAAGGCCGCGTCGGCGGGGTCGCCGACGGCGAAGATCCGCTCGCCCTCCTCGAAGCGGCGGGGCACCGTCGCCTCCTCCAGCGCCGCCAGCTGAGCAGGGTCGAGGCCGCGCGCCAGCCGATGCTCGGCGAGGGTGACGTGGGGCGGCGCGGCGGGCGGAGGGCCGTCCGCGGCGAGCAGGCGCTCCTCGCACCACTCGGTCGCCCGGTCGAGATCGGGGAAGGCCTCGAGGCCCTCGGTGGCGAGGCCGTCGAGCAGGTCGGCGTCCGCGGGGGTGACGATCGCCAGCGCCCTGCCCTCCGCCGCCATCGATGCGGCGAGGCCGACGAGGAGGTGGCCGGCGCCGAGGTCGAGCTCGGTCACCTCGGTCAGGTCGAGCACCTCGATGTCGACCCCGGCCGCCCGTTCGACCACGCCGCGGACGACGCTCTCCATCGCCGCGAAGACGAGGTCGCCGTGGAGGATCTGGACCACGCAGCGGGAGCCGGCCGCGGCGAGGGCCGCGGTCTGGGCCTCGGGGCGGCGGCGGCGCGAGGGGACCTCGGCGACGGTGTAGGCGCGACGCACCGCCGAGCGCGAGGAACGGGCGACGTGGAGCAGGTTGAGGTTCAGGTCGGTGGAGATCTGGCGGCAGACCTCGACCCCGCGCACGCTGTTGCCGTGGCGATCGAGCGGCGGCGAGAAGACGGCGATCCCGAGCTGGCCCGGCAGCACCGCGAGCACCCCACCGCCGACCCCGCTCTTCGCCGGCATCCCGACGTCGACCACCCACTCCCCCGCCGAGTCGTACATGCCACAGGTCGTCATCACGCTCAGCACCCGGTCGACGAGCTCGCGCGCCAGCACCCGCTCGCCGGTCAGCGGATTGACGCCGCCGTTGGCGAGGGTCCCGGCCATCAGGCTGAGGTCGCGGCAGTCGACGCTCACCGAGCACTGCCGGAAGTAGAGATCGAGGGCCTCGTCCGGATCGTCCTCGAGCACGCCGAAGGCGCGCAACATGTGGCCGATCGCGCGGTTGCGATGGCCGGTGTCGCGCTCGGATTCGTAGACCTCGATATCGACCTCCAGCGCCCGCCCGGCGAAGCGCCCGTAGAAGTCGACGACGCGCCCCTCCCGCTCTGCCGCCGAGCCGCCGGCGACCAGCGAGGTCGAGGTGATCGCGCCGGCGTTGATCATCGGGTTGAGCGGCCGACCGCTGCCGGGGGCGAGGCTGATCGAGTTGAAGGCCTCACCGCTCGGCTCGACCCCTACCTTCGCGTCGACCGCCTCGAACCCCCGGTCGGCGAGCGCCAGCCCATAGGTGAACGGCTTCGACATCGATTGGATCGTGAAGCGCTCCCGCGAGTCGCCGACCTCGTAGCTGTGGCCCTCGGTGGTGGTGATCGCGATGCCGAAGTGGTTCGGATCGGCAAGGGCGAGCGGCGGGATGTAATCGGCCACCGCGCCGGACCCCTCCGGTAGCCAGGCCTCGTGCAGCCGGGCGAGGTAGGCATCGATCGGAGAGGCGGTCATCGCGCCGCAGTCTAGGCGCGCCTCGCCCTACCTCGGCAGGTAGGTGAGAAGCACCACCCCGGAGTCGAAGCGCTTCACCTCGTTCAGCTGCAACCGCACCGTCCCCCGGTCGCCGAGCACGTGGAGGTTGCCCTCACCCCAGACGATCGGGTTCAGGTACACCTCGAATTCGTCGACCAGGCCGCGCTCGGCGAGGGCGTGGGCGAACTCGCCGCTCCCGTGCACGAACAGGTCTCCGTCGACCTCGTCCTTCAGCTTCGGGATCGACTCCTCGAGCGTCCCCTCGAGCAGGGCCCCGTTCCACCCGGGCTCGCCGGCGAGGGTGGTCGAGGCGACGTACTTGGGCAGGCTGTTGACCATGTCGGCCCACTTGCCCGTCTGGTCGGGCCAGAACCCCGCCAAGCCCTCGAAGGTCTTGCGGCCGAGCAACAGCCCGGCGGACCTGGCCTGCCGCTCGAAGGAATACGTACCGTGGTCGCCGTCGGGCTCCACCCACTCGCCGACCGGGTCGATGACGCCGTCGAGGGTGGCCTGCGTGGTCGCTATCACTCGTCCCATCGCGATCTCCTTCGCTCGGGAGTCTCCCTGCGAGCCCCTCTACCCAGACGACGAAGGAGGAGGCGGGAAATCGACAATGCGACCCGCGACCGGTAGGGGTTACCTGTGTGCTTTCCACCTGTGGACCCTTCGTCCGGCGGACGCGTGACGTACTCAACTCGCCGGTCGAGCGGTCGATATTGGGCCTAGATGCCTCGGGTCTTCGCGACCCCGGGCCTATGCCACCAAAGTAAGGAGTAAGCAATGAAAGAGTTCTCATGCGGCGCCGTCGTTTCTGGTTGCACGGCAACCTTCAGCGCCGAGACCGAAGACGAGATCCTCGCCCGCGTCGCCGAGCACGCCCGCGTCGATCACGCCATGGAGACCGTCCCACCTGAGGTCGTCGCGCAGGTCCGGGCCCACATCACCGACGCGTAGGCGGGTCGGGCGTCGTCCGGAGGCGGCGAGCCGAAGCGCGCCGCGCGGAATCGACCGCGGGCTCAGACCGGCTCGGTGAAGCCCTCGGCGAGCACCTCGACCAGCTGCGGGATCTCGATCGAGGCGATGTAGCGGCCGGTTTCGTCGCAGCAGAGGACGGCGTCGAGGCGGGTGTCGGCCGGGCGCGACATCGCCCGCCGGGCGATCTGGGCCGGGCTCTCCCCGCTGAGCGCGCAGAGGGGCCTGGCGAGGGCGCGGTCCCCGGCCAGGTAGCGCGAGCGGGAGACCACCCCGACCGGCCGCCCCCGCAGATCGACCACGGCGAGGTAGCCGACGCCGGGCTCTTCGCGCAACCGGCGCTGGACTTCGACCTCCCAGGTGTCGACGTTCAGCGGCGCGTGCTCGCTCCAGCGATCCTGGAGGACGCCTACCCCGCGGGCGCCGTGCCGCCGCGTGATCCAGTCGCTCATCTCGACCCGGGGACCGATCATCGCCGGCTGCGGCCGGGACAGCAGGAAGCCCTGCGCCAGCGGGACCCCCATCGCCCCGAGCGCCTCGAGCTCGGCCGTCTTCTCCACCCCCTCGGCGACCACCCAGGCATCGATGCGGTTGGCCACGGCGCCGAGCGATTCGACCATCTCGCGCCGGGCGGCGTCTTCGTCCAGCCCGGCGACCAGGGCGGAATCGATCTTCACGAACTCCGGCCGCAAGGTGCCGATCCGGCGCAGCCCGGAGTAGCCGGAGCCGACGTCGTCGAGGGCGATCAGCGCCCCCCGCGCGCGGAGCTCCGGCAGGACCGCGGCGATCGCCTCGTCGTCGGCGCGCGAGTGCTCGGTCAGCTCGATGACGACCCCCTGGAGCCGCTGGTGCATCGCGAACGCGGCCTGGATCTCGGGCTGCAGCAGCGCCCCCGGCTCGACGTTGATCGTGACGAAGCAGTTCTGCGGCAGCGCCGCCCGCGATTCCATCCCGATCCGGATCATCCGCGCTTCCAGCTCCACCCCGACCCCGTAGGCGGCGGCGCGCGCGAACCAGACGTCGGGGGCCGCGTCCGGTGGCCCGACGAAGCGGGCGAGCAGCTCGTAGCCGCAGACCACCCCGCGGCGCAGGTCGACGATCGCCTGGAAGAAGGGCCGGACGAAGCCTGGCTCGGCGACGGCGCGGTCGAGCGCCGCGGCCCAGGCCTCGGGGACGACCCGCGAATCGCGGCCGTCAACTCGGATGCGCATCGAGGGCGCCTCCCGCGCATCTGGGGATCGGGAGCGCGGCGAGCGGAGGTGATTTCAACCGGCGGCGCAACATCCTGCTTCTTCTTTCGGAAGGGCCGAGAACCAGGTTGCGGTACGTAGCCGTTTATACGAAGCCGGTCGGGGGGTAGGCGCCGGCGACGGGAGGAGGAATCGACGGCATGCAGGTGAGCACCGAGATCCACGGCTTCAGCCAACCTGGCGCCGAGCCGACACCCTGGGCGGTGCCCGCAACCGTTCGGTCGTCCTGACCACCGGCCAGAGCGCCCTGGCAACGGGAGCGCTCGACATCGTGCTGGAGGGCGAGGCCGAGCAGGTCACCGACGACGCCGAGCTGGAGCCGGTCGCCGTCGCCTTCGCGGCGAGGTACGGCAGGGACATCTGGGACTACGCCGTCCGCGACGGTGCCTTCGACTGCCGCCCTCCCACCCGCGACGGGGTCGTCGTCCGCGCGATCGTCTTCCGCCTGCGCCCGGCGCGCGGGGTCGGGTTCCGCAAGGGGGACGAGTTCAGCCAGACGACCTGGCGGTTCGCCCGCTGAGGCCTCCCGGCCGCGGTCCGCACCTCGGTGGAGGCGAGGTCGAGCTCCGCCGGGCGAGGGCGATCGAGCCAGCCCTGCGCGCCCGCCCGTAGCCTGGGCGGATGGCAAGCCTCCTCGCCCTGCTGGCGGCCGCGACCTTCGGCACCTCGGACTTTCTGGCGGGGCTCTCGAGCCGGCGCCTCTCCGCCCCGACGGTCACCGGGATCGCGCAGACGCTCGGCCTGCTGACGGCGGC
This sequence comes from uncultured Solirubrobacterales bacterium, assembly GCA_963791095.1. GTDB lineage: Bacteria > Actinomycetota > Thermoleophilia > Solirubrobacterales > 70-9 > VAYN01. The sequence goes on from CAWBRE010000011.1 coordinate 124,085, forward strand.
CCTCGCGGTCCTCGTCTACGGCGGCGACGGGCCGCGTGGCGAGGTCCTTCTCTGGGGCGCGGCCAGTGGGGTCGGCAACGTGGGCGGCACGCTGGCGCTCTACCACGGCCTCGCGGTCGGACGGATGAGCGTCGTCGCCACCCTCTCGGGCCTGCTCGCGGCGGTGATCCCGGCGATCGTCGGGCTCGCCCTGGGTAATGACCTCAGCGCCCTGACCGCGCTCGGGATCCTGATCGCGATCCCGGCGATCGGCCTCGTCTCCTGGCAGCCCGAAGCCCGCGGCGCGGGCGGTTCCGGTGCCCGCTGGGGGATCCTTGCCGGGCTCGGCTTCGCCCTCCTCTTCATCGCTCTCGACCAGGCCGGCTCCGACTCCGGCGCCTGGCCCCTGCTCACCGGGGAGGCGGTCTGCGTCGCCGTCGTCGGTCCCTGGGCCGCCCGGTCGATGCTGGCCGCCGGACGCACGATGCGGCGACCGGTCCTGGTCGCCGTCGCCGCCGGGTTCCTCGCCGCCCTCGCGAACCTGCTGTTCCTGGCGGCGACCGGGCACGGTGAGCTGGCGATCGTCGCCGTCCTCACCAGCCTCTACCCCGGCTTCACCGTGATCCTCGCCCGCGTGGTCCTCGCCGAGCACTGGGACCCGCGGCAGGTCGTCGGCCTGTTCGCCGCGCTCCTGGCGGTGATCCTGGTCAGCGTCGGCGCGGCCTGAGGAGGTGCGCGCTCCGGACCCGAGGCAGAAGGACGCCCTTTACGTGGTAGGAAGTCCTCGATGACCGACGACGACCTGAACGCCCGGATCAGCGAGCTGATGCCACGGGCACGCAAGGACCTTGCCGAGCTGGTCGCGTTTCGCTCGGTCGCCGACCCGGCGCTCTTCCCGCCCGACGGATGCGAGGGCGCGGCCCGGTGGCTGGTCGACGCGTTCACCGGGGCGGGCCTCACCGGGGTCGTCGCGCGGGAGACCTCCGACGGCAGCAAGGCGGTCTTCGGCGAACGGCCGGCACCGGCCGGGGCGCCGACGGTCCTCCTCTACTGCCACTACGACGTCGTCGCCCCGCTCGCCGAGGAGCAGTGGCAGAGCCCGCCCTTCGAGCTGACCGAGCGGGATGGCCGGTGGTACGGCCGCGGCGCCGCCGACTGCAAGGGCAACGTGATCGCCCACCTGACCGCTCTGCGGGCGCTCGGCGACGACCTGCCGGTCGGCGTCAAGGTCGTCGCCGAGGGCTCCGAGGAGCAGGGGACCGGCGGGCTCGAGTCGCTGATCGAGGAGGAGCCGAGCCTGGTCGCCGCCGAGGCGATGGTGATCGCCGACACCGGCAACTTCGAACTCGGCCTGCCGACCCTGACCACGACGCTGCGGGGGGTCGCCAACCTGGTCGTCACCGTGCGCACGCTGGAGGGCCCGCTTCACTCGGGCGTCTTCGGGGGTGCGGCGCCCGACGCGCTGGCGGCGCTGATCCAGATGCTCGCCGGGCTGCGCGACGCCGCCGGGAACACGACCGTGGCCGGGCTGCCCGATCCGCGGCCGTGGACCGGCCTCGAGTACGGGGCGGCCGACTTTCACCGCGACGCGGGAGTGCTCGACGGGGTCGAGGTCGTCGGCAGCGGCTCGGTCGCGGAGATGCTCTGGGCCCGTCCCGCGCTCACCGTGGTCGGGATCGACGCTCCGGCCGTGGCGGGCTCGACGATGTCGATCCCGGCCGAGGCGCGGGCGCGGATCAGCCTCCGCCTGCCGCCCGGCATCGGCGCCGCGGAATCCACGGCGGCCCTGCGGGTCCAGCTGGAACGCGACGCGCCCTGGGGTGCGGTCGTCGAGGTCGACGTCGAGGAGTCGGCCGAGCCGTTCGCCGGCTCGACCTCGGGTCCCGCCTTCGCGGCGCTGGCCGGCGCTCTCGACGAGGCCTACGGTCGCGACCACGTCACCCAGGGCCAGGGAGGGTCGATCCCGCTCTGCACCACCCTGCAGCGCGTCTTCCCCGAGGCGTCGATCATGTTGATCGGGGTCGAGGAGCCGGGCTGCCTCATTCACGCCCCGAACGAGAGCGTCGACCCGTCAGAGGTGGAACGGATCGCGCTCGCGGAGGCGATCTTCCTCAGTCGCTACGGCAGCGCGCGCGGCTGAGTCACGCCCGCCTCGAGCCCAGGCGTTGGCCCAAGCTCAGGCGTAGGCCTGCGACTTCTCCGCCTCGTGGTGGAGCTCCATCAGGTGCTTCGGCGGCCCGCTGACGATCGTTTCGCGGTCCACCTCCAGGTCGGGACCGATGTGGACCAGCTCCCCCGAGTCGATCTCCTCCCAGCCCGGCTCTTCGCTGATCTCCTCGCTGGCGACGATCACCATCGGGGTGTCGATCGCCGCGTGGCGAAGGTGCATGGTCCCGGCCGCGTCGGCGTGGTGGACGGTCTCCGCTTCGGAGCCCCCCTCGCGCCGCAGGATGTGGAGGGGATTGAGATCGGGATAGCGGAACGCCCACAGGTTGCCGATTTCGCCGATCAGGAAGTTGAGGCTGTAGAGCTCGTAGTTCTCGACCACCTCACGGACCGCCGAGGTGATCCCGGCCCGCACATCGCCGGCTTCCCGGATCGCCAGCGTGATCAGGGCGAAGAAGCGCTCGGAGTCCGTCTCGCCCATCACCATCGCCCGGTTGGCGCCGAGCCGCTCCTCGATCCGATCAAGATCGCCGAGCACACCGTTATGAGCGAACGTCCGGCCGTCAAACGAGAACGGGTGAGTGTTGACCAGCGAGGTGCTGCCGGTTGCCGCGTAGCGGAGGTGGACGATCATCTGCGAGGCGACCAGCCGCTCCGCAACCGCCTGATAAGCCTGATTGGTAGCCGCTTCAACCGGGTTGCGAATCAAAATCAGCCCGCGTTTAGAGGTAAGCGCCGCCAACCCATATCCGTCAGCATTGATTTCGCTCTGCCGAGCCATCGAGTCAGGAGCATCAAGCAGCCAGAAGTCAGCAGCGACATCGCGGTCGCCGGCGTGCAGAGCAAAGAGACGGCACATAAAATCTCCTGTCGGACTAGTGGGCTGCAGCGATCGGTCCAGGAGACCGTAGCTGCCGGATGAGGTACCTGCTATCCGTCCCCGGTGGGTCCCAACGCCAAGTCCCACTCGGTTGCAACAACGAGAAGTGGCTCCGGGGCGGGATCGATGAGATCGATCGGCTCACCTATCTGCTCGAGCTCAGCGCGTCCCTCGAAGAGGGCCAAGGCCGGCAGCCCATCGAGTCGAGAGGGGAACCGCACTGCGGCCGCCCCGCCATCGAAAAGATCTGCGGCGATCGCCTGCGTCACCACTCGACGCCGCGCGGTGATCTCGTGGAGATCCAGGTGCTCAAGGCCATGTTCGAGGAGCAGGGCAGCGTGCCGATCCTCCAGATTGGCGCGGACCTCGGGCTCGATGAGGTCGACCAGATTCCCGTGGAGGACCAGTCTCGCGGCAACAAGCAGGTGCTCCTCTCGCCACCGCGCAGTCACCGGCGCCGATGGAAGATCCGTCAAGGCATCCACGCCGAACGCGTCGGCGAATGCCTGTCGGGCGACAAGGTTGGGACGCAGGTCGGCGAGAACCTCACGCAACGAGGTCTCCGGGCGCTCCGCGCAATAGACGGTGCGGAACCGGCGATCCCTGTCGTCGAATCGGTGGTTCCAGGAGCACAGCTCGTGAGGCGTATACGCCAATGGATCGGAGCGATGCCCGATCCGCCAAAGCTCTCCCCTGCTCACCCCTCGAAGCTAACAAGCTGCCTGGCGGCGGCCCTCACTTCGGCGAACTGCGTCGGCTCCGTCGCCTGGCGAAGGACATCGACCGGAGCTGCATCGTCGAGGCGCGTATTGGTGCCAAAGAGCCAGGCGCGAGCAGTCTTGTCATCGAAGCTCTCGGCAATCATGCGGACGATCTTGTAGCTCTCCCGCAGGCGCAGATCGGTGGTCGGATTGGGCGCCGGGCCGTCCGCTTTCTGGTAACGACCGATCTGCTTCGCGTCCCGTGAGCCGATGAGATGCGCCGCGATCCGCTGCCCAAGCGCGTTCTGCAGGTAGTCCGCGATCACGGCGACAGGCAAGGTGGATGCATCGTGGTCGAGTTGCTCGGCGGCTGGAGGGGTCAGGACAGGCATGGCGGTTCCTTAGGCGAGAGATCAGGCTACCATGAATACACCAACAAATACACCTTGCTAGCCGTGGGGCCTTACCGGCCAACAACCCCGCAAATGCGCCCGACTGGATTCGAACCAGTGACCTTCGGTTTCGTAGACCGTGTCGGGGACTCGGCTGGGCTACGTGGAGGTGGATTTCAAGCGGATCTCGTGAGATCGGACTCGGCTGGGATCGGCTGGGATCCGTGTGGCGCCGTGCCCCATTTCGTGCCCCACGAAACTCGCTCTCGATACCGATGAGATTTAGGAGAAGAGGCCTTCACCGATGAATCCGCCCTTCTTCACGCCCGGCGGACACGCGAAGAGGGCACTGGCAACGTGCTGCGTGTGCCGGTTGAGCGCGTCCGAGGATGCGAGCAAGCGTTGGATCGGCACGAACTGCCGGGCGGGATCACGCTGGAAGCAGATGAAAAAGAGGCCCGCGTCGAGCTGTCCCGATCCGGGTTCGGGGGCTTCGGAGAATGAGTAGCCCCGCCGCAGAAGACGCTGCCCCTCATTGCTCTGTGGGCTGGCGACTCGCACGTGGGCGTCCGCGGGGATAAGCGGGACCCCGTCCTTCCGTGCCCCGAGGTCGAGCGGGTCGTACTCCTGTCGCTCGCCGAGTGGCGCACCACTCGACTTGTCGCGGCCGATGGTCCGCTCCTGCTCTTCGAGACTGGCGGCGTCCCAGACGTCGAAGAGGATCCGGATCTTCCTCGCGACGAGGTAGGTGCCGCCGGTCATCCAGTCGGGCCCGTCGCCCTCGCCGACCCAGACGAAGCGCTTCATTGCCGTCTGATCCTCTGAGCGGATATTCGCGGTGCCATCCTTGAAGCCCATCAAGTTACGCGGCGTGGGCTGCGCCGTGCTCGTGCTTGAGGTGCGGCCGAATCCCTGCTGTCCCCAGCGGAGCGTCGCCGTTCCCTCGGCGACCCTATTGAGGACGTGGATCGCGTGGAAAGCGACCTGGGCATCGTCGGCGCAGGCCTGGATGCATAGGTCTCCGTCGGACCGCGCCCGTTCGATGGACTCTCCGCGGAACGCCGGCAAGTGACCGAGCGCGGCAGGTTTGCGATCCGCCAACCCCAGCCGGTCCCCGGCCGGACCGGAGAAGAGCGACGGACCGAATCCGAACGTGATGGTGAGCCCGCTGGCGGGAAGCCCTCTTGCCTCGCCGGTGTCAGTGATTGATGACTGCGAATTGGTCGGATTCGGTTCGAACGGCGCCCCTTCAGTTATCGTCGCTGCCGCTTCGGTCCATGCGACCAACAGGGATCGCAGCGAGTCGAGGGAGGTCGCGGTGAGGTCGTAGGCCGCGAAAGCGACGCATTCCTGGGCCGGGGTCGCGATGCCGGCCTGCGCGGCCGCGTAAAACGGAACGACACCGAGACCAGAAACGGATGAGGCAGGAGTGCGATCCTGCTGACCGAGCACTCGATCCACCGCGAAGCCCGCGCCGAAGGTCGCAGCGCCCAGCAGCACCGAGCGCCGGGTCGGCCCGCCACGATCTGAGCCATCAGGCTGCATCAGGCGCAGACCGGGCGGTCAGTTCGGTTCCCGAAGCTACGAGCCAAAGAGTTCGGCCTGCGCCGATCCCGTGGACTGCCCTCCGGGTCTCTGCGAAGCAGGTTGGACACGTTCGAGTTCCGCGTTGAGAGCGTCGACCATCGCCTGGGCCGAGCCATTCGGGAAGTTGGTGCTTTCCTGCAGGCCGAACGCATGCGTACTTCGCCCATCGCTCAGGTGTATGAGGCAGACCGACGGAAACGCCGCCCACCTACCCATCTCGAAGCTCCGGATGCCGTCCCAGTCGAGGTGAAAACTTTTGAAGAAGTTGACGACGCGTATGCCTCCACGGTCAACCTGGATGCGAGACGACGCGAGCCTGGCCCCCATGGCAACACATAGAAGGCCCATCAACCCCCAGGCGATCGAGAACCCTGCGGTGCGGGCCGAAAAGATGGCACCCGCACCGATCCCGCCGCCGACCACCGCCACGGCGATTCCTCCGATCAGCTGGCTCCTGCTGCGAAAAGTCTTGCCGGTGTTCTGGCTCATCCGCAGGATCCGATGTCGTCGTGTGCACGGGGATCGATAACGGCGCTGGTGCCGGCAGCGGCCGCCGAGGGGGGAAGATTCACAGCCGCCGTACCGACCCTACCCAACCCGGCCTCGGCAGCCCGAGCACCTCCTGCGATCTCGACGCCGACTTTCAAAAATCCCGGCGCACCTCCGACTGCCGTGGTCGCGACACTGATCCCCTCTGCCCCCAGGAAGCTCCCGACGCTCGAGCAGTCTTCGGCGTTTTCTAGCGTCGCAACGCCCAGTGCGCCACCTGCGGCGATCGCGCAGACGCCCGCGCTGAAGACAACGCAGGCGCCCGCGGCGGCGACCCGGCCACGGTCCTTTGTGTTCCCACGCCCAGCTCACGCTGGTTTCGACGATGCTGATCGCGGCAGACGCGAGTTCTTCCGCGTCAGTAACTGCTTCTCCGACAGTACCGACGAATTCTTCGGCGACCTGCACGGGGTTCGGGACCGAGATGCACACACCGATGCAGAACAACCCACTCGGGTCCGCTGCGTCCAGAGGATCGCCGCCTACATATAGGTACTGATTGGTCCCGCTGCCCGCCATGCCGAGCGGGTCCTGGCTGATGAAGCGGCCCTCGGCAGGGCTGTAATAGCGCGCGCGGTGTATTGCAGGCCGGTACCGTCGTCTTCACGGCCGGTGTAACCGAACGGGTTGTCGCTCTGCGCGCCGGATTCCATGGTGGCCCCGAACGGATCGCTTTGTGAGCTTGCTTGCGGGGTTTTGGAGAGCACGCGGAGTTCACGCTGCTCGAGCGATAGCTGCGGACGAGTTTGGCAGGCGCTACTCTACACGACGCTTGAGCTTGCACGACGACTCGCTGAAGTTGCTTGCGCTGAGCGGATGTGAGCGTCGAATCGGACGGTGTTATTGGTGTTTGGATTAAACGATGGCATGAGGACGGGGCGTTTCGGCTCTGTGATGCGGGATCGGTATCGCGCGCTTTGATTCTAATCTGATGTCTCAGATTGAAGAGTTGAACGGGACTTCTCACGCCTCTAAGTCGGGAGCGGAAGGACGCTGCGTAGCGACACTCAGACGCGCGACTCGCCGACTCAAGGAGGTAGGTCTCAACGGATACGAGTCGGCTACAGCGACGAAGGCGACAAGATCGAGTGGATACGACGAGGACGATCGGGGACGAGTGGGCGCTGCTGATGAGGCGAAACGACAAATTGATCGTCGATACCTATAACGAACTATGGGACAAGGTTGGTGGAACGACATCAGGCTCTACGGGTGGGAATAGACGACGGAGAAAGTCCGCTTTTTTGTGGGGGGGGGGGGGGGGGGGGGGGGGGGGGGGGGGCGCACGTGAGATCGAGAATAAATATGGGCGCGAGACTTGGAACTAGACGACTCGAGCTTGGCCTACTGCAAGGGCGGCTGTCCGCTCTGTCTGGGTGCTTGGCAGCGACTGGGACGAGTCTCTCGATACCTAACGCGGGCGATGTCAGGGCTCAGGTTCAGGACGGGTCCTCGCTCCGGCAGCTCGAACTCGGTCGTAGAACGCCGGCCTGCACGAACCTGATCAACACTCCGTCTTTTCGCGGGTCTCGTAGTCCCTCGACGATCCGGCCGAGTTCGGAGATCATCGCGCTGCGGTCCTCCGGAGTCGCGGCCTGGGTGGTCAGCCGGTTGATGAGGGAAGGACCGACGGCCGTGAGGCGTTCGCCGCTCATCAGAACCGCGGGTATCGGCTCCAGCTCACCCGCGCTCAGCAGGTGGATGACGCGAAGGCCAGGGTTCGGGATCCGCGGGTCGGCAGATCGCGGTGCAGATGAAGAGCATCCCGGCGTCACTCCATTCCTCCTTCTTCTCCGCTGCGGCAGCGAGGTTTCCACCAAGCGAATGCATTCAGACCGTCGACCTGGATCGCCGCTTGGCAGACCGCAGTCGCGGTCTCCGGGTCAGGGTCGCCGCCGCTACCGAAGGTGCCGTCGATCAACTCGGCGGAGGTGGCGACCTCCCTCGCCTGGGCGCTTAGACCATGTTCGTCTCCCAGGCGATTTAGCAGGTAGATCTTCAACGGATACTCACTGCCCCGCTCGACGCTCTCGACCTCGGGCAGAGCTTGGTCGAAGAGCACGCGAGCCTCCGCATACTGGCCCGCGAACATCAAGGCATCGGCCTGAAGGATGACGCTCCAGGCATCACCACCCAGCTCGACCGCTCTTGCATATGCCGAGGCGGACTCCTCCCAGCGGCCGGAGAAGAAGAAGACGCCTGCGATCTCGTGCCAATAGTGCAGGCGCTCGAGATACTCGGGATCGAGGTCGGCGGCTCGCCGATAGAGCGCGAGGGCCTCATCGCCTCGATGCTCGTTACGGAAGAAATTCCCGAGCGAAAGGGCCTCGCGAGAGGCGGCGATCTCATCCGCAGCCTCGACGCGCCGCTCGATCCGCCCTCGCATCGTCTGCACGTATTCATCCTTCTCCACGTCGTTCAGCGTTCCGTGTCGGCGCGGCGTGAGCGTGAAGATGACGCTGGTGTTCTCCTCCGGGCTCGTCGAGAATTCGTCGATCTCCGCGGCCACTCCGAGTGCCTCGGTGAGACGCCTGGCCCTGGTCATCGAGCCGGCGAGGAGTATCGCGGCCTCCGGGTCCCCCCGGAGCCTCGAACGAGCGAAGTAGGTCTGGGTCAGGCGGGCTGCCACCTCGTGCTGACCCCAACGGGCGAAGCCCGTAGCCAACAGTGCCAACGCATCTACGCCCAGCTCTTTGCTGTCGTCTGGCTCGTAGGGCGCTGTGAAGGCCATCGAAGCGACCGGGATCCCGGCCAACTCGACCGCGAGGCGGTCCGCGGCGACGACGATGTGACCACCCGCGCCGTCGCGGCGGACTTCGACAACATCGGGGCGTTCTTCGGCGGCGGCCCTGATCGACAGCTCGACGTCCGCCCCACTCAGTCCGGCGGCGGGCTCCTCAACCCGCAGCTCAAGAAAGAACGGTAGTGGCATGTCGGTTGAGCGCAGCTCGTGGAAACCGCGGGCCTCCTCGGCGAGACGGGTCGAATCTGCCGTCTCGAACCGGTCCTCCTCGGACCACCTGAAGGTGATCGAGGCCGCGTCGGCCCTGCCTTTGCGATTCGCGGGCAGCGGGTTGTGCCACCAACGCACGTAGAGCTCGTCGCGCGCGGCGAGGTAGCGGACCATCAGCAGAGGCAGGGAAAGCGAGTTGTAGAAGTCGGCATGTTCGACCGGGATAGAGCGCCGCAGCCCGTCGCCCAACTCCTCCTCGTCGGTGGCCTTCAATTGGACGAACCAGCGCAGGCCGGTCGCCTTGTCCTCCGAGTCGAACTCCTCGACGCTCCCATCGATCCCGAAATCGGGGACGTCATCGCGAAGCAGGAATCGTTCTTCGAGCGCGTCGGCGAAGGCACGCCGCGATTCCTCCTCGATACGTTGGGTACGTCGTCGTTTCGGCATCAGCAGGGGACCGTAGCCTCAACCGCCATGCAAGTGCGCGCCCGCTAGGACAGAAACGGAGTTAGTTTGCCGACGACCTCCTGCCGAAGGTATTCGGCGATTTCGGAGAGCAGCAACACGACCGGGTGGCCGTAGGCGCCGGTGCCCAATCCGAAGGCGATATCCAAGTCCATCGCCTCGGCGGGGTCGGGCCTCGGGTCCGGAAAGCCGCCGGGATAGCGGATGATCTCGGTCTTGGTCCGGATCGGACCGGCGACACGGAACGTCGAGCCGGAGGGTACGGCCTGTGGATTCAACCTGACCGAGTGCTGCCCGAAGACCGTCACCGGCAGCATCCGATGCTTGTCGAGATTCCAGAGTTGATCCAAGATCCAGAGCTTCTCTTCGGCGTACTGAGGGCCGGCGTTATATGGCTGGAAGCCTGCGATGAGCGCCTGGGCCCCCGGATCGATCGCTCCTATCCTCCTAGCGAGATCAGACACCTTGGGTGCCCGAGGGCCGTAGACCGGGAATTCGCATCTTCTGGCGTCCTTCTCGGTCAGTGGTCCTGCGGTATTGGCCCACGCCAGAGCAAAGACGAGTTGATCGAGGGACGCTCGCAGGTTGTGGATGCAGTCGGCCGCGATCAAGGAGATCGCATCGGCCGGAGGTGCCGCGGGCGCGTCGACGACAACCAGACCGTCGCCCGTCTCGAGGTCCGTCTCCTCCTGGATCAGGTTCGGGTGGGCATCGATCCACTCGGTGACAGCGAGTGTCAGCAGGTTCAGGTGTTGTTCGGCCCTGTCGAGCTTCAGCTCAAAGCCGGGGGAACCGCTGGACCGCGCGACTACCTCCGCCAGTTCGGCCGCCTCGCGTTCGCGCCGGATGCGCTGCTTCTTTCCCATCCGGAGACCGGATTCTCAGTCTGCCGCCATTAGGCGAGAAGGCGCCGGGAGCCGAGACCCCCGAACGGCTATCACGCTGAGGCCTGTTGCAGTGTTCTCTGGTCGACCTGGCACGCCCGCGATGGTCTCAGGTTCTACGCGGCGCCACTGAGATGACGGCCACTCAGTCCCAGGGAAAGACGATCTTCACCCGATCCTGTTCCCAGGCCGGCTTCGGTCCGAATTCAATTTCGAGCCTCTCGGCGAGATGGGCGAAGGCCGGCTTTCGGGTCAAGCGTTCTCGAAGGTCGCTGAGCAGCCCCTCGGCCTGCGCCAACGCCGTGTCGACATCGGCTTTTCGGAGGGTCCGACCCTCATGGACCGCCGCGTTTCGAAGTAGATAGCCGCCTGCGAACCAACTACCCCAGGGCCCACTTTCGTCCTTGACGTCGATCTTTTCGCCAAAGAGCTCGCCGAGATGATCGGAGACACGTTTCTTCAATCCGGTGCGCCAGCCGATCGCGCGCCCAATCCGGTCACCATCCCAGCCGGCGAGCGGACCCGCTGCGGAGATCGTCGTGCTGACTAGGACCTCGATGGCGGTATTGAGGTCGATCACGGCCTTAGTCGGATCTCCTCCCAGGCGCTCCCCTTCTGCCCCGTGGATCAGTCGGAGCACCAGCATGAAAGGCTGCTCTCCCCGGTTGGCCGCGTTGCTGATCCCCCGCGCCCCGTCGTACAACACGGCGCTGGTCTCGAAGCGCTCCGCCAGCATCGGCGAATGATCGTGAAGCGGCACCATGGCGGTCGCACCCTGTTTCGCCCCGGCCGGGCCGAGGTGCGTGCTCTCGACGAGCAGGGGCACCATGAACGGCAGAGAGCGCGAAGGCAGGGCTCCGATGTCCCACCGCCCGGCGAGGATGCCGATTGCCTCCAGGAAGTTGTCGAGGTCGGCCAGGGCGGGCCGCAGAAGGTCGAGGAGCCAGCCGACGGTCATGTCTTCGCTCCGCGGGTGCGCCGAACGGGGAACGTACCGGGAGAGAGCAACCACCGAGATCACGTTCGACACTCCGCTCGCTCCCCAGCGGCGGGTGTCCTCGACGAGCCGTGCGAAGACGTCAGGAGGAAGGGGAGGCTCTATCCAATCCCTGAACGCGTCAAATGCCGCGGCCGGGGAGACAGGCATGGTCACCTCCCGATGGCGCACCGCCATCCGGGTCCCCGGTACCACGTCGTCGGCGAGCGGGCCCGACCCATCGACCACCCTGCCGGTCAGCTCAGGAGACCATCCATCCGAGTCGTCCGTTCGTCGGTCGACAAAGCCCGGCGTCGAACCGTCCGGGATCGGGACTGGATAGGGAAGGGTGAGGAGAAACGTGAAGACAGTGAGCGGGGGCGGCTCCTCGGTTGACCGCGCGCGCTTGCGTCTTGCCATATCGGAGGGACCGTAGCGTCGGCGGTCCCGGCAAGTCCATATCTGGCATTCAGTGGCCGCGAGCTGGAGACTGGGCTCGCCCCGCGAACTTGGGCTCTGTGGCGGCATGGTCGTCCCGCCGCCGAAAAAGGGGGGTGAATTGAACGGGAGGGTTCGGTGGATTTCTCGGGTGCGATCGTAAAGCGGCGCTGGCAGTCTGGCGATGGCGTCGCCAGCCCTCCGCGGGGTAGGGTCATCATGAATCGGAAGGTCCTGCCTTTCGGTCCGGGACCGGAGCTGTTGTCGCAGCGCTTCGACCATCTTTTGCTCGGGATCGCTGAACCCGTTGCCTGCGGTCCTTTCGTCGTCATCCCGACGCGAAAGTGCAGTGCGGAGGGGGTCACCTCAAGGCTTCTGGACGCCCGTCCCCAACCTCACCGTGCCCCAGGGCGTGCCCCACGGCTCTTTTCTGGACCACAGCGAAAAGCTTCGATGGAACGCAGTTCCGCTTGCCAGGCGGCTTTGCGCGAATGCGCCCGACTGGATTCGAACCAGTGACCTTCGGTTTCGTAGACCGACGCTCTATCCGGCTGAGCTACGGGCGCGTGCCGGCGGATGCGGGGCGCGTTGGGGCGACCGCTCCGCGGGAGGCGGAGATTCTAGCTGCGGACGACCATCGCGGCCCAGCGGCCGGTGTTGTGGGCGACCTCGACCTCGATGTCGAAGGTGGTGGAGACGGCGCCGCTGGTGAGGACTTCGCCGATCGCGCCGGCGCTGACGATGGTGCCGTCGCGGAGGAGGAGGGCGTGGGTGGTGGTCGCCGGGATCTCCTCCAGATGGTGGGTGACGAGGACGGTCGGCAGGTCGGCGTTGGCTTCGGCCATCGTGTCGAGGGAGGCGATCAGGCGCTCCCGCGAGGGGAGGTCGAGGCCGCTGGTCGGCTCGTCGAGCAGCAGGAGGTCGGGCTCGTCCATCAGCGACCGGGCGAGGAGGAGGCGCTGGCGCTCCCCCTGCGAGCAGTCCTCGAAGCGGCGCTCACGCAGCGGCTCGACCCCGATTTCGCCCATCAGCCGGGCGGCCCGCTCACGGTGCTCGTCGGCGATCCGGTCGTGCAGCAGGGCGATGCTTCCGGTCGCCCCGGTCAGCACCACCTCGAAGCCGGTGTACCGCCCCTGGATCCGCCGCGCCAGCCCCGGCTCGACCGTCCCGATCGACTCCCGCAGCCTGCGCATGTCGACCTGGCCGAGCCTCTCCCCCAGCACCTCGACGGTCCCCTCGGAGGGATGGGAGAACGCCGCCGCCAGATTGAGCAGGGTGGTCTTCCCCGCCCCGTTCGGTCCCAGCACCACCCAATGCTCGCCCGGCTCGACCCGCCAGTCGATCCCCGCCAGCAACACCGCGCGGCGCTCCTCGGCGGCGACCCAACGCCACACGGTCACCTCCGACATCCGGATCGCGGCCACCTCCACTGCTGCCGCGCTCAGTCGCCAGAGGCTTTGAGTCGAACGTTCCAGTCGACCGTCGCGGTGGCGACCGTCGTGCCCTCGGCGTCGGTCATCTCGACCTCGACCGAGAAGTCGACGCGGCCGTCGGCGTCGAGCGCGGCGAGCGCCTCGGCGGCGGGGAGGCCGAGCTTCGCCCGCGCCTCGATCGGCCCGCGCGCCACCTTGAGGTAGGAGATCTGGGCGCTCCGCGCGAGCGGCGTCAGGTCGCCCATCCGCGCCGCGAAGGTGCCGACGAAGGCCGACGCCGCTCGCCGTCTCGGCGACCCCGAAGAGCGCCCCGGCGTGCTGGCTGCCGACGTGGTTGTGGAGCTCGGGCCGGTCGGGCAGCAGCGCCGTCGCCTCGCCCACGCCGATCGCCGTGACCTCGATCCCCATGTGGCCGATGTAGGGCACGGCCGTGCCCATGCTCTTGGCGATCAGGTCGAGGTCGACATCCATCGCGACACCCTACCCGCGCCGCGGCGATTCTGATCGCGCGCCGGAGCCCTGCTCAGGGGACCCGGTGGACCTCGAAGAGGTTCGTCCCCAGCTCCTGGTCGGGCAGCCCGGCGGTGATCCCGATCAGCTCGCCGGAGTGGGCGACGCCGTGCTTGGCGGCGATCGTCGCGCAGTCCTCGAGCAGGCCGCGGATGTCCTCGTTGGGCGGGCCGAGCACAGCGGTGACGCCGAAGAGGAGGCTGAGCCGGCGCACCGTCTCGAGGCGCGGCGAGATCGCCAGCACCGGCACGTTCGGCCGGTGGGCGGAGAGGATGCGGGCGGTGCGGCCGCTCGTCGTCGGCACCACCAGCGCTTTCAGCCCGAGGCGATAGACCGCGCCGACGGCGCTCTGGGCGACCGAGTCGGCGACGTCCTGGGTCCCCTGGTCGGTGCGGCTGAAGAGCCACTCGCCGTAGCGCAGGTCGGGCTCGGTGGCGCGGGCGATCCGGTCCATCACGCGGACCGCCTCGACCGGGTTGTCGCCGACCGCGGTCTCCTCGGAGAGCATGATCGCGTCGGTGCCGTCGTAGATCGCGTTGGCGACGTCGGTCACCTCGGCGCGGGTCGGGCGGCGCGCGGTCACCATCGAGGCGAGCATCTGGGTCGCGGTGACGACCGGCTTGGAGAGGCGCCCGGCGGTGCGGATCAGCTTCTTCTGCAGGATCGGCACCTCGGCCAGCGGCACTTCGATCCCGAGGTCACCGCGGGCGACCATGATGCCGCCGGTCGCCGCCGCGGCGATTTCCTCGACGTTGACCGCCGCCTGGGCGCGCTCGATCTTCGCCACCAGCGGGATGTCGGAGCCGAGGCTGCGGAGGCGCTCGGAGACCGGCGCCAGGTCGGCGGCGGAGGAGACGAAGGAGACGGCGATGATGTCGACGCCCTCGCGCACCGCGAACTCGACCCAGCCGAGGTCGGAGTCGGTGGCCGCGGGCAGTTCGGCGGCGCCGCCGGGGATGTTCATCCCCTTATGTGAGGAGAGGGTGCCGCCGACCTCGACCTCGGCGTCGACCCCGTCGCCGAGCTGGTCGCCGACCCGCAGGCGGATCGCCCCGTCGGCGAGGTAGACGAGCTGGTTCTCCTGCAGCCCGGTGACGCCGGCCCAGGAGACCGGGATCGTCTCGCGGTCGCCCTCGACGTCGCGCGGGGTGAGGGTCACGTGCATGCCGGTCTCGAGCTCGGCGTAGTCGTCGCGGAGACTGCCGATGCGGAGCTTCGGCCCGGGCAGGTCGCCGAGGATCGCGACCTCGCGGCCGAGCGTCTCGGCCGCCTTGCGGATCGTCTCGATCGTCTGTTTCTGTTTCTCCTGGCCGGCGTGGGAGAAGTTGAGGCGGAAGACGTCGGCGCCCGCCGCGATCAGCTGCTCGAGCACGCCGATGTCCCACGACGCCGGGCCGACGGTGGCGATGATCTTGGTGCGCCGGTCGAGGTGGGCGGTGGGCTTGGCGAGCGGATAGGAAGACATCCCTGCTCAGAGTAGGGAACGGGGCGGCCCGCGGGTGAACGGCCGGTGATCGGGTGGCCGATCGGGGGACCCCGGGGGCGCGGTCGTCCCTACGCACCTATAGCGCCACTTAGGACGACCGCGGTCGGGTGCCGCGCCTGCATACCGATGTGTGTGAGATGGCTCCGGTTGACCGTGACACCGATCTGTGCAACTTTCTCCTGACGATGGCGACCTCACCGAGCGCAGTCGAGAACCGCCGCGACGGCTCGTCGGAGGAGCGGTCGGCCGAGTCCCAGGCTCCCCTCTTCCCCGATCTCGTCGGCGCCGCGCCCGCGTCCCCGGCCGGCCCGATCGACGCCGACGCGGCGGCGGCGCTCGCCGTCCCGCCCAACATCGATCTGCCGAAGGTCGCCCAGACCCTGCGCTTCTCGATGCGCCAGATCGAGTTCGTCTTCAAGGGGCGCCGGGAACTCGGCGAAGTCTTCCGCATGCGCGGGGTGATCCCCGGCGGCCCGGTCATCACCAGCCACCCGGACCACGTCAAATCCCTCTTCATGGCGAAGCCCGAGCAGGCGCCCTCGCTGACCGGCGAGTCGCCGCTGCGGCCGATCCTCGGGCCCAACTCGGTGCTGACCGCGGTCGGCCCGCGCCACATGCGCCAGCGCAAACTGCTGCTGCCGCCCTTCCACGGCGAGGCGATCGCCCAGTACGTGGAGATGATCACCGAGGCGGCCGAACGCGAGATCGACAAGTGGCCGGTCGGCGAGACGATCGAGCTGGCGCCGCGGATGCAGGCGATCACCCTCGACGTGATCATGGCCGGGATCTTCGGCGTCGAAGGCAAGCCCGCGCCGGGGACGCCGGAGGCGGCGCTGCGCCTGGCGATCCGCAAGACCGTCGCCGCCTCGACCTGGCCGACCTCGCAGCTGACCGAACTGGCGCACGTCGGCCGCGAGGAGGCGATGGGGCCGCTGAAGTTCGGCCTCGCGATGCTCGACCGGCCGACCTACGCGGTGATCCGGGCGCGCCGGGAGGCCGCCGACCTCGAAGAGCGGCGCGACATCCTCTCGCTGCTCCTCCAGGCGCGGACCGAGGAGGGCGAGGCCCTCACCGACAAAGAACTGCGCGACGAGCTCCTCACCCTGGTGCTCGCCGGCCACGAGACGACCGCCAACTCCCTGGGCTGGGCCTGGGAGCGCCTGGTCCGCAACCCGGAGGCGCACGCGGCCCTGCTCGACGCGGTCCGCCGCGACGAGGGCGCCGAGGAGCGGGTCGAGGCGACGATCAACGAGACGATGCGCAACCGCCCGGTGATCCCGATCATCGGCCGCCGCGTCCAGGTCCCCTGGCGCCTCGGCGACTACGCGGTCGAGCCCGGCACCGCGATCGCGATGTCGATCCTCCTCGTCCACCACCGCGAGGACGTCTATCCCGACCCCTTCTCCTTCCGCCCCGAGCGCTGGCTCGGCCGCAAGCCCGGCACCTACGACTGGATCCCCTTCGGCGGAGGAATCCGCCGCTGCCTCGGCGCCGCCCTGGCGATGGCCGAGATGCGCGTCGTCCTCACCACCATGGCCCGCCGCCTCGACCTAGAGCCCGACCGCCCCGAGCCCGAGCGCGCCATGCACCGCAACGTGACGATGATCCCCGCCCGCGGCGCCCGCGTCGTCATCGCCGCGAA
>CAWBRE010000012.1:0-202058 GCA_963791095.1 uncultured Solirubrobacterales bacterium
GTCGGAGCGCGCCGCCGCCAGGCCGTCGAGGGCGGACCGGAGGCCCGCGTCGACCTCGCCCAGCTCCTCCTCCAGCTTCCGCGCCCGCTGCCCCGGCGCGCTGCCGCTGGCGACGTCGAGCGTCAGCGGCCCGAGCTCGGCCCGCAGCGCCTCGAGGCGCGCCTCGACCTCGGTCTCCGAGCGCGAGAGGCCCGCCACCCGCACCGCGACCCGCTCGGACTGGGCCCGCAGCTTGGTCAGGAGGCCCCAGGCCTGGGTCCGGGCCCGGTCGCGCTCGGCGAAGCGCTCCTCGGCGGCGGAGCGCCGTTTGCTCACCTCCGCCAGCTGCTCTTCGAGCTTGCCGCGCTTGCCCCGCGCGGCGGCCGCCGCCTTCGCCGCCGCGGCTGCCCGGTCGGCGCCGAAGCGCAGCTCCTCGGAGACGATGCGGGCCTTCAGTTCCATTTCCTCGCGCTCGATCCGCGCCCCGATTTCGGCCGCCTGCGCCTGCCGTTTCAGCGGCCGCAGCCGCGCCCGCGCCTCGCGCTCGACGTCGAGCGCCCGGTCGAGGTTGTCGCGCGTCCCGCGCAGCTTCAGTTCGGCCCGCCGGCGGCGTTTGCGGTGCTTGCCGAGGCCCGCCGCCTCCTCGATCAGGAGCCGGCGCTCGCGCGGTTTCGAGTGGATGATCGACTCGACCCGGCCCTGGCTGATGACCGAGTGCATCTCGCGGCCGAGGTTGGTGTCGGAGAGGACGTCGGAGACGTCGGCGAGCCGCGCCCGCGCCCCGTTCAGCCGGTAGCCGCCGTCGCCGGAGCGATCGAGGCGCCGCTCGACCGCGATTTCGGTGAACTCGGTCGCCGCCCGCCCGTCGGAGTTGTCGATCACGACCTCGACCTGGGCCTCGCGCCGCTGGGCGGTGTTTTTGCCGCCGGCCGAGATCACGTCCTGCATCGAGGCGCCGCGGATCGCCCCCGGGCTCTGCTCGCCGAGCGCCCAAAGCACCGCGTCGGTGATGTTGCTCTTGCCGGAGCCGTTAGGCCCGACGATCACGCTCACCCCGGGCGAGAACTCAAGGCTCACCCGCTCGGGAAAGCTCTTGAACCCCTTCATCGTGATCGAGCGCAGATACATGACCCGTAAGCCTCCTCCATCCCTCGGACGAAAAGCGACTTACGGAAGGTCCCACTTTGCGGCCTGCCGGGTCACGCCTGGCAACCGGGGGCGAATCGGTGGACGCCCGAACGGGCTGACCCGTGAGGCGGAATCGGGGGACCCCTGAACGAACCTCCCCGCTGTTGTGAGAGAAGGGGTCCCCCGAGTCCGCCCCTGCAGGCCCGCCCCTAACCGCCCAGAGCCCTGAGCGCCTCCTCCGCCGCCACCTGCTCGGCCGCCTTCTTGCTGCGCCCCTCGCCCGCCCCCACCTGCTTGGAATCGACGATCGCCGCGACCTCGAAGGTGCGCCGGTGCGGCGGGCCGGTGGCGGCTGTCACCTCGTAGGCGACGCGCGCCCCGCGCCGCGCCAAAAGCTCCTGCAGGGCGCTCTTGAAGTCGATCCGGGTCTCCGAGGCGAGTTCGATCCGCGGCTCGAACGCCGCCCCCACCGCGGCCGCCGCGCGCTCGAAGCCGAAGGCGACGTGGCAGGCACCGATCAGCGCCTCGGTCGCCTCCGGCAGCGGCCGCTCGCCGTCGAGCAGCACCTCGGCCGGGATCGCCGCGGTGAAGTCGACGGGCTCGTTCGCCCGCAGCATCTCCGGCACCCCGAGCAGCCGCCCGACCGCCGCGCACGACACCCCCGAGACCGCCTGGTTGTGGATCTTCGTCAGGCCGCCCGCGGCGACGTCGGGGAAGCGCGCGTAGAGCGCCCCGGCGACCGAGAGTCCGAGCACGCTGTCGCCGAGGAAGGCGAGCCGCTCGAAGGAGTCGACCCGGCGCTCGGTCCAGGAAGAGTGGGTCAGCGCCTGCCGGCGCAGGTCCTCGGGCAGGTCGGAGATCAGGGCGGCGAGGGCGGCGACCGCCTCGCGACCGGCGAGGTCGTCGGCCTCGCGACCGGCGCCATCCTCGGCGGCCGGCGAAGCCTCCATCTCAGGCAGGCGCCCGCTCGAGGACGAAGGCGACCGCGTCGCCGACCGTCGAGATCCGGGTGGCCTCCTCCTCGGTGACCTTGATCCCGTAACGGTCTTCCAGCTCCATCACCAGCTCGTAGAGGTCGAGCGAATCGGCCTCGAGATCCTCACGGAAGCGCGTGCCCTGCTCGATCCGGCCGGGGTCGACTTCGAGCTCCTCGGCGAGGTGCTCGCGGACCAGGGTCATGACTTCGTCGCGCTCCATTGCCCGGATTATCGCGAAAGCTCGTCGCCGGCCAAGGCGGCCCGGCCGGCGCCGCCCTCCTGCAGCAGCGCCGCGGTGCGCCCGACGGCGTCGACCTTGGCGGTGCGGGCGGCGAGTCGGATCGCGTTCGCCACGCCTTCGGGCCCGGAGGAGCCGTGGCCGACGATCGCGATCGAGCGCAGACCGAGCAGGATCGCCCCGCCGGTCGTGTCGGGGTCGAATTTCTTGCGCAGCCCGCCCAGCGAGGGTTTCAGCAACAGGCCGCCCGCCGCGGCCATCGGGTTCTGGCGGGCGACGTCGGAGATCGCCCCGGCCAGTTCCTTCGCCGCCCCCTCCATCACCTTCAGCGCCACGTTGCCGGTGAAGCCGTCGGTGACGACCACGTCGACCTTCGCCGCCGGCAGGTCGCCGCCCTCGATGTTTCCGGCGAAGTTGATCCCCGGCGCCTCGGTCAGGATCCGGTGCGCCTCGACGATCTCCGGCCGCCCCTTGCCCGACTCCTCGCCGACCGTGAGCAGGCCGACCGTCGGCTCGCGCACGTCCTGCACCGCGGCGGCGAAGGCGGCGCCGAGGAAGGCGAACTGGACCAGGTGCTGGGCGCGGACCTCGACGTTGGCGCCGACATCGAGGAAGAGAACCTGTTTCTTCGGCGAGGGGATCGGCACCGCGAGGGCCGGCCGCTGCACGCCTTTGAGGCGCTTCAGGCCGAAGGTGGCGGCGGCCATCGTCGCCCCGGTCGAGCCGAGGCTGACCATCGCCGCGGCATCGCCCTCGGCGACATCGGTCGCGGCCCGCACCACCGAAGCGTCCTTGCGCTCGCGCACCGAGTGGACGGGGTCGTCGTCGTTACCGATCCACTCGGAGGTCGGCACCACCTCGATCCCCTCGACCCCGTCGAGCCCGAGCGATCCCTGCGGGCCGAAGACCCGCACCCCGATGCCGTCGGCGGCTGCGCGTCGCGCGCCCTCCGCCAGTACGTCAAATCCCTGCTCCGCCCCGAACCCGTCGAGGGCGATCGTCACCGGGCGGCTCAGCGCCACGGGTGGATCAGCTATCGGCGGTGGTCACCGTGGGATCGGTGACTTTGTGGGAGACGACCTCGCGG
Organism: uncultured Solirubrobacterales bacterium; assembly: GCA_963791095.1. Lineage (GTDB taxonomy): Bacteria > Actinomycetota > Thermoleophilia > Solirubrobacterales > 70-9 > VAYN01. The sequence continues at coordinate 3,410 of CAWBRE010000012.1, forward strand.
CCGGCGTAGGTGCCACAGGTCGGGCAGACCCGATGCGGCATATGCGGGCTGTGGCAGCGCGGGCAACGGGCGAGCGGCGCCTTGCCGGCTTTGTGATTGGCGCGGCGCTTGTCGCGTCGCGCGCTGGAAGTTCTCTTCTTCGGGACGGCCATGAGTCGCGGAATGCTACATGGTCGGCGCGCGGCCGGGAGGCCGACGCGCCGGGCGGGCGCCGAGGCCCGTCAGTAGACCGCCCGGACGACCGCCAGGTCGTCGGCGGCCCAGGTCACCTCGCCGCCACTCCAGGCGGCCAGGTCGGCGGCCGTCTCGGGGAAGTCGTAGCCCGCGTCGATCGGCGTCACCTGCACGTCGGCCTTGACCACGTCGCCGATCACCACCGCCCGCGACTGCTCGCGCATGCGGCGGAAGAGTTCGCGCTTCTGCTCGGCCTGCAGGTGGTGGATCGAGAGCACCCCGATCACCAGGTCCCAGGGGCCGTCCGGCAGCGGGTCTTCCATCCGCGCCAGCTGCACGTCGTCGTAGGCCTCGCGGGCGCGGTAGACCATGTCGGGGCTGGAATCGAGCCCGACCACCCAGCTGTCCGGATAGGCCTCGATCAGCCTCCGCGTCGTCTCCCCCGTCCCCATCCCCAGCTCCAGCACCCGCTGCGGGGCGAACGGGATCGCCGCGATCGCCTGGTCCTGGAGCTCCTCGTAGCGCGGGATCTCCTGCTTGATCAGGTCGAGGTAGCCGTCGGGTTTCCAGGCGAAATCGGACATTCCCTAACCTCGAAGTATGCCTTCCTCCCCACAGACCGTCCTCGACCTCTCGACCCTCCACCTCTCGCCCGGCGAAGGCAAACGGATCGAGCTGCCGGTCGAGCTGGCGCCGTTCGAGCTCGGCGGCCAGACCTACGTCGCCGACCCGGCGGCGCCCCAGGTGCGGCTCGAGGCCTCCCGCCATTCGAGCGGCTTCGCCTTCAAGCTGAACTTCTCGGTCCACGTCGACGGCCCCTGCATGCGCTGCCTCGAGCCGGCCGAGCACGAGCTCGAGGTCGAGGCCCGCGAGGTCGACCAGATGAACACCGACGACCTCGACCTGCGCAGCCCCTACGTCGAGGAGGACGACCTCGACATCGGCCGCTGGGCCCACGACGCCGTCGTCCTCGCCCTCCCCACCCAGATCCTCTGCCGCCCCGACTGCCTCGGCCTCTGCGCCGTCTGCGGCGAGCCGCTAAACGACGCCGACCCGGCCGATCACGAACACGAGAAACCGGTCGACCCCCGCTGGTCGGCGCTCAAGGACCTGAAGCTCGAGTAGCGACGGGCGCCGACCCCGGGCGCGACTGTTCAGTTGAACCGCCTATAACCGGGTCAACTGAACACTCGCCGCGACGCCGGTGCAGTTAGGCACACCGGGGTGTGTTCAATCGCACCGGCGTCTGGCGCGTGCAACGAAGCCGAGAGCCTGGGAATCGTCCAGAATGTCCAGGGACGCCCGTGCACTTAACCCGGCCCTGACCGGATCAATCGCACGGGCGCGACGTCGGTGCACTTAGGCACACCAGGGTGTGTTCAATCGCACCGGCGTGCCCCGAAGCAGGCTCCGACCCCCGGACCCGCGCCGGTAGAGGCCGGTCCCGGTCCCCTCCGGACGGCTTATAACGGGGGCGCGCCGAGCGTCCTTGTTCGTCCGCGGGCGATCCAGCCCGAGTTTGAGAGAGGAGGGTGACCGTCCTCGGCCCCCACCAGCCGGTCCCTACGAAGGAAGACCTCTAAGGGGCGCCGTCGAGCTCGGGCGCTGGTTCTTCCTCGCGCCCAGCGAGACGATCGCGACCGCGCTGGACGGCCGCGAGGAACTTCTGCAGGTTGACTTCCAAGGTGTTGAGGATCTCGTCGGCGTAGTCCTCGGCGCCGAGGCGGATTTCACGCTCGCGGTTGCGGGCGTCCTCGACGATCTCGTCGGCGGCGCGCTCGGCCTGTTTGGTGACCTCCTCGTCGGAGATCAGGCGGGCCTGCTGCTCGCGCGCCTCGCGGACGATGCGCTCGGCCTCGCGTTTGGCCTCGGCCAGCATCTCCTGGCGCTCCTTGACGATCCACCGCGCCTGCTTGATCTCCTCCGGGATCGTGGCACGCATCTGATCGAGGAGATCGTAAATCTCCTCGCGATCGACACGCACCTGATCGGTCAGCGGGACCGGGCGGGCGTTGTGAACAACGTCATCGAGTTTGTCTATGAGGACCAGGACGTCCATAAGCGGTTCGTAAGCCTACGTGTATGCGGGGATTTTGGCCAAGAAAGAGGTGCCGTGGGCAGATTTGCAACGAGATGCCCAGGAAGGGACGAGCGGAAAGAACCCTACCTTGCCGGGCGGCCTACCTGTCCGGGAGGCGCTCGGCGAGGGCGGCCGCGACCGCCGGCGGCACCAGATCGCCGACGTTGCCGCCGAAGGTCGCCATTTCCTTCACCCCGGTCGAGGAGAGGAAGCTGTAGTGCGGCGAGGCGATCACGTAGATGCTCTCGATCGTCGGATCCAGCTTGCGGTTCAGCTGCGCCATCTCGAACTCGTACTCGAAGTCGGAGATCGCCCGCATGCCCTTGACGATCGCGTGGGCGCCGTTCTCGCGGGCGAACTCGACCAGCAGGGTGGAGAAGATCTGCACCTCGACGTTGCCGAGCGACGCGGTCGCCTCCTCGATGAACCCTTTGCGCTCCTCCGCCGAGAACAGCGTCTTGTCCTTGCGCAGCGGGTTGTTGACGACGCCGACGACGACCTTGTCGAAGACGTGCGAGGTGCGGGTGATGATGTCGACGTGCCCGAGGGTGACCGGGTCGTAGGTCCCGGGGCAGACGACGGTGCCGTTCTTCTCGCTCACGCGGCGGCCCGCCCGTAGATCGAGACGTCGGCGGCGCCGTAGCGGCGCTGGCGCAGTTGCTCCAGGGAGGCGATGGCCAGGGGGCGCCGGGCGCCGCTCTCGACCACGGCGCGTCCGTCGGCGGCCAGCACCCCGGGAAGGTGCGTGTCCAGTTGCGAAGCCACGAGGTCGGCGAGTTTATAGGGGGCGTCGACGAAGACGAGGTCGAAGCCGCCCGCCCCTGTGGGCTCCACAAGCTCGGCGGCCTCGGCGCGCCGCGCCCGATCGGCCAACCAGGCGCCCGCGTCGGCGCGGACCAGGTCGACCCGATCGGCGAGCCCGAGGTGCTCGACGTTGCCGAGCGCCGGGCGGGTGTCGCGGTCGACCAGGGTGGCGTGGGCGGCGCCGCGCGAGAGCGCCTCGATCCCCAGGGCCCCGGTGCCGCAGTAGAGGTCGAGCACCGTGGCCCCCTCGATCCGCGATGCGAGCGTGGAGAAGATCGCCTCCCGTACCCGCTCGGAGGTCGGCCTGACCTTCCATCCTTTGGGGGCCATCAACTGCCGGCCCTTCAGCTCGCCCGCGATCACCCTCATCTCAGGACCAGCATGACCGGATCAAAGCGGGATCGGGTCGGCGGCGCCGGCGCCGAAGCGGCGGCGGGCGGCCTCGAGCAGCGGCCCGAGGCTCGGATCCTCGAGCGAGCCGTGCTCCCGCATCAGGGCGAGCACCTCGTCGCGGGCTTCGACCAGCGCCCGGCCGTCCTCCGGCAGCGAGGCGACGGCGAAGCGCTGCAGGCCGCTCTGGCGGGTGCCGAGGATCTCCCCTTCGCCGCGCAGTTCGAGGTCGACCTCGGCGAGCGCGAAGCCGTCGCGGGTGTCCTCCACGGCCTGCAGCCGGCGGCGCGCCATCGCCCCCGCTTCGGTCGCGAACAGGAGGCACTGCGAGGGATGTTCGCCGCGCCCGACCCGCCCGCGCAGCTGGTGCAGCTGCGACACCCCGAAGCGCTCGGCGCCCTCGATCATCATCACGGTCGCGTTCGGCACGTCGATCCCGACCTCGATCACCGTCGTCGCCACCAGCACGTCGGTCTCCCCGCCGGCGAAGGCGCGCATCGCCTCCGCCTTCTGGGTCGAGTGCATCTGCCCGTGCAGGAGGCCGACGCTGAAATCGCGCAGCGGCCCGCGGCGCAGGCGCTCGGCCTCCTCCCCGGCCGCCTTGCCCGGCAGTTTCTCGGAGACCTCGACCAGCGGGCAGACGACGAACGCCTGGCGCCCCTCGCGCAGGCGCTTGCGGATGAACTCGTAGGCGACCTCGCGATCCTCCTCGCCGACCACTTTCGTGGTCACCGGTTTGCGCCCGGCGGGGAGCTCGTGCAGGGCGGTGGTGTCGAGGTCCCCGTAGGCGGTCAGGGAGAGCGTCCGCGGGATCGGCGTCGCGGTCATGTGGAGGACGTGCGGGGCCATCCCCTCCACCCCCTTGGAGTCGAGCGCGCGGCGCTGCTCGACCCCGAAGCGGTGCTGCTCGTCGACCACGCAGAGGCCGAGCCGGGCGAAGCGGACGGTCGGCTCGATCAAGGCGTGCGTGCCGATGATCAGCCCCAGCTCCCCGCTGGCGAGCTGGTTCAGGGCGCGGCGGCGGACCGGCGCGGCGGTCGCCCCGGTCAGCAGCGCGAACGGCGTCGCCTCGGCGGCGAGCAGCTTGCCGAGGGTGATCGCGTGCTGCTCGGCGAGCGTCTCGGTCGGCGCCATCAGCGCCGCCTGGTAGCCGGCTTCGAGCGCCCGCAACATCGCGTAGACGGCGACCACGGTCTTGCCCGAGCCGACCTCCCCCATCAGCAGCCGCTGCATCGGCTCGCCCGAGTCGAGGTCCTTATCGACGTCGACGAAGGCGGCGCGTTGGTCGTCGGTGGGTGCGAAGGGCAGCGAGGCGAGCCAGCGCTCCACGGTCGGCGCCCGGCTTGCCGAAGCGAGGCGCCGGGCGCGAGCGCCGATGGCTGCGCTTGCGCGTCGCGAGCAGGGCCTGATGGAGGAACAGCTCTTCGAAACCGAGCCGGCGCCGAGCCTCTTCAAGCTCCTCGGCGGAGGCCGGGAAGTGCGCCGCTTTGATCGCGCGAGCCGACCGAGGTCAGCTGACGCTTCGCCCGCAAGGCGGCGGGCAGCCCCTCGATCGCGTTCGGCGCCAACTTCACGGCCTGCTCGGCCCATTCGCGGATCTTCTTCGGCGCCAGGTCCTCGGAGGCGGGTGCACCGGCACAAACGCGCCGGATCTCTCCTCCGGCGGGTCTCCTCCGCGGTCCGGCCGCTTCGGGGCCGACCATCTCCCATTCCTGGACCGCCAGCCCTTTCGGACTGCGTTTGCCGGTGATCAGGATCTGGGAGCCCTTTTCCAACTTGCCTGCTGACCCAGGGTTGGTTGAACCAGGTCGCTCTCACCGAGTCCGTCTCGTCGCCTACTTTGACCCCGACCATCGTCAGTTTCCCTTTGCGGAACGGGCGCGGAGGGTTGCCCATCACGGTCACCAGCACGGTGCCCGTTTCGCCCGCCGCGAGCGAATCCAAGGGCCGGATCTGGCGGTCCCGATGGGTCCTGCGGGAAGCGGTAGAGCAGGTCGCCGACGGTCGAGATGCCGGCGCTCCTCGCGGCGTCGGCGAGCTTCGGTCCGACGCCGTCGAGGGCCTCGAGCCCGGTCTCGAGCACGCTCGGGCGCGGCCAGTGGACCGGGGCGTCGCGCAGCTGGGCGCGGGTCGGCTCGCCGACGCCGGCGAAACCGCGCACCCCACCCTCGATCACTGCGCCGCGAGCAGCCACCACCAGCTTGGCTGGCCCCCCTCATGCTTCTCCAGCTCGACCCCGTCGGGCACGTGGGCGTCAACCTGGTCGAGGGGGATCGGGGCGTCGGCGCCGCCGATCACGGTGACGATCTCGGCGTCCTCGGCGAGCACCTCGATCGTCGCCAGGAGGGTCGACCCGGCGCCGCCCCAGGCGACGATCTCGCCGTCGGAGAAGCCGACCGCGTCGCCGCGCTTGAAGCGCCCCTGGGCATCGTCGCGGGCCGCCGGGGCGACGCCGCCGGTGGCGACTTCCGCGAGCGCCGCTTCGAGGCGCCCGGCGTTCTCGTCCAGCTTCGCCGCCGGGTCGAGCTCGACCAGCGCCAGGAGGCTCGCCTGCTGCGAGGTCGCGGGGACCACCCGGGCGGGCTTCTCGGAGAGCCCGCAGGCGCGCTCCGCCGCCATGATCACGTTGGAGGAGCTCGGCAGCACCAGCACTTCGTCGGCGTCGGCCCCGTGGATCCCGGCGAGCAGCTCCGAGGTCGAGGGGTTCAGGGTCTCACCGCCCGGCACCACGTCGGCGCCGAGCTCGGCGAAGAGCCGTTCCATCCCCTCCCCCGCCGCCACCGCGACCACCCCGGTCCGCCCCGTGCTCGCCAGCCGCGCGTCGCGTTCGGCCACCTGCTGGCGCATGTCGGCGATGTCGACGTTGGCCACCTCGCCGAGGCCCTCGAAGAGCTCCATCGCCGTCTCCGGGCGATCGGTGTGGACGTGCACCTTCAGCGTCGCTTCGTCGCCGACCACGAGAACCGAGTCGCCGAGCGCCTCCAGCCGCGGCAGCACCGCCCGGTCGTCGAGCCCGGCGCCGGAGACGATGAAGTTGGTGCAGTAGCGGTAGCGGCTGTCCGCGTGGTGGGGCCGGGTCAGCTTCGGCGGCTCGCGGTGGGAGACCTCCGGCACCGGCGCCCCGTCGCCGCGCAGGCCGGCGACGATCCCGGCCATGATCAGCACCAGGCCGTGGCCGCCCGCGTCGACGACGCCCGATTCGCGCAGCACCTCGAGCTGCTCCGGCGTCCGCGCCACCGCCCGCTCGCCGTCGGCGATCGCCCGCTCCAGCACCTCGGCGAGGATCGCGTCCTGCTGCTCTTCGGAGATGTCGGCGGCGAGCCGCTGTTTGTCGGCCGAGAGGTGGGCGAGCTGGCGGGTGAGCGAGTGGGCCATCTCGCGGAAGACGGTGAGCATCGTCCCCTCGGCGGGCTCGCGGACGGAGTCGTAGGCGGCGTCGGCGGCGGAGGCGAAGGCGGCGGCGACCAGCAGCGGGTCGACCAGCTCACCGGGCCGCGAGGCGAGCTCCTCGGCGGCGCCGCGGACGATCTGGGAGAGGATCACGCCGGAGTTGCCGCGCGCGCCCATCAGCGCCGCCCGGGCCAGCGTCTGCACGAGGACGGTGCGGCCGACCTCGTCGTCGCCCTGGCCGTCGATCCCCTCGCTGTCGACCCGGTCGAGCTCCTCCAGCACGGCGCGCAGCGTCATCGCCATGTTGTCCCCGGTGTCGCCGTCGGCGACCGGGAAGACGTTGAGGTCGTTCACCTCCTGCCGCCGCGCCTCCAGAGAGGCCAACGCAGAGCTGACGACCCGTCTGAAGCGAGCAATCGATGGATCGGGCATTCGTCCTAAAACCTAGTGACCAGGCGCGACGGCAGCGGGCCGCGACGAATACGGCCGTATTTATCGGTACCTTCACTCCCTCCACCCACGGGTGGATAACGATCCCCACACCATTTCCCCCCTGAGGCCGATGAAGGGCCTCTGCGATCGCCGTAGTTTCATCCGAGCCTCTTTGGCGATCCCGAGCACCCAGTCACGGAAGGAGCCCCATGCGCCGCTTTGCCACCTGGACCACCGGTCACCGAAAGACGGTGATCTTCAGCTGGATTGCCGCCCTGATCGTCATGGTCGGCCTTGCCGGCTCCGTGGGCCCCGACTACTCCGAAGAATTCAAACTTCCGACCTCGGACTCGACCGAAGCCTACGAACTGCTCGAAGACAACTTCCCGTCGCAGTCGGGCGGCACCTCGACGATCGTCTTCAAAGCCGAGGGCGGAGTCGAAACGCCTGCGGTCGAAAAGAAGATGGAAGGCGTCTTCAAGAAGGTCGAAAAAGAGCCGCACGTGACCGAAGTCGCCAGCCCTTACGGCGGCGGCGAAGGCGCCGGGGCGGTCTCCAAGGACGGCAAGATCGCCTACGCGACGATCCAATACGACGTCCAGACCAACGAACTGGACAAAGCAAGCACCGAACGGATCATCGAAACCGCGCAGGGGGCCTCGGAAGGCAGCAAGCTCGACGTGCAGCTGGGCGGCCAGGCGATCACCGAAGCCGAAGAAGAAAGCGGCGACTCCTCGTTCGGGATCGGCCTGCTGGCCGCGATCGTCATCCTCCTGATCGCCTTCGGCTCGGTGGTCGCGATGGGGCTGCCGATCATCACCGCGCTGTTCGCGCTCGGGGTCGGGCTCAGCCTGGTCACGCTCGGCACCAACGTCGTCGACACCGCCAACTTCGCCCCCGTCCTGGCGGCGATGATCGGGCTCGGGGTCGGGATCGACTACGCGCTCTTCATCCTCACCCGCTTCCGCAACAACCTCGACGAAGGCGACGAGCCGCAGGAGGCGGCGATCCGGGCCGTCGACACCGCCGGGCGCGCGGTGCTCTTCGCCGGGACGACGGTGATCATCGCCCTGATGGGGATGTTCCTGCTGGGCATCACCTTCCTCTACGGCGTCGCCGTCGCCGCCGCGCTCTCGGTCCTCTTCACGATGATCTCGGCGCTGACCCTGCTGCCGGCGATGCTGGCCGGGGTCGGGCACCGGGTGAACAAGTGGAAGATCCCGGGCCTCTCCGGCGGCCAGAACTCGGTCCGCGAAGACACCATGTGGTACCGCTGGAGCCGACTGATCCAGCGCAATCCGTGGCCCGCCGCGATCCTCTCCGGCGCGCTCCTGCTCTTCCTCTGCGTCCCCACGCTCTCGCTGCGGCTGGGCGTCAACGACGAAGGCACCAACCCGAACGGGACGACGACGCGCCAGGCCTACGACCTGCTCGCCGAAGGCTTCGGCCCCGGCTTCAACGGGCCGCTGACGATGGTCGCCTCGCTGCCCGACCCGGGCGCCGCGGCCGGGATCGAACAGCTCTGCTCGACGCTGAAAAACGAAGAAGGCGTCGCCTCGGTCACCAAGGTCACCTTCAACCGGAAGAAGAACGTCGGCCTCTGCCAGGTCAACCCGACCACCTCACCGCAGAGCGCCGACACCACCAGCCTGCTCGATCACATCCGCAACGACGTGATCCCACCGATCGAAGCGAAGACCGGTGCGGTCATGCACGTCGGCGGCATCACCGCGGTCTTCGAGGACTTCGGCGACGCGATCTCGGAAAAGCTGCCGCTCTTCATCGGCGTGGTGATCCTGCTCTCGGCGATCCTGCTGATGGCGGTGTTCCGCTCGGTGCTGGTGCCGCTGAAGGCGATCATCATGAACCTGCTGTCGATCGGCGCCGCCTTCGGGATCATCGTCGCCGTCTTCCAGTGGGGCTGGGGAGGCAGCATCATCGGCGTCGACAACACCGGCCCGATCATCGCCTTCTTCCCCATATTCCTGTTCTCGATCGTGTTCGGGCTCTCGATGGACTACGAGGTGTTCCTGATGTCCCGCATGCACGAGGAGTGGGAGCGGACGCACGACGCCAACGAATCGGTCACCCGCGGCCTCGCCCTGACCGGGCGCGTGATCACCGCGGCGGCGGCGATCATGGTCACCGTCTTCGCCTCCTTCCTGCTCGGCGAAGAACGGGTGATCAAGCTGTTCGGCCTCGGCCTCGCCTCGGCGGTGCTGATCGACGCGGTGGTGATCCGCTCGATCCTCGTCCCGGCGATCATGCAGCTGCTCGGCAAATCCGCCTGGTGGATGCCCGAGTGGCTCTCCAAGATCCTGCCGAACCTCGCCGTCGATCCGCCCGACAGCGTGCACTCCGCCGACGGCACCGCCAAACCGGCCGTCGCCACCGAGAGCGAGTAAGCCTCAGCCCCAGACAGCGTCTGCACAAACTCGTCCCAGCGACGAGTTGGTGCAGACGCGTCTGCATTTACCCCTCCAGGGCGGGGGCAAATGCAGACGCTCAGCGTCGTTGTCTGCATTTACCCCTCAGATACGAGAGGTAAATGCGCCGCCCACGCTCCTGAGGCGGCGTGGGCCAGCCTCGCAAGGACGCAGGGAGCGAGCCGAGGGACGCGCACCCAAGTGCGTGACCCGAAGGCGAGCGACCGAGCACGCAGCGAGGCGCCCCCACGCCGCCTCAGGGGGAAGAACGATTGCGGCCTCCCCCTCGGGGAGGCCGCTCAGGCTAGGCGGCCTTGGTGACCTTGTTGCTCTTGAGGCAACGGGTGCAAACGTAGGCGCGGAGCGGGCGACCGTTCTCCTGGATCCGGACCTTCTGCAGGTTCGGATTGAAGCGGCGCTTCGTCGCGACCATCGAGTGGCTGCGGGACTGGCCGAAGGCCGGTTTCTTGCCGCAGCTGTGACATACCTTTGCCATACGACGCGAGATGGTACCGAGTCAGGCGACTCGACGCTTCATCAGCGCCATCCGCGCAACGGTGAGGGCGGCGTTGCGGCCCTGATCGCGCTTGTCGCCGCCCGCCCGGGCCAGCGCCTGGTCCATCGTGTCGCAGGTGATCACGCCGAAGGCGCAGGGCACCCCGGTCTGCAACTGGACGTCCTGGATCCCCCGCGCCGACTCGCCGCAGACGAAGTCGAAGTGGGCGGTCTCGCCGCGGATCACCACGCCGAGGCAGGCGACGCCGGCGAACTTGCCGGTCTCGGCGAGGTACTTCGCCGCCAGCGGCAGCTCGAAGGCGCCGGGCACCGAGTGGTGCTCGACCTGGCCCGCCCCCACGCCGGCGAGCTCGAAGCCCGCCCGCGCCCCGGCCTCGAGCCGCTGCGCGAGGTCCTCGTAGAAGCGCCCGACCACGGTCGCGAAGCGCAGCGAGGACAGCTCCGAGCCCTCGGCCGGGGTGAACTCCTCGAGGAAGGCGCCGTCGCCCTCAGCCATTGCCGTCGGTGCCCCCGGGGACGGAGCCGTCGCGCTCGCGCTCCTCGTCCCGGACCTCCTCTTCGTGGAGCATTTCCTCGTCGAGGTCGAGCCCCTGGTGGTGGAGGATGTGGCCCATCTTGTCGCGCTTGGTGCGCAGGTAGGCCTCGTTGTGGATGTTGGGCTGGGACTCGATCGGCACCTGCTCGGTGACCGACAGCCCGTAGCCCTCCATGCCGACGATCTTTTTCGGGTTGTTGGTGATGATGCGGATGCTGGTCAGCCCCAGGTCGCCGAGGATCTGGGCGCCGATCCCGTAGTCGCGCAGGTCGGCGGGCAGGCCCAGCTTCAGGTTCGCCTCGACCGTGTCGGCGCCCTCCTCCTGCAGTTTGTAGGCGCGCAGCTTGTTCAGCAGGCCGATCCCCCGCCCCTCCTGGGAGAGGTAGAGGAGGACGCCGCGGCCCTCGTTCTCGATCATCGCCAGCGAGGCCTCGAGCTGCTCGCCGCAGTCGCAGCGCATGCTGTGGAAGACGTCGCCGGTGAGGCACTCCGAGTGCACGCGGACGAGCACGTCCTCGATCCCGTCGACCTCGCCTTTGACCATCGCGACGTGGTGTTTGTCGTCGACCAGCGAGCGGTAGCCGACCGCGGTGAAGTCGCCGAAGGCGGTCGGCAGCGCCGTCGCCACCACCCGTTCGACCAGCTTCTCGGTCTTGCGCCGGTAGGCGATCAGGTCGGCGACGGTGACCATCTTCAGGTCGTGCTTGGCGCAGTAGGGGATCAGGTCGGGGACGCGGGCCATCGAGCCGTCGTCGTTCATCACCTCGCAGATCACCCCGGCCGGGATCAGCCCGGCGAGGCGGGCGAGGTCGACCGAGGCCTCGGTGTGGCCGGTGCGCTCCAGCACGCCGCCCTCTTTCGCCTGCAGGGGGAACATGTGGCCGGGGACGACGATGTCGCGCGGGCCCGACTCGGGGTCGATCGCGACCTGGATCGTGTGGGCGCGGTCGTGGGCGGAGATCCCGGTGCTGACCCCGCCGGCGGCCTCGATCGAGACCGTGAAGGCGGTCTGCAGCGGCGCCTCGTTCTTGGCCGCCATCAGGTTCAGGCCGAGCTTGCGGCAGCGCTCCGGGGTCAGCGCCAGGCAGATCAGCCCGCGCGCCTCCTTGGCCATGAAGTTGACCGCCTCCGGGGTGGCGAACTGCGCCGCCATCACCAGGTCGCCCTCGTTCTCGCGGTCTTCGCCGTCGCAGACGACGACCATCTTGCCGCGGCGGATCTCTTCGATCGCCTCCTCGATCGTGGCGAAGGCGCTCTCGATGCCGTCGCCCTGCTCGTCGATAGGGGTCTCCTGGGGGATGTCGGTCTCCTGACTCACGCGTTCTCCTTTCCAGCAAATGGTGACAGCAGCCGCTCCACGTACTTGGCGATCACGTCGACCTCGACGTTCCAGGCGTCCCCGGGGGCGGCGTCGCCGAGGTTGGTGCGCTCCAAGGTCTCCGGGATCAGGCGAGACCTCTACCCAGGTGTCGCCGAGCTCGGCGATCGTGAGGCTGACGCCGTTCAGGGCGACCGAGCCCTTGTCGACGACGTAGCGCCGCAGCTCGGGCGGGAGCTCGACCCGGATGCGGCGGGCGAAGCCGTCCTCGGTGACCTCGGTGACCCGGCCGGAGCCGTCGGCGTGGCCCTGGACGATGTGGCCGCCGAGGCGCTCGTCGGCGCGCGTCGCCAGCTCCAGGTTGACCCGGGCGCCGGCGTCGAGGGCGCCGATCACGGTGACCTCGAGCGTCTGGTTCATCGCCTCGGTGGCGAAGCCGCCCGCGTCGGCCTCGGTGGCGGTGAGGCAGACGCCGTTGACGGCGATCGAGTCGCCGAGGCCGATCTCGGTGCCGAGCTTCGTCGCGATCCGCAGGCGCGCGCCGTCGGCGCCGCCCTCGACGCTCTCGACACTGCCGATGTCCTGCACCAGTCCGGTGAACATCACCACTCCTTGAATCGGGTTCGGATCAAAGTGTCCTCTCCCACGGTCTCGGCTTCCGTGGGACCGCCCTGGAGTGCCGCAACGGGTACGTCGCGGGCCGGGCCGCCGAGCCACAGCGGGGCGACGAAGACGCGCGCCTCGTCGACCTGCCCGGCGGCGGCGAAGGCGGCGGCGAGCGTCGCGCCGCCCTCGAGCAGGAGGCTGGTGAGGCCGCGGCGGCCGAGCTCGGCGAGCGCCGTGGTGACCCGCTCGGCGGGGCTCGCGCCGGCGGCGAGGATCGTCTTGGCGCCGGCGTCGCGCAGCGCCTCGAGCCGGTCCTGGTCGGCGCCGGGGCCGTGGACGACGGTGAGCGGCGCTTCGTCGAGCGTCGCCAGGAGCTGGCAGTCGAGCGGCAGGCGGGCGGCGGAGTCGAAGACGACGCGGACCGGCTGGCGCGCTTCGCCGAGGCGGGCGGTGAGCAGCGGGTCGTCGGCGAGGACGGTGCCGATGCCGACCGCGATCGCGTCGCATTCGCCGCGCCAGACGTGGACCAGCTGGCGGCTCCGCTCGCCGGAGATCCAGGGCGAGGCGCCCTCCGGCGTGGCGGTGCGCCCGTCGAGCGACATCGCCGTCTTCAGCACGACGAGCGGCAGGCCGGTGATCCCGTGCTTGCGGAACGGCTGGTTGAGGAGGCGGGCCTCAAGCGCGACCTCGGCCGCCTCGGCGGCAGTCGGCGCGGCGAGCCCCGTGGCGTCGCCCACGCTCGAGGCGGCAGCCCCGGTCGCGGCGCGCGCGGTCTGGCCGTCGGTCGTGGCCTCGCCCTCACCCTCGCCGTCGATGAAGTCGACCTCGATCCCGGCGGCGCGCAGTTGCTCGGGGCCCTTGCCCGCGGCCTTCGTCGTCGGGTCCTCCGAGGCGATCACCACGCGGGCGAGGTCGGCCTCGATGATCGCTTCGCTGCAGGGCGGCTGGCGGCCCTGGTGGGCGCAGGGCTCGAGCGTCACGTAGATCGTCGCCCCGGCCGGGTCCTCACCGCGCCGCGCCGCGTCGGCGAGCGCCGCCCGCTCGGCGTGCAACCCGCCGAGCTCGGCATGGAATCCCTCCCCGATAATCTCCCCGTCGCGCACGACCAGCGCGCCGACGAGCGGGTTCGGGCTCACCCGACCGCGGCCGCCCGCCGCCAGGGCGAGCGCCTTTCGGAGGAATTTAAGGTCGCCTGGTGTTGTTGACTGACCAGTCAATCAGTCGATCTTAGTGCCTACCGGGCCCGCGTTTCGACCCCCACCCCCCGTACTCTGGGGGCCGCCTTGAAGTTGATCATCCAGATCCCCTGCCTGAACGAGGAAGAGACGCTGCCGGCGACGATCGCCGACCTGCCGCGTGCCCTCGACGGCTTCGACTCGGTCGAGCTGCTCGTGATCGACGACGGGTCGACCGATCGCACCGTCGCGGTGGCGCGCGAATGCGGGGTCGAGCACATCGTCCGGCTGACCAACAACAAGGGCCTCGCGGCCGGGTTCCAGGCCGGGCTCGACGCCTGCCTGAAGCTGGGCGCCGACGTCGTCGTCAACACCGACGCCGACAACCAGTACGCGGGCGCCGACGTCGCCAAGCTGGTCGCCCCGATCCTCGCCGGCGAGGCCGACATGGTGGTCGGCAACCGCCAGGTCGACGGGATCGAGCACTTCTCCGACGCCAAGAAACAGCTCCAACACTGGGGCAGCTGGGTTGTAAGGCGCGTGTCGAACACCGAGGTCACCGACACCACCTCCGGCTTCCGCGCCTACAACCGCGAGGCGGCGCTGCAGCTCGCCGTGGTCGACAACTTCACCTACACGCTGGAGAGCCTGGTGCAGGCGGGCAAGATGCTGGTCGCCGTCGACGAGGTGCCGATCGCGACCAACCCGCAGACCCGCGAGTCGCGGCTGGCCGGCTCGACCGGCGACTACGTGCGCCGCAACACGCCCGCGATCCTGCGGATCTACGCCCGCTACGAGCCGCTGCGGGCCTTCGTCACGGCGGCGATCGTGGTCGGCGCGCTGGCCTTCGTCGCCTGGCTGCCGTTCCTGATCGACGCGATCTTCAACGGCAAGTCAAACGGCCACATCCAGTCGCTGATCCTCGGCGCGGTGCTGTTCATCGCCGCCGTGCAGCTGTTCGCGCTCGGCGTGATCGGCGACCTGCTGGCCGGGCAGCGGGTGATGACGCAGCGGATCTTCGAGCGCGTGCGCCGGGTCGAGCTGGCCCTCGGCGTGCCGCCCTCGCACTACGAGAAGGGCTCGGCGCGCCCCGCCGCCTCCGAGCAGGAGACGACGGTGCACGGAACCGCGCCCGCCGAGGCGCCGACCGAAGTGGCGGCGCCCGACGAAGGCGTAACCGAGGTGGACGCATGAGCGAGACGAACGGCGCCTCCGCCAACGGCGCGGGCAAAGCCCCCGCCTCCTCCGCCGACTACGGCAAAACGGCGAGCTTCCTCGCGGTCGGCGTCGGGCTGACCGGGGTCATCACCTACGCCTACTTCCTGATCGCCTCGCACACGCTCTCGAAACCGGACTACGGGCAGATCACGGTGCTCTGGTCGGCGGTCTTCATCACCATCTCCACCCTCTACCGGCCGATCGAACAGCTGCTCAGCCGCCACATCTCCGAGCGCGTGGTCAAAGGCCAGTCGCTGAGCGAGCCGATGCGGGTCGCCTCGACGATCCAGTTCGGCCTCTCGCTGCTCTTCACCGTGGTCGCGCTGGCCCTGCGGGGGCCGATCCAGAACACCCTCCTGGAGGGGAACGAAACCCTCTACTGGGTCTTCTTCACCTCGGTGCTCTTCTACGCGGCGAGCTACTTCGCCCGCGGCTTCCTCGCCGGCAGCCAGCGGTTCGGGCTCTTCGTCGCCCTGATCCTGAGCGAATCCTGCTTCCGCACGATCTTCGCCGTGCTGGTCGTGGTCGGCATCCTCAGCGGCCAGGGCTGGGTCGCGGTCGGGATCACCGCGGCGCCCGCGCTCTCGCTGCTGGTCGTCCCGTTCGCCTTCGCCCGCAAAGCGCAGAAAGACAAAGCGGTGGCGCCCCCGCCCGAGGCCGCGGACGTCGAGGAGCCCGAGGCCTTCTCGCTTCCGCCACGGAGGCGGTTTCGCCGCCGCGGTCCTGCTGATCATGTTCTCCGAACAGGCCTTCCTCAACGCCGGGCCGCTGGTCATCCGCGGCCTCCAGGGCGCCGCCGAGGCGGGCTTCATCTTCAACGTGCTGATGATCGCGCGGGCGCCGCTGCAGCTCTTCCAGTCGATCTCGACCTCGATCCTCCCCCACCTCACCAGCCTCCACACCAGCGAGGACCCGGAGAGCGACCGCGAATTCGCCCACACGGTGAGGATGGTGCTGCTGGGGATCGTCGCCTTCACCGGGGCGGCCCTGGTCTTCATGGCCGCGGTCGGCCCGAAAGCGATGCAGATCGCCTTCGGCAAAAACTTCACCTACGACCGCGCCGGCCTGCTGCTGGTGACGGTCGGGATGGGGCTCTACCTCGCCTCGGTCACCCTGAACCAGGCCTGCGTCGCCCAGGGCCAGGTGCGGCGCGCCGCCGCCCGCTGGATCACCTGCGCGGTGATCTTCATCGGCTGGAACTTCGTCCCGCTGGTCTCCAACGAGCAGCGCCGGGTCGAGTTCGGCTTCCTGATCGCCGCCGGCGTCCTCTTCGCGCTCCTCTACTGGGTCTACCGCCGCCCCCACGCGCACAAAGGCGACACGCCGACGCCCGGCTCCCCGGAGGAGCTCGAGGCGCGCCTGGCGATGATCGACGAGAACGTCTGATCGGAGGCCTCCCCTAGGGTCTCCCGATGGGCCACCACGACGCGATCCTGATCCTCGTCGCCGGTGTCCTCCTCGCTGCCGGGATCGCCGGCGCGCTGCTCGCCGACCAGGTGCGGGTCCCCGCCCTGCTGCTGTTCCTCGCCCTCGGGATGCTGGCCGGGTCGGAAGGCATCGGCGACATCCACTTCGCCAACTACGACCTGGCGCGGACCCTGGGGACGATCGCGCTGGTGCTGATCCTGTTCGAGGGCGGGATCACCTCCGGCTGGCGGGAGATCCGCCCGGTGCTCGGCACGGCGGCCTCGCTGGCGACCCTGGGGACGCTGGCGACGGCGCTCCTCGCGGGGGTCGCCTCGAAATGGATCTTCGGGCTCTCCTGGCTGGAAGGGATGATCGTCGGCTCCGCGATCGCCGCCACCGACTCGGCCGCGATCTTCGCCGTCCTGCGCAACTCGACCCTGGAGAAGCGCCTGGCGCGCTCGCTCGAGGGCGAGTCGGGGATGAACGACCCGGTCGCCCTGCTGCTGGTGATCGGCTTCATCGAATGGATCCAGCAGCCGAACTACGGCGCCGCCGACATGGTCGGCCTGATCGCGCTGAAGATCGCGGTCGGGATCGTCGTCGGGCTCCTCCTGGGGAAAGCGGCGGTCTGGATCATGGAACGGATCGAGCTGCCCTCGGACGGGATCTACCCGGTGGCGACGATCGCCGCCGCGGCGCTCGCCTACGGGATCTCCGAGGTCGCCGGCGGCTCCGGCCTCCTCGCCGTCTACCTGACCGCGCTGGCGCTCGGCTCGGCGCGGATCCCGGCCAAGCGCAGCGTCATCTCCTTCCACGAGGGGCTCGGCTGGGTCTCCCAGATCGGCCTCTTCATCCTGCTCGGCGTGCTCGTCTTCCCGGGCGACCTGGGCGGCGTCGCGCTCAAGGGCCTGGCGCTCTCGGCGGTGCTGATCTTCGTCGCCCGCCCGCTCGCCACCTTCCTGGCGACGGCGTTCACCTCCTTCAACTTCCGCGAGAAGGTGATGCTCGGCTGGGCCGGCCTGCGCGGGGCGACGCCGATCTGGCTGGCGACCTTCCCGGTCGTCGCCGGGGTGCGCAGCGGCGAGGAAGAGTTCGCGATCGTCTTCTTCGTCGTCGTCACCTCGACCCTGGTGCAGGGGGCGAGCTTCGAGCCGCTGGCCAAGCGCCTGCGGCTGACCACCGACGAGCCGGCGCTGCCGCGGAGGCTCTTCGAGTCGGGGCGGATCCGCGAGATGGGCGGCGACGTGGTGGCGTTCCGGCTGCCGCCGGGCGCGGTCGCCGCCGGGCACCGGGTGCGCGACCTCGAACTGCCGCGCGAGGCGCTGGTCAACGTGATCGTGCGCGACGGCCACGCGATCCCGCCGCGCGGGGCGACCGAACTGCACGAGGGCGACGAGCTCCACGTGCTGGTCCGCGGCGAGCTGCGCGACCAGGTGGAGAAGCTGACCGAGCGCTGGGTCAAAGGCCCGCTCGGCAAACCGGCACCGCCGCCACTGCCCCGCCGGGCGGCGTCCCAGGTCTTCTCGGTGCGGCCGCTGCGGGCGGGCGAAGATCCCGAGACGCCCACCGAGATCGACGGCATCCCGGTCGTCGCCGTGCTCCGCACCCGCAGCGACGACATCGGCGCGATGGCGGCGATGGCCGACGGCCGCTACGCGGTGACGAGCGGCGAGCTCGTCGCGATGGGAGGACGCCGAGCACTGGCGGGCTGGTGCGAGCGCCGCGCCGAACTCGAAGCGGTGGACGGCGAGACGAAGGCGTGGCTGCAGGAGATCACTGGCGCTCTCATCGCCCGCGGCCGCCGGCGCTGACCACCGCGCGGCACCCGTTGGGCGGGCCGGGGTGACCCCTGAACGAACCTCCCCGCTGTTGTGAGAGAAGGGGTCACCCCGGCCCGCCCCCTCAGAGCCCTAGGTCGTGCACCCCGCGCTCGTCCCAGCCCAGGTGGTGCGCTACCTCGTGGCGGACGGTTCGCGTTATCTGGGCGCGCAGGAGATCCGGATCCCAGCCGAAGTCGCGTTCGAGGGTGTCCTGGTAGATCACGATGTGGTCGCGGAAGTCGTCGCGGGCGACCGTGTCGCCGATGTAGTGGCCATAGGCGTGGAACTGGTGGCCGAGGTCGGAGATCACGATCGGCACGTCATTGAGGACCTCCTGGAATTCGGCCGGCAGCTCGTCGATCGCCTCGACCACCGCTTCTTCGAACTCGCTCGGCTGCAACTGGCCGGACGGCAGCGTGGCGAGTAGTTCGCTGCGTTTCGCGATCCGCCGGAACTCCTCCTCCGGCATCTCACCGCGACCGAGAAGCATCGCGACCAGGGCGGTGGCGAGGACGACGGCGACCGCCCCGGCCAGCAGTTGCACGAGGCCGCTGACCCGACCCCAGGTGAACGGGTCGAGCAGCAAGATCGCCAGCCCGATCAGGAAGCAGACCGTGACGATGATGCGAGCAGTCGAAGAAAGTCGTTCGCTCATATGACGAGGGTAGCCCGGGGACAGATCTGGGGGTGACCCTTGCGAAGGACCCGGGGGTGACCCTTCCCTCACGAACTGCGGGGAGGTTCGTCCAGGGTCACCCCCGGGTCCCTCTCGACCGCGCGCTCAGGAGGCGCCGGCGGCTGAGGCGATCGCTTGATAGGCAGCGGCCGGGTCGTCGGCTCCGAAAACAGCGCTGCCTGCCACGAAGAGGGAGGCGCCGGCTGCGCCGATCGGGCCTGCCGTCTCCGTGTCGATGCCGCCGTCGACCTCGATCATCGGCGGTGCCGACCAGAGGCTTCAGGCGCTCTACCTTGTCCGGCGACGACGTGATGAAGGACTGGCCTCCCCAACCCGGGTTGACGGTCATGCAGAGGACGAGGTCGGCGAGGTCGCGGAGCTCGGCGAGGGCCTCGACCGGGGTGCCCGGATTGATCGCGATGCCGGCGCAGCAGCCTAGTTCGCGGATCGCCGCCAGGGTGCGGTTGGCGTGCGGGGTCGCCTCGGCGTGGAAGGTGATCGAGTCGGCGCCCGCCTTGGCGAACTCCTCGATCTGGCGCTCCGGCGTCTCGATCATCATGTGCACGTCGATCGCCCCGCCCGCCGCGTGGACGACATCGGCGACCGCGCCCGCGACCAGCGGCCCGATCGTGATCGGCGGGACGAAGTGCCCGTCCATCACGTCGACGTGGATCACCCGCGCCCCCGCCGCCATCACCTCCTCGACCTGCGAGCCGAGCTTGGCGAAGTCGGCGGAAAGGATCGACGGCGCCACCCGGCGCTCGGCGATCAGCTCGCGAAAACGGTCGCTCATGCGGCGCAGCCTACTGGCCGACTCACGTCGGTTTCAGCATCGACGCCCCACACGTCTGGCACTGCATGTCGGCCGTGTGGGTCATGCGGGCGATCGTCTGGTGTTCGCCGCACTCGGGGCACTGGGAGACGAGTTCGAAGCGGCTCAGGCAGTTGACGCAGCGCAGGCGGCCGGGCAGCTGGGTCGGGCGCAGCCAGGGCTCGCCGCAGTTCGGGCACGGTGCTCGGTCGAGGATGCTGCTGCCGGAAACCTCGGACATCCGGCTAATCATTGCGGGTCAGTCGGCTGATGAAAAACCCCGTCGTGGCGTCGCGGTCGGGACGAAGCTGCAACGTGCGGGGCTCATGGGGCGAGGCGAGGCCCGGGGCGAGCTCCCCGAGGTCGTCCAGGGTGAGGGCCGGGACCTGGCCGGCGGCGCTTGCCTCGAGCAGGGCCGCGATCCGATCCTCGTTCTCGCGCCGGGAGATCGTGCAGGTCGAGTAGACCAGGGTGCCGCCCGGCCGCAGCAGCTTCGCCGCGGCGACGAGTGCCTTCTCCTGCACCTCGGCGACCCGCTCGATCGTGCGCGGCGTTTTGCGCCAGCGGGCGTCGGGCCGCGAGGCGAGGGTGCCGAGGTCCGAGCAGGGCGCGTCGAGGAGGATGCGGTCGAAGCCCTCGGGCAGCGGCAGCTTCGTCACGTCGCCCTCGAAGATCGTCACCCCGTGCAGGTCGAGGCGGCGGGTCTGGGCGGCGATCTCGGCGGCGCGCGCCTCGTCGAGCTCGACCGAGATCACCTCGCCGCGGTCCTCCATCCGGGTCGCGATCTGGCCCGTCTTGATCCCCGGCCCGGCGCAGAGGTCGAGCACCGTCTCCCCCGCCCGCGGCTCCAGCACCGCGACCACCGCCGCCGAGCCGCGGCTCTGCGGGGTCAGGTAGCCCTCGGCGACCAGGCGCGGCACCGAGTCCCCGGTCCGCCCGGCGAAGACCAGTGCCTCGGCGACGTCGAGCGGCCAGCCGCCGCCCGCCGGCGACACGTCGACGCCCTCGCCCCGCAGCCGCGCCACCAGGTCGGCGCGGGCCTCACCGCCGGCCGCCCGCATCGCCACCTCGGCGGGCACGTTGCAGGCGGCGAGCAGCGAACGGGCCGTCTCGGCGCCGAGCTCCTCCCACCACATCCGCGCCAGCCAGAGCGGCGCCGAGTGCGCCACAGCGGCGGCCTCGGGCGTCGAGTCGTCCTCCAGCAGCGCCGCGGTCAGCTCCCCCCGTTCCCGCGCGGCGCGGCGGAGGATCGCGTTGACGAAGCCGCTCGCGTGGCTTGCCTTGGCGATCTTCACCAACTCCACCGCTTGGTCGACCGCGGCGTGGTCGGGGGTCCCGTCGGCGAAGAGCAGCTCGTAGAGGCCGAGCCGCAGCGCCGCCGCGACCGGCGGGTCGAGCAGCCGCATCGCGCGGCCCGAAAGCCGTTCGATCGCCGCATCGGAGGTGCCGCGCCGCTGCACCGACCCGTAGGTCAGCCGCTGCGCCTGCGCCCGATCGCGCCCGTCGAGCCCGAGCCGCTCCGCCCCGGCCCGGAACGCGACCTCGGTGTGGCCCTCGCGCTCGAAGGTCTCCCGCAGCACCTCGAAGGCGAGCGCCCGCGGCGCCTCTACCGGCACGGCGGGCCTCCGTCTGCATTTACCCCCGCCCTCGAGGGGTAAATGCAGACGCCCGCGCCGAGGCAAGCCCGGTGCGTCACGCGAGCGCCGGCAGGTCGTGCCCGCGCAGGTAGTCGGCGGCGCTCATCGACTTGCCCCCGGCAGGCTGGACGACCTCGATCCGGAGCACCCCGTCTCCCGTTGCTGACCAAGAGGGCACCTCATCCACCGCAACCTCACCACCAGCGGCAGTTGAGGTTGCGGCGGATGACGGTGCTTCGGAGGCGCTTTCAGGATCACCAGCGTCACCGTCCGCGCCTGACGAACCCCCAGTCGCTCGCCGCCCTCCAACTCCAGATACGCCCCGATGTGCGGCGTCAGCGCCCGCACCTTCGCCGCCAGATCCGCCGCGCTCGCGGTCAGGTCCAGCCGCCGATCCTCGGCCGAGATCTTCTCCGCGTAGGTCACCTCGGCCTCGTCCTGCTCGGTGAACTCGAGCTTGCCGCCGGCGAGCCGGTCCAGCGCCTCGACCAGGAGATCGCCACCGAGGTCCGCCAGCTTCGGCGCCAGCGTCCCGTAGTCCTTGTCCCCGGTCTCGACCTCGGCGCGCAGCGCCACCGGCCCCGAGTCGAGCCCGGCGGTCAGGCGCATCACGCAGACGCCGGTGCGCTCGTCGCGGGCCATGATCGCCCGCTCGATCGGCGCCGCCCCGCGCCAACGCGGCAACAGCGAGGGATGGATGTTCAAGATCTCGGTGAGACTCAGGAGCGGCTCGCGGATCAGCTGGCCGAAGGCGCAGACGAGCACCGCCTCGGGCCGCGCCGCGCGGATCCGCTCCAGCGCAGCCTCGTCGTTGACGTTCGACGCCTGCAGCAGGTCGAGGCCCAGCTCGCCGGCCAGCTCGGCGACCGGCGGCGGCGAGACCTTGCGTCCCCGCCCCTGCCTGCTGTCCGGCGGGGTGACGACGAGGGCGGGCTTGTGGGGCGAGTCGGCCAGACGGCGCAGGACCGTCGCGGCGAAGGCCGAGGTACCCAGGTAGACGGTCCTCACGCGCTCACGCGTCGGTGCGCGGCTCGCGCAGCTCCTCGCCGGGATCGTCCTCGTCTTCGGCGGGCGGGTGGTAGCTCTCTTCCGCGCGCAGAGCCCGCAGCGCCGCCTTACGCTGCTTGCGTTCGGTGCGGTCGAGGATCAGCACCCCGTCGAGGTGGTCGATCTCGTGCTGGAGGACGCGCGCCTCGAGGCCCGAGGCCTCGATCGTGACCGGCTCACCGTCGACGTCGCGGCCGGTGAAGCGGGCATGGAGCGGGCGCTCGACGTCCATCGTCACCTTCGGCAGGCTGAGGCAGCCCTCCTCGGCGATCGCCAGTTCGTCCGACATCCACTCGATCTTCGGGTTGACGAGCGCCGATGGCTCGTTGTCGCCGCCCGCCTGGAAGACGAGGAGGCGGCGCAGCACGCCGAGCTGGGTGGCGGCGAGGCCGACCCCCATCCCGTCTTGCATGATGTGGATCATCCGCTCGACCTCGGCGCGCAGCTCGGGGCCGAACTCGTGCACCTCCGACGCCCGGCTTTTCAGCACCGGGTCGCCGAACTTGACCACGTGGGCGAGCGCCGCTTCACGGCGTTCGATGAGCTTCTGGTGAAGCTCCTCCTCCTCGTTGTCCGCGGCGTCGACCGCCGGCTCGTCGCTCATACGTCGATTCTAAGCGCCCTACACCGGGTCGACGTCGACACCGATCGAGACGTCCTTCAGCTCCCGGTCGGCGGCGCGGCGCTCGACCGTGGCCCGGGCGGCGGCGACCGTGCCCGCGCGGTCCTGAGTCTTGACCAGGATCCGGCGCCGGTACCGACCCCGCACCCGGAACATCGGCGCCGGCCCGAGCAGGTCCGATTCGGCCGGGAGGCGGGAGCGCAGTTCGGCGGCGATCGCGGCGGCGGCGGCATCGACCTTCGCCTCGCTCTCGGAGCTGAGGTTCACCCGCAGCAGGTGCGAGTAGGGCGGGTAGAGGAGCATCCGGCGCCGCTCCAGCTCCCCTGCCAGGAACCCGGCCGAGTCGTGGGCGGCGGCGTGCTCGATCGAGGAGGCATGCGGCGCGAGCGTCTGCACCATCACCTCGCCCCCCGCCTCACCGCGGCCGGAGCGCCCGGCCAACTGGGCGACCATCGCAAAGGTCCGCTCCTCGGCGCGGAAGTCGGGGAAGCGCAGGGTCGCGTCGGCGTCGAGGATCGCGCTCAGCGTCACCTCGGGGAAGTCGTGGCCCTTGGCGACCATCTGGGTGCCGACCAGGACGGCGCTCGCCGCCTCGCCGAATTCGGCCAGGATCCGGGCGTGGGCGCCGCGTGGCGCGGTGGTGTCGGAGTCGAGGCGGAAGACCGGCATCGGCGCGAGCCGCTCGCGCACCAGCTCCTCGATCCGCTCGGTCCCGGCGCCGGCGCGCGCCAGGGTGGTCGAGGCGCAGACAGGGCAGGCGCGCGGCGCCGGTTCGGTGTGGGCGCAGTGGTGGCAGACGAGCCGGCCGGACTCGCGGTGGACGATCAGCGACACGTCACAGTTGGGACAGCCCCAGTGGTGCCCGCAGGAGCGGCAGGTGAGCCAGGGCGCGAAGCCGCGCCGGTTGACCATCACGATCGCCTTGCGGCCCGCCGCCCGCACCTCCTCCAGCGCCGTCCAGGTCTCGGCGTGGAGCGGGCCCGAGCGCGGGTCGGCCTCGCGCATGTCGACGATGTTGACCGGCGGCATGCGCAGGCCGTCGACCCGCCGGGGCAGCTCCAGGCGCGGCAGCTCGAGCCAGGCCTCCGGGCGCGGCGTCGCGGTCCCGGCGACGAGGACGGCGCCGCGCTCGCGGGCGCGGTGGCGGGCGACGGCGCGAGCGTCGTAGGTCGGGTCGCCCTCCTGCTTGTAGGAGGCGTCGTGCTCCTCGTCGATCACGACCAGGCCGAGGTCCCGGACCGGGGCGAAGACGGCGGAGCGCGGTCCGACGCAGACCTGCGCCTCGCCGCTGCGCAGCCGCTGCCACTCGTCGAAGCGCTCGCCGTCCGAGAGGGCGCTGTGGAGGACGGCGAAGCGGTCGCCGAGGCGGGCGCGGAAGCGGGCGACGGCCTGCGGGGCGAGGCCGATCTCGGGGACCAGGACGATCGCCCCGCGCCCGCGGGCCAGCGCCGCCTCGACCGCGGCGAGGTAGACCTCGGTCTTGCCCGAGCCGGTGACCCCGTGGAGGAGCTGCTCGCGGGGGGCGCCGGCCTCGCCGTCGAGCGCCGCGACGAGGGCGTCGACGGCGGCCCGCTGCTCTGGCAGGAGGCGGCGGCGCGTGCACGGCGGCGCCGAGCCGGGACGCGGCGGGGGCGCGGCGGACGCTCGAATCGCGGGTGGCGAGGAGGCCGCGCTCGGCCAGCCGGCGCAGGATCGGGCCGGTCGAACCGACCGTGGCGGCCAGCTGCGGCGCCGACATCTCGCCGCCCTCGGCCAGCGCCTCGAGCACCGCCCGCTGCTTCACCCCGAGCCGCTCGCCACCCTCGAGCGCCGCCTCGCCGGCGGGCAGGATCTCGGCCCGCAGCTCGGTCTTGGCGCGCACGGTGCGGCCCGAGCGCCCGCTCCCGGTCCCCGGCGGCAGCACCAGCGAGAGGCCGCGCGAGGGCGTCGAGCAGTACTCGCGCGCCACCCAGAGGCCGAGCGCGACCAGCTCCGCCGTGGCGCCCGCCTCGAGCGCCTCGATCGGCTCCGCCAGCCGCTCCGGAGCGAGCTCGGAGGACTCGGCGAGCTCGACCACCACGCCGAGCATCTTCCGCGGCCCGAACGGCACCCGCACCAGGCTGCCGACCTCAAGCCCCTTCATCGCCTCCGGCCGGCGATAGTCGAACGGCCCCCGCAGCGCGCGGGCGGTCGTCAGCGGCTCGACCTTGAGAATCGCCATCCCGGCCGAGGTTATGGATACCGGGGGACGGGCGCCTTCGGCCGCGGTGGACCGATCGACAAAACTCCGGCAAACGCCGCCATAAGCGCTTATGCTGCCGCGCGTGAACATGAACCTCAGCGAGGGCGAGACGATCATCTTCCAGGGGCACCCCTCCTGGCGGGCGATCCTCGGCTTCTACCTCAAAGGCGTCGTCATCGCGATCATCCTCGGGATCATCGCCAAGCTGGTCTCGAGCACGACCTCGGTCTTCGTCGTCGTGCTCGTGGTCCTGGCGCTGACGCTGCTGGTCGGCTTCATCAAACGCTGGGCGACCACGTACTCGATCACCACCCGCCGCCTCAACATCAAGCGCGGGATCATCTCGCGGGAGATCCAGGAGACGCGGCTGGAGCGGGTCCAGAACGTCAACTACAACCAGTCGGTCTACCAGCGCGTGATGCACATCGGCGACGTCGACTTCGACACCGCCGCGAGCGGCGACTACGACTTCATCTTCTACGGCGTCGCCGACCCGGAGAGCGTGGTCGAACGGGTCGACCGCGCGACCGGCGCGAACGCCGCCGGCAGCCACGGGCTCGGCGAGCCGCAGGCGCCTGGGGTTTAGGCGGACGCCGTTGGACGGGGCGATCCCGTCCGCGGCCCGGGCGGGCTGAGGCCGCAGGCCGGGATCGCGCTGGTGGAGGTGCGGGACGCGCAAGGGGCGGTGCGGGACGAAGTCGGGACGGGCGAGGGGCGGTAGGGACGGAAGTCGGACGAGCCATTCCGTATGCGGCTCGGGCAGGCTGAAGCCGCATACGGAATGGCTCTGAGGCCGGCGGAGGGATGCGCGGGAGTGCGGGAGTGCGGGGCGCGATCTGGCCCTGGACGGTGCCGACGGTCACTTCGTCGGCAGGTGCGGACGCAGGCGACGGAGGACGTTCGTCACCTCGTCTGGTTCGTGGGTGATCTGCCAGTGGGTGAAGCGCAGGACGCGGAGGCCCGCGGCGGTGTGGGTCTGGTCGCGTCTGGCGGCTCGGGCCTGCTGGGACGGGCGTGCGGTGGTAACGGAGGCCGTCGGTCTCGACGATCAGGTCTTGGTCGGGGAAGTGGAAGTCGGCCTCGTAGCCGAGGACCGCGGTGTTTGGTGAGCGGGCCGGGCAGACCGGCGGCGAGGGCGAGGGGACGGAACAGGACCTCGAGGTCTGAGTCTGAGAGGCGGAAGGTGTGGCGGTCGAGGAGGGTGGCTAGCTTCTTCACCCCCGGCTCGCCCTTGTGGCCGTCCAGGGATCGCCGGAGCGTCTCCGGGTCGACCAGGTCGAGCTTGTCCGCCTCGTTGACCGCCCTCTCCAGGCGGAGCGGCTTCAGTTCCGTCGCCAGGTCGATCAGGGTCTGGACCGGGTGTGGTGACCGGGATGCCGTGGCGGTGGACGAAACTGCGGGCAGCGAGGGAGGGGCGGCTGCGCACCTTCAGTCCCCGCGGCGGACTCGAGGCGACTGCGGCGCGGGATGGTGACGTCGATCGCGTCCCCGCTCCTCGCGGCCGATCCCCCAGAGCTCGGCAGCACTGCGGTGGCTGAGCATGGCCCCGTCCCCGCAGGCGAGCACCGCCGCCATCCAGCGCCCATGGGGTGAAAGCTCGCGCCGTCCCACGGCGTAGACACCCGCGGAAATCAGGTGCAGGCGCCCGGTGGCCAGGCGGTGTTCTATCGCCTCCTCCGTGAATCCGAGGCCCTCGAGATCCCTCCGCGCCACCACCCCATGCTGCCGGCGCGCCATCTCCCAGGCCGCCCGACTTCGCGCTGTATCGATATAACCCGTGCCATAGCAGCCGGTAATCCGTGCAGCGCTTCAGAATCTCCCCCCGCCGGGGCCGCTCCGGCCCCGGGACTGCCGCTCCGCCCGCGGAATCGCGCGCGTTCGCTACGCGGTTGCGGCCTCGACGCCTGCCGCGGCCTTGAGGGCCTCGGCGCGGTCGGTGCGCTCCCAGGTGAAGTCGGGGAGCTCGCGGCCGAAGTGGCCGTAGGCCGCCGTCTTCTGGAAGATCGGACGGTGCAGGTCGAGGTACTGGCGGAAGGCGCCGGGGCGCATGTCGAACTCGGCTTCGACCAGCTGGGAGATGCGGTGGTCCGGGAGTTTGCCGGTGCCGAAGGTCTCGACCATCAGCGAGACCGGGTGGGCGACGCCGATCGCGTAGGCGACCTGGACCTCGCAGCGCTCAGCGAGGCCGGCGGCGACGACGTTCTTGGCCACGTAGCGGGCCGCGTAGGCGGCCGAGCGGTCGACCTTGGACGGGTCCTTGCCGGAGAAGGCGCCGCCGCCGTGGCGGGCCATGCCCCCGTAGGTGTCGACGATGATCTTGCGGCCGGTGAGGCCGGCGTCGCCGACCGGGCCGCCGATCACGAACTTGCCGGTCGGGTTGACGAGGAAGTCGTCGCGCAGCGCGCCCTCGTCGTACAGCCCGGGGACCTCCGACGCGAGCACCGGCATGATCACGTGCTCCCAGAGGTCGGGGCGGATCGTCCCCTGCGAGTCGACCCCCTCGTCGTGCTGGGTGGAGATCAGAAGTTTTTCCACCGCGACCGGGCGGCCGTCGGCGTAGCGCACCGTGACCTGGGTCTTGCCGTCGGGGCCGAGGTAGGGAAGCGTCTCGTCCTTGCGGACCGCCGCCAGCCGTTCGGCGAACCGGTGCGCGAGGTGGATCGGCATCGGCATCAGCGCCTCGGTCTCGTTCGAGGCGTAGCCGAACATCATGCCCTGGTCGCCGGCCCCGGCGATGTCGAGCTCGTCGTCGTCCGACGGGTCGGTGCGCGTCTCGTAGGCGTGGTCGACGCCCTGGGCGATGTCAGGGCTCTGTTTGTCGAGCGACACCAGCACCGAGATGTGGTCGCAGTCGTAGCCGTAGTTCGCGTCGTAGCCGATCCCGCGCACCGTCTCCCGCACGATCTCCGGGATGTCGATGTAGTTCTCCGTCGTGATCTCACCGGAGACGACCGCCATCCCGGTGTTCACCAGGGTCTCGCAGGCGACGCGGCCCTCCGGGTCCTCGGCGAGGATCGCGTCGAGGACGCCGTCGGAAATCTGGTCCGCGACCTTGTCGGGATGACCCTCGGTGACGGACTCGGACGTGAAGAGGTGCTCGCCCTCGGCGAGTGGCTTGGAAGTCGGCATCGTGGAAGCGTAGAGGAAAGGCCGGCGGGCCAGAAGCGGACTGACGTGCGTCCTAAAGTTTGCGCCCGCGCCCGCCCGAGTGCGGCACGAAGTCGATGATCAGCGGCACGCCCTCCAACCCGTAGGCCTCGCGCATCCGATTCTCCAGGTGGTAGGCCCAGTCGCGGCTGATCAGCTTGCGGTCGTTGACCTGGATCGCGATCCGCGGCGGGCTCTCCCCCACCTGCGCCGAGTAGTAGAGCCGCAGCCGGCGGCCGCGTTTGGCGGGCGGCGGCGTTTTGCCGACGACTTCGGCGACGAACTTGTTCAGCTCCGGGGTGGGGATGCGCGAGGCGGCGCGGTCGGCCAGCTCGAGCGCCTTCGGCAGCAGCGTGCCGACGTTGCGCCCGCGGGTTGCGCTGGCGGTGATCACGGCCGGCCGCAGGCGCGATTTGCGGCTGACCCGGATCCGCGCGTCGTCGATGTCGACCTCGCCGATGTCCCATTTGTTGAGGACGAAGAGCGTCGCGCAGCCCGCGTGCATCGACATCTCGGCGATCCGCAGATCCTCGGAGGTGACCCCCTCGGCGGCGTCGCAGACGACGATCGACACGTCGGCCCGCTCGACCGCCCGTTCGGAGCGCAGCTGGGCGTAGTAGTCGATCGTCCCGGCGACCTTGGCGCGGCGCCGCAGCCCGGCGGTGTCGACCAGGATCACGCGTCGGCCCTCGACCTCGAGCTCGGTGTCGATCGAGTCGCGGGTGGTGCCCGCCATGTCGGAGACGATCACCCGGTCGGAGCCGAGGAAGGCGTTCACCATCGAGGACTTGCCGACGTTGGGGCGGCCGATGATCGCGACCCGGACCGCGTCGTCGTCCTCGTCGTTGCCCGGGTTGTCGCCGAGCGCGACGACGATCGCGTCGAGCAGGTCGCCGGTGCCGAGGCCGTGCGTTGCCGAGACCGCGAGCGGCTCGCCGAGCCCGAGCGAGTGGAACTCGGCGGTCGCGGCGTAGTCGTTGGGTCGATCGGCTTTGTTGACGACGACGATCACCGGCACCTCGGCGCCGCGCAGCGTCCGGGCGAGGTCGGCGTCCCCGGCGCGCAGCCCGGCGCGGCCGTCGACCACCATCAGGATCGCGTCGGCCTCGTTGATCGCCAGACGGGCCTGGGACTGGATGTCGCGGGCCAGCTCGGCCTCGTCCTCGAGGTCGATCCCGCCGGTGTCGATCAGGTCGAAGCGGACCCCGTTCCATTCGGTCTCGAGGCGCTTGCGGTCGCGGGTCACCCCGGGCTCCGACGCGGTGACCGCCTCGGTGCCGCCGACCAGGCGGTTCACGAGCGTCGACTTGCCGACGTTGGGGAAGCCGACGATGGCGACGGTGGCGCTCATCGGTGCTCCACCTGAGTGACCAAGGCCGCGTTCGCGGGCGAGCTTGACTACGCGGCCGACTACCTCTTCCAGAGCTGAAGCCGGTGGTGTCGAGCTCGACCGCGTCCTCGGCGGCGCGCAGGGCGCCGTGCTCGCGCTCGGTGTCGCGGGCGTCGCGCCGGCGTTGGGCCGCCAACACCGAGGCCTCGTGCTCGCCGGTCTCCGCCGCGCGGCGCCGCGCCCGCTCCTCGTCGGAGGCGGTGAGGAAGATCTTCAGCGGCGAGTCGGGGCTGACCACGGTGCCGATGTCGCGGCCCTCGGCGACGTAGTCGCCCGTCTCGATCAGCTGTCGCTGCCGGGCCACCATCGCCTCGCGCACCGCCGGGTGCACGGAGACGCGGGAGGCGTCGGCGGTCACCTCGGGGCGGCGGATCGCCTCGGAGACGTCGCGCCCGCCGAGCAGCACCCGGCGACCGTCGAAGCCGATCTCGAGCTTCTCCGCCAGCGGGCCGAGCGCGGCACCGTCGTCGGCGTCGACCCCGGCCTCCTGCGCCGCCAGGGCGACGCTCCGGTACATCGCCCCCGAGTCGAGGTAGGTGAAGCCGAGCTCGGCCGCGACGGCGCGGGCCACGGTTGACTTGCCGGCCCCGGCGGGGCCGTCGATCGCGATCACCATGGCGCCAGCGTACGGGTCGGGGCGCTTCGCTAGTGGACCGGGTCGTGCAGTGGCGGGCCCTGTTGCAGCGATCCGAGGTCGGACTCGAAGCCCGGGTAGCTGACCGCGGCGGCCGCCATGTCGGCGACCTCGACCCCGTCGCGGGAGGCGGCGCCGGCGACCGCGCCGAGCATCGCGATGCGGTGGTCGCCGTGCGAATCGATCGCCCCGCCGCGCAGGCCGCCGGTGCCCTCGATCACCATCCCGTCCTCGGTCGCCTCGACCTGGCCGCCGAGCGCCCGCAGGGCGTCGGTGACGGTGGCGATCCGGTCGGACTCCTTGCGGCGCAGCTCGGCCGCGTCGCGGATCGTCGTCGTCCCCTCGGCGAAGCAGGCGGCGAGGGCGACCAGCGGCAGCTCGTCGATCGCCCGCGGCACGTCGGCGCCGCCTACCTCACATCCCTGGAGCCCGGAGTGGCCGACGCGGATGTCGCCGATCGGCTCGCCGCCGTCCTCGCCGAGCTCGGTGACCTCGATCCGCTCGGCCCCCATCCGGCGCAGGATGTCCAGCAGGCCGGTGCGGGTCGGATTGAGGCCGACCTGGTGCAGGAGCACGTCGCTGCCGGGGACGAGCGTCGCGGCGACGATGAAGAAGGCGGCCGAGGAGAAGTCGGCGGGGACGATGATGCGGCCCGGTTCGAGGCGCTCGGCCGGGGCGATCACCACGGTGTCGCCCTCGCGGCGGACCTGGGCGCCGGCGGCGGCGAGCATGCGCTCGGAGTGGTCGCGGGTCGGCAGCGGCTCGACCACGCGGGTCTCGCCCTCGGCGACGAGGCCGGCGAAGAGCAGGCAGGACTTGACCTGGGCGCTGGCGACGGGCAGCTCGTAGGTGATGCCGTGGAGCGGCGCGCCTTCGATCCGCAGCGGCGGCAGACCGTCGTCGGCGCCGAGGATCGCGCCCATCTCCCGCAGCGGGTCCACCACGCGGTCGACCGGGCGCCTGCGGATCGACTCGTCGCCATCGAGCTTCCACATGCCCTGCGGCTGCCCGGCGAGCCAGCCCGGCAGAAGGCGCAGGAGCGTCCCCGCGTTGCCGACGTCGATCGACGCCGGGCGCGCGCCCCGCAGCCCCACGCCGGCGATCCGCAGCCGCGCCGAGCCGAGCCCGTCGTCCTCGCCGAGCGTGTCTGTGGCCGCCTCGCCGACCGCCCGCGCCCCGAGCGCCTGCACCGCGGCGAAGGTCGAGCGGGTGTCGGCGGCGTCGAGATAGCCGACGATGTCGGTCTCCCCCTCGCCCATCGCGGCGATCATCGCCGCCCGGTGGGAGATCGACTTGTCGGCGGGCGGGCGCAGCGCCCCGCGCAGGTGACCCAGGGGTTTGAAGTGGGTTCGGTCGCTCATGGCCGGAAGCTATCCACCGGCGCCGACGACGGTCACGGAATGGCCCAATTGACGAACCAGGGCGGCGCCGCGCTCGGCCTGCTCCTCGCCGGCGACCCAGAGCGAGACCGCGCCGGAGGTCATGTCCGGGGCCGGGTAGAGGGCCATGTCCTCGATGTTCACCCCGGCCTCGCCGAGCGCCAGCGCCAGCGTCGCCATCGTCCCCGGCTTGTTGGCGACGATCAGGCGCAGCTCGTGCAAAGGGCCATCGGGGCGCTCGGCTTCGAGCAGGCGGCGGCGGTCCTCGCCGGCGGCGGCGTGCCAGGCGGCGATCGCGGCGGTGTCGCCGGAGCGGATCAGGGACGCGGCCTCGGCGAGCCGGCGGGCGACCGCGTCAACCGAGTCGGCGACCGCCTCGGCGTTGGCGGCGAAGATGTCGGCCCAGATCGCCGGGTTCGAGCCGGCCACGCGGGTCGCGTCGCGGAAGCTCGGGCCGACCTCGGGCACCCGCTCGCCGCGCGCCAGGTCGGCGGCCGCCTCGGCGACGAGGGCGTTGGCGACCGCGTGCGGCATCCCGCTCACCGTCGCCATCAGCCGGTCGTGGCCGGCGGCGTCGATCGCCTGGGGACGGGCGCCGAGCCCGGCGACGGCGCGCTGCAGGCGGTCGTAGAGGACGCCGTCGGAGGCCGCCGTCGGGGTCAGGTACCAGGTGGCGCCCTCGAAGAGGTCGGCGCGGGCGTTGGCGACCCCGGCGGTCTCGGCGCCGGCCAGCGGGTGGCCGCCGATGAAGCGCTGGTCGGCGCCGACCGCGGCGACGATCCCGCGCTTGGTCGAGCCGACGTCGGTGATCGCGGCCTCCGGCCCGGCTGTGTGCGAGCGCCGCGGCGGCGAGCTCCGGCAGCCGTCCCACGGGCGCCGCGCAGAAGACCACTTCGGCGCCCTCGCAGGCGGCCGCCACCGAGTCGGTGGCGGTGTCGGCGGCGCCGGTCGCGAGCGCCGCCTCGCGCGTCCCCGGATCCGGGTCGTAGCCCGCCACCACGGCGCCGAGGCGCGCCCGCGCGGCGAGCCCGATCGAACCGCCGATCAGCCCGACGCCGAGGATGGCGACCCGCGGCGCCGTCGAATCGCTCATCGACGCGCGGCCGCGCGACGCGCCCTCAGGCGCGGCGGGCCTGGACAGCGGAGGCGAGCCGGTCGAGCGCCTGCACGGTGTCCTCCCAGTCGAGGCAGGGGTCGGTGATCGACTGGCCGTAGACGAGCGGCTCGCCCGGGCGCAGGTCCTGCCGCCCCTCGACCAGGAAGGACTCGAGCATCACGCCGGTGATCGCCTTGTTGCCGTCGGCGACCTGGTCGGCGATTTCGCCCGCGGCGAAGAACTGTTTTTCCGGGTCCTTGCCGCTGTTGTCGTGGGAGGCGTCGATGACCAGGCGCTCCGGCAGGCCGGCGACGCCGAGCGTGACCAGCGCGTCCTCGACCTCGGGCACGTGGTAGTTCGGCATCCCGTGGCCGCCGCGCAGGATGATGTGGCAGTCGGGGTTGCCGGTGGTATGGAGGATCGCCGGGGCGCCGGTGTCGTCGATGCCGGCGAAGGCGTGCTGGGCGGCGGCGGCGCGGACCGCGTCGACCGCGACCTGGACGTTGCCGTCGGTGCGGTTCTTGAAGCCGATCGGCATCGAGAGGCCGGAGCTGAGCTGACGGTGGGTCTGGGACTCCGAGGTACGGGCGCCGATCGCCCCCCAGGCGACGGTGTCGGCGATGTACTGCGGCGTGATCGGGTCGAGGAACTCGCAGCCGACCGGGAGGCCGAGCTCGACCACCTCGAGCAGCAGCTTGCGGGCGATCCGCAGGCCGGCGTTGACGTCGGCGGAGCCGTCGAGGTGCGGGTCGTTGATCAGGCCCTTCCAGCCGGTGGTCGTCCGCGGCTTCTCGAAGTAGACGCGCATCACGACCAGCAGGTCGTCTTTGAGCAGGCGGGCCTGGGCGGCGAGGCGGTTGGCGTAGTCGAGCGCCGCCTTGGGGTCGTGCACGCTGCAGGGGCCGACCACGACCATCAGCCGCGGGTCGCGACCGTGGAGGACGTCGACGACTTCCTGGCGGCCGCGGATGACCGCCTTGGTGCGCGCGTCGCCCAGGGGCAGCTCCTCGATGACCTTGCCCGGTGGGGTCAGCTCGACCACTTTGGCTATCCGCTGTTCACGGACGCCGTCTCGTTTGGCGCCCTGCATGCCGATGATCATTTTTCCTTCGCCTTTCTCCAAAACGCTGCAATCGTAACTTCCCCTGGTGCAAGTGCGGACTTGTGTGTGCGCGAAGTCGCGCAACCGCATGGGCGGCGCCCGGCCGAAGACTGTCTCGGGGCGGCTGCGGGCCGCCGGGCCGGACGCCTAAGTAAATCGCCAGTAATACGCGGTGAAGGTGCCACGGCCGGTGGTCGCGCGGGGGGCGCGAGTGGATTCAGGAGCGGTGGTGGCGGTGCTCTTCACGACGTGAGGGTTGTACCACGCGGGCGAGCGCGGGTCCAGGGGCACGCACCACTGTCCCCCACCCTGGGGAAGGGGCCGGGGGAGGAATTCCTCCCCCTTCCTTCCCCTCGTCAGCTCAGCAAAGGCGCAAGCGCCGTCAAAAACCGGTCGTCCTCGGCGCTGGTGCCATAGCTGACCCGGATGTGGCCCGGGTCGCCGAGCGGGGCTCCGGCGCGCACCGCGATGTCGGCCGCGGAGAGGCCCGCCAGCACCGCCGCTTCGGCGTTGTCGCCGAGGTCGATCCAGGAGAAGTTCGCCTGCGACTCCGAGGTCCAGAGCCCCAGCCCGCGCACGCCCTCCTGCACCCGGATCCGCTCGACCACGGTGGATTCGATCCGCTCCAGCACGTCGTCTTGGTGCAGGATCGCCTCCGCCCCCGCCGCCTGGGCGAGCGCGTTGACGCTGAACGGCTGGCGCACCGCGTCGACCGCGGCGCGGAAGTTCGAGGACCCGATCGCGTAGCCGACCCGCAGCCCGGCGAGGCCGTAACACTTGCTGAAGGTGCGCAGCACGACCAGGTTCGGGAACTCCTTCAGCAGATCGAGGGAGTCGTCCGGATCGTCGTTGGTCTGGAACTCGATGTAGGCCTCGTCGAGGATCACCGTCACCCGCGCCGGCACCTTCTCGAGGAAGGCGGCGATCACGGCGACCGGGTGGTGCGTCGCGGTCGGGTTGTTCGGGTTGCAGACGACCAGCAACTGGGTCGCCGCGGTCACCTCGGTCGCCATCGCGTCGAGGTCGAGCGCGGCCCCCTCGCCGAGCGGTACGCGGATCTCCCGCGCCCCCGTCAGCGCCGGCAGGTACGGGTACATCGAGAAGCTCGGCCAGGCGTAGAGGATCTCGTCGCCCGGCTCGCAGAGCGCCGCGGCGGCGGCGAGCAGCAGGTCGCACGACCCGTTGCCGACGGCGATCCGCCCCGGCTCCTGTTCGTAGCGGTCGGCGAGCCGGCGCCGCAGCAGCGTCGCGTCGGGGTCCGGGTAGCGGTTCATCGACGCCGCCGCGCGCCCGATCGCCTCGACCACCTTCGGGTGCGGCGGCCGCGGCGACTCGTTGGAGGCGAGCTGGGCGATCGTCCCCGCGGCGATCGCCTCCGGGGCCTGCCCGGTGGGCACGCCGGCCTGGTAGCCGGGCATCCGCGCCAGCTTCTCTGCGTAGGTGACCGTCATCGCCGCAATTGTGCCGGGTCGCGCTACTGCGCGGCGTTGAGATCGGCGCGCAGCTTCTGCGTCTCGCCGATGTAGACGTGCTCGGGGACGGTGTCCTCGGGGGCGTAGTAATGCAGCATCACCCGGATCACCCGCTCCATCGAGCCCGGCACCGGGATCTCGCGGCAGCAGAGCAGCGGCACCGTGTCCAGCCCGAGCTGCCGCGCCGCGACCGCGGGGAACTCCGCGTCGAGGTCGGCTGTGGTGGTGAAGATGCAGCTGACCATCGCCTCCGCCTCGAGCGCGTTGCGCTCGATCAGCGTCCGCATCAACTCGGCGCTCGCCGCGAGGATCGAATCCCGCTCGTTCACCTCCGCCTGCACCGCGCCGCGGAGCGCGAAGAGCCGTCGCTGAGGACCGTTGTAGCTGCCGACATCCATGCGCCGCGCATCATTCCAGAGCGCAATGGGCGACGGCCCCGAGCCGAGACGGGGGCGAGTTCCCTTGCGCGGTGACTTATCCACCTGTGAGGGGGATAAGTCACCACGCAAGAGCTCAGGCCTCGCTGGGCCGACTCGCCGGGCGCCAGGAAGGCGTTGTGTCGAGGCGCCAGGTGGAAGCCCTCGGCATCTCGGCCCGCCAGGTGGATGGCATGGTGCGGGAAGGTCGCCTACTTCCCGTGTTTCGCGGCGCCCTTGCCTTGGGGCATGCGGCCATCGGGCCGCGGGCACGGATGCGGGCGGCGGGACTCGCCTGTCCAGGGTCGGTGATCTCGCATCGGAGCGCGGCCGCATTGCTCGGGATCGGCAAGGTGGCGCCGGTCGTGGTCGACCTGATTCCTCTTCAGCAGCGCGGCCGGGGCATCGACGGGATCAAGGCTCACCGGGTTCCCTTCCCGAACCGAGCGGAATGGGGCTACGTTGGTGGGATCCCGGTCACGAGTGTGGCGCGGACGATCGTCGACCTGGCGGGGGTGCAAGGCGAAAGGCAACTGCGGGAATCGGTCGAGCGGGCGGCGACGGAGCGAATGCTGGACGTCGCCGGGATCGACGCGATCCTCGCCAATGGTCCGAAGCGAAGGGGAGCCCCGTGCCTTCGGCGGATCCTGGCCGACTGGCGGCCCGTCGCCGAAGCCGCGAAGTACGCCACCTTCCGCAGCCTCTTCGAGGCGAAGCTCCTGCCCTTGGTCGCCGCCACCGGACTGTCGCTCCCCCGATTCAACGCCCCGGTCCGCACGGCGGAGCGAACCCTCGAGGTCGACCTCCTCTGGGAGCACGCCCGCTTCGTCGTCGAAGCCGACAGCCGCAAGCACCACGGCATCGAGGTCGCCTTCGAGCGTGACCATCGCCGAGCCCGCGAACTGATTGCCGCCGGCTATAGCCGTCCTCGGCGTCACCTGGCGCGAAGCGGAAACGAAGCCGCCCGCCGTCTTCGCCGTCATCCGCCAGGAGCTCGAGAAACGCGGCCCGCGGTCACCGGCCATCCGGACCCGGACTCGAGCCATCCCCTGACGAGCCGTCCCCGACCGAGCCCCAGCGTCCCCTCACCGGCGCCAGAGCGACCCAGCGTCCCCCAGCGGCGCGGCGAAGCGCGGCCCCACTTTGCCCACCTAAGTGCCAGTGAGGTGGGCAAAGTGGGGCCGCTCGTCATGCCAGCGCCGGTCCCTTCTCCTCCAGCCCCTGGTCATACGCCGCCCACCGCAACTCCGCGCCACCTCGCCGACGCTTAGCCCCCTCGCGTCCCTTCCTCGCCAGCCCCTAGTCCTGCGCCGCCGCCCGTAGCACCGCCACCTCGGCCTCACTCAGCCGCCGCGCCTTTCCCTCTCCCAGCTTCCCCAGCCCCAGGGGCCCGAAGCCGATCCGCTGCAGCGACACCACCCGGTTGCCGACCGCCTCGACCATCCGGCGCACTTGGCGGTTGCGGCCTTCGCGCAGGACGATCTCGATCTCGCGGTCGCCGAGGGGGCGGACCTGCGCCGGGGCGGTCGGCCCGTCCTCCAGCTCGATGCCCTCGCGCAACTGCGCCACTTCGCGCTTGCTCGGGGCCTTCCCCAGCCGCGCCCGGTAGGTCTTGGCGACTTCGTAGCGCGGGTGGGTCAGGTGGTTCGCCAGCGCCCCGTCGTTGGTCAGCAGCAGCAGGCCGGTCGAGTCGGCGTCGAGGCGTCCCACCGGATAGAGGCGCGCCCCGGAGTCGACGAGCTCGACGACCGCCCGCCGCTCCCCCGGCTCGCGCGCCGTCGAGACCACGCCGGCGGGCTTGTTCACCGCCCAGACCTCCAGCGCCTCGGCGCCGACCGGCGCCCCGTTGACCCGCACGTCATCGCCGTCGCCGACGTCGCGGGCCGGGTCGACGACCACCTCGCCGCCGACCGTCACCACGCCCTTGGCGATGATCTCCTCCGCTTTGCGACGCGACGCGACCCCGCCGTGGGCGAGGTATTTGGCCAGCCTCACGGGCGGCGCACGCCGGTCATTCGGCGCGCTGTTCGCCGGCTTTCAGCAGCCGCTCGCGCAGCTCGCGTTCGTCCTCCGGGGTCGGGTCGAACTGCGAGGGGTCGGGCAGGCCCTCGATGCCGGTGAGGCCGAAGAGGCGTTCGAAGAGGTCCGAGGTCTTGAAGATCGCGGCGCCGAACTGGGAGCGTCCCGACTCCTCGATCAGGCCGCGGTCGGCCAGCGTCTGCACCGCCGACTCGGAGCTGACGCCGCGGATCCGGGCGATCTCCGGGCGGGAGACCGGCTGCAGGTAGGCGACGATCGCGAGGGTCTCGGCCTGGGCCGGGGTCAGCGGCGGGGTGCGCGGTTTGGCGAGGAGGCGGCGCGCGGCGCCCTCGGCGGCCGGGTCGCTGGCGAGGGTGAAGCCGCCGCCGATCAGCCGCAGGACGATCCCCCGCCGGCCCTCGCCGAGGTCTTCGCTCAGCAGCTCGATCGCCTCGGCGACCTGGCCCTCGGTCGCCTCGGTCGCCTCGGCGAGGTCGGCGACGCTGACCGGGTCGGGCGAGAGGAAGAGCAGGGCTTCGACGGTGCGCGAGAGGTCGTTCACGCCGTCGCCTCGCCGCTGCCGCGCAGCACCCGGATCGGGCCGAAGTTCTCCTTCTGCTCCCAGGTCACCTCGCCCTTGCTGTAGAGGTCGAGCAGGGCGAAGATCGTCACCGCCTGGGTCAGCCGGTCCTCCTTGCCGAACTCCTCGTCGAAGTCGAAGCTGGGGCGGGCGAGGAGCGCGTCGCGCACCACGCGGAGGCGGCGCTGCAGGGAGACGGTCGGGCGGATGTGGGAGACGTCGACTTCCTCGGGCTCGCGCAGGAGGTCGCCGATCGCGGCGCCGAGGCGTGCGGGGTCATAGACGGCGACGGCGGCATCGACGGCGACGCGGCGCAGGCCGGCCGGGAGCGGCGCCGAGCGGTAGAGGTAGCCGCGCTCGGCCTCGAAGCGGTCGGCGAGGACGGCGGAGGCGTCGCGGTAGCGGCGGTACTCGAGCATGCGGGCGAGCAGCTCCTCGACCGCCTCCTCGGGTTTCAGCGGCTCGAGGCCCTCCTCCTCGCGCGGCAGCATGAGGCGGGACTTCAGCTCCAGCAGCGAGGCGATCAGGACGAGGAATTCGGTCGCCACCTCGAGGTCGAGCTCACCGGCCTCCTCAAGGTGGTCGACGTAGGCGACGACGACCTCGCCGAGCTGCAGCTCGAGCAGGCTGACCTCCTCGCGCAGGACGACGGCGAGGAGGAGGTCGAACGGGCCCGCGAAGACGTCGAGGTCCAGATCCAGATCGGCGACCGGCATCGGCTCAGACTAGACGCGGACCGGGACGGTCACCCCTGTCCCCCACCCGGGGAATGGCTTGGGAGCGCGGATCTCTCCCCCGCTTCCTCGAAACACCGCCCAAAATGGGCGAAACGGCTCCGGGCCTAGCCGAACCCCATCCGCGCCCGCACGTCGACCAGCGTCGCCGCCGCGATCTCCCGGGCCTTCTCCGCCCCGGCCGCCAGCGTCGCCTCGAGCGCCGCCTCGTCCGGCCGCAGCTCCTCGTAGCGCTCCCGCACCGGCCCGAGCAGCTCGACCACCCCGTCGGCCACCGCCTTCTTGAAGTCGCCGTAGCCCGCGCCGTCGAAGTCGGCCTCGATCTGCGCCCGGCCGGTCCCCCGCGCCACCGCGAGGATGTCGATCAGGTTCGTCACCCCCGGCTTGTCCGGCGCGGCGCGCACCTCGCGTCCCGAATCGGTCACCGCCGAGCCGACCTTCTTGCGGATCGTCTTCTCGTCGTCGAGCACCAGCACCGTCCCCTGCTCGGTCCCGCCGGTCGTCGACATCTTCATCGTCGGCTCCTGCAGGTCCATGATCCGCGCGCCGACCTCGGGCACGACCAGCTCCGGCACCACCAGCGTGTCGCCGAAGCGGGCGTTGAACTTGCGCGCGATCTCCCGCATCAGCTCGACGTGCTGGCGCTGGTCGTCGCCGACCGGCACTTCGGTCGCCCGGTAGGCGAGCACGTCGGCGGCCATCAGCACCGGGTAGTAGAAGAGCGCCGCCGAGGCCAGCTCGCGCGCCTTGCCGACCTTCTCCTTGAACTGGGTCATCCGATCGAGGTCACCGTGCGAGGTCACCGCCGACAGCAGCCAGGTCAACTCGGTGTGCTCGCGCACGTCGGACTGGCGGAAGAAGATGCAGCGCTCCGGATCGAGCCCGGCGGCGAGCAGGATCGCGGCGGTGTCGAGCACCCGCTCACGCAGGTCGGCCGGGTCGTAGGGGACCGAGATCGAGTGCAGGTCGACGACGCAGTAGATCGCCGGGTCGCCGCGGTCCTGCCCCTCGACGTACTGGCGGATCGCGCCGATGTAGTTGCCGAGGTGCTTGCGGCCGGTCGGCTGGATGCCGGAGAAGATGATCGGGCTGTCAGTCATCGGAGGCCAACCCTAATTTCTCCGCCTCGTCGGCGTTCTCCTGACCAGGGGCCGACCCGCGCCGCGGGTTCTCGATGCCGATCCCGGCGGCGATCCCGCCGAGGATCATCAGCAGGCCGGCGAGCAGCGTGCCGAGGTGGAAGGCCGAGGTCGAGGCGTCGGCGGAGGCGGTGACGATCGCGCGTCGCTCGAACGGCTCGAGCTTGCTCGTATCCGGGATCCCGAGCGGCTGTTCCTTCGCTTCGGCGACGGCGTCTCGGGCGCGGCGGAAAGATTCGTCCTCGGCGCGAGTCAGCTTGCCGATGATCTGGACCGGATCCGACGCCAGCTCCGAGTCGAGCCGCGCGGCGAAGTGGGCCGAGATCACCGCGCCGAGCACCGCGATCGCCAGCAGCCCCGCCACCCGCGAGACCCCGTTGTTGATCCCGGAGGCGATCCCGACCCGGTTCTCGGCGACCGAGTCGAGCACGGTCGCGGTCAGCGGCGCCACCGTCGCCGAGAGCCCGAGGCCGAAGACGAGCACCGCGGGCAGCACGTCGGTGACGTAGTCGGCGCCGGGTTCGAGGCGCAGGAAGAGCAGCATGCCGAGCGCCGCCGACGATCGGGCCGAGCGATCATCGGCAGCCGCGGCCCGGTCCCCGAGGCGAGCCTGCCGAAGCGCGGCGAGAGCAGGAAGAGGCAGAGCGAGATCGGCGTCGTCGCCAGCCCCGCCTCGAGCGCCGTGTAGCCGACCACCTGCTGCAGGTAGAGGCCGATGAAGAGCAGCCCGGCGCCAAGCCCGGCGTAGACGGAGAGCGTGGTCAGGTTGGCGACGGCGAAGTTGCGGATGCGGAACAGGGAGAGGTCGAGCATCGGCCGGGCCGCCCGCGCCTCCCAGGCGATGAAGGCGGCGAAGCACGCCACCCCGGCGATCAGCGTCAGCCAGACCAGCGGGTCGCCCCAGCCGTGGCTCGGCTCCTCGATCAGGGCGAAGACCGGCCCCGCCAGGCCCGCCGCCGAGAGCAGCACGCCGGGGACGTCGATACCGGGCGAGGCGTCCGGATCGCTCGACTCCTCGATCACCCGCAGCGCCAGCGCCACCGTCACCGCGATCAGCGGGATGTTGACCCAGAAGATCGCCCGCCAGGAGATCAGCCCGACCAGCGCGCCGCCGCCCGCCGGCCCGAACACGGTCGCGATCCCGGTCCACGCGGTCCAGGTGCCGACCGCCTTGCCCCGCTCCTCGCCCGAGAAGGTGGCGGCGACGATCGCCAGCGAGCCCGGCACCGAGAGCGCCCCGGCGATCCCCTGCAGCGCCCGCGCGCCGACCAGGAACTCCTCGCTCGGCGCCAGCGCGCAGAGGATCGAGGTCGCCCCGAAGGCGACCAGCCCGATCACGAAGAGGCGCTTGCGCCCGAACTGGTCGCCGAGGCTGCCGCCGACGAGGAGCAGCGAGACCATCGTCAGCATGTAGGCCTCGACCACCCACTGCTGCCCGGCGAGCCCGGCGTTCAGCTCCCGCCCGAGCGAGGGCAGCGCCACGTTGACGATCGTCCCGTCGAGGAAGACGACGGTCGAGCCGAGGATCGTCGCCACCAGGGTGAGGCGCTGCTGCCGGGACACGGGGCGAGTCTAGGTCCCGCCCCGCGTCATCTCGCCGGGCGCCGAGGCGGGCGGTTCCTCGTGTCGAGGCGCTCAGTCCCGCGTGTCCAGGCGCACAGCTCCGCAAGTTCGCAGCCGTTCGCCCTACCGTGCAGGACATCCCGAGTGATCGCTGGAACAATCGGGGTAGGTGAACGCGTAATGGCAAGAGCGATCTGGTCCGGCTCGATCAGCTTCGGGCTGCTGAACGTCCCGGTGCGGATGTACAGCGCCGTCGCGCGGCGGAATATCGCCCTGCGCGAGATCCGCGAATCGGACTCCGCCCGGATCAAACACCGCCGCTTCGCCGACGGGACCGACGAGGAGGTCCCCTACGACGAGATCATCAAGGCCTACGAGCTGACCCCCGGCCAGTACGTCCCGCTGACCAAGGAAGAGATGGAAGCGCTGGCGCCGGAAAAAACGCGCGCGATCGAGGTCAAGGACTTCGTCGACCTCGATGAGATCGACCCGATGTACTTCGACAGCCCCTACTACCTGGGCCCCGCCGACGGCGCCGAGAAAGCGTACGGGCTGCTGGCGAAAGCGATGGCGGCCTCGGGCAAGGTGGCGATCGCCCGCTTCGTCCTGCGCAACAAAGAGCACCTGGCGGCGATCCGCAGCGCCAGCGACGTGCTGACGCTGACGACGATGCGCTTCGCCGACGAGGTGGTGCCGGCGAAAGAGCTCGAAATCCTTCCCGAGAAAGCGCAGAAACCGGCGCAACGCGAGCAGGAGATGGCCGAGCAGCTGATCGAATCGCTCTCCACCGACTTCGACCCGGGCGCCTACCACGACGAATATCGCGAGCAGCTGCTGAAACTGATCGAACGGAAAGCGGAAGGCAAAGAAATCGTCGCCTCCGAGGCGGAATCGCCGAAAGCGACCAAAGCCCCCGACCTGATGGCGGCCCTGGAAGAGTCAATCGCCGCGGCGCAGGGCGGGAAGAAAAAACCGGCGAAAAAAGCCGCGAAAAAAACGACTCCCAAAGCCAAAAAAGCTGCCGCTAAAAAATCGCCCGCAAAAAAACGGGCGAAAGCCAAAGCCAAGTAGGCCCTCCCCGTGGCGACCAGCCGCCAGGTCGAGGTCGACGGTCGGGAGCTGAAGCTCACCAACCTGGACAAGGTGCTCTACCCGAAGAGCGGCTTCACCAAGGGCGAGATGATCGATTACTACGCCAAGGTGGCGCCGGTGATGGTCCCCCACCTGAGCGCCCGCGCGGTCACCCTGCGCCGCTTCCCGGAAGGGGTCGAGGACACGAACTCCGCCTTCTTCGAGAAGCGCTGCCCCAAACACCGTCCCAAATGGGTGAAGACGGCAAGCGTCGACGCCGGGCCGAAAGCGGGCAAGATCGACTTCTGCGTCTGCGACGGGCTGCCGACCCTGATCTGGATGGCTCAGTTGGCGTCAATCGAGTTCCACCCCTCGCTCTCCAAAGCGCGGGCGCCGAAACGGCCGACCGTGCTCGCCTTCGACCTCGACCCCGGCCCGCCCGCCGACATCATCGACTGCTGCGGCGTGGCGCTGCGCCTGCGCGACCTCTTCGGCCACTTCGGGGTCCAGTCGTTCCCGAAGACCTCGGGCTCCAAGGGGATGCAGGTCTACGTCCCCCTCAACTCCAAAAAAGTGAACTACGAGGTGACCAAACCGTTCGCCAAAGCGATCGCCCAGCTGCTCGAGAAGCAGACCCCGGACAAGGTCCTCTCGAAAATGAAAAAAGTCGAACGCGAGGGCAAGGTCTTCGTCGACTGGTCGCAGAACCACCCGAGCAAAACGACGATCGCCGTCTACA
Source organism: uncultured Solirubrobacterales bacterium (assembly GCA_963791095.1). GTDB lineage: Bacteria > Actinomycetota > Thermoleophilia > Solirubrobacterales > 70-9 > VAYN01. The sequence continues at coordinate 47,196 of CAWBRE010000012.1, forward strand.
GCCTGCGCGCCCGTGAACAGCAGACCGCCTCGACCCCGGTGACCTGGGAGGAGGTCGAGGAGGCCGCCGACTCCGGCGACGGCAAGAAGCTGGTCTTCACCGCCGACGCGGTGGTCGACCGGATCGAGAAGCACGGCGACCTCTTCGCGCCGGTGCTCGAGCTGGAACAGGAACTGCCGGACCTCTAGGGGTCGAAGCGGCCGTGCGTCGCCGGGGGCGTGCTGCCGCCGACGCCGCGCCACATCTGGGTGGCGCCGAGGCCGGCAATCAGCTCGACCTCCCGGGTCGGGCGGAAGCCGAGCCGTTCGTAGCGCGGCACGTTGGCGGGGTTCGAGGACTCGAGGAAGGCGGCGGCGGGTGGGTCGCCGGCGTCGATCTCGGCCAGGCAATCGGCGACCAGGCCGACGCCCGTGACCGTGCCCGGCGTGGTCGGGATGGGTGCCGAGCAGGCTGAGGTAGAAGTGCGGCGGCTCGTGCGGGTGGTTGGCTTCGAAGGCGTGCATCAGGTCGAGCACCCGCTGCGCCGACTCGGGTCCGCAGGCGCCCGCCACGATTCCCGGCATCCGCTCCTCGTCGGCGGGCGTCATCTCCGGCGAACCGGGCGGGATCCAGACCGCCACCGCCTCCACCCCGTCGGTCACCCGCACCCATCCCTGGTCGAGCGCTGCGGCGGCGAAGAAGCCGAACACCTCGGCCAGCGCCGCCAGCTTCCGATCGCGCTCGGCGTCTTCGAAGGCCCAGCCCCAGAGCGGATCGTGCTCGAAGGCGCCCGCCAGGGTGAGGCCGATCGCCTCCAGGTCCGTCTCGGTCGCCACGCGCATGCTCACGCCGGCCACCTTCTCATGGGCCGGGCCGCACGTCATTGGACGGCGAGGAGCGAATCCGGGCCGATGGTCAGCCGGGGAGATCGGCGGCGAGCAGCTCGGGGTGGGCGTCGAGGGTCTGCTCGAGCGTCATCGGCGCCCGCCCGGTGACCGCCTCGACGTCGCCGCTGACCTGGTCGAGCGAGCCGTCGGCGATCGCCGCGTAAGTGCTGATCCAGCCCTCGATCATCCAGTCGGGGGCGCCGGTCGGGCGGCGGCTCGCCCAGGCCTCCTCGGTCGTCTCCTCGACGTAGGAGTACGGCTCGCCGGTGTAAGCGCCCAGCCGCGCGGCGGCCTCGGTGAGGGTGAAGAGCTCGGGGCCGGTGAGGCCGTAGGCCTTGCCGTCGTGATCGCCGAGCGCGGTCAGCACCGCGACGGCGACCGCGGCGACGTCGTCGCGGGAGACCGGTGAGAGCCGTCCCGTCCCCGCCGGCCCGCGGAAGGTCCGCTCCGGCCCGGCGAAGTAGGGGATGAAGTCCATGTAGAAGGAGTCGCGCAGGAAGGTGAAGGCGACGCCTGCCTCGCGGATCGCCTGCTCGGTAGCCCAGTGGTCGCGGCCGAGGAGGAAGGTCGAGTCCTCGGCGGCGCCAAGGAACGAGGTGTAGACGATCCGCTCGACCCCGGCCCCCGCCGCTGCCTCGATCGCGGCCCGGTGCTGGGCGACCCGGTCCGGGGCCTCCTCGGCGGAGACGAGGAAGAGGGTGCCGACGCCCTCGAGCGCCGCACGGAACCCGGCCGGGTCGGCGTAGCCGCCGGGAACCTCGCGCACCTCGGCGCCGTCGAGGCGCGGCGCCCGCTCGGCCGAGCGGACGACCAGCCGCTGCTCGACACTGAGGTCGGCGAGCGCCCTTGCGACCCGCCCGCCCAAGGCGCCGGTCGATCCGGTGACGGCGAGATCGGTCATGCCTACGCGCCGGTCCCGCGGGTGACGGTGAGAGCGGCCATGCCTACGCCGGTCCGGCCGAACATCGCCTCAGGCGTCGGAGTCGGCCGGCGAGGTGGCGTCGTTGAAGTCGGTCTCCGGCGCCGAGCCGTTCGCGGCGGCGTCCACGCCTCCGCCCACCGATGGCGATCCGCCCCGGCTTGCGCCGGCCGCCCCACCGTCGCCGCCGCTCGAGTCGAAGGCCTGGCGCACGACCGGCCTGCGGGTCGCCCGCACCTCGTCCAGCCGGCGGACCGGGGTCGAGTAGGGGGCGTTCTTGGCCAGCTCGGGATCGGTCTCGGCCTCGGTGAGGATCTCCTCGATCGCGTCGGCGAAGGCGTCGAGGCTCTCCTTCGTCTCGGTCTCGGTCGGCTCGATCATCAGCGCCTCGTCGACCAGGAGCGGGAAGTAGACGGTCGGCGGGTGGAAGCCGAAGTCGAGCAGCCGCTTCGCCAGGTCGAGGGTCGCCAGGCCGAGCTCTTTTTTCATCGGCCGGCCGGAGAGGACGAACTCGTGCATGCAGTGGCGGTCGAAGGCGATCGGCAGCCGCTCGCCCGCGCGCCCGGCGGCGAGCCGCGCTTTCAGGTAGTTGGCGTTCAGCACCGCGGTCTCCGAGGCCTCGGTGAGGCCGTCGGCGCCGAGGCTGAGGATGTAGGCGTAGGAGCGGACGAAGACGCCGAAGTTGCCCTGGAAGCCGCGCAGGCGGCCGATCGACTTGGGTCGCTCGAAATCGAGGTCGAAGCTCGGGCCGTGGCCGTTGGAGCTCTCCTTGCGCACCACCTGGGGCCGCGGCAGGAACGGCTCGATCCGCGAGCTGACCGCAATCGGCCCCGCTCCCGGCCCGCCGCCGCCGTGCGGCTGGCTGAAGGACTTGTGCAGGTTCAGGTGGACGATGTCGAAGCCCATGTCGCCGGGCCGCGAGCGCCCCATGATCGCGTTCAGGTTCGCGCCGTCGTAGTAGAGCGTCCCCCCCGCCTCGTGGATCAGCGCCGCGATCTCCTCGATGTTCTCGTCGAAGAGCCCGAGCGTGTTCGGGTTGGTCAGCATCAGGCAGGCGATCTGGTCGGGGCCCTCCTCGGCGATCTTCGCCCGCAGGTCATCGATGTCGACGCCGCCGCGCTCGTTCGTCGCGACTTTGACCACCTCGTAGCCGGCCATCGTCACCGAGGCCGGGTTGGTCCCGTGCGAGGTGTCAGGCGCCAGCACCTTGGTCCGCGTTTCGCCGCGGTCGGCGTGGTAGGCGCGGGTCAGCAGCAGGCCGGCGAGCTCGCCGTGGGAGCCGGCCGAGGGCTGCAGGCTGACGCTGGGCAGGCCGCAGATCTCCGACAGGCTCTCCTGCAGCAGGTACATCAGCTCCAGCGCGCCCTGGGCGCGGCGCGGGTCCTGCGCCGGGTGCAGGCGGGCGTGGCCGGGCAGCGCCGCGACCCGCTCGTTGAGGCGCGGGTTGTGCTTCATCGTGCAGGAGCCGAGCGGGTAGAAGCCCGAGTCAAGGTCGAAGTTGCGGCGGCTGAGCCGGTTGTAGTGGCGGACGATCTCCGGCTCGGCGATCTCAGGGAGGTTCGGCGGCTCGGAGCGCAGCAGGTTGGCCGGGATCAGCTCCTCGATCGGCGGCTCCGGCACGCCCGCGTCGGGGAGGACGGCGGCGCGCCGGCCGGTCTTCGACTTCTCGTAGATCGTCGTCGCGCGTTCGCGCTGCAGCGGCGCCTCGGCGAGCGGCGTCATGCGACCGCCCCCTGTGGAGCCTTACTCCCGCTATCCGGGAGCTTCTCTCCACGCTCGGCGGCGATCGCGGCGCCGAGGGCCTCGGCGAGCTCGTCGATCTGCTCGCGCGTGCGGCGCTCGGTGATCGCGACCAGCAGCGCGTCCTCGTACTCGGGGTACTCGCGGCCCAGCGGATAGCCGGCGGCGATGCCGCGATCCGCGACCCGGTCGAGCACCTTGCCGACCGGCGCGTCGAGGCGGACCGCGAACTCGCGGACCACCGGGGCGTCGTGCAGCAGCTCGACCCCATCGACCGCGGCGAGGCGTTGGCGCGCGTAGGCGGTGCGCCGCACCAGCAGCTCGCCCAGCTCGCGGAAGCCCTCGCGCCCGAGCCAGGCCAGGTGGACCATCGCGCCGAGCGCGTTCAGCGCCTGCGCGGTGCAGATGTTGTTGGTCGCCTTCTCGCGGCGGATGTGCTGCTCGCGGGTCTGCAGGGCGAGGACGAAGCCGCGCCGCCCGTCGACGTCCTCGGTTTCGCCGGCGATCCGTCCCGGCATCCGCCGGAGCTGGGCCTCGGTGGCGCAGAAGAAGCCGAACGAGGGGCCGCCGAAGTCGAGCCGGTTGCCGAGCGGCTGGCCCTCGCCGAGGGCGATGTCGGCGCCGCTCTCGCCCGGCGACTTGAGGATCCCGAGGGTCATCGGGTCGCAGGCGACGACCAAGAGCGCCCCGTGCTCCTTCGCCGCCGCGCCGAGGGCCTCGACGTCCTCGACCGCGCCGAGGAAGTTAGGGCTCTGCAGGAAGACCGCCGCGGTCTCGCCGTCGACCGCCGCCGCCAGCGCCGCCGCGTCGGTGACGCCGCCCTCGAGGCCGACTTCGACGACTTCCGAGCCATAGCCTGTCGAGTAGGTGACGAGGGTCTCGCGACTGTGTGGATGAAGCCCGCGGGAGACGACGAACTTGGAGCGTTTGGTCGCGTTCATCGCCAGGTAGCCCGCCGAGGCGACCGAGGACGGCCCCTCGTAGAGCCCGGCGTTCGAGACCGGCAGCCCGGTCAGCTCCGACATCGCGGTCTGGAACTCGAACATCACCTGCAGCCCGCCCTGGGAGATCTCCGGCTGGTAGGGCGTGTAAGGGGTGAGGAACTCGCTGCGCGAGGTGATCGCGTCGACGATCGCGGGCACGTAGTGGTCGTACATCCCGGCGCCGACGAAGCAGACCTGCGATTCGGCGTCGGCGTTCCGCCCGGCCAGCGCCGCGAGGCGCTCGTAGACCTCGGCCTCGCTCATCCCGGCGGGCAGCTCCAGCGGCCGGCCGAGGCGCAGCGGCGCGGGAACCTGCTCGAACAGCTCGTCGACCGAGTCGACGCCGATCGCGGCCAGCATCTCGGCGCGATCGTCAGGGGTGGCTGAGGTGTAGCGACTCACCCGCTACAGGCTAGGGAACCGGGTGGTTGGGCTCGCGGACGCGGTCGCGCGGAAAGTGCGGGCATTCCGAGGGCCAGGCGCCCGGATCTACCGGTCGAGAAGTTTCTGGTACTCGTCGGCGGTGAGGAGCGACTGGTACTCATCCGGGTTCGACAGCTTCACCTTCACCAGCCAGCCGCCCTCGTAGGGGCCCTCGTTGATCTGCTCGGGGCCGTCGGAGAGCGCCTCGTTGACCTCGGTCACCTCGCCGGACATCGGCGCGATCACGTCGGAGACCGCCTTCACCGACTCGACCTCGGCGTAGGGCTGGTCTTTGGTCAGCGCCGTCCCCACCTCGGGCGGCTCGAAGAAGACGACCTCGCCGAGCGTGTCCTGGGCGTACCAGGTGATCCCGAACACCGCCGCGTCGTCGCCGTCGAGCCGCACCCAGTCGTGCTGGTCGTGGTAGCGCAGGTCGTCGGGGTAGTTGGCCTCGGCCAAGGTTCAGCTCCTTATCCGGTGGGTGATGGTCCGGTCGGCCATCGCGAGTAGAGGGGCTTGGAAGCTATCCGCGCCGGTCGATGCTTGCCGCGCACGTCGATCTGGACCTCGGTACCCGGCTCGGCCAGGGCGCTCTCGACGTAGGCCATCCCGGCGCCGATCTCCAGGGAGGGCGCGAAGGTGCCGCTGGTCACCGTGCCGACCACCGCGCCGCCCTCGCCCAGCACCGGGTTGCCGTCGCGAGGGATGCCGCCACCCTCGATCGTGAAGGGGACGAGCCGCTCGGGGGTGCCGTCGGCGCGCGCCGCGGCGATCGTCGGCGAGCCGAGGAAGCCGGTCGCCTCCTTGCAGCACCAGCCGAGGTCGGCCTCGATCGGGTTGCGCTCGGTCGACAGCTCGTGGCCGTGCAGCGGGTAACAGACCTCCAGCCGCAGGGTGTCGCGGGCGCCGAGCCCGCAGGGGATGACGCCCGCGTCGCGCAGCTCTTTGAAGACCGGGATCGCGACCTCGGGGTCGATCAGCATCTCGACCCCGTCCTCGCCGGTGTAGCCGGTGCCGCAGATCAGCGCCGGGCGGCGGCCGATGTTGTGGGCGGCGACGTGGAATCGCGCCGGCAGCTCGATGCCGAGCGTGCGGGTGAGGACGGCGCGGGCATGCGGGCCCTGCACGGCGAGCATCGCGTAGCGGTCGGCGACGTCGCGGACGTGGACCTCGTAGTCGCGGGACCAGCGCCCGAGCCAGGCGAGGTCGGTCTCGTGGTTGGCCGCGTTGGTGACGACCATGTACCGATCGCTGCCGAGGCGGTAACAGAAGAGGTCGTCGATCACGCCGCCCGCCTCGTTGCAGAGGCACGAATACTGGGCGCCGCCGACGGCGATCTTCGCCACGTCGTTGGAGAGCACCAGTTGCAGGAAGGCGAGCGCCCCCGGCCCCTCGACCTCGACCTCGCCCATGTGGGAGACGTCGAACATCCCGACATGCGTCCGCACCGCGGAGTGCTCCTCCTTGATCCCCTCATAGAGGACCGGCATCTCCCAACCCGCAAAGGGCACCAATTTGGCCCCCAGCTCCTCATGCTGCTCGAAGAGAGGGGTGCGACGAAGTTGCTGAACCGGAGGAGTCGCCATCGCGCCTCAGCTCTCAGTGGAAGGAGTCGCCATCGACCCCAGCGTATTCCCTGGGCGCGCTCGCCGGACCCCTCGGGAGTTCCTCACCAGGAACTCCCCGCGAAGCGGGCCTGGAGAGGGACTCCCGAGGGGTCCCCCACCAGCCCGACCTACTCTTTGAGGAACCCCGGCACGTCGATGTCGTCATCCGACACCCGCAGTTTGCGAATGTCGGTGTCCTCGGCGGAGACCCGCGGCCGTGACTCGTAGCGCCGCCGCACGCGCTGAGGCGAGCGGGCGAGGAGCTCGAAGCCCTCGAAGCCGGTGGCGATCACGGTGACCCGGATCTCGTCGTGCATCGACTGGTCGACGACCGAGCCGAAGATGATGTTGGCGTTGTCGTCGGCCTCTGCCTGGACCAGCTGGGCCGCCTCGTTGACCTCGAACAGGCCGAGGTCCTCGGGGCCGGTGATGTTCAGCAGCATCCCGGTCGCGCCTTTGATCGACTCCTCGATCAGCGGCGAGGTGATCGCCGCTTTGGCCGCTTCGAGCGCGCGTTTCTCGCCCGAGGCCGAGCCGACGCCCATCAGCGCCGAACCGGCGTCGCGCATGATCGTGCGCACGTCGGCGAAGTCGAGGTTGATCAGGCCGGGGATCGTGATCAGGTCGGTGATGCCCTGGACGCCTTGGCGCAGGATGTCGTCGGCCTGACGGAAGGCGTCGAGGACGCTGGTCCGCCGCTCGACCGCCTGCAGCAGCTTCTCGTTCGGGACGATGATCAGGGTGTCGACGTTGTTGCGCAGTTTCTCGATCCCCTCGAGCGCCTGCTGCATCCGTCGTTTGCCCTCGAACTCGAACGGTTTGGTGACCGCGCCGACGGTGAGGGCGCCGATCTCCTCCTTGGCGATCTCGGCGATGACCGGCGCCGAGCCGGTGCCGGTGCCGCCACCCTCGCCCGCGGTGACGAAGACCATGTCGGCGCCCTTCAGCGCCTCCTTGATCTCGTCGCGGGACTCGGCCGCCGCGCCCGCGCCGACCTCGGGGTTACCGCCCGCGCCGAGGCCTCGGGTCAGCTCCTGGCCGATCGAAAGCTTGATGTCCGCATCGCAGGCCTGCAGCGCCTGGGCGTCAGTGTTGACGGCGACGAACTCGACGCCGCGGATGCCCGCGTCGATCATGCGGCTGACCGCGTTGGTGCCACCGCCGCCGGCGCCAACGACCTTGATCACCGCTAGGTAAGTCGATTCCATCTCCCGATTTCTTTCTGTTGGTGGGCCTGGTCGCCTCTTCGACAAATTCGGCGTCGAGGCTTAGCCACCTGTAATTGAGTTGAGCCTTTGATCTGTCCGAGGCTGTAGCGATGCTCCAGGGTTCGGAGGTTGCGCTCTAACCGCGGAAATTGCGCTCAACGTAGGGCATTCTGGAGGGTCTGTCAAACGGCCGCCCGGGGTCCTGCAAGGCAAAATTCTCAAGTTCGGGTTGAGAGTTTCGCATCTCTCAGCCTATGGTCGAGGGTTGGTCTCGACCCCGCATTCCGCCTAAGGGAGCGGGCGGCAACTACCTAATTGGCGGGAGGAAGTTCGTGATCTTCGCCCCCCACCGCCGGGTGGGTCGGCGCCGTCACGTCTACATAACTGAGCAACGTCACAGAAGGATCGGCCAGCACCTCCGCCGCCGATTCCCACTTGCGCGCGACTTCGCGATCGTCGCCGAAGCGGATTTCGATCCCGGTGGCCGTCTCGAGGGCGACCCCGCTCTTGCCGTACTTGGCGCTCGCGATGTAGCGGCGGATCGCGGCCGGAGCGGCGGCGATCACGTGCACCTCTTCGAGCACGTGGCCCTTCACCTGGTCGCCCTTCGGCCGTTTCTTCAGCGCCAGCACGACCAGGTGCTTCTGCTGCTTGCCGCCGCCGCCCTTGTTCGAGTCGGGGGCGGTGCGGGTGCCGAGGATCCTGCCGTCATCGCCGACCATGACCACGGTCTTGCCCTCGCCGATCTGGGCCACCGGCGTCGTCGGCTGCGCCTCGGCGGTTGGGGTCGAGGAGCCGCGCAGGGCGAACCAGTAGACGGCCACGGCGGCGACCGCGACGACCGCGACGGCGATCAGCGCGCGCCTCATGCGTCCTCCCAACCGGGGACGACGACGTCGCCCAGCACGTGCACCTCGGGCTCGAGCTCGACGCCGAACCGCTCCTTCACCCGGCGCCGCCCCTCGGCCATCAGCGCGAGCACGTCGGCGGTGGTCGCCTCGCCGGTGTTCTCGACGAAGTTCGCGTGCTTCTCGGAGAAGCGGGCGCCGCCGTGGGTGAGGCCGCGGCAGCCGGCCGCCTCCAGCAACTGCCCGGCAGAGCGGCCCTCGGCGCGCGCGTCCTCGGGGTTCTTGAAGGTGGAGCCGAAGGTCTTGATCCCGGAGGGCTGGGCCTCTTTGCGGCGGCCGCGCATCGAGGCGAGCGTGGCGCGCACCTCGTCGGGGTCGCTGGGCTCGAGCGCGAAGGAGGCGCGGGAGACCACTTCGCCCGCGGCCAGGTTGGAGTTGCGATAGGCGAAGCCGAAGGCGTCCGGGGTGCGCCGCTCGGTGCCGGCCGCGGTCGTCACCTCGACCCACTCCAGCACCTCGGCCAACTGCCCGCCGTAGGCGTTGGCGTTCATCCGTACCGCGCCACCGACGGTGCCGGGGATGTTGACCCCGAACTCGAGCCCCGCCAGGCCCCAGCCCGGCGTCTTGCCGGCGACCGAGGGCAGCCGGGCGCCACCGCCGCAGCGCAGGTGCGTGCCATCGCGCTCGACCTCGGTCAACGCACCGTCCAACTTCATCGCCAGTCCTCGGAATCCGTCATCCGCTACCAGGAGGTTCGAGCCCGAGCCGACCACTCCTACCGGGACGGACGCCTTTTCTGCCCAGGCCAGCAGGGCGGCGAGGTCGTCTTGGGACGCAGGGCGGGCGAAGAAGTCGGCGGGGCCGCCGGTGCGGACCGTGGTGAGGCGGGCCAGGGGGTAGTCGCGCTCGACGCCGGGTGGGGGTTCGTTGTGGGAGGAGGGGGACGAGGGGGACCCTTCCCTCACGAACTGCGGGGAGGTTCGTCCAGGGTCCCCCTCGTCCCCCTTCACGGAAGCCTCGCCCGGGTTGGGGGATACCAGGGCCTCCCCCAGCTTGAAGATGTCTCCGGCGCCGATGGTGACCAGGATGGAGCCCTCGGGAACGGATTCCAGGCGGCGCTTCAGGAACGCTTCGGCGCGGGCGGCGGTTGGGAGCCAGGCGACTGGTTTGCCCTTGCCTCGATCCGCGGCGGCTCGGGCTACGTCTAGGCCGCTGACGCCGGCCAGGGGGCCGATCGGCTCCTCGCGGGCGGGATAGACGTCGAGGACGGCGATCTCGTCGGCGAGGGCGAGGGCGGCGCCGAACTCGGCGGCGAAGACCTTGGTGCGCGAGTAGAGGTGGGGCTGGAAGACGGCGAGGAGGCGCGGCGGGGCCAGGCCGCGCAGGGCCGAGAGGGCGGCGCGGACCTCGGTCGGGTGGTGGGCGTAGTCGTCATATATGCGGACCCCCCCGCGCTCGCCCTTCACCTCAAGCCGGCGGCGGACGCCGCGGAAGTCGGCGAGCGCCGCGGCGGCGCGGTCGAGGTCGAACCCGGCGGCCTCGAGCGCCGCCAGCGCCGCGCGCGCGTTGAGCACGTTGTGAGCGCCGGGAACCGCGAGGTCGAGCGAGGCGGTCGGCGGCTTGGCGGCGGAGAACTCGGCGAGGGTCGGCGGAGCGTCCGGCGGAGCCACGGAGCCTCCGGTCGCGGCCACCGTCGGTCCGCCGACTAGCGCCTCGCGGACCTCCTCGACCGCGCCGCCCTCGCGGCTCGGGGCCGGCAGCACCGCCACGCGGGACTTGGCGGCGAAGCCGACGAAGGCCTCGATCAGCGGCTCGAGCGAGCCCCATTTCGAGTGGTGGTCCATCTCGACGTTGGTGATCACGGCGACCTCGGGGTCGAGGCGGAGGAAGCTGCCGTCGGACTCGTCGGCCTCGGCCACCACCCAGTCGCTCGCTCCCCAGCCTGCGTTGGCCGGGGCGCCGTCGGGACCGAGCCCGGGGACCTCGCCGCCGACGAAGAAGGCCGGGTCCTCGCCCAGTCCGCGGAGGGCCCAGACCGCCATCGCGGTCGTCGTCGTCTTGCCGTGGGTGCCGGCGATCGCGATCAACCGCTTCTCCGCGCAGAGCTCGGCCAGCAGCTCGCCGCGGTGGATCACGGTGAGGCCGCGCTCATGGGCGAGGGCCAGCTCCGGGTTCTCGGCGGCGATCGCGGTCGAGACCACCACCTCCGCCCCCTCGGGCAGGTTGGCGGCGTCGTGGCCGATCGTCGGCTCGAGCCCCGCCGCCCGCAGACGCTCCATATAAGAGGACTCGCTGCGGTCCGATCCGGTCACCTCGGCGCCGAGCCCGGCGCAGACCACCGCCAGCCCGCTCATCCCCGCCCCGCCGATGCCGATGAAGTGCAGCCGGCGCCCGCTCCAGTCCGTGCCCGTCACGCTTGGGCCCTGGCGCTGCAAGGAGGTTGTAGACCTTGGTCGCCCACAGGGTTACCAAGCTCTACGACCCCGGAGGGCTTCTGCCTTTTGTCGCCCACAGGGCGACAAAAGGCAGAAGGTTGGCGGCGGGCGAGGGTTTGGTCGAGCCCGTCACTTGACCGCGGCCTCCAGGACCTGGTCGGCGATCGTGCGCGCGGCGTGGGGCTTGGCCAGGTCGCGGGCGGCGGCCGACATCTTCGCCAGGCGCTCCGGGTCGCGCAGGATCCCGCCGACCTCGGCCAGCAGCTTTACCGGGTCGAGGGCGTCGTCTTCGACGATCGTCGCCGCGCCCGCCCTCTCCATCCACCTTGCGTTGGCGCGCTGGTGGTCGGCGGTCGCGTAGGGATACGGGACCAGGACCGCGGGGCGGCCGGCGGCGGTGAACTCGAAGATCGAGCCGCCCGAGCGTCCCAGGACCAGATCGCTCGCCGCCAGCACGTCGCCGAGGTTCGGCTCGTACTCGATCAACTCGTAGCCCTCCTTATATGGAGCGCCCGCGAGGCGCTCGCGCAGATCGGCGTAGTCACGCGTCCCCGCCAGGTGCAGGACGCGGAAGTCACGGCCCTCGCGCTCGGCGAACGCCTCGACCGCGGCGAAGTTGACCGACTTCGCTCCCTGGCTGCCGCCGACCACGAGCAGCGCCCGCTCGTCGGCCCCGATCCCGAACCGCGCCCGCGCCGCGCGCGGGTCCGCGGCCAGCACCGCCTCGGGCACCGGCCGTCCCGTCACCAGGTAGCGATCGCCGTCGCGCCCCTCGATCGGGAACGCCAGGCACACCCTTCCCGCCCTTGCGGCCAGCAGCCGGTTCGCGAGGCCGAGGTGGCTGTCGGCCTCGGTCAGCACCAGGGGCGTGCGGGTCAGCGTCGCCGCCAGCCCGGCCGGACCGGCCACGTAGCCCCCGCCGCCCAGCACCACGTCGGCGCGCCGCCGCCGCAGCACCGCGCGCGCCGCCGCGACCGCGCCGAACGCCTCCACCCCGGCCCGCGCCGCGCGCAAGGGATTGCGACGGTCGATCCCGCGTACCTTCAGGAAGTCGATCTCGTAACCGGCGGCGGGCACCAGGTCCGCCTCCATCCGGTCGCGCGTCCCGAGCCAGCTGACCTCGGCACCGCGCTTACGTAGCTCGGCGGCGACCGCCATGGCGGGCACCACGTGCCCCGCGGTTCCCCCCGCCGCCACCACCACTCTTGGCCCTTCTGGCACCGCTCGAACCGTTCCTTTCACGCGCGGGCTTGCGCCCGCCTTCGACTACCCGCAGTCTTTCGGACCCGCTGGACGAGCTTGACGAGCCCCGCCCGCCGGTCGTCCGCACGGCGCTCGCGGTGCCCCCGCGGGCGACGTTCAGGATCAGGCCGACCGCGAACAGGCACGACAGCAGCGCCGAGTTACCGTAGGAGATGAAGGGCAGCGGCACGCCGGTCAGCGGCGCCAGCCCCATCACCGCGAAGAGGTTGATCGCCGCCGTCACCAGCACCATCGAGGTCAGCCCGGCGACGAGGATCTTGCCGTAGTTGTCCTTCGCCTTCTGGGCGATCCGCAGCCCGGCGAAGCCGAACATGCCGAAGAGGCCGACGACGCCGAGGATCCCGACCAGGCCGAGCTCCTCGCCGATCACCGCCGAGATCATGTCGGTGTGGGCCTCGGGCAGGTAGAAGGCCTTCTGCACGCCGTTGCCGATGCCGACCCCGAAGATGCCGCCGGAGCCGAGCGCGATCTTCGCCTGCGCGGCCTGGAAGCCGGCGCCTTCGGTGTCGCCGCTCGGGTGCAGGAAGCTGGTCAGGCGGGCCATCCGGTAGGGCTCGACGATCGTCAGCAGCAGGATGCAGACGCCGATCCCGAGGGCGATCTTGCCGAGGTCCCGCGGGGCGACGCCGGCGGCGATCAGCGTGGCGCCGACGGCGAAGGCGATCACCATCGTCGTCCCCATGTCCGGCTGCAGCATGACCAGCAGCGCCGCCGCCCCGGTGACCAGCAGGATCGGCATGAAGCCCTGGATCGAGCGGACGCGCTTCGGTTCGCGGGCGAGCATGTCGGCGGCGTAGAGGACGAGCGCCACCTTCGCCAGCTCCGACGGCTGGATCTGGAAGGAGCCGCTGCCGATCCAGCGGGTCGCCCCGTTGACGCTCTGCCCGGCGCCGAGCACGACGACCAGGAGGAAGATCGAGCCGCCGAGCAGCAGCGGCGTCGCGCGGCGGATCGCCTCCAGCCCGTGGCGGGCGGTGAAGTGCATGATCACCAGGCCGATCGCGCCGACGATCAGCGTGCGCTGGAGGTAGTAGGCCGAGTCGGCGAGGCCGCCGTTCTGCAGCACCTGGGTGGTCGAGGAGGCGGAGAAGACCATCACCGCGCCGAAGGCGAGCAGGCAGAGGGTCGCGGTCAGCAGCAGGCTGTACTCGGTCGAGACCGCGAGCGCCTTCGACTTGCTCTTCTTCTTCGCCTTCGCCGGGCGGGCGCGGCCGAGGGCGACGGAGAGGCTGGTCATGCCCGGCCCGCCTCGGGCTCGCCGGCCTCGGACCCGAGCGCGGCGACGATCTCGCGGAAGCGCTCGCCGCGCGCCTCGAAGTTGGCGAAGGCGTCGAAGCTGGCGCAGGCGGGGCTGAGCAGGACGACCTCGCCGGGCGCGGCCGCGGCGGCGGCGGTGCGGACCGCGTCCTCGAGGTCGGCGACGCGGCGCAGCGGCACCCCGGCCTCGGCCAGCGGCGCCAGCTCGGCCGCCATCCGGGCGGCGGTGTCGCCGAGCAGGTAGGCGGCGACGGCGCGCTGGGCCAGCGGCGCGACCAGCGGCGCGAACGGCTCGCCCTTGTCGCTGCCGCCGAGGATCGCGTGGACGCCGCCGTCGAAGCTGCCGATGCCGACCGCGGCGGAGGCGACGTTGGTCGCCTTGGAGTCGTTGACGAAGCGGACGCCGTCGATCGTCGGCGACCGGCTCGAGCCGGTGCGGGACGCCGGCGAAGCTGCGCAGCCCGGCGCGGACCGCGTCGCGGTCGATGCCGAAGGCGAGCGCCGCCGCGGCGGCCGCCATCGCGTTCTCGACGTTGTGCTCGCCGGGGATGCCGAGCTCCTCGGTCCCCAGCAGCGGTTCGCCGTCCCAGAAGATCGTCCCCTCGGCCGCCGCCACCTCGCAGTCGGGAGAGGCGCCGCGGCAGAACTCGATCCGCCGCGCGCAGCCGCCGAGGTCGACGCCGGCCAGCTCGGGATCGTCGCCGTTCCAGACCGCGACGTCGTCGTTGCCCTGGTTGGCGAAGACGCGCAGCTTCGCCTCGCGGTAGGCCGGGAGGTCGCCGTGGCGGTCGAGGTGATCGGGCGCCAGGTTCAGGAAGATCGCGCCCTCGGGGCTGAAGAGGCTGGTGTCCTCGAGCTGGAAGCTGGAGACCTCGGCGACGACGGTCGCGTCGGGTTCGATCTCGCCGACCAGGCCGGCCAGCGGCACGCCGACGTTGCCCGCCACCGCGACCGGCTCGCCGGCGCCGCGGAAGATGTGGCCGAGCAGCTCGACCGTGGTCGTCTTGCCGTTGGTGCCGGTCACGGCGAGGAAGCGGTTGGGCAGGGCGCGCCAGGCGAGCTCGAGCTCACCGGTGACCTCGATCCCCCGCTCCAGCGCGGCCGCGATCACCGCCGCCTCCCGGGGAACTCCCGGGCTCTTGACGACCGTGTGCGTGCCCTCGAGCTGTGCCAATCCATCCGTATCCAGGACAACTTCGACGCCGTAGCGGGAAAGCCTTTCCGCTCCCTCGGGATGTCCCGAATCGACCGCCCGGACCCGCTCGCCGCGGGCGGCGAGGAGGTGCGCGGCGGCCTGGCCCGAGCGGGCGAGCCCGACCACCAGGAACGGCCCGCGCGACAGCGGCGGGCGAACTTCCTTGGCGGGGATCAAAGGCATCAGTCGCATCTTCGCGACCGGGGGCGCCGGCCCTGCGCGACCGCGTCGGCCCGCCGAATTACTCCTGGCCCGGGCAGAGGTGCACCGCCGCCGGGTCCGCCATCTCATTCGGATCCCGGCGGCGGCTGCTTGCAGCACCTCGGATATGCGCTTTCGGCCCCCTAGCCTTGCGCGCTCCCCCTTGCGGGAGCTCCTGCAACGTAGTCCGACGACCCCGTACCGGTCAAGGACCCCTAATCGGTTGCCCTACGTACTTTTGGGGTCAGCGACCGATCGATTGCTGGTAGAGCGTGAAACCGATCCCCGAACAGACCGCAGCGATGATCCAGAAGCGCAGCATGATCTTGGTCTCCGACCAGGCCATCATCTCGAAGTGATGGTGGAGCGGGGCCATCAGGAAGATGCGCCGGCGGAAGGTGCGGAAGGAGAAGACCTGGAGCAGGACCGAGAGCGCCTCGATCACGAAGATGCCGCCGATGATGATCAGCAGGACCTCCGTCTGGGTCATCACCGCCATCGCCCCGATCGCCCCGCCGAGGCCCAAGGAACCGGTGTCCCCCATGAAGATCGAGGCCGGGAAGGCGTTGTACCAGAGGAATCCGATGCAGGCGCCGACCAGGCAGCAGCAGAGCAGCGCCAGGTCCTTCTGCCCGTTGGCGACGAAGGCGATCGCGGTGAAGGTGAGGAGGACGATCGCGCAGGAGCCGGCGGCGAGGCCGTCGAGGCCGTCGGTGAGGTTGACGCCGTTCGAGGTGCCCGCGATGACGAGGAAGACGAGCACGAAGTAGAGGACCGGGCCGAGGTAGATGCTGCCGCCGCCGATGCGGATGAAGAGGCGCGGTTCGAGCCCGACCGAGTGGCGGGCCACCCACCAGAGCCCGAGCGCCAGGATCAGCTGGCCGAGCAGCTTCCAGCGGCCGGAGAGGCCGAGCGAGCGGCGTTTGATGATCTTGATGTAGTCGTCGGCGAAGCCGAGCGCGGCGCAGCCGATCGCGACCCCGAAGACGGCGAGGCTGGAGGCGTCGCGTTCGGAGAGCACCAGGTAGGGGACGCAGATCGCGGCGAAGATGATCAGCCCGCCCATCGTCGGCGTGCCCGCCTTGGCGTGGTGCTCCTGCGGGCCGTCCTCGCGGATGTGCTGGCCGAACTCGCGCACCCGCAGGTATTCGATGAATTTCGGGCCGAGGAAGATCGTGATCAGCATCGAGGCCATCCCGGCGATGAGGATTTCGCCCATGGCTAGGCGGCCTCCGCCGCAAGCTCGGTGGCGATGCTCTCCATGCCGACCGCCCGGGAGCCCTTGATCAGGACCACGTCGCCCGCTTCCAGGTGGGACTCCAGCCACTCGGCCGCCTCGGCCGGGTCGGCGACGAGTTCATCCGGGTCGTAATCGCGGGCGGCGGCGCCGACCCCGAGCACGAGGTCGATCGACCTGCTGCGCGCATGGCCGCCGACGGCCCGGTGGTGCTCGACCGACTCCGGGCCCAGCTCGCCCATGCCGCCGAGGACGGCCACGGTGCGCGCCCCACCGAGGGTGGCGACGTAGTCGAGCGCCGCGCGCATCGACACCGGGTTGGCGTTGTAACAGTCGTTCACGAGGAGGATGCCGTCGGCGAGCTTCATCTGTTCGCCGCGAAAGCGGGAGAAGCCTATGCCCGCGGCGCGGACGGCCATCTCCTCGGGCCCGATCCCGAGCGCGACCCCGCCTGCCACCGCCGCCAGGGCGTTCGTCAGGTTGTACGGCTCGGCGAAGGGAAACCGGAAGCGCGCCTCGCCCAGCGGGGTGCTGATCAGGGCCGACGTCTCACCCGCGGCCACCTGGACCTCCGAGGCCGCGACGTCGCCCCCATCGCCGAAGCGCAGGAGGCGCGGGGCGCGCTCCAGGTGGGGCTCGAGCTCACCCGCCTCGACCGGCGCGATCGCGGTGCCGTCGGCGGGCAGGAAGTCGAGCACCTCGGCCTTGGCGGCGGCGATCGCCTCGACCGAGCCGAGCAGCTCGACGTGGACCGGGCCGACGTTGGTGATGATCGCCGCGTCGGGCTCGGCGATCTGCGCCAGCTCGGCGATCTGGCCGGGCCCGCGCATCGCCATCTCGAGCACCAGGCGCTCGGTGTCGTCGGGCGCCTCGAGCACGGTCAGCGGCAGCCCGATCTCGGTGTTGAAGTTCTGCGTGTTGGCGTGCACGTTGCCGGGGAGGAGGGCGCGGGCGATGTCCTTGACCGAGGTCTTGCCGACCGAGCCGGTGACCCCGAGGACCTGGGCGCCGAGCGCCCGCCGGCTGGCGGTGGCGAGGGATTGGAGCGCGGCGAGCGGATCCTCGGTGGCGAAGATCCAGGGCGGCCCGGCGGGACCGATCGGGGAGACAGGATTTGAACCTGCGATCGCTCGTCCCCCAGTCTCGTAGGCCGCAGCCACTAGCGCCTCGGTGAACTCGGGGCCGACGACCACCCCCCAGGCCCCGGCCTCAATCGCAGCCGCGGCGAACTCGCCGCCATCGCGATGCTCGCCGCGCAGGCCGAAGAAGAGGTCACGGAGGCCGACCGCCGCGGAATCGATGACCGCGCGCTGCGGCAACTCCGAGGAGCCTTCGGCGAGCACCCGTGCGCCGGTCGCGCCCGCGATCTGCGCCCCGCCGAGCCTCACGCCGGGCTGCCCAGCTTGCGCAGCTCCTCGCGGGCGACCTCGCGGTCGTCGAAGGGGATCTTCCGCCCGCCCTCGAACTCCTGTCCCTGCTCATGACCCTTGCCGGCGATCACCACCGTGTCGCCGCGCCGGGCGCGGCCCAGCGCCAGTGCGATCGCGGCCTGGCGGTCGACCTCGACGATCAGCTCGGCATCGCCTTCGCGCGCCCCGGCGGCCACTTCGGCGACGATCGCCTCGGGGTCCTCGGAGCGCGGGTTGTCGGAGGTGACGATGGCGAGATCGGAGAGGACGCCGCCCGCCCGTCCCATCAGCGGTCGCTTGGCCTTGTCGCGGTCGCCGCCGGCGCCGAAGACGGCGATCAGCCTGCCCTCGGTGAGCCGGCGTGCCGCGCGCAGCACGTTCTCGACCGAGTCGGGGGTGTGGGCGTAGTCGACGAGGACGGCGAAGCCCTGGCCCTCGTCGACCGGCTCGAAGCGTCCCGGCACCCGCGCCGCCGCCGCCAGCCCCCGCGCCGCAGCCTCCGGCTCGACCCCGAGCGCCGTCGCCGCCGCGAACGCCCCGAGCGCGTTCGCCACGTTGAAGTGCCCCGGCATCCCCGTCCCCACCCGCACCTCGGTGTCGATGGGCCGAAAACTCAAGCCCTTATGGTCCGGTTTTCGGCCCATCAACACGGTGAACTGGGCGCCCCCCGCGTCGAACTCGACGTCGATGGCGCGGTAGTCGGCGTCGGCGCCTTCGGCGGAGAAGGTCAGGCACTCGAATTCCTCCGCCAGGCGCCGGCCGTAGGGATCGTCGACGTTGACGATCCGCACCCCCGGCTCGGCTTCGAACAACTTGCGCTTGGCGACGAAGTAGTCCTCCATGTCGGCATGGAAGTCGAGGTGGTCCTGGGTCAGGTTGGTGAAGACGGCGGCGTCGAAATGGATCGCGTCGGCGCGGTGCAACACCATCGCGTGCGAAGAGACCTCCATCGCGCAGGCCTTGTCGCCACCCTCGAGCATCCGGCGGAACGTCTCCTGCAGGTCGATCGCCTCCGGGGTGGTCCGTTCGACCGGCTCCTCCTCCCCGCCGACCACCTGCTTGACCGTGCCCATCAGCCCGGTCTGGATCCCCGCCGCTTCGAGGATCTCGCGGGCCAGGTAGGCGGTCGTCGTCTTGCCGTTGGTGCCGGTCACCCCGACCACCTTCAGCTCCGCCGTCGGGTCGCCCCAGAAGGCGGACGCGAACGGCGCCATCGCCGCCCGCGCGCTCGGCACCACCACCTGCGGCACCGCGACCTCCAGCTCCCGCTCGACGACCAGCGCCACCGCCCCGGCCTCGACCACCTGCGCCGCAAACTCGTGCCCATCGCGCTTTTCCCCGACCACGCAGAAGAAAAGCGTCCCCGGACCCGCCTTGCGCGAGTCATAGGCGAGGTCGGCGATCTCGACCGTGGGATCGCCCAGGATTCGGGTCCGGTCCGCGCCCGAAGACGCTTTGAGGAGATCTTCCAGCTTCACAGAGCCGATTCTAGGTAGGCCGCCGGGCGCCCCTCCCGAGGCCCTTATTCCTGCGGCACGCCGAGATAAGGCAGCGAGAAGGCCGCGATTTCGCCGAACGCCGGCGCCGCGACCGAGCCACCGTAGATTTCGCCTTCCGGCTCGTCGACGATCACCGCGGCGAGGAACTTCGGGTGCATCGCCGGGGCGAAGCCGATGAAGGAGGCGATGTATTTGGTTTCCGAGTAGCCGCCGTTTTCGGCCACCTGGGCGGTTCCGGTCTTGCCCGCCAGCGTGTAGCCGGGGACGCTCACCATCGACGCGGTGCCTTCCGGGCCGAGCACGCCCTCGAGCATTTCGCGCACCTCCTCGGCGGTTTTCGCGCTGATCACGCGATGCCCCTTGGGCTCGTGCACGGCTTCTTCGCCGATCCGCTTGACCAGCTGCGGCGGCCGCTCGATCCCGCCGTGGGCGATCGCCGTGTATCCCTGCACCATCTGCATCGGCGTCACCGCGGCGCCCTGGCCCATCGGCAGGTTGCCCATCGTCGCGCCCGAGTATTCGTCGAGCTTCGGCACGATGCCTTTTTCCTCGCCCGGGAACTGGACCCCGGTCGGTTTGCCGAAGCCGAACCTTTCGATCCACTTGCTGTATTTCGTGGCGCCGATCTTCTGCCCGATCTCGACCGCGCCGATGTTCGAGGAGCGCGCCAGGATCTGCGCCACCGTCATGTTTTCGGTGCCGTGTTCCTCGGCGTCTTCGATGATCCGTTCGCCGATTTCGAGGAACGGCGGGATCGTGAATTCGGTCGACGGCGTCACCAGACCTTCTTCGAGGGCGGCCGAGACCGTGAACGCCTTGAAGGTCGAGCCCGGTTCGTAGTTGAAGCTGGTCGCCCGGTTGTTCAGGTCTTCGGTGGTGACGTGTTCCAGGTCACCCGGGTTGACCGGCGGCCAGTTCGCCATCGCCAGGACTTCCGAGGTTTCCGGGTCCATCACGATCGCCGTCGCGCCCTTCGGCGAGTACGTTTCGCCGATCCGTGACAGCACCTGTTCGGCTTTCTGCTGGATCACCGGGTCGAGCGTCAGCTGCACGTCTTCGCCGTCGCGCGCTTCCTTCACCGTTTCCAGCTTGATCGGGTCGCCGAGCGCGTCGGTGACCACGCGGCGTTCGCCTTCTTCGCCCGCCAAGCGCCGATTCCTCGCCCGCCTCGATCCCGGTCAGGCCGGTCCCTTCGGAGCCGACCGCGCCGATCACCTGACCCGCCATTTCCCCCTGCGGGTAGGTGCGGCGGCTGGCCGGCAGCTGGCCGACGCCTTCGATCGCAAGCTTTTCGACCTTCGCCGCGGTGGCCAGGTCGATGTCTTTGGCGAGGTAGGAGAAGCCCGATTCGGCGGTCAGCTCTTCCAGCACCTTGCCTTTTTTCTGCTTCAGGATCGGGGCGAGGCGTTCCGCCGCCTTGGGCGGGTTTTTCACCTGGTAGGGCGTCGCGTAGATCGTCGCCGCGTCTTCGGAGGAGGCGAGGCGGGTGCCGCTGCGGTCGAGGATCGAGCCGCGCAGGCCCGGCACCATCACCGTCTGGCTCTGCTGCTCGAGCGCCTGCGAGGAGAGCTGCGAGGCCTCCACCCCCTGCAGCCAGAAGGCGCGGCAGATGATCAGCAGGAAGGCGAACAGAAAGCCGGCGAAGAGGAGGCCGATGCGTCGCTCGATCAGGTGCTTCATCCCGGCTATTCCGTCGGGACTTCGGTCACGGTTTCTTCGTAAACCGGTTCTTCGTAGCTGACTTCTTCGCCGCCCACAGCGCCTTCGGCGTCAGCCGCTTCGCGGGCCAGCGTTTCTTCGTAGATCGCGTTTTTTTCTTCCTGGGAGAGGCCCGCCATTTCGGCTTCGCTGGTTGCTTCGCCGCCCGCGGCTTCTCCGCCGGCCGTTTCTTCGCCGGCCGTTTCTCCGCCGGCCGCCGCTCCTTCGCTCGCGCTCGCTTCGCCGGACGTCGAGTTGGCCGCAGCGGTTCCGCCGGCTGCGGCGCCTAGACGCGCGGCGGCGGTGGCGACGTTCCCCTTGCCCACGGTCACCATCTTCGGCTCGACCGCCATGTTCGCCGAGAGGCCCAGTTTCTTCGCCTCGAAGTGGACCGGCCCCTGGCCGTACTTCTTCGAGTTGAGGCTCTGCAGCACGGTGTTCTCGCGGCTCAGTTCCAGGTTGCTCTCTTCGACCTTGCCCGCCGAGGCGGCGAAGCTGAGCGTCACCACGTTGAGGCCGACGATCCCGATCAGGAGCACGCCGAGCACGCCGATCCAGGCGCGGCCGCGGGTGAGCCGGTGGATCAGCCCGGACTCGGGAAGCTGGGTGACGGCGACGGCGGTGCGGCCGACGGTGCCCGCGGCGATCGGGATGACCCGGGCCGGGGCGCGGCGTTTCGGCGCGGTCTTGCGAGCCGGTTCGGCGGAGGCTTTGCGACGGCTCGGGGCGGCTTCGCGGGCGGTCGCTTTGCGCTTCGGCGCGGCGGTCGCGCCGGAAGCGGCTTTGCGGCGTTTCTTCGGCGCGGTGGCGGGCGCCGCCGTGGCCGCGCTCGCGGCGCCGCCGGTGCGGCCAGGTCCTCCCGGGCGGGGACGGTCGCGAGGGCGTTTCTTCGGCTCGGGCGGTGCGGTGCGCGCGGGCGCCGGAGCGGCCGGGCTCTGGGAGGGGCGCTTCGGCGCGGCGACGGCCATCAGTCGTCCTCCCCGGTCGGCGCGTCGTCATCGACCCGCGTGTCGAAGGCGATCCGGGTCGCGGCGCGCAGGTGGGCCGAGCGCGAGCGCGGGTTGGCCTCGACCTCCTCGGGCCCGGGAGCGACCGCCCGCCGGGTCAGGAGTTCGGCCTCGGGCTCGTGGCCGCAGACGCAGACCGGCAGCTCCGGTGGGCAGACGCAGCCGGTCGCCTTTTCGGCGAGGAACTGCTTCACCGGCCGGTCCTCGAGCGAGTGGAAGGAGATCGCGGCGAATCGGCCGCCCAGCGGCAGCGCGTCCCAGGCCAGCGGCAGCACCTCGTTCAGCAGGTCGAGCTCACCGTTGACGGCGATCCGCAGTGCCTGGAAGGTGCGCTTGGCCGGGTGGCCGCCGGCGAAGCGGGCGGCGGTGGGCATCCCCGCCTGGATCGCGCCGACCAGTTCGGAGGTGGTGCGCAGCGGGCGGCGGCGGATGATCTCCTTGGCGATCCCGTTGGCGTGGCGCTCCTCGCCGAAACGGCGCAGCACCTGGACGATCCGCCCCTCCGGCCACTCGTTGACGAGGTCGGCGGCGTCGAAGCTCTGTCGCGGGTCCATCCGCATGTCGAGCGGCGCGTCGTAGGAGTAGGAAAAGCCCCGCTCCCAGGCGTCGATCTGCATCGATGACATTCCCAGATCCATGTAAACCATGTCTGGGCGGATTCCTTCGCCTTGCAGCGCGCGAAGTCCTGCAACGAAGTCGGCGCCGACGAACAGCGTCTTACACGGAGCCTCCGCGGCGAAGCGGTTGAAGCGCTCCTGGGCGGTCGGGTCGCGGTCGATCCCGATCAGCGTCCCCTCCGGGCCGAGGCGCTCGGCGACGAGCCGCGCGTGGCCGCCCGCGCCGAAGGTGCAGTCGATCGCGATCTGGCCGGGCTCGGGGGCGAGCAGGTCGACCAGCTCGGGGGCGAGGACGGGATCGTGTTCGCGGGTCACGAGCGACAGCAGGTTCGGCCCGGCGGGCTGGTGGGAGAGGGTGGGGGTGCGGGCGGCATGAAGTCTCATGGTTACGCGGCGCCGGCCCCGGCCAGGCCCTCGGCGATCTCGGGCGCGGCGGCGTCGAGCTCTTCCTCCTGCTTGGCCCAGGCCTCGGCGTTCCAGATCTCGAGGTACTCCCCCGCCCCGATCACCACGCATTCGCCGTCCAGGCCGGCGTGCTCGATCAAGGGCTTGGGGATGCGGATCCGCCCGGCCGAGTCGAGTTTCTCGTCGAAGGAGCCGCCGTGAAAACGGCGGCGCAGAGCCCTGGCGTCCTTGCCGAAGGGCGAATGAGGTGAGAGGAAGCGGTCCGACAGCTCCTCGAACTCGGCGGTCGTGTGCACCCAGACGCAGGGGTCGAAGCCCTTGGAGAGAACTATCCCGTCGGCTAGAGAACTGCGAAAGCGGGAGGGCACGGTCAATCGATCCTTGCTGTCCAGGCTGTGCTCATAGAGGCCCCGAAATGCCATCTCGGTGTCCTTTCTGAGCGGTGGTTCGAGGTCGGAAAAGAGTTGGGACCGGAGTGATGAGGTGGGAGGAGCCTCACCACCCCGGTCCTGGGCTTCAACTCGATCGCCACTCTGACACACACCCTCCCACTTTGCAACACCACCTCCCTCTGCAACCCCATTTGCATTTCGACCCCTGCCTTCTGGCCCGCGGGGTAGGTTGGGGCGCATGAGCACTGAAGAGCGGGACCAGGCAGAAGAGTCGGACGTAGAGGCAGGCGGCGCGGCGGCTGCGGGCGGTGCGGGCGCGGCGACGGGCGACGGCACTCCGGGACAGCCGGACACGGCTTCCGCCCAGGCGCGCCGGCCCCTTCCGGCGTGCCGGACGACGCCGACGACCTGCGCGGCTACCACTTCCGCGAACTGCTCCACAAGCCGTTGACCTGGGTGCTGGTCGGCGGCGGCTCGCTGCTGCTCGGGATCGTGCTGGCGCTCGCCTTCAGCCCGGTGGTCGGCGCGATCGCCTTCGTCGTCGCCTTCCTCTTCGGCATCTGGCTGACCTTCAACGTCGCCGACTCGCGCGCCGCCGACGACTTCTTCCACGTCTACGCCCAGCAGCGCAACCTGACCCTCGGCGGCAAGACCTCGCTGCCGCCGATCACGCCGCTGCTGCGCAAGGGCGACGACCAGTACGCCGAGCGGACGCTGACCGGGGAAATCGCACCCGGCGTCCGCGGCATCCTCGCGACCTACACCTACGTCACCGAATCAACCGACAGCAACGGCAACACCGAGAAGACCTACCACCCGTTCACGCTCGGGATGACCGACATTCCCGAGTGCGAACCCCACGTGCCGGAGCTCTACTGCCAGCGCAAGAGCGGCCTGCGCTCGCTGGAGAAGTTCGAGGACGTCTTCCGCACCTCCAAACAGCGGGTCGAGCTGGAGAGCGAGGCGCTCGACGATCGCTACGAGATCTTCTCCGCCAAGGGCCAGGACGCGGTCTGGCTGCGGCGGCTGTTCTCCCCCACCTTCATCGTCTGGCTGACCGAAGGGGCGCCGGACAAGTTCGCCTTCGAGCTCGTCTCCGGCACCCTCGTCGCCTACGTGCGCGGTCATCACGAAGACACCGCCGACCTCGACAAGGTCGCAGCGGCGACCGTGACGGTGGCCTCGCGGCTGCGCGACGAGTCGGCCGAGACTTCGTAAGGCGCCCTCCGGGGATGGCTTCAGAAACCTGAGAGCAGGGTCCCCGCGTTGGCGATCAGTCCGGCGGCGATCATCAGCATCACCGAGGGGACGAGGACCAGGGCGACGACCAGCTGGATCTTCGGCGCGGCGCGGGCGGCCCGCTCTTCGACCGCGCGGCGACCGTCGCGACGGAGCGAGGACGCCTGGCGGCGGAGCTGGTCGGCAAGCGGCGAGCCGAAGCGCCGCGAACGCTCGATCGAGGCGACGAGCGTCGCCAGCTCACTGCCCGGGACGCGGGCGCGCAGCGCGGCGAGGGCGGCGGTGAGCGAGGCGCCGCAGGAGAGCTCGGCGACCGCGATCCGCATCTCCTCGGCCAGCGGTCCCTCGCCCGCCCGCGCCAGCTGGGCCAGCCCGTCGGCCGGGCCACGGCCGGAGGCGACGCTGACCGCGAGCAGGTCGAGGGCGTCGGGCAGCGCGGCGACCAGGCGGCGGCGCCGGCGGCGCGCCTCCCGCTCGAGCAACGCGTCGGGGAGGAAGAAGCCGGCGGCCGGGAGCCCGAGCGCCACAGCGAACGCGAGCCGCCCCGGCGCCGCGGGCGCGGCGGCGACCGCGAGGATCGCCCCGAGGGTGAGCCCGGCGAATTTCGCCAGCAGTAGCGCCGGGAGCGGGAAACGCGCTTGCAGGCCGGAGCGACGCAGGCGCTCCGGGAGGTTCAGCCAGAGCGCGACGCGGGCCCAGCGCGGGTCGAGGCGCGCCCCACCCTCGCCCGGCGAGCCCCGTCGACCGCCGCCTTCGCCGCCCGACTCGGCCGGATCCGTTGCGCGGTTCGAAATCCCCCGTACAGGTGGATAAGGAACCGCGCGACGCTGCGCCCTCGCCACCAACACCTCGCGGCCGGCGGCGAGGGCAAGCAGCGTCGCCAGCGCGAAGAGAAGGCCGACCGGGGTCACTCGACCACCCGGGAGAGCCGCCGGATCGCGACGAAGCCGACGACCTGCAGGCCGGCGGCGAGGGCAAGCAGGATCGCCGAGGCGGGCGAGCCGAGCAGCTTGCCGAGGAAGCCCGGCTGGATCAGCTCGGCGAAGAGCGCGCCCCCGGTGGGCATCGCCACCACGAGGAGGCCGGTGAACCGCGCCTGGGCGGTCGCCGACTTGGCGTCTTCGGCGACCCGGTCGCGCTCTGCCGCCCCGGCGGCGAAGCGGCGCAGGAGGCCGGCCAGGTCGCCACCGGCGAGGCGCTGGCTGAGGAGCGCCGCGGCGAAGGCGTCGACCCGCTCCGAGCGCATCCGCCCGCGCCAGGCGGCGACCGCCTCGGCAGTGCCGGCGCCGAGGTCGAGCTCGGCGCCGAGCCGCGCCAGCTCGGTCGCCGGCGGCCCGTCCAGGTACAAGGCCGCAGCGGGCAACGAGGCGCGCAGCGAGCGGCCCGCGGCAAGCGAGTCGGCGACCGCGGTAGCGACTTCGGGCAGCGCCCGCTCGACCGCCGATCGGTAGCGGCGGCGCCGGCTCGAGATCGCCCAGGCGGCGACCCCCGGGCCGGCGACCGAGAGCGGTAACGCCACCTCGACCCCGCCGAGCAGCCAGCCGGCGACGATCGCCGCCGCCGCGCCGAGCGCCGCAAGGCGCCGCCGCTCGCCGGTCGAGGGCGCGTAGCCCTCCCGCCCGGCCCGGCGCAGCGGCTCCAGCGCCTGCTGCAACCAGGCCGCGACGGCCGGGCTGGCGAGGACCGCCTCCCGTGCCGCCAGCGCGAGCAGGCCGCCGGCGACGGCCCCGAGCAAAACGGTCGGACCGCTGCCCGTCACTTCTCCACCTCCATGATCTCGGTCACGCGCCGGGACCCGTCGGGCATCCGCCGCAGGTGCACCAGCAAGTCGATGCCGCGGCGCACCTGCTCGGCGATCGCCTCGTGCGGCAGCCCCACGCCCGCCATCAGCGCCAGCGTCTCGAGGCGGGCGATCGCGTCGCGGGGCGAGTTGGCGTGGACGGTCGAGAGCGCCCCGTCGTGGCCGGTGTTCAGCGCGGTCAGCAGATCGAGCGCCTCGGGGCCGCGGACCTCGCCGATCACGATCCGGTCGGGGCGCATCCGCAGGGCGTTGCGGAGCAGGTCGCGGATCGTCACCTCGCCGCGCCCCTCGACCCCGGCGGGCCGGCTCTCCAGCCGCACCACATGGGGCTGCTGCAGGCGGAGCTCGGCGGCGTCCTCGATCGTCACCACCCGCTCCTCGGGGCCGACGAAGCCGGAGAGGGCGTTGAGGAGCGTCGTCTTCCCCGAGCCGGTGCCGCCGCTGACGAGGATGCTGCGCCGCCCCCGCACCGCCTCCTCCAGCCGCGCCCGCTGGCCGAGGTCGAGCGTGCCCATCTCGACCAGCCGGTCCGGCCCCGGGCGCTCGGCGCCGAAGCGGCGGATCGAGATCGCCGGGCCGTCGATCGCCAAAGGTGGGATCACCACGTTGACGCGCGAGCCGTCGGCGAGGCGGGCGTCGACCATCGGGCTGAGCTCGTCGACGCGCCGGCCGAGCGGCGCCAGGATCCGCTCGATCGCGTTGCGCAGCTCCTCCTCGTCGGCGAAGGCGATCGGGGTCGCTTCGATGCGGCCGCCGCGCTCGACGAACACCCGGTCGGGCCCGTTCACCATCACCTCCTCGACCTGCGGATCGGCGAGCAGGATCTCGAGCGGGCCGAGGCCGACGCTGTCGCGGACCACCCGGGCGACGATCTCGGCGCGATCGGCGGCGCCGAGGACCGCAGCCTCGGCATCGACCAGCTCCCGCACCGTCCCCTCGAGGTCGCCGGTGCCGCGTCGGCCAGCCGCCGCCTCGGCCCGGCGGCGCTCGACCAGGCGGCCACGCAGGGTTACGGCGACTTCGGCGATGTGGCGCTCTCGCGCGCTCATCCTTCGTCCCGCGGCATCACGGTGACCTGACGGGCAAAGCTCTCGGCGGCGATCAGGCGCAGCGCCTGCGGCCGGGTCAGGCCGAGGGTCGCGGCGGCCGTCCCTTCCGCCTCGCCTTCCGGCCCGGCGCCGAGCCCGAGCAGTGGCACATTCGCCGCCGCAACGTAGGTGCGGCCGGTTCCGGCGCCGGTCGGTTCGGTGGTGACGACCACGTCCACCCGCGAGCCGACCGGATCGACGCCGCCGATCGCCAGCGCCTCCGCCCCGCTGACCGCGATCTGGACGGGTCGCCGGCCGCCCGCCAGCCGTGGCCCCGGGGCGTCGGAGTGCGGCGGACGTAGCTGGGCGGCGAGCAGGTAGGCGCCGCTGGGGATCGCCGCCGCGGGCGCCAGCCCGAGGGCTTCGGCGGGGTCGCGCAGGGCCCCGATCGGGACGAAGCGGGCCGGCACCTGCCGCACCTCGAGGCGCGTTTCCGCCGCCGTCGGGTCGAGCACCTTCCCGGCCGGCAGCTGCGCCGAGGCGACGACAACCGGCCGCAGCGCCCCGTAGCCGCGCGCGACGCTGTCGCCGTAGCCGTCGGCGATCGTGCCGGCGATGATCGCGGCGACCAGGGCTGCGATGCCAAAGGCGATCGCTCTCGCGCGGCGGCTCATCGGTCGATCTCCCGGCAAAGAGGGAGTTCCAGGACTGCGCTGGTGCCGTGCTCTCCCAGGTGGAGAGCGAAGGTTCCTCCGTGGGCGGCTGCCGTGCGGCGGACCAGGCGCAGGCCGTGGCCGTGGCGGGCGCGGCCTGAGAGGCGGCTGAAGGGCGCGCGCCCGCGGCGGCGGCGTGCCTCGCGACTCCGCAGCGCCGCCTCCCGATCGCGCGCCCGCCGGCCGGCACCGTCGCCCGAGTCGACCACCGCCAGGCAGATCCGGTCACCGATGAGGTCGGCGGCCAGCTCGATCCGCGGCCCGCCGTGCTCGAGCGCGTTCGAGATCAGGTTGTCGAGCGCGGCGACGAGATCGATCCGGTCGCCTTCGATCGCCGCCTCGCCGGCGCTCCAGCGGACCTCGATCGTCGCCCCGAAGAGCGCCGCCTGCGGACGCCAGCGCCGCCGCGCGGCTTCCAGCAGGGGCCGTGCCGCGATCGCCGCCGGCGCCGCCGCCTCGGCCTCGCCGTTGATCTCCCGGTCGAGCCGGGCGAGCGCCGCGGCGGCCATCTCCAGGGGCCCGTCCTCACCCTTCGTCCCGCCCACCACCGGTCCCATCAGGGCCAGCGCCTGCAGCGGCCGGCGCACCTCGTGGAGGCGCTCGTTCAGGGCGGTCCGCCGGCGCCCGTCGCGCACCGCGGCGGCCAGCGTCACCCCGGCACCGCCGAGTGCGGGCCAGACGGTGATCCGGGCCTGGGTGAGGGCAAGGAGGAAAGCGGGTAGCTCGTCGATCCACATGCCCGTCCAAGTCCAGAGCGCTCGGGGACTCTCCCCCGTCGCCCAACCCACAGATCGCTCAACGCGACAAAAGCGGGGTTCGATTCCGTGTGACGGATTCCCCGACCGTTTCTAGGTAATCCGCAGGCTGTTTTGGAATACTTAACGGGGACCGTCGCTTCCCCCCGGACAGCGCGGCGCGGCCCGTCTCGTCTGAACTCCCGCCACCCCATCGAAAGGAAGTCCGATCTTGCCCCAGACCCGAACGACCCCCGAGGGGATCACCCAGCAGCTGGCGAAGGCGCTTGCCCACCCGCTGCGGGTCCGAATCCTTACCTCGCTCCACCGGGGAATCTCCAGCCCCAACCAGCTTGCCCAGGAGCTCGACGAGCCGCTCGGCAATGTCAGCTACCACGTCAAGACGCTGCTCGAATACGACTGCGTCGAACTGGTCAAGACGGAGCCCCGCCGTGGAGCCGTCGAGCACTTCTACCGGGCCACCGAGCGGGCCTTCTTCAGCGACGCCGACTGGGCCAAGATCCCGGCCTCGGCCCGCAAGGGCATCGAGGGCGTGATCCTCGAGGCGATCGGCCAGGACGCCACCGTGGCGCTCACCGAGGGCACGATCGACGCGCGCACCGATTCCCACATCTCGCGCACCCCGCTGGTCCTCGACGAGGCCGGCTGGACCGAGCTGAGCAAGGTGCTGGCCGACACCCTCGAGCAGGCGATGCGGATCGGCGAGGAGTCGACCAACCGCCTCGCCAAGGAGAAGGGCGACGGCATCCCCACCAGCCTCTCCCTGCTCCACTTCGAAGTCCCTTCGAAGCAGGCCAAGTAGTCCGCCGCCGGCGCACCTGAGCCGCCCGTGAGCGGCTCAGGTGCACACGGGTGGCGTCAGGTGCACACGCCTGGCGAATGCCTCATCCCTCGGTCAGCCGGTAGCCGATCCCCCAGCAGTTGACGACGTACTTCTGATTCTCGGGGTCGAGTTTCCGCCGTAACCGGCTAGCGTGGCTGTCCAGGGTCCGGGTCTTGTTGGCTGGTGCGGTGAAGCCCCAGACATCGCGCAGAAGTTCATCCTTGCTGAACACCCTGGTCGGGTCGGAGGCGAGGACGCGAAGCAGCGTGAACTCTTTTTTCGACAGGTGGACCGAGCGGTCGCCGACCTTGACCTGGCGGCGCGCCGGGTCGACCAGCAGCTCGCCGATCCGCACCGGGCCCTCGTGGCGGCTGTGGCCACGGCGCAGGACGGCGGTGATCCGGGCGCGCAGTTCCTCGTAGAGGAACGGCTTCTGGACGTAGTCGTCGGCGCCGAGGTCGAGGCCGCGGACCCGGTCGGTGGCGCCGCCGCGGCCGGTGAGGACGATGATCGGCAGCCGGGGGTCGAAGCGGGAGTCGACCCCGTCGGCCTCGCGGATCGTGCGCAGCACGTCGAGGCCGGAGGCGTCGGGCAGGCCGAGGTCGAGCAGCAGCAAGTTGGGGTGGTTGTAGCGGCAGAGGCGCAGGGCATCGGCGGCGGTCGGCGCGGGCAGGACCTCGAAGCGGTCCGCCGTCAGGTGGTCACAGAGCAGGTCGAGGGTGGCATCGTCGTCCTCGCAGACGACGATCGTGGCGATCTCTTCTCGTTCGGGCAGCATGCTCGGAATAAGGGCCGGGGGCGGCACGACTCTCCCCCCTCCGGTTCACGGAAGACGCGGGGAAGTCGCTCGGATCAGGCGCCCGCGGGGACCTCGAGCACGGCGGCGGCCCCCCGGCAGGCGACGATCCGCCGCGGCGGGACACCCCGCCGGACCTCCAGCAGCGTCCCGTCGGCGGCCAGGAAGTAGACGTCGAGCGCGAACTTCATCCCGAAGGTGTGGACCGAGGAGCAGCGCGGGAGCAGCAATCCGGGCCCGGCGTCGGCCCGATCGAGCAGCGCCAGGCCGAGCAGTCGCGCCCGGAAACCGACCGCGACCGGGACCCGCCGACCGGCGACCTCGCGCTGCGGCAGGGCGGCGAGCCGCCGCGGTCGCCGGCCTCGGTCAGGACGCTCGATCTGGCGGAAACGACGGTGGATCCGGAGGGGGCGGCGGAGGGTCATCACCCGTTTGATGCTCTGAGCAGGGGATTCTCTCCCCACCCGCCGATCCGGGACCGACCAATTTCCGACACGACCTCGGTGCCAGAATTCCTTCTCGGTGCAACCCCGCGTTCAGGTGGGTGCCCAGGAGGGCACGGAACTAGGATCATCGGCAAGATCCACCCCCTGCGACGCCGGGCTTTGCGTCGTAGGCCCCGGCTTCAACTCATGGATAAGAAAACGACCCGCAGAGGGAATTACGAGTCTGGCTCCGATTACGTATTGGAGTACGGAGAGCTCCGCTTCGCGTTCAACGAGGAGGACTTCGCCCAGCGGGTCGAGCAGGCCGCGGTGAAGCTGTCCTTCGTCAACCAGGGGCTGAGCCAGGAGGAGATCGACGACCTCCTCGACCTCGCGGTCAGCGGCGAGATCGCCGAGCCCAGCTCACCTCTCGGTGAGCACATCAACGAGAACTGGGAGGACCTGGTCGGTCCCTCCAACCGCAGCCTCGTCCACTGGATCCGCCGCCTCGTCTTCCGCGGCGCCTGGCTCGACCAGCGGGTCAAGGAGGGCGAGCTCGACGTCGTCTTCGACGAGCGCACCCAGACCTTCGGCTATGTCCAGCCCGACCGCTCCGCCGAGCTCATCGAGCTCAGCAAGGAGCCATCGTGGCGCCGCATCGCCTACCGCCGGTAGGCAGTACCTCTCTCGCCAGACCACTAGCCGCGCTCTAGCGCGACTACTACCGTCAGGGAGCCTTTGCCCTTCGCAGCGGCGGCGCGACCGGCGTCGAAGAGCGCCTTGGCGCCCTCTGTGTCGCCGAAGGACTCGGCGAAGCGGGTCAGCGAGTCGACCATCAGGATCACGTCTTCGCCGTCGCCGGCGCGGCGCTGGGCCGCGGTCAAGGCGTCGCTGGCGTGCCGGGCCTGGCCCGCGGAGACGAGCTCGGCCTGGGGCGCCTCGCGCTTCCAGTCGGCCAGTTCCTCGGGGCTCGGGTCGATCAGGAGGGCGACCGCGTCGGGGCCGTCGGAGCCGGAGGTGAGGTCGGCGGCTACACCGCGGAGCAGCTCGGTCGCGGCCTCGCTGGTCTCGGCGAGCAGCACCGTCTGGCGGCCCGACTCGGGGGGCAGCAGCAGATCCTGGAGCGAGATCCCCTCGCGGCGGCGGCCGAAGCGGCGACGCCGGCGACGGCGTTTGGGGCGCGAGCCCTCCTCGTCGTCGCCCGAATCCTTGGAATCCTCACCCGAGTCGTCGCTGTCGGCCGCGGCGGCAGGCGCGGCGCTCCGCGAACGGCTGCGGCGAGCCGGCGGCTCCTCCTCGTCCTCGTCGTCCGGGCGCTCCTCGCGTTCGCGACCGCCGGCCGAGGAGCGGCGGCGCCGCCGTTTCGGCCGCTCGCGCTCCTCGTCGCCACCGCGCGAAGGGGCGGCGGAGGAGCCGGACGAGCCGGAGGCGGCAGGGGCATCGCCCCCACCGTCGCCCAGCCGCTCGATCAGCTCGGCGCGGGTGAGCATCCGGTAGCGCTCGACGCCGGCGTCGGCGGCAAGCTGGTGAAGGTCAGAAAGATGTTTGGATTCGAGCTCGGTCTTGGTCATCGGACGGCCACCTTATTCAACGCGCTCGGCCGAGGACCCGGTGGTCGCGCGCTCGGCCATCGCGGCGCCGCCGATCTCGGCCGCCGGATCGACTCCTTCGGTCGCGGCGACCTCATCCCAGGCCGCGATCTCCGCGTCCACCCTCGCCTCCGACCAGCCGAGCTCGCCCCCGATCGCCGCGGCGATCGGCCGCCTGACCTCCGGGTCGCGCAGCGCCGGCGCCGCCAGGATCCCCAGCCGGGTCCGCCGCAGCAGCACGTCGGCGAGCGAGCGCGCCTGCTCCGATCGCGCCGCCAGCACCGCCTCGGCCAGCAGGTCGGGACGGCCGGGGACCATCGGCTGCGCCAGCTCGGGCCGCTCGCGCGCCAGGTCGAGCACCCTCCGCGAGGCGTGCCCGTAGCGGAAGGCGAGCTGCGACAGGGCCTCCTCGCCGACCCCCGCGGGCGCCTCCAGGTCGGCCGGCCGCGCCTCCATCCCGAGCGGGATCTCGGCCGTCCGGCAGGGCGCCTCCCTCCCTTCGCGGAGCACCAGCCGGTCGACGGTCAGCTTCGCCATCCGCCGGTAGGTCGTCAGCTTGCCGCCGGTGATCGTCAGCATCCCCGAGGAGGTCTCGTACAGCTCCTCCTTGCGCGAGATGTCGACCGACTTGCGCGGATCGCCGCTCGAGATCAGCGGCCGCACCCCGGCGTAGGCGCCGACCAGGTCGCGCGGGCCGAGGGCGGTGCCGAAGAAGGCGTTCGCGGCGTCGAGCAGGTACTCGACTTCGGCCTCGGCCGGGCGCGGGTGGCGGGTGTCGCCCTCGAAGTCGTTGTCGGTGGTGCCGATCAGGGTCCGCCCGTACCAGGGCAGGGCGAAGATCATCCGCCCCTCCCCCGCCGGGACGATGCAGGCGGCGTTGCCCATCGGCAGATCGGCGGCGTCGAGCAGCAGGTGGGTGCCGCGGCTGGGGGCGATCCGGGGCACGTCCTCCTCCTCGACCACCTCGGGGCGGATCGAGTCGGCCCAGACGCCGGTCGCGTTGACCACGTGGTCGGCGGTGACCTCGACCCGTTCGCCCGAGTCGGCCTCGACGAAGGCGACTCCGGCGCCACGGCCGGGCCCGCCCGTGACCTCGACCACCTCGGCCCCGTTCAGGGCGACGGCGCCGTAGCGCTCGGCCTCGCCGAGCACGGTCAGGACCAGGCGCACGTCGTCGGTCTGGCAGTCGTAGAAGAGGTAGGCGTCGTGGGGGTCGCGCGAGGCGAGCGCCGGGACCAGCCCCAGCACCTCGTCGTGGTCGATCGTCCGATGGCGATCGGGGGACCACCAGGGGTCCTCCTCGCTCGCCTGGGCGGAGCGTTTCTCGCGCCGCTCGCGGCGGCTGCGACCGGCCCGCGTCGCCGCCATCACGTCGTACATGTTCAGCCCGATGCCGACCTTGCGGTCGCGCTTGTCCTCGCCCAGGGCGGCGACCAGGAAGGGCGTCGGGTAGACGAGGTGCGGGGCGAGGTGGACGAGCAGCTGGCGCTCCAGCAGCGCCTCGCGGACCAGCCCGAGGTCGAAGTTCTGCAGGTAGCGGAGGCCGCCGTGCACCATCTTCGAGGAGCGGCTCGAGGTGCCGATCGCGAAGTCGCCGCGCTCCAGCAGGGCGACCGAGTAGCCGCGCGAGGCGGCATCGAGGGCGACGCCGGCGCCGGTGATCCCGCCGCCGATCACGACCACCTCGAAGTGGCCGCCGGCGATCGACTCGAGCGCGGCGGCACGGGTCAGCATCGGTTCCCCCTGCCGAGGTACATGGTTCGAGGGTATCGGGAGGGCCGCGCCGCCAGGGGCCGAGGAGCGCCCGCGGCCCCGCGGGCGAGCGTCAGCGGGCGTGCGGGCGAGGGTCAGCGGGCGCGCGGCGGCCCGCTCGGCGGCGGCGCGTTGATCGGCACCGGGGTCGGCGCGGGCGCCGCGGGGACGGGCGGCGGGGTCGGTTCGCCGTAGTAGCGCGGCGGGGTCGGCGCGCCGAACGGCGGCGCGGCAGCTGCGGGCGCCGCGGCGGATCCTGGCGGAGCGGCGCCCGGCGGCGAGGCGCCCGGCGGAGACGTTGGCGGGACGGCCGGCGGCGACGTCGGCGGGGCGCCTGGCACGGCTCCCCCTGCCGGGGCGGCCGGGCCCCCGGGAGCGCCTCCCCCGGAGTGGGTCGACTGCCAACGCTTGTACGGGCCATAGCCGATCGCGAAGAGGATGCAGCCGGCGATCAGGCCGGCGACGATCGAGCCGAGGACCGACCCGCCCCCGCCCGAGTCGGATTCTTCGATCGGTTCGCCGGTGGAGAACGATTCGCCGTTCTTCGGTTCGACCGGCGAGCCACTTTCCGGGATCACCCCTTCGGCTTCGCCCGGCGGCACCGTGGGCGGCGCCCCCGCTCCGGCGCCCGGCCCGACACCGCCGGTCCCGCCCTCCTTGCCCTTCTTGCCTTTGCCCTTCTTGCCGTGCTGGACCTTCCCCGGCGAGCCGTTTTCCGGGAACACCGGGGTCGCTTCAGGCGC
This sequence comes from uncultured Solirubrobacterales bacterium, assembly GCA_963791095.1. Taxonomy (GTDB): domain Bacteria; phylum Actinomycetota; class Thermoleophilia; order Solirubrobacterales; family 70-9; genus VAYN01. The sequence continues at coordinate 82,069 of CAWBRE010000012.1, forward strand.
CGGCGCCACCCCGCCAACTTCGGGCAGCGGCAGCGGTTCGGGGGTCACTTCCGGCGCCGGGGTCAATTCCGGAGTCGGCGTCGGGGTTACCGGCTTCGGCTGCGGCGCCCGCGGCACCGCCGCCAGCGGCAGGTGCTGCTTCGCCGCCGCGACCAGCACGTCGCCGGTCACCCAGATCGGCGACTGGTCGCTCTGCGCCGAGTAGCGGTAGTGGCCGTCCGCCGCCTGGTTGCCTTCCAGGTATTCGTAGGCCGACACCCCGCCGCGTTTAAATTGAGCCGGGTTGGAACCGGCGGCGAGCAGGCCCTGGACCGCCCGCGAGGTCGACTGGGTGTTGAGCGAGCCGTTGCCGCCGAGCCGGAAGCCGCCGCCCTTCTGCTGGATCTGGCGCAGGTAGCCGACCCCGCGCTGCGAGGCCTTCGAGGACGGCGACATCGCCTGCAGCACCGCGCCGGTCCCGTCGGCGTTGCTCGGCGAGCCGAGCGTGTCGCCCCAGCCGCCGTCTTCGTTCTGCGCCCCGCGCAGCCATTCGAGCGAGTCGGCGACGTTGGCGACACCCGCCGAGCGCAGCGCCAGTACCGCGTAGGCGGTCGAGTTCGGCCAGCCGTCGTAGGAGCCGTCCTTGCGCCGCTTCGCCAGCAGCGCGGCGACCAGGTTGCGGCCGGCGAATTCGCGCGGTTCGACCCCGGCCCCCTCGAGGGCGAGGATCGTGCGGGAGAGGTCGCCGGGGCTCTGGATCTGGGCGCTCTGCGTCTCCAGGTAGTCGACCGGCGACTTGCCGCCGGCGGTCACGTCCAGCGGGTTGACGCCCGCCGCCTCGAGCCCGAGCATCACCCAGCCGGTCATCTGCTGGCTCGAGCCCGAGCCCTTGCTTTCGGCCCAGCCGCCGTCGGGGTTCTGCACCGATTCGAGCCAGGTGGCCGCCGCGCGGGGGCCGGAGCCGGTGGCGGCGACGGCGTGGGCGGAGCCGAAGGCGCCGAGCAGGAGGACGGCGGCGAGGAGGGCGGCGGCGACGCCGGTCGGGACGGGCGTCCGGCGGCGCGGCGGCGCGCCGGGGTCGATGTCGCCCGGCGCCGGCGGTCGCGCGTCCGGAGACGCGATCGCGCCGGCTTCCGCGCGCTTCCATTCGAAGCGTTCGCGGAAGCGGACCAGCATCCGCACCATCGCCGGTCCGGCGACCAGGGCGAAGGCGACGTTCCCCGCCGCGTGGGCGATTTCGAAGGGGACGGCGCGGCCCTCGAAGATCCAGAAGCGCTGCCAGGAGAGTTCGCCGCCGTAGGTCGCGATCAGCGAGAAGTTGAGGATCGCCCCGTAGCCGACCGCGGCGAGGCCGCAGACCGCGGCGAGCGTCAGCCGTCCCACGTTGCGAGCGCCGAGCGCCAGCGCCGCGCCGAGGATCCCGCAGAGCCCCCAGGCGGCCATCTGCCACGGCGTCCACGGTCCCTGCCCGAACCAGAAGTTGGAGACCAGCGCGGCGAGCGCGCCGACCGCGAAGCCCGCCGCCGGGCCGAGCGCGTAGCCCGCGAAGATCACGATGTCGGTGGTCGGCTTGACGTTGGGGAAGGCGGCGAAGGCGATCCGCCCGGCGATCGCCAGCGCCGCCAGCGCCGCGACCAGGGCGACGACCTGGGCGGGCGGGCGCGAGCGCTCGTACCAGGCGAAGCCGCCGATCAGGACGGCGGCGAGGATCAGGAAGCTGACCAGCTGCCAGCTCATCGGTCGCCTCCGAGGAGGACGGCGCCGTGCTCGGGGGTGACGACGCCGGGGACGTCGAGGACGCGGGCGACCTCGGTGGCGAAGTACCAGCCGCCGGAGAGGATGTCGGCGCTCGGGCCGTCGGCGATCACGACCCCGTCGCCGAGGAGGACGACGCGCGCGGCGAACTCGGCGGCGAACTCGACGTCGTGGGTGGCGATCAGGACCGCGGCGCCCTGCTCGGCGAGCCGCTCGGCGAGGGCGGCCAGGTCGTCCTTGCGGCCGCGGTCCATGCCCCGGGTCGGCTCGTCGAGGGCGACGAGGCCGGGGACGCCGTCGCCGTCGAGGCGGCCGGCGAGGGCGATCGCGAGGGCGAGGCGCTGGCGCTCGCCGCCGGAGAGGTCGCGCGGGTCGGCGTCGATCGCGTGCTCCATGCCGACGGCGCGCAGGGCGGCGCGGCCGGGCTCGCCGGGCAGCTCGTCGCCGACCCGCTCGCGGACCAGGTAGTCGCCCGGGTTCTGGGTGAGGAGCGCCATCCGCTCCGCCGCCACCCGTCCGGCGGTGGGATCGAGGAGGCCGGCGGCGGCGCGCAGCAGGGTGCTCTTGCCGGCCCCGTTGCGGCCCATCAGGGCGACCCGCTCGCCGGGGGCGATCGCGAGGTCGATGCCGCGCAGGACGTCGCGCGGCCCGCCGCCGTCGTCGAGCTCGACCCAGAGGCCCTTGGCCTCGAGCGCCCGCGGGGACTTGTCGCGCTTTCCGGGGAGGGAGAGCCGCGAACGGCGGCCAGGGGGGCGGACTTCGCCGGCCACGCCCTTCCCCGGGTGGGGGACAGTGGTGGCGGTCGCCTCGAGCGTCCGCCGCGCGTCGCGCACCCCCACCGGCAGCGGCTCGATCTCGGCCAGGGAGAAGAGGCGGGCCGCCGGGGTCGTCAAGGTCGGGTCGGCGCTCCGCGTCCAGCCGAGGAAGTCGCGCGGGGCACCGTCGAAGCCGATCCGGCCCGACTCCACCGCGACCACCCGGTCCGCCGCTGCCAGACACCGCTCCAATCGGTGTTCGGCCAGCACCACAGCCACCCCCCACTCCTCGTTCAGCCGTCGCAACAACCATATGAGCTCGTCGCCGGAGACGGGATCGAGCTGCGAGGTCGGCTCGTCGAGAAGCACCAACCGCGGCCGCGTCACCAGCGCCGCCGCCAGCGCCACCCGCTGCAGCTCGCCCCCCGAGAGCGTGTCGACGGCCCGCCCGAGCAGGTGCGGGATCGCCAGCGCCAGCCCCACCTCCTCGACCGCCCGCGCCCGGTCCCCCGGGGCGTCGCCGCGCATCTCCAGCGGCAGCTCGATCTCCGCCGCGACCGTGGTCGAGACCACCTGCGTCTCCGGGTCCTGGGCGACGTAGCCGACCGCCGCCGCCAGCTCGCCCGGCCCGGCCTCGATCGCGTCGAGCCCGGCGACCGTCACCCGGCCCTCGACCTCGCCGCCGTGGAAGTGCGGGACCAGGCCGCAGGCCGCGCGCAGGAGCGTCGACTTGCCCGACGCGGAGCGCCCCGCCAGCAGCACGAACTCGCCCGGCGCGACCTCGAACGACACGTCCGCCAGCGCCGGCGCCGCGGCCCGCGGGTAGGAGTAGGTCAGGCCCTCGACCGCCAGCGCCGGGGCCGCCCCGCGGCGGATCGCCAGCTCAGACATGGCGAGCGCTCCGCTGTTCCCTTCGGCGCCCTGAGCGCCAGAAGGAACGGTTCACGCGAGGCAGTGGCGCCAGGCCGCCGGCCAGGACGATCGCGCTCACGGCGAGGGTCGCCGGGCCGACCGACATCGAGATCGTCGGATAGGCGTGGAAGTCGTCGGCGCCGAGCGCCTTGCCGACGATCGCCGCCGCCAGGACCGCCGCCGCGACGGCGTAGAAGCGGGCGTCGTAGCGGCTCGGCTCGTGCCGCCGCGCCCCCCGCGGGCCGCCGAGGCTGTAGCCGCGGAGCTCGAGCGTCGCCGCCACGTCGACGGCGCGGTCGAGCGACCCGGCGAGGAGCCGCCGCGCCAGCGGCCCCTTCCCCACCGCCGCCGCCCCCGGCCCGCGCAGCCGGGCCGCGTCGCGCAGCCGCCCCGCGTCGGCGGCGGCGACCGGGACCAGCCGCGAGACCAGCGTCGCGGTCAACGCCGAACGCTGCGCCATCGGTCGCAGCGCCCGCATCACCTTGTCGGGATCGACGCAGGCCGAGTAGACGCCGAAGGCGACGATCGTCGCCACCGCCCGCAGCCCGATCAGGGTCCCGGCGACGATCGCCTCCAGGGTGATGTCGACCTGGCCGAGGATCGGCCAGTGGCCGGCCCGCAGCAGGACGGTCTCGCCGCGATCGACCAGCAGCGCTTCGACGACGATGATCAGGAACGCCAGCGCCAGGCCCATCCGCAGCGTCGCGCGGACCGCCGCCCGCGCCCCGGCGAGGCGCCCCGCCAGGCAGGCCGCCGCGCCCGCCGCCAACACGACCAGCGGGTTCGAGTAGATGAAGGCGACCGCCACCAGCGACCCGAGGTAGGCGACGGCCGCACCCGGCCGCGCCGCCTGGAGCGGCCCACGCCGGGGGGTGTAGGCGAACGGCGATCTCATCTGGACCCCGAGCGGAGCGGCAGCGGCGTCACCGTCCCCGCCTCGCTCGCAACCGCGTAATGGTCGCGCAGGTCCGCCGTGTCGAGCGCTTCCGCCGCCGCCCGCACGCCCGCGCCCGTCGCGCCGGTGACCAGCCACACCGGCGGCCCTTCGTAGTGGCGGGTCGCGGCGACCAGTCCGACATCGGCGCCGAAGGTGCGCGCCTTCTTCCCGTTTTCATCGAGCCCGACCAGCCGCGTGGAGCTCCCCGACCCTTCGAAATCCGCGTAGATCCCGCTTTCCGCCGGGCCCTCTTCGAGCAGCTTCGCGGCGGCGTTCGCGCGCAGCTTCGCCCACGGCCCGACCAGCACCACGATCGCCCCCTTCGGCGCGGCCGCCGCCGAACTCCCGGAGGACCCGCCGCCCGTCGCGTCGGCGTCCCGCGTCGTCGCGTCCACGCCTTCCTGCTCCAAGGCCGCCGCCACCGTCGCGCAGGTCGCGCCTTCCCCCTCACACTCGATGTCGACTTCCGGTTCGTGACCTTCCCAGCCGGTCGTGAACGGCGCCGGCCAGGAGCCGACCACCGCGGGGATCCCCTGGCTCGCCGACCAGTCGTGGTTGTCCCACCAGATCCTCTCGCCGCCGTGCAGCGAGACCTCGGCCGCGCCGACCGGCGACTCGATCCCGTTCACGTAGAAGAACCAGTCGTAGGGATGGCCGCCGCGTTCGTCTTCGGCGACGCCGTCGATCGACTTCACGTAGCCGCCGCCGTAGCGCGTCTCGATTTCGTCCTGCCCTTCGAGAAAGCGCATCACCGTGTCGGATTCGTTCGCTTCCGCCGAGGCTTCCGACATCTTCGTCGCGCCGAATTCACGGGTCACGGTGAGGTCGACCGCGCCGACCCCCGAGCCGGGCCCGACGCCGCAGCCGACGGCCGCGAGCGCCACTCCGAGAAGGAGCAGCGCGCTCGCGACCGCCGGACCGCGGCGACCCACGCTCAGCTACCGGCGGGGCACTGCCCGGCGAGGCACACCGGCACCGCCGCCGAGGGAATGTCTTCGCCGAGGCCGGCGAGCAGGGCCGTCGGTTTGGTCAGCGTGATCGAGACCTTGCCCTGCTTGTCGGTCGGGCCGATCGCCCCGGTCACCGCCGCGCCCTGGACCGGCTTGCGCTTGCCCTTTTCGTTGTAGGCGTAGACGTGGACCGTGAACGGCACGCCGGCGGTCGCTTCTTCCGGCGCCGCGACGACCAGCTCTTCCGGGTACGGGTAGCTCGGCGCGAGGTCGAAGAGGACTTCGTCACCGGCCTTGATCTTCGTCTTGTTGGCGCTGGCGGTCGTCCCCTTGTGGTTGACCTTGACGTACCAGGACGCTTCGCCCTTGGCCTTGCTCTGGCCGATCCCGCAGAGCCCCAGCCCGAAGCTGAAGTGGTCGGTGATCGACAGCGGCGCCAGTTTGTTGTTCGCCTTGGCGCCGACCGCGAGCAGCCCCAGCGCGGTGTTCCCCGACAGCGCCGCGGCCTTGCCGCTGCCCCCGGTCCCGGAGCCGAAGCAGGTCGCCTGCTTGCTGGTCTTCACCGAGATGTCGGCGGTCTTCACTTCCTGTTCGGCGAGGACTTCTTTGCCCGCGCCGACCACGCGCAGGGTCGCGGTGAATCCCTTGGCCGAAGCGCCGGCGGCGAAAGCCGCCATCACGCAGAGGGACAGCACGCAGACAGCGGCAGTACGGAGTTGCATAGGTCTTGGCATATGAGCCACCCTTTCCTCGAGGGTCGTATTGGCTGGCCGGGGACAGGTCTCCTGGCTTCCGGGGCTGGGTTGGGTCGCGCCTTCCCGGGGACGATGTGCGTCCCCAGTGGCCGACGCTGCAAGCGCGTCCGCGACCTCCTCGACCCGGTCACAGTGGCGGGACCACGCCGGTTTCGCACCGGACTTCCCTTGACCACCGACCGTATGTGGGGGCGAGTCTATCAGGCTGCCGCCGCCCCGACTATCCCTGAGCAATGGGTGGTCCTCGTCCGATGGAGGTGTCAGATGAAGCGCCCGCGACCCCCTCGTCCCTCGCCCGCCCTGGTGATCGCCTGCCTCGCCCTCTTCGTCGCGCTCGGCGGCACCGTGCTCGCGGCGACGAAGATCGACGGCCGCACGATCCGGGTCAAATCTCTGCCCGGCAACCGGCTGACGCCCGCCTCCGTGCCCGGCAACCGCCTGCAGGCCGGGACGATCCCCGGCAGCCGGCTGGCGCCGGGCTCGGTGAAGGCGAAGCAGATCGACGTCGGCTCGCTCGGCCCGGTCCCGAGCGCCACCCACGCCGACTCCGCCGACTCGGCCCGCCGCGCCCAGACCGCGATCGCCGCCGAACACGCCGCCGACGCCACCACCGTCAACGGCCGCGCGGTCGGCTGCCGAGCCGGCACCCGCGAATTCGCCGGCGCGTGCTGGGACCTGCGCCCGAGCGAGGCGGCGCTGACCGTGACGGAAGCGGCCGCGGCGTGCGCGGCGGTGCGGAGGCGAACTGCCGCAGAGCCTTCGAGCTCAATGGCGTTCGCGTGCTCAGCCCGGCGTGCAATCCGCGGCGGGCGGTGAGTGGCTGAACGAGGTGTGGGTGACCAACGGAAACTCTTACGCGCGTCTACGTCCTCGACCGCAAGACCGGAGGCTTCGTTATCCGCTCCCCGTCCGAAGACCACCACTTCCGCTGCGTGACCCCGATCCTCGGCTGAAGATCCGGCGCCCTCATCCGGCGCCACTAACGTGACGTCGATGCCCCGCCACCTCAGCGCAAGCGCGCCAGCGCGCGGTCTCGGTCGCGGTCGCCGCGCTCGCGCTCACCCTCCTCGCGCTTGCGGTGAGCGCCGCCGGCGCCCGGCCGGCCGCGGCCGCCTGGCCGTCCTCCCCCACCCCGCATCAGGTCGAAAGCTTCTGGACCCCGCAGCGGATGGCCGCGGCCCGGCCCCTGGAAATGACCGTCGACCCGACGGGGCAGACCGACGTCCACCGCGGCCCGCTGCCGCGCGCCGCCCGCGCCAGCTACTCGGTGGTCGAAACCCCCGAAGCGGTTCCCGACGCCTGGAACGGGCGACTCTTCGTCGTCCAGGGCGGCGAGGAAGGCTCCTGCTCGGCGACCGCGATCGACTCGCCCAGCCGCAGCCTCGTCCTCACCGCCGGCCACTGCGTCAACACCGGCCCCGAAGGCGGCCGCCCCGGCACCTGGTCGAGCTACCTCGAGTTCGTCCCCGGCTACAACCTCGGCGCCGCGCCCTACGGCGTCTTCGTCCTCAGCGGCCAGCCGCGTTCGCTGCCCGGCTGGACCCGCGAAGGCAACCCCGACTTCGACCTCGGCGCCTTCCTCGTCGCCCCCAACGCCGAAGGCGTCGGCCTCGAGGACGCGCTCGGTGGCGGCGCCCGGATCGTCACCGACCTCGGCCACAAGCAGCGCTTCGAATCCTTCGGCTATCCGGGCGGCACCGAACGGATGCGCGGCTGCGTCTCCGGCTACGCCGGCCAGGACCCGGCGACGATCACCCTCCCCGGCCCGCCGACGGTCGCGATCCGCTGCCACTGGGCGCCGGGGGCGAGCGGCGGCGGCTGGCTGATCGAAGGCGGCCTGGAGATCGACGGGATCACCACCTACCTGCGCACCGACGAAAAGTCGCTCAGCTTCGGCCCCTACTTCACCGCCGCGACCGTGGGCCGGCTCGTCACCGGCCTCTAGCCTCGCCGGCGGCGCTCAGCGGTCGAGCAGGCGGCGGTAGTAGCGGTAGTCGCGGCGATCGGGCCGCAGGTTCGAGGCCAGCGCCAGGTGGTGGCGGGCGCCCCGTTTGTCGCCGGTCATGCTCAGCGCGCGGCCGAGGCAGAAGTGCGCGTAGTCGTCGACCGGGTGGCTCTCGACCACGGCGTCGAACTCGACCGCGGCAAGCCGGAAGCGACCGGCGCGGAAGTAGGCGCGGCCGAGCGCCTCGCGCACCGAGGTCTTCTCCGGTTCGCGGCGGGCGGCCTCGGCGAGCGGCTCGGTGGCGTGCTCGAAGTCACCGTCCTCGAGCAACTCGACGCCGCGCCGGTAAAGCGTGTAGGTGGGTTCGGCGGCAGGCTCAGGCATCGCCAGATTGTAAAAGCAAGGGGAAGCGGGCTTTCAGAGGTCGAGGCGGAAGACCCAGCGCCGCCCGTCGCGATCCTCGCCGGTGCGCTGATGCACACCCTGGTGTGCTCAAGTGCACTGGCGTCGGGCGGTGGCGGATGGCGATGGCGGAGAGTGCGGGCCTGCGGCGGGGACGGGAAGGTCCGGCCCCTGCGGCCGGGGACGGCGGGACCGGGCGTCTCGGAGGCGACCCGGGCAGGCTGAGGCCGCCTCCGAGACGCCCGGGTCGGGAGGTTTGCGGGGGGACTGGCGCCGGGGCGGCGTCCCTGCGGGGTGACGTCACAGGGACGGCGCGTCCTGGGGAAAGGCGGCACGGAGACGTCGCGAACGTCACCGGGTCGTCACGCTTCAGGTGGTGCATCCGTGGGTCCAGGGCGCGCTGTGGAGCATTGCTCTCGTATAGAGAGAGTTTCTCTCCACAGCAAAGCGCTGACCGATGGGGCAGGTGTGACGTCTCATGAAGAGGCGTGGAGTTCCGCACGACCCACGCAGGTCACGGTGACGTTCTCGGCGTCTCCGTCACGAACACCTCGCTGGCCACGTGCCGCGGCCGCCGCCGGTGCCCGTGGAGCTTTTCCGCCTCATAGGACCGGAAAGGCTCCACAGACGACCTCGGCGCCACCGCCACTCGCCCGAACCCTCGACCTCCCCCACAGACCCGGCCATCTCGGAGGCGGCCTCAGCCTGCCCGGGTCGCCTCCGAGATGGCCGCGTCCCTTTCCCGTCCCTCGCCCTGCACCTGCCGTGGTTCGAAATCCCCCGTACACGGAGAAAAGGCACCACGCAACGGGTCAGTCGACGGCGGTCGCGACCGCCAGGTACTCGAGGACCGCCGGGATGCCGCCCGCCTCGAAGGCGCGGCGCTGGCGTTCGGCGCCGTTGCCGTCGGCGAGGATCCGCTCGATCTCGACCAGCGTCCCCTCGCCGCCGAGGTCGGCCGCGTAGGGCCGCGCTTCCTCCAGCGCCCGCGCCGCCACCTCGGGCGCCGGGAGCGCCTCGCCGCCGTCGACCATCAGCCGCGCCTCCATCCCGTAGCGGCCCGCCTGGTAGTAGGACTCCTCCAGTGCCTCGCGCTGCAGGTCGGAAAGCGAGGGCAGCTCGACCTCGCGCGCCGCCAGCGCCTGGATCAGCGCCGCGAAGGCAGCGTTGGCGGCCGCCGAGGACTGCACGTCCATCCCCCGCACCTCGACCGTGCCGAGCTTCGGGTGCGGGCGTACGTCCCACCAGATGTAGGTGTAGTCGCTGACCCCGGCGGCGGCGATCAGCTGGTCGGCGACGGCGCGGAACTCCTCGTAGTCGCGGAAGGCGCGGGGGATTTCGAAGCGCGGGTAGGCGCCTACCTCGGCCGCCCGGGCACTCGCCATGCCGCTGTCGGCGCCGTCCCGGTAGGGCGAGTTGGCGGCCAGCGCGGCAAGCATCGGCAGGCGCAGACGCATCGCGTTGGCGACCCGCACCGCGGTCTCCGGGTCAGGCATGCCGACGTGCACATGCAGCCCCGAGGGCGGGGTCGAGAGCAGGCTCGCCAGATCCTCCTTGACGACGTCGTAGCGCGGCTTCTCGATCAGCTGCGCCTGGCCGCCGTCGTCGGGGTGGACGCCCGCCCCGAGCAGCCCGGCCCCGGTCGCCCGCACCTCCTTGCGCAGGTCGCCGAGCTCGACCGCCGCCGCCGCCGAGTCGCCGCAGATCCCCGTCTTCAGCTCGATCTGAGCGGCGAATATCTCCGTACTCACGGCCTCCTGCGTGGCCGCGTCGAGCTGCTCGATGACCCGCTCGGCGACGGGCACCAGCCGCCGCACGCCGTCGACCAGCAGCAACTCTTCCTCGACGCCGATCGTCAGCGGCGCGGAGGACCCGAAACGGTGCTCGGGCTCTACGGCTTGTCTCCCCATCTGGTCCCCTGACACGAGCGTCAGCGCAGTTACCCGAGCCTCCCGATCCCAACCCGAGCGGCCACTCCCGCGCGCGGATCGGTTGCCCGCTAAAGACCTGAGCGCTCATGCAGGGCGGCAAGACCTGTACGCGACTGTTTGTCTGCGCAATACTTCCCGGATCCGCTCGGTGGCTCTCCCGCAAACCGATCACCGGCGACGCCCTTACAGACGAAAGACAGACCGAAAATACCTGCAAAGTCAATTAATCCGGGACGAACTGTGACAGGAACTTTAAGCGTTGATGGAGTCCCGGCGGGGACACCGACGTTTGCATACAAAACATTTCAATTGCTCTATGCTGCCGCCCCGATGGCGGAGGGCGACCACACCGACGACAACGAGCTACTGATAGCGCTGCGGCACCCGCTGCGCCGGCAGATCCTTCGCACGATGGTCGAACAGGACCGGATCAGCCCGCGCCAGATCTCCGACCAGCTGCGCCAGCCGCTCTCCAACGTCAGCTACCACGTCCGCGTGCTCGCCGACTGCGGCGTCGTCACCCTGGTCGACACAGCGCCGGTGCGCGGCTCGATGCAGCACTTCTACTCACCGGCGATCGAGGAGCCCTGGGCGCTCGCGGTCCTCGGAGTGAGCGAGGACCGTGCCGACGGCGATCACGCTCAGGGGGGAGAAAGCGAGGAGCCGGCCCCTTAGGCCGGAGACGATGGCCGCCGAGGAGGACAACCTGACCAACGCGGGCGAGGACACCCGGGTCGAAGCGGCGCTCCTGCAGCGCGTGCTCGACCTCCACCCCACCCAGATGACCGCCGCGGAACTGGTCCGCGACCTGGCCGGCGAGGATGCCGACTTCGGCGCCCGCGACGCGGTCGAACGGGCGATCCGCGAACTGACCGGGGCCGGGCTGCTGCACCGCGCCGACGACGGCCTGCTGACGCCGACGCGCGCCGCGCTCCACTTCGGCGATCTCCTCGGGTCCTGACGCCGAAGGGCATAGGGCTCGGGGCTGACGCCGGGGGCGTAGCGCTCGGGTTCTGACCGCGGGCGTCCGCGGCGTCAGGCGACCACGAGCCGGCGAAACCCGGTCCGCAACCGGCGCGCCAGCTCGGTCGCCGCCCGGGCCGCGTCCGGGTCCTCCGCGTCGCCCGCGGTGACCAGGATCACCTCGCTGGCGGCGTAGCTGCCGACCTGGTCTTCGACCGCCTGCACGATGTCCTCGTCGCCGACCCGCGCCTCCGCCACCACCCCGACCCGGGCCAGCGAGGCGACCGAGATCACCAGCGTCTTCTGCGCCTCCTCGCGGGCGGGCTCGAGGTCCGAGGCCCAGCGATCGAAGAAGCCGAGACGCAGCGGCGCCAGGACCATCACCTCGGCCAGGTCACGGCTGCCGTCGATGCCCGCCTCGGCGGCGATCGCGGCGGTCGTCGCCTCGTCCTCGACCGCCATCCCCACCACGACCAGGAGTCGGCGGCGCTCCAGCGCGTCGGGTGCCTCGCCGATCCCTCCGTGAGGGCGCAGCTGCACCGCCCAGTAGACCAGGGCCACCCCGGCCAGGCCCGCCAGCGCGACGCCCACGCCGGGGCCGCCGAGCAGCGTGCCGACGACGATCGGGACGGCGATCGCGAAGACGATCAGCGGCAGTTTCCAAGGCGCCACCGGTCAAGCCTTCCACGGCGACCGCCGTCCCGTATCCCTGGTCAGGATCCCTTCGTGATTGCAGCAGGCGTCATCCGCCCCTGCGACGTGCCCATCCGCACTATCGCCACCTCCATATCGGAACTGCTTTTCCCTGTCCGCATCCACTGCTGCGGAAAAAACCTTTTACTCCATCCGTTTACAGCAATCAAGTTCGAACCGGTAAAACCGAACAAATAAACGAGAATTTAAGATCAATTCTGGATTTCTTGACCCATACTGGTTAAGGTCCTGTGATCGGCGTGCCACCCCTTGCAAACGACCGAAGGAAGCCCCCTTGCCGAAAACTAAAAAGAAGGACGGCGTCGAACAAATCGTCGCCAAAGCCTTCGCCCACCCACTGCGCGTACAGATCCTGATCATTCTGAACGAGCGGGTCGCCAGCCCCAATCTTCTGGCGCAAGAGCTCGATCAGAGCCTCAACCTGGTCGCGTACCACGTCCGCGTGCTCGAGAAATACGACTGCATCGAGCTCGTCGACACCAAGCAGCGTCGCGGAGCCACGGAGCACTTCTACCGGGCGACGCGCCGTCAGTTCCTCAGCGACAGCGAATGGTCGCGGATGCCGCAGAGCCTCCGCCCCGGACTCTCCGGAGCGATGCTCAAATCGGTGTTCGACGACATCGAGGAGGCCGTCAAAAGCGGCACCATGGACGACAAAGAGGATCGGCACCTGAGCCGCACCCCGATGGTCGTCGACAAACAGGGCTGGGACGAGGTCTCGAAGCTGCTCTCGGAGACGCTGGATCGCGTCCTCGAGATCCAGAGCGAGTCATCGGAGCGACTGACCAAGTCCGACGAGGACGGGATGCTCTCGAAGGTCGAGATGCTCCACTTCCTCTCCCCCGAGCCGAAATAGGCCCCAGGGCACCGCTCGCTACGGAGTGAGCGGTGCCGCGGCCTCCGGGGTCGCGACGACGAAGGAGAAGCTCTCCTCGAGGTAGAGGTGCACCTCGTCGGCGTCGTGATGGTCGTAGCCGATCGAGAGATCCTGGCCCGATTCGAGCAGGAAGTCACCGCCGCGCAGGCTCATCGCCACCGCCCCGGAGAGGCCCGGCGCCCAGACGATCGGCCCGCCGAGGATCTTCGCCAGGTGGTCGAACAGCGGGTAGCCGCCGTGCTCGGCGGTCTCGATCACGCGGATGTACTCGTCGGGGCCGAGCGCCAGCCCGTAAGGGCCCTCGACGCCCGCCTCGCGCAGTGCCTCGACCGCCCGCGCCACCGAGCGCGGGTAACCGTCGGCCTGCGGCCCGAGGGGCTCCGGCTCGTACGGCGAGGCCTCGAGCACGCCGGTGATCCCGGCGCTCGCCCAACCGTTGAAGACGGCGCTGTTCTCGGCGATCGCGATCTGGTGGGCGGCGTTGTCGAGCGACTCGAGGTCGACGTCGATCGCGCCGCGGTCGTCGTCGCGCATCTCCGCCCGCGAGACGGTGAAGTCGATCCGCACCTCGACCAGCGGCAGGACCCGCCGGCGCAGGGCGCTGACGCCCTCTTCGACGCCGTCGATCGGCTCCGTGCGGCCGAGGTTGGTGGCCGAGTGCTGCCAGCCCTTGGGGCCGATGAAGTCGACCAGGCGGCGCGCGGCGAGCGGCCCCTGGAGGCGCGCCACCGCCTCCTCGTCGAGCAGCTTCCAGTTCGAGTCGGTGAGCGGCGCGTGGCCGCGAAGCAGGTGGTTCATCGTCCTTGTCCCTTCAGGCTGCCGATCCCGAGCGAGCCTTCGCCGCCCGCCATCGGGGCTACCGGCCCATCGTCGTCTCCGTCGTCTCCAGCTGCCGCCTCGGCCGCCTCGCCGTGCTCGACGATGTCGCCCTCGCGGAAGAGCACGCCCTTGGCGGTTTCACGCCAGCGCGGCACCTTGCGCAGGAGGAACTCGAGGTCCATCGAGAAGTGCTTGAACTCCTCCCCCTGGGCGTCTTCCATGATCGCCCGCGCGTCGGCGTCGGGCTCGATCGAAAGGCGCTGCTGGTACCAGCCGATCGCCTGGCACTCCTCTTCGAGCGAGGCACAGAGACGGGCGAACGTCCGCGTCTCGGCCGACAGCTCCTCCGGCGGCTCGTGATATTGGTCGAATCCCATGGGGCGAGACTAACCAGTCGCCCCCGGCGGCGGGTCGCAAGGTTCCCAGGGCTTGGCAAACAGTTCGAGCCCCTTGCGGATCGAGGCGAAGTCGAGCGCTTCCGCCTGCTTGCAAAATTCCGAGGTCGGCAGTTCGTACTCGGTCTCGAAGACCGCCTTGCCCGCTTCGACGAAGGGCTTGTAGAGGTCGCATTCTTCGTACTGGAAGCACTCCTCGACCACGGCGAAGTCGAATGATCCGACCAGCTGCTTTACCTGCCGCGAGTCGTTCTTCAGCGCCACCGCCATCCCGGCCTTGTGCACCGTGCGGGCAATCCAGCGGTTGTAGGTGAGCTGATCGGCGCGGGTGAGCGGGAACCCGGTCTTGTTTTCCCAGCCGTTGATGTTGTCGGGCTCGACCGCGTCGAAGCCCTTTTCCGCGCACATCGAGATCCGCTTTTCCATGATCGGGGCGAACTTCTTGTAGTGGGCGATGTCGAGCCAGCGCTCGTTCGGGAAGCCTTCGTAGCGCTTGCCGAGCACCGATTTCGGGAACTCTTCCTTGTCCGGCCGGTATTCCTCCCAGCTGCCGACGTCGAGGTAACAGATCGCCTTGGCGCCGGCGCCGTGGATCGCCGCCACGACGCTCGCCGGGTATTCGAAGCCGTCGATCTCGAAGACCGAGACGCCCGGCGTCAGTTCGAACTTGCCCTGCAGCTCCCACTGCCAGGCGGCGGTGGTCGGCTTCGGGTGCCAGCGGGCGGTGGCACTCGCCGGGGCCGCCGCGACCAGCAGCGCGGAGACCGCGAGCAGCGCGCCGAGCAGGGCAGGATGCAGGCCTTTCCTCATCGCCCGAAGGCTACCCGCGCCATTGATTGGCGAACCCGTTCCATGGGTACGGAACCCCCCGGGATGGGGACGGACGCGATAGCAAACGCGGCGGTAAACGAGATCGAGACGAAGGTCCCGGCCCGGCTCGACCGCCTGCCCTGGGCGAAGTGGCACTGGATGGTGATCATCGGCCTCGGCACCGTCTGGATCCTCGACGGGCTCGAGGTGACGATCATCGGCTCGATCGGCGACCGGCTCACCGAAGCCGGCTCGGGGATCACCCTCGACGCCTCCCAGATCGGCAGCGCCGCCGCCTTCTACGTCGGCGGCGCCTGCGTCGGCGCCCTCTTCTTCGGCCAGCTGACCGACCGCTTCGGCCGCAAGAAGCTCTTCCTCGTCACCCTCGGCCTCTACATCGTCGCCACCGTCGCCACCGGCCTCTCCTGGACCGCCTGGTACTTCTTCGCCTGCCGCTTCCTCACCGGGATGGGGATCGGCGGCGAGTACGCGGCGATCAACTCGGCGATCGACGAGCTGATCCCGGCCCGCCTGCGCGGCCGCGTCGACCTGATCATCAACGGCTCCTACTGGGTCGGCGCCTCGGTCGGCGCCCTGCTCACGGTGCCGCTGCTGAACACCTCGATCTTCGCGATGGACTTCGGCTGGCGGCTCGCCTTCCTGATCGGCGCGGTGCTCGGGGTCGGCATCCTGATCGTCCGCAAGAACGTCCCCGAGAGCCCCCGCTGGCTCTTCATCCACGGCCGCAACGACGAGGCCGAGCAGATCACGGGCGAAATCGAGGACGAAGTGCGCGAGGAGACCGGCGAGGAGTTGGAGGAGGTCCCCGACGACGCCACCCTGACGATCCACCAGCGGGCGACGATCCCCTTCCGCGAGATCGCCTCGGTGGCGATCCACAAATATCCGAAGCGGACGATCCTCGGCCTCTCGCTGTTCGTCGGCCAGGCCTTCCTCTACAACGCGGTGACCTTCGACCTGGGCACGATCCTGGGCGAATTCTTCAACGTCGGCTCCGGCCAGGTCCCCCTCTACATCGCCGTCTTCGCCGCCTCCAACTTCATCGGGCCGCTGACCCTCGGGCGCCTGTTCGACACGGTCGGGCGCAAGATCATGATCTCGCTCTGTTACCTCACCTCGGCGGCGCTGACCGCGATGCTCGGGATCGTCCTGCTCTCCACCACGCCCTCGACCCTGGTCTTCATGGCGATGGTGCTGGCGATCTTCTTCTTCGCCTCCTCCGGCGCCAGCGCCGCCTACCTGACCGTCTCGGAGATCTTCCCGATGGAGAGCCGGGCGCTCTCGATCGCCTTCTTCTTCGCCATCGGCACCGGCCTCGGCGGGATCATCGGGCCGCTCCTCTTCGGCGAACTGATCAACACCGGCGACCTCACCAAGGTCGCCCTCGGCTTCCTGCTCGGCGCCGTGGTGATGGCGATCGGCGGGATCGCCGAGATCTTCTTCGGGGTGAACGCCGAGGGCAAGACGCTGGAGTCGATCGCCGAGCCGCTCTCGGCCGCCAAGAGCCGTGTGAAAAGCAAGACCGAAGTCGGCTCGGGCCAGGATCCACCTGCCGCTATCGTTTGAGCCACGGCGCCCCCCGGTCGCCGGGCGCTGCACGGTTCGCTGATCTGGGACCCTCTGGGCGGCGCCGCCTTCTCCGGCGGCCCCTGCCCTATGCCAGCGAACAGCGAAGAGATGCGACCACTGCCCGACGGTGCGCCCGACGGCCCGGGCGAGGGCCTTGCCCCCGAGGCGCTGCTCTGGCGCCGGCTGCGCGACCAGCGCGACCCGGCCGCCCGCGAGGAGCTCGTCCGCCGCTACCTCCCCTTCGCCAAAAACCTGGCGCTGCGCTACCGCGGCGCCAGCGAGTCCTTCGACGACCTGCTGCAGGTGGCGAACCTCGGCCTGGTCAACGCGGTCGACCGCTTCGACCCGATCCGCGGCACCCCCTTCGCCGCCTTCGCCTCCCCCACCATCCTCGGCGAACTGAAGCGCCACTTCCGCGACCGGGTCTGGACCGTGCGGGTGCCGCGCGGGCTCCACGACCGGATGGCCGAAGTGGAGAAAGCGACCTCGGCGCTGACGATCGAGCTGCAGCGCTCGCCCTCGGTCTCCGAGATCGCGGGCAAACTGACGATCGAACCGTCCGAAGTGCTCGAGGTGCTGGAGGCCAACCACAATCGCCGGCCGCTCTCGCTCGACCGCCCGGTGGGCGGCGAAGACGACGAATCGCCCGCCTCGGAGTGGGTCGGCGACGATGACGAGGGCTACGAGCTGGTCGACGACAAACTGGCGCTCGAGGGGGTCCTGCCGCAGCTCGACGACCGCGAACGGCTGATCCTCCGCCTGCGCTTCGTCGAGGACATGACCCAGTCCCAGATCGCCGATCAGATCGGCCACTCGCAGATGCACGTCTCGCGGATCCTGCGCCGCACCCTGGAGCGGATCCGCGAACAGGTCGCCGAACAGGAAGAGCGCGGCTAGCGCCTCACCGTCCTGGCCCGGATCGGCGCCGGCCGTCAGGTGGCGGTCGCGGCGATGCCGACGACCAGGTACTCGCCGTCGCCGTCGGCCTCGGTGCGCACTTCGTCGGCCAGCGTTTCCAGCGAGCCGCCGACGTCGGGGAGCGAGAGGCTGGAACGCAGCCCGTCGGCGGCGCCCGACTCCATCGGGCCGATCTTCA
Source organism: uncultured Solirubrobacterales bacterium (assembly GCA_963791095.1). Classification (GTDB taxonomy): domain Bacteria; phylum Actinomycetota; class Thermoleophilia; order Solirubrobacterales; family 70-9; genus VAYN01. The sequence goes on from CAWBRE010000012.1 coordinate 99,654, forward strand.
GCTCGACCCCCGCGGGCCGGTCGGCGATGCTGAGCTTCACGGTGCCGTCGGGGAAGCTGCGCGGGGCGGCCGCCGAGATCGCGTCGGCAAGCAGCATCGCGTCGGAGATCCGGTCGATCGTGATCTCCTGGCGGGCGGCGAGCGCGGTCAAGGCGCGGCTGAGGACCGGGCCGAGCAGCTCCGCCGCGCCGACCTCGATCTTGGTCGCGTCGGGAAAGTCCGGCACCTCCGGACGCACCGCGTCCTGGTCGCTCGGGATCGGCCGCGAGCGCAGCGGCAGGTGCATGCGGATTTCGGTCCCGCGCTCGACCCCGCCGCGGATTTCGAAGCTGGAGGAGAGCGCCGCGATCAGCGCCAGGCCGATCCGCAGGCTCGGGCGGTCGACGCCGGGGCGCGGGCTGATCCCGCGGCCGTGGTCCCGCACCGCCACCGTGAGCCCCTCCAGATCGGGCGTCGCCTCGATTTCCAGGAGGCCGGTCTCACCCTCCGGATAGGCGTGGACGACGACGTTCATGCAGGCCTCGGTGACCACCGTTTTCAGGTCGGCGATCGCCGCGTCGTCCATGCCGATCCGCTCTGCCAGCCCGGCGATCGCGTGCCGGACCACCGCCACGTTCTCCGCCTTCGCGGGAAGCGACATCTGCAGGCCTGCTGAATCGACGTTCGTCGTGCTCAAATTTTGGGTCCCTGGCGAAGACGCCGCTCAGTGCCACTGTTCGGGTCGGTTGCGCGACCGGCAACGCTACCGGCCTTGCGTTTCGCCTGATACCCAGACGTACCGGCGGCAAACTCGTCACCCCGTACGGAGGCTCCCTGCGCTAGCATCGCGACCAGTGGGTCCAGCGCCGTTCCAAGCATCCGCCACCGAACTGGAGGGCGGCCTCCGACTTCTTGAGGTACACGGGGAGCTGGACCTCTCGACTGCGACGCAGCTCGAAGGGCCGCTCGAGGAGGCAACCGAGGCTGCCGACGCGGCGGTCCTGATCGATCTGGCCGACTGCCAGTTCATCGATTCCACCGGGATCGCGATGATCGTCCGCGCCTGGCAGCGGATCGATTCGACCGCCGGCAACGGCGGCAAAGGCGGCCTGGTGCTCTGCTGCCAGAACGAGCAGGTCCGGCGCGTCCTCGAGGTCACCGGCCTCGAGCACTCGCTGCGCGTCTTCGAGACGCGCGAGCAGGCCGTCGCCGCGCTGCGCGGCTGAGACCCCGCCCCGCGCCGGGTGAGGCCCGTCACACGGTCCGTCCCAGGCGATTAACGGCGCCCGCGCCGGGTAGCCGGACTTGATGCCCGCACCGCGACGACCGAAACTTCCGCGCGAGCTGTTCGAGACCCGCACCCACGCCTGGCAGTCGCTCGGGCTGGGCGAGGAGATCGAGACGCGCTCCGTCTCCAAGCGCTCCCTGCTCGGCCTCGTCGTCGCCGTCCTCGTCCTGATCGCCACCCTGGTCGTCTACTCGCACCGCCGGCAGATCGCGCCGGGCTACGGCGAATGGTTCCGGATCGGCACCGTGATCGTCCTGGTCCTGGTCGGCAGCGCCGCGGTCCACTGGTTCTCCAGCTCGCTCTCGCCGCGGCTCTACCGCCGGCTCGACCCCGCCACCGCGGGGACCGTCGGTTTCGTCTTCCGCCTCCTGGCGATGCTCACCGTGGTCATCGTCGCCCTGCGGATCGCCGGCGTCCAGGCCTCCACCCTTGCCGTCGGCGGCGCCTTCACCGCGGTGCTGCTCGGGCTCGCCGCCCAGCAGAGCCTCGGCGCGATCTTCGCCGGGGTCGTCCTGCAGACGACGCGGCCGTTCCGGGTCGGCGAACGGGTGCGCCTCGTCGGCGGCGCCCTGGCCGGTTCGCTGGAGGGCACGGTGACCTCGCTCGGCCTCTTCTACACCACCCTCAGCCAGGGGGCCGACCGGCTGCAGATCCCCAACAACGTGCTGCTGATGCTCGCCGTGGTGCCGTTGCGCGAGCCGGAGAAAGTCGACGTCAAGGTGCGGTTGCCGCGCCATGCCAGCCCGCGGGAGATCGAAAACCAGCTGCTGCGCACGATCACCGTGCCGACCCGCTACCGGCCGAGCGTCTCGCTCGAGGAAATCGACCCGGACGGCGTCATCTTCCGGATCTCGGCGACGCCGCTGCGCTCCGAGGACGGCTCGCAGCTCGCCGACGAGGTGCTCGAGGCACTGCGGCGCCACGAGACCGCCGAACACGAAACGGTCTAGGCGGGGCCCGCCCTAGGCGAGGATCAAGATCAGCGCGTTGATCACCACGACCACCGGGGTGCCGATCAAGGCGAGGGTGCGGAACATCTTGGCGAAGCCACCGCGGTAGCGGACGCTCTCCATCAGCAGCACGCCGACCACGTTCGCCATGTTGACCAGGGCGATCGCGATCGCCAGGCCGATCGCAAAGGCGCGCCAGCCGTTCGCGGTGCCGCCGCTGGTGGCGGCCGCGGCGAGGATGATCGCGATGATCGTGCCGAGCAGCCCGATGCCGATCCCGGTGAGGTCACCGCGGGTAAGTTTCGGCCCGTAGGAGGAGTCGACCTCGATCCCGGCGTCGGTGTCCGACAGCCCCGGCCCGGAGGTCTCGGTGTCGACGACGTGCTCGTCGCCCTCCGGCCCGCCGTCGACGACGATCAATTTCAGCGGCGGCTCGAGCGAGTCCTCGGCGTGCTTCCAGAGGTCGCCCTCGTACCAGGCCTTGGAGTCGTCGGCGTGGGCGAAGATCAGGATTTTGTCGGCGGGTTTCTTCAGCAGCGCGTCCTGGGCGGCCTGCACCGGGTCGGGGTCGCCGACTTCGCCGCTGACCGTGAGGCCGGCGGCGCGGGCGGCCGCGGCCTGGCCCTCGAGCCGCTCCCCCGCCTCCGCCCGCGGCTTGTCGATGTCGCCGAGGGTGTGGTGGAGCGGGTTGACCTCGACCGCCGGCGCGACCAGCCGGACCTCGGTCGCGCCGTCGCCGTCGCCCACCTCACGCACCAGCGCCTCGATCGACTCCGCCGACCCGAAGGCCGGCGTGACGATCGCGATCAGGCTGCGGTCGGCCATCCCTACTCGTTCTCGTCCGCCGGGATCGCTTCGTCGGGCTCGCCGTAGGTGTCTTTGGCCTGCGGCTCCTCGGGCTGCGCGAGCCCGTCCGGGAAGCGGTGTTCGTCGCCGTGTTCGGCGATGTCCTCAAGGTCCTTCTCGGCCAGCTCGAAGCCCTCCGACTCGCCCTCGCCGCCCTCTAGCAGCGGCTGTTCGGCTGGGTCATCGGTGTCGGGAGGGACGTTGCCGCCGATCCCGGCGGCTTCCTTGGCGGCCTCCGCCTCTTCCTCCTCGACGAAATCCTCGTCGCGCTCCTGGTCAGGCGCTGCGTTCACGAAACGGCTCCAGTCCCCGAGCCCTGCTCGGTCGATTTGCTGTTGGCGACCAACCAGCCTACGACCAAGCCGAGCAGGGCGCCGGCGGTCAAAAGGGTGATCGAGCGGAACGGCTTGTGCGTGAGCTTCGACGCGGTGCCGCGGGCAGTGTGCTTCGCGGTCGACTTGACCGCCTTGCGGGCGAGTTTGGTCTTGACTGACATCCGTTCAATCTACCCACGCAACCCGCGCCCTAACGGCCTCCCGAAGGTCAGGAGGAAGTGCCGCGGAAGAGGACGGCGAGGTCGTCGTCCGGGATGCTCGGCGGCGACCGCGGTCATCTGCGCGGCGATCGCCTCGATCACCGGGATCTCGGCCCCGGCGTCGGTGCCCGCGGCGACCGCGAGGCGGGCGTCCTTGGCGGCCAGGGCGAGGCGGAAGCTCGGCGGGTACTCGTCCTTCAGCATCATCTCCGCCTTCATCCGCCCGTAGGGGGCGTCGAGCGGGCCGTCCTCGATCGCGTCGAGGACGAGGCGCGGTTCGATGCCGAGCGCCGTGGCCAGGCGCAGCATCTCGGCGGTGCCCTCGGTGATCGTGCAGATCCAGCTGTTGACGACCACCTTCAGTTTGCTGCCCTGGCCCGCCTCGCCGAGCCAGATCGTCCGTTTGCCGATCGCGTCGAAGAACGGTTCGAGCCGGTCGCGGACGCCCTCGGGGCCGGAGGCGAGGACGATCAGCATGCCCTCCTCGGCCGGTTTCTTCGTTCCCATCACCGGCGCGTCGACGTAGAGGAGGCCGCGGTCGCGGGCGAGCTCGGCGCAGCGCTCGGCGCCCTCGACCCCGATCGTCCCCATCTGCACCCAGATCGCCCCCTCGGAGCCGGCGGCGCCGCCGTCGGGCCCCGACATCGCGGCGAGCGTCGCCTCGACGTCGCTCAGCATCGTCACCACCAGGTCGGCGTCGACCACCGCCTCGCGGGCGGTCTCGAAGGCGGTCACCCCGGCGGTGTCGGCGAGGTCGTCGAGCTTCGCCGCGGTGCGGTTCCAGGCGTGCACGGGGATCTCCGCCAGGGCCGCGTTGCGGACGATGCCCTTGCCCATCGTCCCGCCCGCGCCGAGTACCGCTATTGACTTGATCGCCACGTTTTTGTCTGAGTCACTCATAGCCTTGGTATATATCGATACGGGTTTGCCGGCGCTCACAAAACGCGTACCACCGGTGGGGGAATCTGGCTCTAATAGTCAGGTTGCGATGCAGACAAAACGTCGCTGGGATGGCGGGCCTATGCCACCGGAAACCAACCCCCGCGACCGAGAGACAATCGACCAGAACCTCGTCAAGGCGCTCGCCCACCCGATGCGGGTGCGGATCCTCGAAGCGCTGCAGGGGAGGACGGCGAGCCCGACCGAACTGGCGCGTGGATTCCGCGAGAGCCTCGGGGTCGTCTCGTACCACACCAACGCACTACTGGAGGTCGACTGCATCGAACAGGTCAGCACCCGGCCGAAGCGGGGCACGATCGAGCACTTCTACACCGCCCGCCCGCGCTCGTTCATCGGCCATCAAGACTGGCGCCGGGCGCCGCTCTCGATCCGCGCCGGGGTGACCAGCGAAGCGCTGCGCACCTTCGCCGCCAAGGTCGGCGAAGCGATCGACGCCGACACGATCGACCGCCGCGAGGACACCACCCTCAACTGGATGCCGGTCACCGTCGACGAGCAGGGCTGGCGGGAGACGGCCGAGATCCTCGACCGGGCGCTGCAGGAGGTGATGGCGGTCGCCGCCGCCAGCCGTGCCCGCCTCGGCGGCGAGGCGGGCATCCCGGTGGTGACCGGGCTGGCGGCGTTCGAGACGCCGCCGGGCGGCGACTGAGGTCGCGGGACCGCGGTGGCGGGGCTCAGCCGGCGCCCGCCACCGCCTTCTCGAGTTCGTCCTTCGACATCTTCGAGCGGCCTTCGATGCCGGCCTTCTTGGCGTCGTTGTAGAGCTGGTCGCGGGTGCGGCCGGCGGGCCCGTCGCCCGATTGTTTACCGCCGCGGCTGCTTGCCGAGGGACCGCGTTTGGAGCTACGCGACGCGGTCTTCGATTCTCCCGAGCGGGCCTTTTCCTTGTTGACCGTGCGCGCCGCGATCTCCTCGGCGCGCTTGGTCGACCGGCCCTCTTTTTCCTCGCTTTTTTTGACCTCTTTGAACTGACGGTCTCGTTTGGAGCCTTTTTTAACCCCTCTGGGCGGCATGCTCCCCCTCCTCGAACTCCTCGACGATCTTCGCGTTGAAGGCCGGGAGGTCGTCCGGGTTGCGGCTGCTCACGAGGCCCTCGTCGACGACGACTTCCTCATCGACCCACTCGGCGCCGGCGTTGCGCAGGTCGGTCTGCAGGCTCGGCCAGGAGGTGAGCTTGCGGCCCTCGACCACGCCCGCCTCGATCAGCGTCCACGGCCCGTGGCAGATCACGCCGACCGGCTTGCCCGCGGTGAAGAAGTCCTTGACGAACTGGACCGCCTCCGGGTGGGTGCGCAGGTTGTCCGGGTTGGCGACCCCGCCGGGCAGGACGAGGCCGTCGAACTCCTCCGCCTTGGCGTCGCCGACGGCGCGGGTCGCCGCGTACGTCTCGCCCTTGTCGAGGTGGTTGAACGCCTGCACGTCACCCGCTTCCGGGGCCAGCAACTCGGTCTCCGCCCCGGCTGCCTCGACCGCCTTACGCGGCTCGGTCAGCTCGACTTCCTCGACTCCCTCGTTGGCGGTGAGGAACGCGATTTTCTTGCCATTCAACTCGTCGGCCATTTTCGATGGCACCCCTTTCAGGTGGAAGTTTTTCCCTCCTCCTGGGTACCCACTCCGGGGCCGCCGAACAACGAGCGCGGCCACAGCTTGCGGGTGCGGACGACGTTGGTCTCGGCCCCGAGGACGACGAAGGTCGCCCCCAGGTGGATCCAGGCGAGCAGGCCGATCACCAGGGCGAAGGTGCCGTAGACGGCGGAGGCGTTCTTCACCTCATGCGAGATGTACCAGCCGCCGGCGACCTGGAGGATCTCCCAGCCGATCGTGGCGACGACGACCCCGGGGATCAGCGCCTTGGTCTCCACCGTGTCGTTGGTGAGGAGGCGGAAGACGGCACCGAAGACGAAGAGGTTCAGCACCGTCGCGATCAGCAGGCCGGCGACCTTGCCGCCCGCGCCGAACAGGTCGGCGCCGCCCGAGGCGAGCCCGGAGACGACGGTCGAGACGACCGCGAGGCCGCCGAGCACGAGCAGCAGCATGATCGCCCGCAGCCGCGAGCCGACGAAGCCGCGGCCGCCGGCCTTGGGCACGCCCCAGCAGCGGTCGAAGGTCGATTCGGTCTCCATGATCACGCTGATCCCGGCGAGGATCGAGCCGATGATCCCGACCGCCAGCGCGATGCCGCTGCCGGTCAGGGTGCCGCCCTTCAGCTGGTTGCCGATGATCGGGAACTGGGAGAGCGTGCCGCTGACCACTTCTTCGCGCAGTTCGTCGTTGCCGGCGAGGACGTAGCCGAGGATCGTCGTCATCAGCAGCAGCAGCGGGAAGAGCGAGAAGAACGCCCGGTAGGCGATCAGCGAGACCATGCTGCCGCCTTCGTCGTCGCCGAACTTCTTCACCACGCCGAGCGGCAGGGCCAGCGCGGGCTTGCGCTGCTGGAACTCGTCGAAGCGTCGCAGGGGGGCCTTGAAGTCCATGGACGGATCCTCCTACCCAGGCCGGGGCGCCGCTAGCACTCGCTTCGCTGCGCCCTCAATCGATCAGCTCCAGCACCTGGCGCTCGATCCGCTGCCGGGTCCGTTCCGACATCGTCCCCGCCTCGGCGGCGCGGCGGCCGACGTCGATCGTCTCGCCGTCGCGGTAGCGGTCGAGGATCCGCGGGTCGATGTAGGAGCGGCGGCAGACCGCGGGCGTGTTGCCGAGCGCCGTGGCGACGGTTTTGACGGCGCGGTTGATCGTCCGCTTGGCGGCCGTGTCGGAGGCGGGCTTCTCCTCCCCGGCGAGCGCCGCGGCGGCGAGCACGGTGCCGCTCCAGGTGCGGAAGTCCTTGGCCGAGAATTCGGTCCCGATCACGTCCTTGATGTACTCGTTGATGTCGACCGAGCGCACGTCGCGCCACCGCCTCCCTTCTTTCCAGGCGAGCAGGTCGTCCGGCCCGCCGCGCCGCCGCCGCATCGCTTCCAGGGCGGTGATCGCCGCTTCGTCGCCGATCGCCTGGATCCGCCGCTGGTGCGACTTGGCCGGGAAGTCGAAGACGATCTCCTCGCCCTCGCGGTGGACGTGCTCGCGGCGGATCGTCGCCAGCCCGTAGCTCTCGTTGGTCTGCGCGTATTCCTCGCTGCCGATGCGGAAGAAGCCGAGGTCGAGCAGGCGCACGGCGGTGGCGAGGGCGCGCTCGCGCGGCATCCCTTCGAGCTCGATGTCGCGGCGCACCGAACGCCGCAGCTTCGGCAGCACGGCGGCGAACTCGCGCATCGCCGCGTACTTGCGGTTGGCGCGGCGCTCGTCCCAGCGGTCGTGGTAGCGGTACTGCTTGCGGCCCGCTTCGTCGTAGCCGGTCGCCTGGATGTGACCGTTGGGGTCGGGGCAGATCCAGACTTCCTTCCAGGCGGGCGGGATCGCCAGGTCGCGGATCCGGCGCAGCGTCTCCTCGTCGGTGATCTTGGTCCCGGCGCCGTCCTCGAAGGAGAAGCCGTTGCCGCGCTTGCGGCGGCGGATGCCGGCGCTGGAGCTGTCGGAGCGGCGCAGGCGGGCGCGGCGGGCTTTCGACTCGGCGGCTTTGGTCGCGGTGGCGGTGCTCACCGGGACGCGGTACCCGCGCCGGAACCGCGACTAAACGATCGTGGCCAGACAGCTAGGCGGCGAGCAGGAGGGGCTCGAAGCCCTCGATCCGCACCGCGACGAAGCCGTGGCCGCACTCGCAGGCGATCGCCTCGACCTCGTCGAGGTCGTCGACCCAGAGGGTCACCTCCGCCTCGCAGCGGGGATCGGAGCAGAAGACTTCGACCTGGAACATGATCCCATCGTCCTCGCCCGGTCGGACGGATCGCCAAATCCGTCGTTTGCAGGGGATTTACGTCCCCAGCTCGGGTAGCTCCTGCTTCACGCTGAGGAGCGGCGCGTAGAGGTCTCCCTTGGCGGCGACGCGGCGGCGCAGGTCGTCGATCGTGAAGCTCAGCTTCGCGGCGTCTTCCCCTTCCGCCGCGGCCTCGACCTCCTCCCATTCGAGCGGCGTCGAGGCCGTCGGCCGCTCCCGGGCGCGCAGGCTGTAGACCGAGGCGGTCGTCTTGTGGGGGTCGTTCTGGCTCCAGTCGATCAGCACCCGGCCCGGGCGCCGCGCCTTCGCCTGGCGCGAGACGACCTCGTCGGGGAAGCGCGCCTCCATCACCTCGGCGACGGCTTTGGCGAAGGGGCGGGTCTGGGCGAAGGTGGCGGTGCCGTTCAGCGGCGCGTGCAGGTGGAGGCCCTTGGAGCCGGAGGTCTTGGCGTAGCAGTCGAGGCCGAGCTGGGCGAAGAGCGCGCGCAGGCGCAGGGCGACGCGGGCGCAGTCGAGGACGTCGGCGGGGGCGCCGGGGTCGAGGTCGAAGACGAGCGAGCAGGGGCGGTCGAGGTCGTCGACCCTCGCCAGCGAGGTGTGCAGCTCGACGTTCGCCAGGTTGGCGGCCCAGATCAGCGTCGGCAGGTCTTCGATCAGCGTGTAGTCGATCTCCGCCTTGTGGCTGTCGGACCAGATCCGCGCCGTCGCCACCCAGTCGGGCCGGTGCTTGGGCGAGCGCTTCTCGTAGAAGAATTTGCCCTCGACCCCGTCGGGATAGCGCTTCAGCGTCACCGGCCGGCCGCGCAGGTGGGGCAGGAGGACCTCGGCGAGGTCGGCGTAGGCGTCGATCAGGTCGCCCTTGGTGAAGCCGGCCTCGGGGTAGAGCACCTTGTCGAGGTTGGAGACCGCCAGCTCGCGGTCGCCGACCGGGAGGCGGAATTTGTTCTTCGCCGTCGGGACGGCGGCATCGGTGAGCTTGGCGCCGCGGCGACGGGCTCCCCCGGGGCCCGCGCCCTTGGCGCCGCGGAGCCGCGGCGACGTCGCCCTCCCCACCTTCCGCGGACACCGACACCCAATCGCCGGTGCGCCGGCCGGGGACGTAGGGGCTCGATCGCTTCTTCAGGACCAGCCCATCGACGCCCTGCGCGCCGGCGGCGGCGAGCAGCTCCTTGATCTTGGTGCGTGGCCGCGCGCGGGGTGCGCCAGGCCTCGCCCTCGAGCTCGAGGCCCTCGAGCAGCTCGCGCCGGCGTTTGTACGGGGCGCCGGTCAGGTCCTCGCCGTCGAGATAGAGGAGGTCGAAGATCACGTAGGTGGCCGGGTTCTCGCGGGCGCGCCGGCGCACGGCGCTCTCGGAGCCCGGCTTGTCGCGGCGGGCGAGCCGCTCGGGGTCGGGGCGGCCCATCGGCGTCGAAGACGACCAGCTCGCCGTCGAGGACGAGGTCGCGGGCGCCGACCTGGCGGGTCAGCCGGTGCACCTCGGGCCAGCGGGCGCCGATGTCGGCGAGCTCGGCGTCGTGGAGGTCGAGCCGCCCCGGCCGGCAGCGGGCCAGCGCCCGCACCCCTCCCCAGGCCAGCTCCGCCGCCCAGCCGCGGGTCGAGCGCGGCAGCTCGCCGTCGTTCGCCAGCATCGGCTGGAAGGCCTCGGGGAACGGGTCCCGGTCGCCTTCGGCCGGGTCCATCCGGTGGATCATCCAGTCCTTCGGCCCGCCCGCCCGGAAGAGCACGTAGCGGCCGCGCAGCCGCTTGCCTTCGAAGCGGAAGATGATCTCGCCGTCGCGCCACTTCTCCGCCTCGTAGGTGCCGTGGTCCCAGACCACCATCGTCCCGGCGCCGTACTCGCCCTTCGGGATCTCCCCTTCGAAGCTCATGTACTCGAGCGGGTGGTCCTCGGTGTGCACGGCTTTGCGGTTTTCGTCGGGGTCGCGGGGGATCCCGTTGGGGACCGCCCAGGAGACGCCGACGCCGTCGTGCTCGAGGCGCAGGTCCCAGTGCAGGCGGGTGGCGGAGTGTTCCTGGACGACGAAGCGCGGCTTGGCCTGGCGCTTCGCCTTCGCCCCGCTTTTCGCCTTGGCCCACCTTTCGCCTTGCGCTTGCGCGGGGCGGGCTCGGCGGTCTTGCCGAAGTCCCGTTTGCGTTCGTACTCGCTGAGCTTCGCCATCGGCGTCCCGACCGTACCCTGCCGGGCGGGTGGGTAACTTCGCCCCGTGATCCCATCCGATGAGGAGATCCTGCGCGCGATCGTCGACCTCGGCGACGACGGCTTCGTGCCGCGCCACCGGCTGGTCGCCCGCTTCCGCGGCCAGGGCGAGCGCGACATGCGCCGGGCGATCGGCCGCACCGCCCGCCGCGGCCTGCTGCTGGAACGCAAGGACCCCGAGGGCCGCAGCTTCCTCGCCGTCTCCACCGAGGGCTGGGACGCCCTGCGCAGCGGCCGCTTCGAGCCCCGCCGCCTGCGCTCCCGCGAGGACTAGCCCGGCGCGTCGGCGTTCGGCAGCTCGCGCACGACTTCGCTTGCCTTCTTGTCGTCGCGCAGGCCGAGGTAGCGGGGGTGGCGGAGCTTGCCGTCGCGGGTCCACTCGCTGAAGCCGAACTCGCCGACCAGCTCGGGGCGGATCCAGGTCGCGTCGCGGGGCAGGCCGGAGCCCGCGGTGAAGGGCGTCTTCGCCTGGCGGAGCTTCTCCATCTTGTCGCCGAGCGTCGCCAGCGTGTGCTGGTCGAAGCCGGTCCCGACTTTGCCCGCGTAGCGAAGGTCGTCGCCCTCGTTGTAGCCGACCAGGAGGGCGCCGAAGCGCTCGCGCGAGCCTTTCGGCGGGGTGAAGCCGCCGATCACCAGCTCCTGCTCGAAGGAGCACTTCAGCTTCAGCCAGTCGTTCGAGCGCGAGTGGACGTAGGGCGAGTCGGCGCGCTTGGCGATCAGCCCCTCCCAACCGCTGCGGCAGGCTTCGAGGAAGAACTTCTCCCCCTTCTCGTTGCGGTGCGGCGTGAAGCGGACCGGGCCGTGGAATTCGAGGCTCGATTTGAGGATCGCCTTGCGCTCGCGCAGCGGCAGGCCGGTGAGGTCGCGGCCGTCCAGCTCGAGCAGGTCGAAGACGTAGATGAAGACCTCGATCCCGGTCAGCCGGGCAAGCCGCGGCTCGGCGATCCCGAGCCGGCCCTGCAGCTTCTCGAAGCTGGTCCGCGAGCCCTCGAAGGCGACGATCTCGCCGTCGGCGACGAACTCCTGCGCCGACTCGGCTTCCAGCGCCTCGGTGATCTCCGGGTAGCCGTTCATCCGCCGGCCGGTGCGCGAGGTGAGCGTCGCCCCGTCGGGGCCGCGGCGGACGGTGGCGCGGACGCCGTCGAGCTTGCGCTCGAACACCCAGCCCGGATCGCTGAACGGGCGCGCCGTCAGCTTTGCCTTCATCGGCTCGCCCTTGACCGCCATCGCCGCAGCGTACCCGGCTATGCTCGCGCCCATGGGAGACATGAGAGACGACCCGGCCGAGACCGAAGCCGCCGAAGCCGAAGTCAACGCCGAGGCCGGTTACAAGGAGGGCGACCAGGTCTGGGTCGAGGACGCCGACGGCAACCGCCACGCGGGCGTCTTCGTCGGGATGAACGAAGCGTCGGGCTGGTTCGGCGGCGGGCCGAGCGCCTACGTCGTGCACGCCGAGGGCCACCAGGCCGAGGTGGTCTCGCTCGCCCGCATCGTCCCCCGCGGCTGAGCGTCCCGAACGACCGAGGGCGGCCGTAGCCGCCCCCGGGTACCGCTAGGTCCGGCCCGCCCGGGTCAGCAGGTGGCGCCTTTCGAGTTTTGCCGGCAGTTTCGGCAGGAAGCCGCCGAGCACCAGGTTGAGCGCGCCGGTGAGTTCACCCACCGCGCCGCTGACTTTGTTCGTCTGCGTGGTGACTTCGTTCAGCGCCGTGCAGGTGCCGGTCACTTTTCCGGTGAGCGTCGTCACGTTGCCCGCGAGCGTGGTCACGGTGCCGGCGGTTTCGGTCGCTTTGGTGGTCGCGGTCGTGGCGGCTTCCTGGGCCGCTTTGGCGGTGCCCTGGACGGTGCCGACCGTGCCTTCCAGCGTGCCGACGCTGCCGGTCAGGTTGGTGACCGATTTGACCGTGTTGCCGACGGTGCCTTCGAGAGTCCCGACCGTGCCGGCCAGGTTGGTGACCGATTTCACCGTGTTGCCGACCGTGCCTTCTAGCGTGCCGATACCGGTTTCGACTTTGGTCAGGCCGTTGACCGTGTTGGTCAGGGTGGTGCCGAGGCCGCTCACGGTGCCTTCGACGTTGCCGAGGCCGTTCACCGTTTTGGTCACCGTGGCTTCCAGCCCGCCGAGCCCGCCTTCGAGGTTGGTCAGCGAGCCGACCGCGTTGGTGAGCGTGCCCTGCACGGTGCCGACGGTGCCTTCCAGGTCGCCGAGGCCTTTCACCGTGGTGCCGAGGGTGCTGCCGAGCGAGCCGACCGTGCCCTGGACGGTGCCCAGCGTTTTTTCCAGGTTCAGCACTTCGGTGCTCAGCGAGACCACTTTGCCGCCCAGTTTTTCGAGTTCTTTGGACTGGCTGGTGATCGTTTCTTCGAGTTTCTTTTCGACCACCGCGGCGGAGCCGGTCTCGCCCTTGGCGCCGGCTTCCCCGCGCGCCCCTTTTTCACCGGTCTTGCCGGTCGACCCTTCGCTGCCGCTCCCCGAGGTGCCCGAGGTGCCCGAGGTGCCGGAGAGGTTCCAGCTGAGCGCCGTTTCGCCTTTCTTGCGCTTGCATTCCTTGGTCGAGGTGACGACCCGCAGGGTGCCGATCGTCCGCTTGCTCCCCTTCGTCTTCAGGCAGGCGTTGACGACCCCTCCCTGCACGCGCGGGGCCGCCGACGCGAGCGGCGCCGCCAGGAGGCCGACGACGGCGAGGAGGGCGAACAGGGCGGGGAAGAGAGCTTTGATCTTCATTGATCAAGGTGTCGGAACCCCCGATCTGAATCGCGCATGACGGCTGTATGAATGGCGTATACGGACGCCAATACAGGTCCGGGTGGGAAAACCGTATGCCTCAGCTGTGGTGGGGCAGCGCCTGCGGAGCGCTCGTCCCGTTGGCGTGGCCGTTGCCATTGCCGTTGGCGTTCGCCTTCACCAGGCGCGGCCGGTACCGGTATCCCACCCCGCGCACCGTCTCCACCGGGTCGACGTCGGCGGCGGCGCCGAGCTTGCGGCGCAGGTAGCTGACGTAGAGCTTCACCTCGTCGCGCTCGCGGATGCGGTCGCCCCACACCAGTTCGAGGAGCTGGCCGTGGCCGAGCACCCGGCCCGGGTTTTCGGCGAACGTCGCCAGCATGCGGAACTCGATCGGGGTCAGCGCGACCTCGTGGCCGAGCACCGAGACGCGATGGCGGACGCGGTCGATCTCGACGAACTCGTCGGTGAGCACCACCGGGCGCAGGTCGCCCTGGCGCGGCCGGCGCAGCAGCGCTTCCAGCCTCGCCTGCAGTTCGGCGTCGAGCGGCGGCTTGCTGACGCAGTCGTCGGCGCCGCCGCGCAGGGCGGCGATCCGCTGCTCTTCGTCGGTCCCGGTGAGGACGATCACCGGGACGTCGCTCAGCGCGCGGATGGTCGCAAGGATGTCGAGACCGTCGGCGTCGGGTAACTCGACGTCGATCACAACGAGATCTGGCTGGCGCTCATAAAAGGCGCGCAGCCCATCGTTCCCGCTTTCAGCACGGACTAGCTCAGTACTGGCTCTATCCGAGAGCCCTCGCAGTGCTCCACGCTCCCCGAGGTCTCGCCCGATCGCCAGTACCTTGCGCCTTCCGTCGCCCGGTCCTCTCGATAGCGATTCCAATTTGTAACCAGAATTCCACGTTACTCAGACGGAATTGTCAAGGGCCTAAGGAGACGATGTCGTTTTTGAACTAGGTCGTTCGTCGCCCTCTATAACCGGGTCGAACGCAAGAATTCGGCTTTCCCAGGCACAGGAGATGACCAGATGAGATTTATGATGTTTATGTATCCGCAGATCACGGAGGAGGAGTGGAACCCCTCCGCCGAGGCCGTCGAAGAGATGGGTCGCTACAACCAGGAGCTCCGCAAGGCCGGGATGCTGCTGGCGCTGGACGGCCTGCGGCCGCCCTCGGACGGCGCCTCGGTCGTCTTCGAGGGGCGCGGCGAGTCGCGGGTCCTCGACGGCCCCTTCGCCGAGGCCAAGGAGGTGGTCGGCGGCTACTGGATCATCCAGGCGCGCTCGACCGAGGAGGCGATCGAGTGGGCGAAGCGCTGCCCGGGCGAGCACTGCCGGGTCGAGGTCCGCCCGATCTTCGAAATGGAGGACTTCCCGCCCGACGTGCGCGAGGCGATCGAATACGACCCGGACCTCCACCCGGGCAACTGATGGCGGCACCGGCCGAGGCCAGGGCGGCGGTCGAGGCGGTCTGGCGGATCGAGTCCGCCCGCCTCGTCGCCGGCCTGGCGCGGCTGGTGCGCGACGTCGGGCTGGCCGAGGACCTGGCGCAGGAGGCGCTGGTCGCGGCGCTCGAGACCTGGCCGCGCACCGGCGTCCCCGACAACCCCGGCGCCTGGCTGATGGCGACGGCGAAGAACCGGGCGATCGACCTCGCCCGCCGCGCCCAGACCTACGAGCGCAAGCAGGAAGAGGTCGCCCACGAGCTCGGCATCCTGATGGCGATGGACGGCGCCGACCTCGCCGCCGCGGCCGACGATGAGATCGGCGACGACCTGCTGGCGCTGATGTTCACCTGCTGCCACCCCTCGCTCTCGACCGAGGCGCGGGTGGCGCTCACCCTGCGGCTGCTCGGCGGCCTCACCACCGCCGAGATCGCCAGCGCCTTCTTCGTCGGCGAGCCGACCGTGGCGCAGCGGCTGACCCGCGCCAAGCGCACCCTGCGCGAGGCGCGCGCCGACTTCGAGGTGCCCGCCGGGGCGGCGCTGCGGGCGCGCCTTCCCGACGTGCTCGAGGTCGTCTACCTGATCTTCAACGAGGGCTACGCGGCCAGCTCCGGCGAGCGCTGGATGCGGGCCGAGCTCTGCGAGGAAGCGCTCCGCCTGGGACGGATCCTGGCCGAGCTGGCGCCCGCCGAGCCGGAGGCGCACGGGCTGATCGCGCTGCTCGAGCTGCAGGCCTCGCGGCTGGGGGCGCGGCTCGACCGCGACGGCGAGCCGATCCTCCTGCCCGACCAGGACCGCGGCCGCTGGGACCCGCTGCTGATCGTGCGCGGGCTGGCGGCGCTGGAGCGGGCCGAAGGGCTCCCGGCGCCGCTCGGCCCCTACGGCCTGCAGGCCGCGATCGCCGCCTGCCACGCGCGGGCGGTCGATCCCGAGGACACCGACTGGGTGCGGATCGCGGCGCTGTACGAGGCGCTCGGCGCCCTCTCCCCCTCGCCGGTGGTCGAGCTGAACCGGGCGGTCGCGGTCGGCATGGCCTTCGGCCCGGAGACCGGCCTCGCCCTGCTCGAACGGATCGCCGGCGAGCCCGCCCTGCGCGAGTACCACCTGCTGCCGAGCGTGCGCGGCGACCTGCTCGCCCGCCTCGGCCGCGACGCCGAGGCGGCGGCCGAGTTCCGCCGCGCCGCCGAGCTCACCGAGAACGAGAGCGAGCGCCGCCTCCTCCTCCGCCGCGCGGTCGACCTGGGTTAACCCCGGGCGAGCGCGGTCGACCTGAGTACCGCATAGGTTTACGCAGGTCGACCGCGGTGGCGGCAGGTTTACTCAGGTCGACCGCGCCGAGGCGGGTGCGGAGGCGGTGGCGGCGGTGCGGGCGCCGAGGCCGAGCCAGACGACCGCGATCGCGCTGGCGAGGCGGCCGGCGACGAGCAGCCAGTGGGCCGCCACCACCGATCCCAGCCCGTCGCGGTACCCGTAGGTGATCAGCGCTTCGCCCGCCGCCACGCAGACGGTGGCGACGACGACGATCAACGCCGCGGCGGCGAGAGCGGCTTCGCGCCGGCCCAGCGGCTCCGTCGCCCGGCGGGCGAAGACCCCGACGCCGACCGCGAGGCCGAACGCACCGACCGCGGCGACGATCGCGCCGATCTTGTATTCGCTCGGCAACGCCTCAAGGCCGGACCAGTAGTCCTGCTCGAACAGCAAGGCGACGGTCGTGGCGAGGTACGCGAGAGCGGCGAGACCCGCCCCCGCCCGCAACCATCGAGCCCTGGTCGGCCCTCGCCTCGAGTCGACGCAGGCGGCGACGGTGACCACGGCAGCCACCGCCGTCGCCAGCGCCGCGACCGTGCCGAATACGTAGAAGAGGACGATTTGGCTGGGCTCGTGAAAGTCGAGATCCGGCAGCGTCCCCAGTTGCAGGCCGATGGCGACGAAGTAGGCGAACAGGCTCGCGACAACGACCGTCCCGCCACGTCGCAGTAGAACCCAGTCGAGCTCCTCGCCGAAGGCGGCGGCGACCGCGACCCAGCCCCCGGCGCCGATGATGTGGGCGGCGGGGAGGATCACCGCGCTTACCCCGAGGCCACCCGGCAGCCTGGACAGGCCGAAGAGCCGATTGGCTTCGACGATCTCACCCGCGGCAATGATCAGGTACGCGACTGCCCCGATCGCCGCGGCGATCCGGAAGCGCTGGTTGCGGGCGGCAAGCATTTCCTCGGGTGACTAGGCGGGGGTGTCGCCGGCGGCGAGGGTCTGCATGCCGGGAACCTCGAGGCGGTGGATCAGCCAGTCGTCGAGGCGGGCGGCGCCGAGCTTCGCGTAGAAGTTCAGCGCCGGTTCGTTCCAGTCGAGGGCGACCCACTCGAGGCGGCGGTGGCCGCGCTCCAGGGCGAGGCCGGCGAGGTGCTCCATGACCCGCAGGCCGATCCCGCCCTGGCGCTTCTCGGGGCGCACGTAGAGGTCCTCGAGCCAGATCCCGGAGCGGCACTCGAAGGTCGAGAAGGTGGTGTAGAAGATCGCGTAGCCGACCGCCTCGCCGCCCTCGTCCTCGACGATCAGCGCCTCGGCGTCGCCGCGGTCAAAGAGCGAGGCGCGCAGGATCTCCGGCGTGCCGACGACCTCGTGGCGGAGTTTCTCGTAGGTGGCGAGCTCGCAGATCAGGTCGAAGACGAGCTGCACGTCGGCTTCGGTGGCGGCGCGGATCGTGAGGGTGGACGGCTCGGGCATCGGGCGGAATCTAGATCAGCGACGGTGCCGCTGCTAGTCGACCGGCTCGAGCCGCGGGTTGGGGCGCAGCTCCCTCCCCACCTTGGCCGCCGGGCGGCCGTCGAGCTCGACCACGTCGGCGGTGAAGTCGAAGTTGCCGCGGATCAGCGAGGAGCCGACGCCGTAGGAGTCGACCGGCGCCCCGACCTCCTCGAAGTGCCCGATCTTCTCCGCGTCGAAGCCGCCGGAGACGACGATCTTCACCCGCTGGTGGCCGGCCGCGTCGAGCCCGTCGCGGACCGCGTGGGCCAGCTCCGGGGTGACGCCGTGCAGCTCCTCGGCGTCGGGGCGGTCGGCGAGCGCCAGGTCGACCAAGGTCTCGGAGGTGTCGAGGCGCACGCCCCAGAGGTCCTCGCCGAGCGCGTCGGCGACCTTCACCGCCTCCCCCACCGAGTCGTTGTGGAAGTCGACCAGGCAGATGATGTTGGAGTTCGCGGCGAAGCGGGCGGCGTAGTCGCGCGCCGCCGCCACCGTGTCGCCGCCGTAGACGGCGATCAGGGCGTGCGGGATCGTGCCGGTGCCGCGGCCGCCCCACCAGGAGGCGTTGGCCTCGGTGGAGACGCCGATCGCGCCGGCCACGTGGGCGGCGTAGCCGTCGCCGGTCTGGACCAGCCAGTGGTCGTGGCGGGCGGGGAAGAAGAGGATCGATTTGCCCGCCGCCGCGTCGACCACCCGGCGCACGTTGCTCATCACCAGCGAGCGCCGCGCCAGCGTCCCCAGGTAGACCGTCTCCAGGTGGGCGAAGAGGCTGTAGTCGCCGGCGATCGTCATCACCGTCTCCCAGGGCTCGATCGGCTCGCCCTCGTGGAGGGCGTGCACGGTGAGCCCGGGCCAGCCGTCCTCCCAGGCCCCGTCGCCGCGCCGCCGGCCGGCGCCGACGCGCAGCACCGCGAGCGCCTCGTCGATCCCGCCGAGCAGCCCCTGGCGCTTGGCGAACACCTGCATCGTCACCCGCGGCCGGCGCCCCTCGGCCTCGAGCAGATCCTTGGTCAGGGCGAAGTAGGTGTCCGAGTAGTAGGCGTCGCGGATTCTCTCGACCGGCAGCCGGAAGACCTCCGGCGCCAGCCGCTCGCGCGGCTCCGGCATCGCCCGATCATGCCGGCCGATCGAACTCAGGCCTTGCCTTCGGCCTCGTACTCGCGCAGGAAGCCCTCGAAGAGGCGGCGGTGGCCCTGCTCGTCCCGGAGGATCGCGATCACCATGTCCTGGGTGACGGGGTCGATCCCGTCGGTCTCTTCGATGATCTGGGTGTAGTGCTCGATCGCGCCGGTCTCGGCCTCGATCACGCCGCGGATCACGTGCACGATGTCGGTCTGCTCGGCCGGCGGCTGCAGGAAGCTCTGTTCGGCGCTGAAGCCTTCCGAGCCGGGGACGACGCCGTAGAGCTCCTTGATCCGGGCGGCGAACTGCTGCGCGTGGCCAAGCTCCTCCTGCACGTCTTCGGCGAGCGACTCTTTGATCTCCTGGGCGCGGACGCCGTCGACGTTGGTCGAGTTGGCGATGTAGCTCATCACCGTCTCGATCTCCATCCAGTAGGCCTTGGTCAGGAGGTCGACGATCTTCTCGCGGGCCTCGGTGTCATCGAGGATTCCGGTGCTTCTCTTGGTCTCGGTCATGGTCCTCGGATACCCCCGGGGAGGGCAGGTAATCCACCGCCGACGCACCGTTCGGCCGGCCCGGTAGGGTCGTCGCGATGGGCGTCATCGACGAGCTCCTCGCCAACAACGAGTCTTTCGCCGCGCGGGTCGAGGAGTCTCACCTGCCGGTCGAACCGAGCCGGCACCTGGCGATCGTCACCTGCATGGACTCGCGGCTCGACGTCTTCGCCGCGCTCGGGCTCGGCGACGGCCAGGCGCACGTGCTGCGCAACGCGGGCGGCGTGATCACCGACGACGTGATCCGCTCACTGGCGCTCTCCCAGCGCAAGCTGGGGACGCGCGAGGTGATGCTGATCCACCACGACGACTGCGGGCTGCAGAAGATCACCGAGGAGAGCTTCCGGGCCGAGCTGCAGGAAGCCTCCGGGGTCACCCCCTCCTTCGCGATCGAGTCCTTCACCGACGTCGAGGCCGACGTGCGGCAGTCGATCCTGCGGGTGCGGCGCTCGGACTTCCTCCCCCACCGCGACGCGGTGCGCGGCTTCGTCTACGACGTCGACAGCCACGCGCTGCGCGAGGTGACCGCCGAGGAGCCCGGCGCCGGGAGCGGCCCGGCCGGGGACGACGGGTCCGCCGTGGTCGACCCGGGCGAGGGCATCTGAGCGTGGCCGAGGTCGCCCCCTACGGGTCCTGGCGCTCGCCGATCGAGCCCGCCACCGTCGCCCGCGGTGGTCGCCGGCTGGGCGGCGCGAAGCTGGCCGCCGACGGCGCCGTCTGGTGGGCCGAGGGCCGGCCCGAGGAGGGCGGTCGCAGCGTCCTGATGCGGCGGCCCGCGGGCGGCGAGCCGCAGGAGGTCACTCCCCCGGGCGCCAACGTCCGCACCCGCGTCCACGAGTACGGCGGCGGCGCCTGGAAGCTGCTCGGCCCGGAGCTGGCCGTCTACGTCGACTTCGCCGACCAGCGGCTCTACCGGCTGGAGCTCGGCGGCGAGCCGGTGGCGATCACGCCGGAGCCAGATGAGCCGGCCGCCCTGCGCTACGCCGACTTCGAGCTGACCCCGGACGGCAAGACGCTCTTCTGCGTGCGCGAGGTCCACGACGGCGGCCCCGAACCGGAGAACCAGATCGTGATGCTGCCGCTCGACGGCTCGAAGCCGCCGCTGGTGGTCGAGGCGGGGCGCGACTTCTACTCCTACCCGCGGGTCTCGCCGGACGGGCTCTGGCTCGCCTTCACCTGCTGGGACCACCCGAGCATGCCCTGGGACGAGACCGAGCTCTGGGTGACGCCGGCGCATGAGCCGGGCCCGGCGCGGCCGCTGGCCGCCGGCAAGGGCGAGTCGGTCTTCGCCCCGGCCTGGGACTCGCAGGATCGCCTCCGCTTCGTCTCCGACCGCGACGGCTGGTGGAACCTCTACCGCACGGTCGCCGACCTCGGCGCGCCGGACGCCGACCGCGACCTGCCGCCGGTCGAGCAGCTGAGCGCCGAGCAGGCCGACCTCGGCCACCCGCAGTGGGTCTTCGGCATGCAGACGCACGCCGAGCTGGACGACGGGACGATCGTCGTGATCCGCACCGAGGCGGCCACGGAACAGCTCTACGCGCTCGACGCCGGCGGCGGCGCCCTGCGTGACCTCGGCCTCCCCTTCACCTCGTTCGGCGCCCCCTCGCTCTCGACCCGCGGCGGCAAGGTCGCCTTCGCCGCCGCCTCGCCGGCGACCGAGCCGCGGATCTTCGTCCTCGACGTCGCGAGCGGGGCGATCGAGACGGTCCGCGCCGCCGCCGAGGAGGAAGTCGACGCCGGCTTCGTCTCGGTTCCGCGGGCGATCGAGTATCCGACCGGCGACGGCGACACCGCGCACGCCTTCTACTACCCGCCGGCCAACGCCGACTTCGACGGGCCGGAGGACGAACGGCCGCCGCTGATCGTGGTCAGCCACGGCGGCCCGACCGCGCACGAGACGCCGGCGCTCGACCGCGAGTTCCTCTTCTGGACCAGCCGCGGGTTCGGCGTCGTCGACGTCAACTACCGCGGCTCGAGCGGCTACGGGCGCGCCTACCGCGAGAAGCTGAAAGGCACCTGGGGCATCGTCGACACCGAGGACTGCGTGCGGGCGGCGACCTACCTGGCCGAGAGCGGCGAGGTCGACGGCAGGCGGCTGGCGATCCGCGGCGGCTCGGCGGGCGGCTACGCGACGCTCTGCGCGCTGGTCTTCCACGACGAGTTCGCCGCCGGCGCCAGCTACTACGGCGTCGCCGACACCGAGACGCTCGCCCGCGACACCCACAAGTTCGAGGCGCGCTACCTGGACGGGCTGATCGGCCCCTATCCCGAGCGCGCCGACCTCTACCGCGAGCGCTCGCCGATCCACTTCGTCGAGCGGCTGAGCGCCCCGGTGATCCTCTTCCAGGGGCTCGAGGACGCGATCGTGCCGCCCAACCAGGCGGAGACGATGGTCGCCGCGATGGCCGCCAACGGCATCCCCCACGCCTACCTCGCCTTCGAGGGCGAGCAGCACGGGTTCCGCAAGTCCGAGACGGAGATCCGCTGCCTCGAAGCCGAGCTCTACTTCTACGGCAAGATCCTCGGCTTCGAGCCCGCCGACGAGCTGGAGCCGGTCGCGATCGAGAGCTGAGCCGCCGGCTCGGGCACTTGTGGTCGTCCTGGCGACCACAAGTGCCCGACCGGTTCGTCGCCCGACCGCCGGGGTACCGGCGGCCCGTGCGCAGCGTCCTCGTCACCGGCAGCTCCAGCGGCATCGGCCGCGCCACGGTCGAGCGGCTCGCCGCCGACGGCTGGCGGGTCTTCGCCGGGGTACGCGACTTCTCCGACGGGACGGCGCTCGACCAGATCGCCGAGACGGTCACCGCGCTCGCCCTCGACGTCACCGAGGAGGCGCAGATCGCCGCCGCCGCGCTCGAGGTCGCGGAACGGACCGACGGCTCGCTCGACGGCGTCGTCAACAGCGCCGGGATCGGCGTCGGCGGGGCGCTCGAGGCGATCGAACCCGACCAGCTGCGGCGCGTCCTCGACGTCAACGTGGTCGGCTCGGTCGCCGTCACCCAGGCGGTGCTGCCGCTGTTGCGGCGCGCGGGCGGCACGGCGGTGCTGGTCGGCTCGATCGGCGGCCGCGTCGCCCTGCCCTTCGGCGGCCCCTACCACGCGACCAAGTACGCGCTCGAGGCGCTGGCCGACAGCTGGCGGGCGGAGCTGCGCCCGCAGGGCGTCGGCGTCGCCCTGATCGAGCCGACCGCGATCTCGACGCCGATCTGGACCAAGGCACGCGCCGGGGTCGAGGAGCAGCTGGCGGGCCTCGACGCCGAAGGGAGCGAGCTCTACGCCGAGCGGCTCACCGAGTTCGCCGAGCAGCTCGAATCGGCGGACCGCCACGGCGACGAGGTGGGCAAGGTGGCGGAGAAGATCGCCGCCGCCCTCGACGGCTCCGGCGGCCGCTACCCGGTCGGGCGCGGCGCCGGCGCGATCACCCGCCTGCGGCCGTTGATCCCGGACCTGATCTGGGACCAGGTCGTCGGCCGCGTCTCGCCCTGAGTGAGTTGACCCTGCCGGGGCAAGGTCAACTCGTGCAGCGCGACTAGCTTTTCGCTTTCGATTTCGCTTTCGAGCGTTTGGCGGCCGGTTTTTTGGCCGACGAGCTTTTGGCGGCTGATTTTTTTGCGGTCGCTTTTTTCGCGGTGGCTTTTTTCGCCGACGATTTCGCGGGCGCTTTTTTGCCTTTCGAAGCTGACGATTTCGTTTTCGCCGCCGGGCGTTTTTTCGTCCCCCGGCGTTTCTCCGGCGTTCCGCGGCGCTGACCGGCCGGGATCTCCTCGATCGCCGTCGCGGTGGCGAGCTGGCGAATCTGGGTCTCGAGGAATTTCGCCATCCGCTCCTCCTCTTTGCGGATGTCGCGGGCGAGTTTCGCCGTCTCGGAGTCGCCGACTTTGGTCGCGAAGACCTCCAGCGCCAGGTAGGTCGAGATCTCCTCGTGCTCGGCGGTGAACTGGGTCTTGGCGTTCTTCAGCAGCTTCTCCTGCTCGCCGTCGCCGCGGATGATGTGCAGCGGGCCTTTCGCCAGCGCGGTCGCTTTGCCGACCAGGCTCTGCACGGTCTGGCTGCCGCCGCCGAGTTTCTTGATCCGCCGGTCGAGTGCTTTGGCGTGCGCTTTGGTCTCGCGCAGGTGCTCCTGCAGCCGTTTCTTGTAGGGCTGCTTGGTGGTCATCGCGATGTCGGTCTGTAGGGCAACCTCGAGCTCGCGCTCTTTGCCGTACGCCTCGCTCATGTACTGGATCAGCTTCGCATCGCGCTGATTCGGGTCGGGCATCGTGCCTCCTCGCATTGCTGGACGAGGGGGCAGCTACCCGATGGTCAGCTGACGACGCATTTTGCGCCGCTCGGCGAGGTGCCTTTTTCGGGGAAGGCGTGCGCGAGGGCCTGGGCGATCAGGGCCGCGCGGGCGGCGTAGCCGGGCGAGGTGAAGTGGATGCCGTCATCGATGAACCAGGCGTCTTTGACGTCGCCGGCCCAGTTGTAGATGCGCATGTTGGGATAGCGAAGGCAGCCGGCTTCGAGGGTTTCGTCCCATTTCTTCATCCCGGACTCGGCGTAGAATTCGGTCGCGTCGGGGAGCGTCTTGACGTTGACCCAGAGGACCGGTTCGTCGCCGATGATGTTCATCATTTTTTCGATGCGTTCGACCAGGCCGACGTTGGAGCCGGCGGCGACGTCGGCCGCCTCGTTGGTCCCCAGGGCCAGCACCCAGCACCCTTTGTAGCCTTCGGCCTTCCACGCCTCGGCGACTTCCTGGGCGTTCGGTTCGCCTTCGAAGCGCTCTTCGATCGAGCGCGCGCCCTGCACCTCCATGTGGACTTCTTTCACCCCGACTTCGGCGTAGCGGCCTTCGATCCGCTCTTTCGGGTTGGGCAGGTATTCGGCCGAGTCGAGCCCCTCCGAGGTGGAGTCGCCGATGTGGACGACCCGCTTGCAGGAGGTCTTCTGCGAGTCGGCGGCCTGCGCCTTGGTCAGCGGCACCGGGCCTTTGGTCCCGGCGGCAACCGCTTCCTTGACCCGGATCTGTTCGCCTTCGGCCTGCGCCGCGTTCAGGCCCGCCATGCCGGCGACGGCGACGAGGAGGAGCACGCCGACGCTGACCAGGACGATCCGGCCCTCGGGTGAGAACGTCGCCCAGCTCCACCCCACGCCGGCGGCGGCGGGCGAGCAGCCGGCCGATCGCCCCGTGGCGGATCGGCTCCTCGACGAATTTCCACGAGAGCGCGGCGATGGCGAAGATCGCGGCGACCTGGAGGGCCTCGCGGACGAGGCTGTGGCCGTGCGGGTGCTGGGGCGAGGTGAGGACGATCACCGGCGTCTGCCAGAGGTAGATGCCGTAGGAGCGGACGCCGATCCAGCGCAGCGGTTTGCAGCCGACCACCTTGCCGAGCCGGCAGGCGGGGTGGGCGAGCGGCATCAGCACCATCACCGTCGCCAGCGAGAGGACGACGAAGCCGCCGCGGTAGAGGAACTGGGAGAACTCGCCGGTCCGCCAGATCATGAAGGCGATGATCAGCAGGCCGAAGCAGCCGAGCCCGTCAAGGGTTTTGCGCGCCTGCGGGGTGATCCGTCGGGAGAGGTGGCGGCTGGGCCAGACCATCGCCAGCGCGGCGCCGAAGAGGAGCCCGGCGGCGCGGGTGTCGGTCCCGTAATAGACCCGCGAGGGGTCGAGGCTCGGGTGGTAGAGGACCGCCATCAGGATCGAGGAGGCGATCGCCAGGATCAAGGTGGCGATCGCGAGGTGCGGGCGCAGGCCTTTGCCCTGGCGGTCGCGGATGAGTTTCAGGCCGATCAGCAGGATGAACGGCCAGAAGATGTAGAACTGCTCCTCGACCGACAGCGACCAGAGATGGTTCAGCGGCTGTTCCGGCGCGAAGCGGGCGAAGTACGACACGTTGGCGGCGATCTGCTGCCAGTTGTTCACGTAGAAGATCGCCGAGACGACCGACTTGCGGAACTGGTCCGGCTGGGCGGGGCCGAAGATCGTCACCCAGGCGAGCACCACCAGCAGCATCAGGAAGAGCGCCGGCAGCAGGCGACGGGCGCGGCCGAGCCAGAAGCGGCCGAGGTGGATCATCCCGCGGCGGTTGAACTGGCCGAGCAGGATGTCGGTGATCAGGTAGCCGGAGAGGGTGAAGAAGATCCCGACCCCGAGCAGGCCGCCGGGAGCCCAGCCGAAGCCGAGGTGGAAGAAGATGACTGCCAGGACCGCGATCGCGCGCAGGCCGTCCAGCCCTGGCATATAGCGCTCACCGCGCGTAATCGGTTCGGGCATCGGACCCGTGCATGGTACGGGCGGACGAGGCTGATAGTTTGCCCGCCTTATGCAGGAGGTTTCCCGAATCGAACCGCGCCGCGGCCACATCGCCCTGATCGCGCTGATCGGACTGCTCGCCGCCGCCTCCCTGGCGCTCGTCGCGCGGCCCGCCGCCGCGGCGAATCCGACCTCCTGCCCCGGCTTCCGCGTCCTCCACGACGACCGCATCGGCGCCGCCACCTTCCCGGCCGGCAGCTACACGGTGACGCTGCAGGACACGAGCCTCGACTGCAAATCGAGCGCCGAACTCTTCGCCCGCTTCCTCGAGGACTACGACGGCGTGCTGCCGAAACCGTGGCTGGTCTCCAACGAAGGGCCGGGCAAGGCCTCCTTCGTGCGCGCGATCACCGGCGGCACGATCCCCGGCTTCTCGGTCGAACTGACCAAGAAGAGCGAAGGCGGCTCCAGCCCGACCCTCGGCAAACTCTGCCCCGGCACCTTCACCGTCAACTCGACCACCACGGTCGGCTCGCTGCGCTTCACCAAAGGCGCCTTCCTGGTCTACCTGCCGGCGGGCTCGGGGATCACCTGCAACCGCGCCTCGGTCCTCTTCACCAAATTCCTCGGCGCCGGCGGCCCGCTGCCCGCCCCGTGGAAGCTGCTCAACCAGACGGCGACCTTCTACAAGCCGCAGAACCCGAAACGCTCGGCGTTCCGGATCGAACCGCTGAACGGCTCCGGCCGCCGCTAGCCCGAGCCCGGGCCGCCCGCTCCTAGCGGCCCCCCGAAGTGCTGGGGTCCTCATTCGCGCCACCGCGCGAACCGTTTTCCGGCGTTCGGGCAAGTAAGGGGTATGAGCCCCGCGCGAACCGACGGCCAGGCGATCGCCGCCTCGCTCTCCGAACCACGTGCCTTCGGCGTCGTCTTCGAACGCCACTTCGAGGTGATCCACCGCTACCTGCGGCGGCGGCTCGACGACCAGCGCGCCGAGGACGCGACCGCGCAGACCTTCTTCGTCGCCTTCGACGAGCGCGGGCGCTTCGATCCGCGCCGCGACGACGCCCGGCCCTGGCTCTTCGGCATCGCCACCAACATCGCCCGGCGCCACCGCCGGGTCGAGGTGCGCGAACTGCGGGCGGTCGCCGCGCTCGGCGCCGAAGCGAGCACCGCCGAGGACGGCGCCGAGGCCAAGCTCGACGCCGAGCGGCTGCGCGCCCCGCTCGCCCGCTGCCTGGCCGAGCTGCCCGCCGAGGAGTCCGACGTCCTCTACCTGCTGGTCTGGGCCGAACTCGACCAGCCCGAGATCGCCGCCGCCCTCGACATCCCGCTGGGCACGGTCAAGTCCCGGCTCTCCCGCGCCCGCGGCCGGCTGCGCGCGGCGCTCGACCTTCCCCGACCCGACGCGACCGTCGCTGCCGACCCGGCGGCGACCAGGAGGTGAACCCGATGGACGACCTGACCACCCTGAAGAGCTTCCGCGCCGAGCGCGACGCCGGCCCAGAGGAGACGCGGGCGGCCCGCGAGGCCGTCTGGCGGGCGCTCGAGGCGCGGATCGAGGCCACCACCGAGGAGTCGCGCGCCTTCGCCGAGGCGGTCGCCGACTCGGCCCCGCGACCGGCAACCGTCCTCCGCCGGCGTCGCCTCGGCGCCGTGCGCCGGCGGCGCGTCCTCGCCTTCGCCGCCGCCGTCCTCCTGGCGGTGATCGCGGCGGGCGCCCTCGTCCTCCGCTCCGGCCCGACCGCGCAGCCCGCCTCGGCCGCCGAAATCCTCCACGAAGCGGCGAGCGCCGCGGCCGCCTCGGACGCCCCGACGACGCTGATCCCCGGCCCCGGCCAGTTCCTCTACAGCAAGGTGAATCGCCTCCAGGTCATGGGTTGGGTCTCCCCCGTCCCGCACCCGAGCGACGACATCCCGACCGCCACGGGAGGCGGGACGATGAACCGGCCCGACGCCTATAACGCCGTGGTGGCGACGCGGGACGAATCGTGGCTGGGCGAAGAAGGCGCGGGTCGGCATCGCGAAGTCCTCGCCGACCTCGACTTCTGGAGCAAGGCCGAAGAAGACCGTTGGAAGGCGGCCGGCTCGCCACTTCCGCCCCCCTGGAATCCCGAATACCGACAGATCTACAAGTCCGCCTACGAAGGAGCGCTCGAGCAGAACGCCCACGTCATCGACCAGGCCAGCAAAGGCTTCGGCAGCACCTTCCACTTCCCCGACGCCTCGACGCTGCCGACCGAACCGAAAGCGCTCCGCCAAGCGATCGAAGCGAACGCGATCGAAGTGAGCGGCTTCAATCTGGTCGACCCGCGGGCGGAACGGCTCGACCCCGAACAGACGAAAGAAGAGTTGGTCGACGTGTTGTTCGAAGGCACGCCGTCACCGCGGCTGCAGGCGGCGATCTTCAACGCTCTCGCCGAACTGCCGGGGATCACGATCCAGACCGGCGCCACGGACAGTCTCGGGCGTGAGGGAGACGCGATCGTGCTGCGGACCGAAGAAGGCATCCGCTCGGAAGCGATCTTCGACCCGACGACCGGCGAAGTGCTCGCGACCCGTTCGGTGCTCATCGATCCGACGCGGCAGCCGCTTCGAGAAGCTCCCCGCCGGGACGACGATCAGTGAGAACGACCTGATCGAATCGGGAGTCGTCGACTCGACCGAAGAGAGCGGCGGAGCGGTCGGCGGCTAGCGCTGCTCGAGGGCGAACGGCGTGCCCTCGGAGTCGCGGCAGATCGCCCAGTGCTCGCCCGGGTGGACGATCTGGCCGCCGAGATCCTCGACCTTGCGCAGCGCACTCGTCATGTCGGCGACCGGGAAGTAGGGCAGCGAGCCGGTGTCGCCGGGGCCGCGGCCGCGCTCGTGGACGCCGACCCGGACGCCGTCGGAATCGGCGACCCAGCCGGACCCCTCGCCCTCGCCGCGCGTGCGCAGGTCGACCTCCAGCAGTTCGCACCAGAAGCGGCGCGCGCGCTCGGGGTCGTCGGCGGGGAACTCGATCAGCGCCGCCAAGGTTTCCACCTCGCTCGTCCGGCGCCGTCGGTGCTCTGTCCCATCAGGCTTTCGTCGCCGCCGAGGTAGGAGGTTTCGCGGGTCAGCAACTGCTCGAACTCCCCCCGGTCGAGGAAGATCCCGTGGCATTTGCGGCACTGCTCGATCTTCACCCCGTTGCGCTCGACGGTGTGCATCTCGCCGTCGCATTTCGGACATTTCATCGCGCTCCCTCCTCGACCAGGCTGGCGTAGGCATCGGGCCGGCGGGTGCTGAGGAACGGGAAGAGCTCGAGCCAGTCGCCGCGCTGGTCGAGGTCGAGGTCGGCCACCAGCACCGCGGGCTCGTCGCGCGGCGCCTGCACGAGCACCCGGCCGTAGGGGTCGGAGATGAACGAGGAGCCGTAGAAGCGCAGCGGCGCCTCCTCCCCGGTCCGGTTCACCGCCACCATGAAGGTGCCGTTGGCGATCCCGTTGGCGACGATCACCTGCTGCCAGAGGGGCTGGGTGTCGAAGTCGGGGTGGTCGGGCTCGGAGCCGATCGCGGTCGGGTAGATCAGCACCTCGGCGCCGGCCAGGCTGTAGGCGCGGGCGAGCTCCGGGAACCACTGGTCCCAGCAGGTCGGCAGGCCGAGCCGCGCCTCGCCCAGGGTGACCAGCGGGAACGGCGCGTCCGCGGCCGGGCCGGGGCGGAAGTAGCGGTCCTCGTAGTAGCCGGCGGTGATCGGGATGTGGAGCTTGCGGGTCTTGCCGACCAGGGAGCCGTCGGGGGCGACGACGATCGCCGTGTTGAAGCCGAGCCCGTCGTCCTCCTCGGCCCGCTCGTACAGCGAGGCGTGGACGTGGACGCCGGTCTCCGCCGCCATCCGGGCGGCGAACTTGAAGGTCGGCCCGCCCGGCAGCTCCTCCGGCTCGACCCCGATCCCCTGCGGCCCGGCCGGGTCGACGGCGAAGTAGGGCGAGAGGGTCAGCTCCTGCAGGCAGACGAGGCGGGCGCCCTGCGCGGCGGCCATGCGGATCCCGGCGGCGAGGCCCTCGCGGTGCTCCTCGGGGTCGGGGTGCCAGGCCTGCTGCACGGCGCCGATCCGGAACGGCCTGCGCCCCGGGGCCCGGGTGCGCGCGGGAGAGTCCTCGACCCCGGTCTTCTCGATCAGCTGCAGCTCAGCCATGCCCCGACCATAGGCGTTCCGACCGGTCGGCGACAATCCCCACATGCCCCGCCCGCTCGACTCGACCCCGGCCGCCGACGGCTTCCGCATGCCCGCCGAGTGGGAGCCGCACGCGGGCTGCTGGATGGCCTGGCCCGAGCGTCCGGACAACTGGCGCGCCGCGGCCGGCCCGGCGCAGGCGGCCTACGCCGCGGTGGCGAGCGCGATCGCCGCCTCGGAGCCGGTGACGATGGCCGTCTCCGACGCCCGGTTCGAGGCGGCGCGGGCGGCGCTCCCGGACGCGGTGCGGGTGGTCGAGGTCTCGACCGACGACGCCTGGCTGCGCGACACCGGCCCGACCTTCGTCGTCGACGGCGAGGGCGGGCGGCGCGGCGTCGACTGGCGCTTCAACGCCTGGGGCGGCGACGACGGCGGCCTCTACTCCCCCTGGGACCGCGACGACCGGGTGGCCGCCAAGGTGCTCGAGGTCGAGGGCGACGGCCGCTACCGGGCGCCGATCGTGCTCGAGGGCGGCGCGATCCACGTCGACGGCGAGGGCACGGTGCTGACCACCGAGCAGTGCCTCCTGAACCGCAACCGCAATCCGGAGCTCGACCGGGCCGGGGTCGAGAAGGCGCTCCACGCCTACCTCGGCACCGAGAAGGTGGTCTGGCTCGGCGAGGGGGTCTTCGAAGACGAGACCGACGGGCACGTCGACAACCTCGCCGCCTTCGCCCGCCCCGGCCTCGTCCTCCTCACCTGGGTCGAGGACCCGGCCGATCCCCAGCACGCGATCTCCCGCGACGCGCTGGCGCGGCTCGAAGCGGCGACCGACGCCAAGGGCCGCTCCTTCGAGGTGGTGAAGGTTCCCGCGCCGGGGCCGCTGACGATCACCGCCGAGGAGGCGGCTGGGGTCGAACCGATCCCGGGCACCCAGCCGCGCCGCGCCGGCGATCGGATGGCGGCCAGCTACGTCAACTTCTACCTCGGCAACTCGCGCCTCGTCTATCCCCTCCTCGACCCGGCCCGCGACGCCGAGGCCGGCGAGATCCTCGCCGCCACCTTCCCCGACCGCGAGGTGGTAGGCGTCCCCGCCCGCGAGATCCTCCTCGGCGGCGGCAACATCCACTGCATCACCCAGCAGGTCCCCGCCGTCTCGCCGGTGCGCTAATGCACACCCTGGTGTGCTCAAGCGCACCGGCGTGGAGGGGTGGCGGGCGGCGAGGGTGCGGGGAAGGGTCCGTGCCCCTGCGGCCGGGGACGGGAAAGGCCCCGTTCTCTGCGGCCGTGACGGGTGAGGGCTCGACTCCCTGCGGCCGGGGACGGCAAGGGTCCAGGCCCCTGCGGCCGGGGACGGCGAGGCCGGGCGTCTCGGAGGCGACCCGGGCAGGCTGAGGCCGCCTCCGAGACGCCCGGGTCGGGTGGTTTGCGGGGGAACTGGCGCCGGGACGGTGTCCCTGCGGGGAGACGTCGACAGGGACCAGCACGGCTTCACGGGGACGGCACGTTGCGGGGGAGACGGCACGGAGACTCCGCGAACGTCACCGAGACGTCACGCCTCGAGATGGCGTGTCCGCGGGTCCAGGGCGCGCTGTGGAGCATTAGTGCCGCATAGAGCGAGCTTCTCTCCACAGCAAAGCGCTGACCGATGGGGCAGCGTGTGACGTCTCATGAAGAGGCTGGGGTTCACGCGTCTCCCGCACCTCACGGTGACGTTCCCGGCGTCTCCGCTCACGAACCTCGCCGCCCTCCGCCGCTCCTCCGCCGACCAGGACGTGCGCCACAAGCGACCTCAGCAATCTCGGCGCCTACCGCTCGCCCGAACCCTCACCTCCCCCACAGACCCGGCCATCTCGGAGGCGGCCTCAGCCTGCCCGGGTCGCCTCCGAGATGGCCGCGTCCCTTCGCCGTCCGCCGCACGCCCACGCGTCGGCCGCCGGGCGCCGCATCCCTTACCCCGTCCCTACGCCAGCGTCTTCGGCGCCGACTGGCCGCCGGACACCGCCACCGATTTCTGCACCAGCACCCCTTCGGGGTCGCTGAAGCAGAGGCGGACCAGGTGGCCCGGGGCATCGCTCAGGGTCCAGTAGCTGCAGGTCGTGTGGCGCGGGCGTTCGGGGAAGAGGCTGGGGAGTTCGGAGCTTTCGACCTCGTCTTCCTGCAGGCCGACGCTCTGCAGGCGCAGGAGGACCTTGCTCTCGGTTTCGCCCTTGTGGATTTCCTCGAACTGTTCGGCGGTCATCGCCGAGGAGAAGAGCTGGAACGGCCTGCCGACCGTCGTCGACTGGCCCGCTTCGGAGCCGCCGAGGACCGCCACCAGGCCGACCACGACGAGGGCGAGGAGGACGCTCGACCAGGCGATGATCGCCCGGCGCCGCTGCCGGCGCCGGTAGAGGTCGCGGTCCACCCGCAGGAGGATCGCAGACGACCACCGCCCGCTTTCGCTAGCGTCTCCCTTATGAGTGGAGACACGGATTTTCGACGCGAACTTGGCCAACAGCTGCGGGTCGACTCGATCCGCTCCTCCGACGCGGCGGGGTCGGGACACCCGACCTCCTCGATGTCGGCGGCGGACCTCCTGGCGGTGCTGCTCGACGGGCACCTGAAGCTCGATTTCGACGAGCCGACGGACCCCCGCAACGACCACCTGATCTTCTCCAAGGGGCACGCGTCGCCGCTCTACTACTCGGTGCTGAAAGCCGCCGGGGCGATCGAGGACGACGAGCTGCTCACCTTCCGCAAGTTCGGCTCGCGGCTCGAAGGCCACCCCACCCCGGTCCTGCCCTGGGTCGACGTCGCCACCGGCTCGCTCGGCCAGGGCCTGCCGATCGGCGTCGGCGTCGCCACCGCGGCGCGGATGGAGCGGATGCCCTCGCGCGTCTGGGTCCTCTGCGGCGACTCGGAGATGGCCGAGGGATCGATCTGGGAGGCGGTCGAGCACGCCGGCAAGCAGAGCCTCGGCAACCTGACCGCGTTGATCGACGTCAACCGGCTGGGCCAGACCGGCGAAACGATGCACGGCTGGGACCTCGCCTCCTACGCGGGCCGCGCCCAGGCGGCGGGCTGGAACACGCTCGAGATCGACGGCCACGACCTGCAGGAGATCGAGGACGCCTTCGCCAACGTCGAAGCGAGCGACCGGCCGACGATGGTCGTCGCCCGCACGAAGAAGGGCAAGGGCGCCAAAGAGGTCGAGGACCAGCCCGGCAAGCACGGCAAACCGCTGTCGGACCCGGCCACCGCGATCGAGGAACTGGGCGGCGAACGCGACCTCCACGTCGACGTCGCGAAGCCCGAGGGCGACGCCACGATCCACCGCTTCGACACCCCCGGCGGCGAGATGCCGACCTGGGAGAAGGGCGAGGAAGTCGCGACCCGGAAAGCCTACGGCGAAGCGCTGACCGCGCTCGGCGCCCGCCGCGACGACATCGTCGCCCTCGACGGCGAGGTCGGCAACTCGACCTACTCCGAAGAATTCAAAGACGCCTTCCCGGACCGCTTCGTCGAGGTCTACATCGCCGAGCAGCAGATGGTCGCCGCGGCGGTCGGCTTCCAGGTGCGGCGCCACTGGACCCCGTTCGCCTCGACCTTCGCGGCGTTCCTCAGCCGCGCCTATGACTTCGTCCGCATGGCGGCGATCAGCCGCGCCGACATCCGCCTCTGCGGCTCCCACGCCGGCGTCTCGATCGGCGAGGACGGGCCCTCGCAGATGGCGCTCGAGGACCTCGCCAGCCTGCGCGCGGTGCACGGCTCGACCGTGCTCTACCCGAGCGACGCGACCTCGACCGCGGCCCTGGTCGAGATCATGGCCGACACCAAAGGCATCTCCTACATGCGCACCACGCGCGCGGCGACGCCGGTGCTCTACGACGCCGACGAGGAATTCCAGGCGGGCGGCTCGAAGACCGTGCTCGACGGCGACGACGTCACCCTGGTCGGCGCCGGCATCACCCTGCACGAAGCGCTGACCGCCGCCGAGCGGCTCGCCTCCGAGGGGATCTCGGCGCGGGTCATCGACCTCTACTCGGTGAAGCCGATCGACCACGAGACGCTGGTCAAGGCGGCGCGGGAGACGGGGGCGATCGTCACCGTCGAGGACCACTGGAAAGAGGGCGGGATCGGCGAGGCGGTGCTGGCGGCGCTGGCCGAGCACGGCGCGAGCGCCCCGGTCCGCGTGCTCGCGGTCGAGGACATGCCGCAGTCGGGGAAGCCGGAGGAGCTGCTGCGCGCCGCCGAGATCGACGCCGAGGCGATCTACGCCGCCGCTGCCGCCCTCGTCCAGACCAAGGCTGAGGCCTAGGAGCTCAGGCGGGGCCGGCGCCGTCGGCGCCTGACCCGTCGGCCGAGAGGTCGATCGCCTCGGCGCCGGGGATCGCCTCGCCGAGGACGAAGACGTCGACCGCGACATCGGGGTCGACGTTGATCGAGCTCAGGTGGGCCTCGACCTGCCGTCCCAGCACCGCTTCCATCCGGCCCTTGTAGATCCCGTCGGTGGCGGTCGCGGTGGACGGCGCGCGTCTCACGGACCCGGGCCTCCTGCCCCGCCTCGATCAGCGTCCGCTCAACCGGAGTGAACACGTCGGTGAGCACGCAGACGACGAGGTTGTCGGAGAGATGAGTTTTCGCCGCCCCGGGGCCACGCCCGAAATGCTCGCGGTGCAGGGCGACCGCGGTGTTTGAAATCTCGGTGAGGGCCGGACGCGCGGTCCCCTGGCCGTCAACGGCCGATGCGTTCACTCGGGCTTTCCTTTACGAAGACCATGTCCGGTAATCAATAACTGCTTCCTGTCCGCCTTCGACATACTCGCGCGTTTTAAACCAAAACATCACGATCGTCCAAGAAAGGTACTACGACGAAAGATGCAACCATCGTAAAAGCGTTTGAGTGTCTTGAACAGTGCCGGCGGATGCGTTTATGAGCGGAACTACAAAGGCACTACGAAGTCGTCGCGGCGGCCTCGGCCGGGGGCGTCCCCGGAGCCGCGGGCCTTGCCTGTGAGCGCAGCAGGCCGAAGGCGCAGATCGCGGCGATGACGAAGACCGCCCCCGCCCAGTAGAAGGCGGTGGTGTAGCCGTGGACCTCGGCGGCGAGCACGTCGAGCGGGGTCGGTTTGCCCGCCACTTCGGCGAGCTTGTCGGAGATCGCCGTCGCGCTGATCGTCGAGAGCAGGGCCACCCCGATCGAGCCGCCGACCTGCTGCGAGGTGTTGACCATCGCCGAGGCGATCCCGGCCTCGTCTTCGGAGACGCCGAGGGTGGCGGTCGCGATCGAGGGGGCGAAGATCAGCCCGAAGCCGAGCCCGCTGAGGATCAGCGCGGGCAGGATCGAGCCGACGTAGGTCTCGTTCGGGCCGAGCCCGGTGAGGTAGAACATCCCCGCCGCGCCGAGCAGGCAGCCGCCGGTGACCAGCGGTTTGGGCCCGACCAGCGGCATCAGTTTCACGTTCGAGGTGATCGAGGTGAACATGATGCAGGCGACCATCGGCAGGAAGGCGAGGCCGGAGGTGACCGGCGAGTAGCCGAGGTTCCGCTGCAGGTAGTAGGTGAGGAAGAGGAAGACGGCGAAGATCGCGATCGCCGCCAGGGCGACGACGATGTAGGAGGCGCCGCGATTGCGGTCGAGCACCACCGAGAGCGGCAGCAGCGGATGCCGGACGCGGAGCTCGACCAGGACGAAGGCGACGAGGAGGATCACCGCGACGGCGAACATCGCCAGCGTCAGGCCGTCGGTCCAGCCGCTCGTCTGCGCGTGCGAGAGCCCGTAGACGAGACAGAAGAGGCCGCCGGTGGCGAGCACCGCGCCGGGCACGTCGAGGTGGGCCTCGCCCTCGGAGCGGTGGTTCTCCAGCAGCATCAGCGCGCCGACGACGGCGATCGCGGCGAAGCCGATGTTGACGAAGAGGCACCAGCGCCAGGAGAGGTACTCGGTGAGGATGCCGCCGAGCAGCAGGCCGACGGCGGCGCCGGAGCCCGCCACCGCGCCGAAGACGCCGAAGGCTTTGCCCCGCTCTTTCGGGTCGGTGAAGGTGACGGTGAGCAGGGAGAGCGCGGCCGGGGCGAGGATCGCGCCGAAGAGGCCCTGGACGCCGCGGGCGACGACGAGCACGCCGAAGGAGGGCGCCGCGCCGCCCAGCGCCGAGGCGAAGGCGAAGCCGATCAGCCCGCCGACGAACGTCCACTTGCGACCGAAGATGTCGGAGATCCGCCCGCCGAGCAGGAGCAGCGAGCCGAAGGTCAGCGAGTAGGCGGTGACGATCCACTGGCGGGCGCTTTCGGAGAAGCCGAGCGCTTCCTGGGCCGAGGGCAGGGCGATGTTCACGACCGTCGCGTCGAGCACCACCATCAGCTGGGCGATCCCGAGGATCGCCAGGATCAGCCAGCGTTTGTCGTGCGATTTGGCAACCGTCTGGGCGATGGCCGCAGCGTACCCAGGTGGCCCTCGGTTCAGGCCTTTTCCGACGGTTGTCGATCGGGGCCTCCCCCGTTCGTCTAATCCGCGACCATCCCCGAAGAGGAGGAACGATGAAATACATGATGCTGATCCACCAGGGCGAATCGCCGACGCCGCTGCGCCCGGAGCTGTGGGCCGAGGTCCCGGCGGACGAACAGGCGCAGATCGGCGCCGACTACGAGGCGATCAACGGGACCCCGGGGGTCGAGCCCGGCGTCGGCCTGCAGCTGCCGGAGACGGCGACCACGGTGCGGGTCGAGGACGGCCGCACGCTGACCACCGACGGGCCGTTCGTGGAGACGAAGGAGGCGCTCGGCGGCTTCTTCCTCTTCGAGGCCGACGACCTCGACGCGGCGATCGAGCTGGCGGCGCGGGTGCCGGCCGCGCGGCTCGGCGGCGCGGTGGAGATCCGGCCCGTCCAGGAGTGGTAGCGGGCGCTTGGCGACGAGCGCCGCAGAGGCCTTCCGCGAGGAGTGGGGCCGCGTCCTCGCCGCCCTGATCGGCATCCTCGGCGACTTCGAGCTCGCCGAGGAGGCCGCCCAGGAGGCGTTCGCGACCGCCGCCGAGGTCTGGCCGCGCGAGGGTGCCCCGTCGAACCCGGCCAACTGGCTGGTGACGACGGGGCGCAACCGGGCGATCGATGCCCTGCGCCGGCGCCGCGTCCTGGCCGAGAAGACGCGCCTGCTGGAGGCGCAAGCCGAGGAGGCGACCGAGATGAAGCCCGACGCGGCGATACCCGACGAACGGCTGGAGCTGCTCTTCACCTGCTGCCACCCGGCGCTCTCGACCGAGGCCCAGGTGGCGCTGACGCTGCGCACCCTCGGCGGCCTCGAGACCGGGGAGATCGCCCGCGCCTTCCTCGTCGCCGAGCCGACCATGGCCCAGCGCCTGGTGCGGGCGAAGGCGAAGATCAAGGCCGCCGGCATCCCCTTCCGGGTCCCTCCCGACCACCTGCTGCCCGACCGCCTGGCGGCGGTGACGGCGACGATCTACCTGATCTTCAACGAGGGCTACGGCGGCCGCGGCGAGCTGGCGGGCGAGGCGATCCGGCTCGGCGGCGCCCTGGCCGAGCTGATGCCCGACGAGCCCGAGGCGCAGGGCCTCTTGGCGCTGATGGTGCTGCTGGAGGCGCGCCGGGCGGCGCGCTTCTCCGCCGACGGGGAGATCGTCCTGCTCGCCGACCAGGACTCCGAGCTCTACGACGCCGCCGCGGTAGCCGCGGGCCGCGCGAAGCTCGACCGGGCGCTCGCCCTGCGCGGCCGCGGGCCTTACGTGATCCAGGCGGCGATCGCGTCGCTGCACGCTTCCGAGCCGCGCGACTGGGAGGAGATCGCAGCCCTCTACGCCGAGCTGGCCCGGCTGACCGACTCGCCGGTGGTCGAGCTGAACCGGGCGGTGGCGATCGGTGAGGCGTACGGGCCGGCGACCGGGCTGGCGGTGATCGAGCGGACCCGAGGCCTCGACTCCTACCGCTACCTGCACTCGGCCCGCGGCGAGTTGCTGGCCCGACTCGGCCGCGAGGAGGAGGCGCGGGCCGCCTTCGAACGAGCGCTCGAACTGATCGACGACGAGGCGGAGGAACGGCTGATCGCACGTAAGCTTGCTGCGATCAGCCGATGAGCGCCGACCCCTTCCTCCTCCTGCAGATCTCCGACACCCACCTGGGTGCGGACTGGAAGGGCGTCGAACCGGACGAGTGCCTATTGCGCGCGGTCGAGGCGATCCTCGGCCTGCCCCAGCGGGCCGACGCGCTGGTGATCTCCGGCGACCTGACCCAGAACGGCACCGCGGAGGAGTACGCGCGGGTGCGGGAGCTGGTCGCGCCGCTCGACCTCGCGCCCCACGTCCTCCCCGGCAACCACGACCTGCGCGGGCCGTTGCGGGAGGCCTTCGGGCTGCCCGGCGAGGGCGACGAGCACGTCTCCTACACGGTCGACCTGGGGCCGCTGCGGCTGGTCTGCCTCGACTCGATCGTGCCCGGCATCGACGGCGGGGCGCTCGACGAAGGGCGGACCGAGTGGCTCGACCGGGCGCTCGGCGAGGAGCCCGAGAAGCCGACCGTGCTGGCGATGCATCACCCGCCGCTGGTCACCGGGGTGCCGAGCTTCGACGAGATCGGCCTGGCGCCCGAGTGGCGGGCGGAGCTGGCCACGGTGCTGGCGCGCCACCCGCAGGTGGCCCGGGTGATCGCCGGCCACGTGCATCGGGTGATCGCCGCCGAGCTGGCCGGGCGCGCCGTCCTCTCGGTCCCCAGCACCTACCTGCAGTCGGTGATGACCTTCGTCCCGGCGCCGATCGGGATGCGCCCCGACCCGCCCGGCTTCGCGGTCCACGCGCTGCGCGACGGGGCGCTCGCCTCGCACGTGCAGACGTTCCGCGCCTCCTGAGCCGCGCTAGGCGAGCGCCGCTGCCAGCGCTTCGCGAGCGCCGCTCAGAACGGGCGTGCCGTGGGCGGTGAGCACGAGCTCGACCGGTAGGTCGAGCACCGGGGCGAGGCCCGCGCGCAGGGTGTCGAGGCTGGCGCCGTCGAGCCAGGGCTCCGGGCAGAGGGTCAGCCCCTCCCCCTCGGCGCCGTCGCCGAGCAGCACGTCGCCGGCGAAGAGCGCCGCCCGCGCGGCGTCCCAGAAGACGACCTCTTCGCGCGGCAGCGGGCCGATCGCGACGAGGCCGCCGGGCAGCTCCTCGCCGATCGCGAAGGTGCGGTCGATCGGGGCGCGTTCGGCGATCTTCTCGCGGTCACCCTCGAAGGCCCAGAGCGTCGCGTCGGGATGGCGCTCCTTCGCCTCCGCCCCGGAGCGCACGTGGAAGTGGAGCGTCGCCAGCAGGTCGAGCTGCCGCCCCTCCCGCAGCGCCGCCAACTCCTCCCACTGGTCGCCGACCAGCAGCGGGTCGACGAGGATCAGGCGCTCCTCGGTGACGATCGCGAAGCCGCGGACGTCCTGGCCCCACTCCTCGTGGTGGGCGGTCCAGGTCCGCAGGCCGGGTCGCAGCTCCTCGCCGAGCACGCCGCCCCCTCAGTAGCGGAGGATCGCGGCGGCGCCTTCGGCCGGCGCCAGCGCTTCCGCCGCGGCCCCGTGGACGACGGTGATCTTGGCGCTGACCGCGAGCGCGCCGCGGACCAGCGACTCGGCCTCGGCGCCCAGCTTGGCGTCGAGGACGAGCCGCTCGACCCGACCTTCGGTCACCGCCTCGCCGACGTCCTGCAGCCCACTCGCACCGCGGCTGCCGCCGCGCACCTCTTCCATCGCATCGGTGACGAGGCGCGACTCGCGCTCGGCGTCGGCGTTCTCCACCGCCGCGGCGACGGTTTCCCGCAGCTGCCCGGTCGGGGTCGAGATCAGGTCCGCCTCGCCCCCCCGCGAGAGCTTCACCTTCGGCGCCTTGGCGCCCGCTTCGAAGGCCTCGAGGTCGGCGGTCGGGCCGAAGGCGAGCGCCCTGCCGACGCCGCGCCCTTCCAGCTCGCGGCCGATCAGCGCCCCGGCCTCACCGAGGAATTTGTGGCGGTTGTGGTCGAGCCGGTCGCCGTATTCGTCCTTGCCCGAGGAGGCGACGCCGCTGGTCGCGCCGCCGCTGCTCTGCGCCTTGCGCTCACGCCAGTCGAGGCTGAGGATCTCCAGTTCCCAGTCGGCGATCTCGCTCAGTTCGCCTTCGGCGTAGAGCAGCAGGCGGACCCGCTCGAGCGAGACGATCGCGATCCCGCGCTGCTCGCCGCGGCAGGCGAGGTCGACCAGCGGCGCCAGCGAGGGGCGCTCGCCGAGCTCGACGCAGGCGCTCGCCTGGGGCGCGGCGCCGGTCCCCCACCAGTGTTCGGTGCCGTTCTTCTCGGCCACCTCGATGAAGCCGGCGGCGCCGCGCGGGGGCGGCCGGTGGTCGCCGTCTTCGAAGCGCTCGGTGATCTTTTTGGCGATCGCGCGCAGGGCGACGCGGCGCTCGTGGTCGGCGTCCTTGGCCGCCTCCAGCAGCTGGTCGAGCCCGTTGCGCAGCTCGGTGCGCCAGGCGCCGCCGCGGTCGGCGGGATCGAAGGCGAGATAGACGGAGACGACTCCCAGCTCTGGTTCCCAGTCGCTGAGACGACGCGCGTCCTCAAAGGTCGGGTGGGCCATCGGCGCTCCTCCTCGTCGGTCGTGGTCGGGGTCGTCTACCCCGGCTCGATGGAGGCAACCTATCGGGCGGCGGAGGACCGGCGGTGCGACTTATCCGGCGATGGGACGGATATCTCGCAGCGCAGGCTAGGCGTCGCGGGCGACCCGGAAGCCCATGTTGCCGGTCGAGCTGTCCGGCGTGTTGAAGCTGCGCGCCGCCACCCGGTAGCGGTTGCAGTAGGAGGCGTGGCAGAGGTAGGAGCCGCCGCGGATCGTCCGGGTCTGGCGGTCGAAGCGGTCGGCGCACCATTCCCAGACGTTGCCCGAGGTGTTCTGCAGGCCGTGGCCGTTGGGCTCGTACTCGTCGACCGGGCAGGTGCCGAGCCAGCCGTCGTCGCCGCTGTTGTGGTTGGGGAAGGTGCCCTGCCAGACGTTCATCGCGTGGGCGCCTCCCGGTTCCAGCTCGTCGCCCCAGGGGAAGCGCTTCTGCTCGAGGCCGCCGCGGGCCGCCATCTCCCACTCGGCCTCGTGCGGGAGGCGGCCGCCGGCCCAGGCGCAGAAGGCTTTCGCATCGTTCCAGGAGACGTGGACGACGGGGTGGTCGAGGCGGCCGTCGAGGTCTGAGTGCGGGCCCTCGGGATGGCGCCAGTCGCCGCCGAAGACCTGCCGCCACCAGGGCGCGTTGGCGATCCCCCGGGTCGGTTCGAAGTCGTCCGGGAGGAGCCCGGCGAAGACGAAGGTCCAGCCCGCCCCCTCGGCCTCGGTGCGGTGGCCGGTGGCGTCGACGAACTCGGCCCAACGGGCGTTGGTGACGGCCAGCTTGTCGATCCAGAACGGCGGCAGGTCGACCTCGCGGATCGGGCCCTCGCGGTCCTGGGGGAAGCCGTCGGGGTCCTCGGTCCCCATCAGGAAGCTGCCGCCGAGGCGGACCATGCCGGCGGTCGAGGTGGCATCGGCGGCGGCGAACGGCGCGGCGGCCTCGGCGGCGGGTGCGGCCTGGCGCTCTTCGCCGGCGGCCGTGGCGGCGCCCTCCTCCCCGCCCGGCGGGCGGCCGGGGGCGCAGCAGGCGCGGTCGTGGTTATCCGGATCGTGACCGGTGTGTCCATCCATCTCGCTAGAAGTCTGCCGAAACGACCGGGCCGCCCGGTTTGCCGCCGCCCGAAATGGGATGGTCAAGCCGTTTCCGCAGTCCCCGGACCCGCAGACAAAGGAGATTGACGTGGAAGTGAGAGGCGAAGCGCGCGCGATGTTCGCCGCGATCCTGTTGCTCATCGCCGGAGTGCTCAACGTGATCTACGGCATCGCCGCGATCAGCAACGCCGACTTCTTCAACCACCAGACCGCCTACGTCGTCTTCGGCCTCGGCTTCTGGGGCTGGGTGACGCTGATCGTCGGGCTGGTCCAGCTGACCGGTGGCTACTCGCTGTTCAGCGGCGGCATCTACGGCCGCACGATCGGCATCATCGGCGCCACGATCGGGGCGATCGAGTCGCTGCTCTCGGTCGGCGGCAGCTACCCCTTCTGGTCGCTGGGCATCTTCGCCCTCTGCCTGATCGTCCTGCACGGCCTGATCGTCTACGGCGAGCCGCTGCAGCAGCGCTGAGGCGGTCGGCATGCAGCGCGACAGAACGGTCTGCCCCGAGACAAGCTAGCCGTCCGGGGCCAGAGATCGCTGTCGTCCTCTCAAATGCATCGAGGGAGAGGACGACCGCGGTCGCGGCCATCGGTGAACCGGCGATTATTTTCTTTGATCCCGACTGTCCCCTAAACGCCCGCCACGTCGAAGAAGGCGGGCCAATTGACCGACGCTAGCGCCTCGTATTGAATCCGGGCGCTGCGGCGCAACAAGTGAGCGCGCTCAAGCGACTGTGGGTCGGTCGGGTCGAAGTCCCTATCGCTCACCAGATCCCTTAGGGCGCGTGGGGCGGAGAGTTCGTTCGCCGTGAGTTCGCGGTAGGGCTTTCGCCGGACAAACAGCAGGCTGCCAACTCTGCAGCCGGAGTCTCTGCGCGACAGCCCGATCTCATCGAGTAAATCCTCGGCCTGCAAGACACCCCAGGCCGAGGCTCTCCGTAGGCGGAGAATCTCCTGCTCGGATGGCGAGAACGCGCCAAATATCCCGGCTCTGGTCATCAGTAACGACGGGCTGACGCCGTCTGGCACCAAGATCACCGAACCCTGGTCGATTGACGGCCGTGCGCCATCCTCAATGGGGCGATTCTTCCGCCTGATCGGACCCCGTCTCACGAGCAGGACCGAGTTCAGAACCTTCCAATTGCCCGTTATCGCCGTCGACGATGCGCAGACAAGCACCGAATCGTGGGCCTCCAAGGCCTCTGGCGAGGTTTCCCCTGGGATCTTCAGCCCGCTCAGGGCCAGAGTTGCGCTACCGATCCGGGCGGGGACCATCGCAACGGAGTTGGTTCTCGGTTTCGGCAACGTAAGGCTACTTCGGTCGA
The DNA here is from genome assembly GCA_963791095.1 of uncultured Solirubrobacterales bacterium. Lineage (GTDB taxonomy): Bacteria > Actinomycetota > Thermoleophilia > Solirubrobacterales > 70-9 > VAYN01. Next base: position 142,181 of record CAWBRE010000012.1, read on the forward strand.
GAACTAGCTCCTTGACCTCGACCTCGTTCCGCGCCCTGAAGATGATTGATGAGCGCTCTAGCTCCCAACGGTCGATCGTGGAACGTACGCCGTCAACCATCCCTCTGGTCTCAACGCAAACCCATGATTCGATCCCGGACCCATCGAGTCTTAGGTCTAGTTCGCAATTCTCAGCCAAGATCTCTCCGAACCGGGTTTCGTCGAGGTCGACATTCCTCCACTCCGCCTTAGCCAGATCCATCCGGACCACCGTCACATCGCGCCATTCCACATCGGTGAAGTGCCCGCCGACGAATTGAAGCCGACCGAATTCGGCTTCGGCGATCTCCGTCCCCTCAATCGGTTTGTCGCTGTGATTCGGCTTCGTGTGAAGGAACGCAACGAGAAGGTTGCGCCGACGGGTCACTGCCGCTCGATCGGTTTTTCGGTACGCAAGCCAAAGTGACTGGCCGACACTATTTTCGGTTGGGGCGAATCCGCCGAGGAAATACAGCACCTCGTTCTCGAGGCGCTCATCGAACATCGGGCTCAGATTGGTCACTTCACCTTTGAGAACCCGGGCAACAAAAAACCCACGAAACGACTTATGGATGAAGCGGCAGATCCCGTCTTCGACGGTAACGAACGAGCGGGCAGCGAGGTCAGTCGCAATCTCGTCGTCGGAGAGACCGCTGCGGTTCAAAGCCGAACTTAGTGGCTCATCACTAGTGGCTAACTGGTGCAGATGCTGATTAAAGTCGGTTTCAAGGGTCTTGTCCCGATACATCTCGAGCGCCAAAGATTCGGCGAGGCGACGACGAGTGTCGACCTCTAAGCCGGTGTGGGTCCCGCGGATCTTGCTGATGTCAAAATCAAGCTTCTCGTGGGTGTACAGCTCATACAATCCTGAGGCGCCAAATTGCGACACGGTATCGCCTAGGTCAATTGCCTCAAGCTCAACCGTATTAATGATCATGCGCAGCAGCATCGGCCGCGTTGCGAGGTCGGTGAGGTCGTAGGTGCGCTCGATAAATGCTATGAGGTCCGTGACAGATGCGCCCACTGAGGCAAGATCTGCCTCATGACGGCCCACGAACTCTTCGACTTGCTTCCAGTCCAGTGAGGTCAGCCGCAGCACGCGGACTAGGTCGGGGTTAAGCATCAACTCGTCGCCGTGGCGGCTGCCTTCGTCTTGCATTCGCACAAAAAGCTTGCGGCGAAGATGTTCCGCCACAACTTTCTCGTGCGGACCACCGCGGATTGGGGTCTGCTTCGAGTCGACTTCGTCGCGCAGCGCCTCGAGCAGGCTCTGCAACTCACCTCGTTCGACCAGATAGCTCGGACGCGAGGTAAGCAACACCGGCGAGCGCGAACGGAGCAATGGGACCAGCGCTTGGAACAGTTCCAGACGTCTCGCGGAGTCGCTGCGGTCGACCATCTCGTCGAACCCGTCGAGCAACAGATAAAAGCTTCCGCTCTCAATCCTTTGCCAAAGGACACCAAGCGGAAGATCTCGATAAAAGGAGTTGCGGAAACTCGTCTGTAGGAGGACACCGATGTCTTGGGTTTCGCGGAAGTCCCGCAGCGGTACGAAGAGTGGAACCCGGCGCTCGGAACCGCCGAGGTGTGCCCTAGCACGGTTGTACTCAACATTTCGAAGAAGCGTCGTCTTGCCAGCGCCGAAGTCAGCCAGAATGAGGATGACGCCGATCCCACGCCGACCGTCGAAAGCAATAACCTCATCCATTAGGTCATCGAACGGAAGAGGCTTAGAGGATTTCGTCCCCGCCGACCAACTTTGTGCTTCGACTTTGAGGGGCAGGTAATGCTGAAAAATCTCCTGCTCTTCGTAATGGGTCACCAACTCCCGCAAGGGCAGCCCGATGTTGAAGATTTGCCCAGTGAGTTCGCTTATCGAGAGGAGGGTGATGTCCTGCTGGGTAGCGGCGATTGCTTGCGACTTAGCGGTAAACCCTTTACTGCTGACCATCACTCCGCCAGTGACAACCCTGGCTCGAGTCTGAGCACCGACCCGATTCACAAAGGCGTTTACCGTTTCGTTGCTGATCGCTCGACTGTGGTCTTTACACTCGACTGCCAGCACCACCTTGGAGGACCCGGCGATCTCTTTTTCGGCCACCAAATCCGTCTGATTGCCAGCCAGGTCGACATTCAAAGTAACCGTATACTCGAGCGCTCGATAGACGTCCGCAACGCGTTCCTCGAACGATTTCCCTGATTTGTCGCTCATGATCGCGGACCCCGCCCCGCTTTTCCCGACTGTCGGTAGGTACTTACTACACCCCAGGAAGCTATGTTACCCGGCGGCTGGTGACCGTGTAGACGAAGTAGATGTCGAGCAGCGCCGGTTCGCACACGACCTCGCCCAGCCGGGCGAGGTCGTCCACCGGGTTGGTGTCGGGATGGCCGGGGCCGAGCCTCGTCAGCTGCCGGACGATCGGGGCGAGGAGCGGGCGCAGGCGAGTGCGGGCGAGGCCGCCGTCGAAGACCACCAGCCGCCCGCCGGGCCGGAGTCGCTCCCAGGCGCGGGCGAGCGCCACCGGGCGGACCTCGGCCGGGATCACCGAGTAGCTGAGGCTGAAGAGGACGGCGTCGAAGTCGCGGTCGAGGACGACCGTCGACGCGTCGGACTCGATCAGGGTGACGTTGGCGGCACCCCGCCGGGCGACGAGTTTGCGCGCCTCGGCCAGCATCCCGGCGGAGAGGTCGACTCCGGTCACCGAGCCCCGCGGCCCCACCGCGTCGAGGAGGTAGGGAAGGTTGCGGCCGCTGCCGACGCCGATCTCGAGCACGTCGTTCCCGGGACGCAGCGCCATCGCCCGTACCGCCTTGCGCCGTAGCCGCGGGTTGATCAGGAACAGCGGCGAGAGCGCCCGGTAGAAGGGCGCGACGCGGTCGTACTGCGCCGTGATCGCGCCTTGGTCCAGGCTCCCGCTCCCCGCCATGCCCGCCACCGTACCGCCACGCGCCGGCGCCGGCGGCGGTTAGGAGGAGCGCGACCCGGCGCCGGCGCCCGCGGCGCCCTGGCCGGTCTCGACCAGGCCGCGCAGGCTGACGCGGATGTAGTGGTCCCAGCCGCGGTTGCAGAGCTCTTCGCAGCCGAGCCCGGCGAGGCCGTGGTGGGTGAACAGGAGGCGGGTGCGCGCGCCGCCGTCGAGCGGCTCGAGCCGGAAGGTGATCCGGGTGCCGACCCACTCGTCGGTCGGATCGAAGCCGCCGATGTCCTGCCCGACGCAGACCCATTCGACCTCGCGCTCGGGAACCAGCTTCTCGACCCGCATCTCGGTCCAGCCGCTGCCGAAGGTGAGGCGGCCGACGCCGCCGACCTCCTCGGCGAAGCTTCCGTCGGTCCACCAGGACGTGACGCCCGCGGCGGTGGCGATCGCCGCGTAGACCTGGCGCGGTGGCGCCGCCAAGCTCGATCTCGATCCTCTCCCCCGTCATCGTCTCGCCGCCCATCGTCCCCTCCTCCTGTTCGATAATTTGACCCTTATATAAGCATATGATTATGTAGAGGGATGAGCACGATCGAGAAGCGGGCAACGAAGGACCGGGTGTTCGACGCGGTCGGCGACGGTTCGCGGCGGGAGATCCTCGATCTGCTCGCGGCGGGGCCGCGGCCGGTCGGTGAGATCGTCGCGCGGACCGGCCTCAGCCAGCCGAACGCCTCCCGCCACCTGCGGATCCTGCGCGAGGCGGGACTGGTCGAGCCGCAGGCGGAAGGGCAGCGGCGGATCTACGAGCTGCGCCCGGCGGGCCTCGCCGAGCTGATCGGCTGGGTCGCCCCCTACCAGCGGCTCTGGCAGGGCAGCCTCGACGCGCTCGAACGCCACCTCGACGCGCCGACGCCAAGACCGACCCGAAGACGGAGGACTGACCATGCCCGATAAGCCCGCCATCCTTGAGGAAGTCGACGGCAGGCCGACCCTGCGCTTCGAACGCACCCTCCCCCAGCCGCCGGAGCGGGTCTGGCGGGCGCTGACCGACACCCAGGAGATGTTCGCCTGGCACCCGACGCCGGCCGAGTTCGAGCCGCGGGTCGGCGGCCGCGTCGCCTGGCATCCGGACGGCCACGTCGCCGACATGCCGGAGAACGAAGTCACCGACTGGGACCCGCCGCGCCTGCTCGGCTACACCTGGGCGAAGGAGGGCGAGCGCCCCGACCACCTCCTCTGGGAGCTGCGCCCCCACGACGACGGCTGCCTCCTGATCCTCGTCCATACCTTCGACGATCGGCTCAAGGCCGCCCGCGACGGGGCCGGCTGGCACGTCTGCCTCGACGCCCTGGCGAGCGAGCTCGACGGCGAACCCGACCCGCCCGGCAGCGATCCCGACGCCCCCGGCCCGTGGACGTCGCTGAACACGGAGTATCAGGAGCGCTTCGGGATCTCGCCCGCCGAGGCGACGCCGCCGCCGGCCCGCTGAGCGCCGGTTCAGCCCGCCTCCTGCTGCGCGTACATCAGCGAGCCCGGGGTGGTCAGGTCCTCGCCGGTCTCCAGCAGGGTCTTCAGGCCGGAGAGGATCATCGGCCAGCCGCCCCAGAGTTCGTTGTTCGCCTCGGCGCCGAGGTGGTCGTGGGTGACGCGCAGGCGACAGGAGTCCTCGCCGACCGGGTCGATCTCCCAGGTCACCTGCGACGTCCCTTCGGCTTTCACGTCCTCGCTCCAGAGCGCGGTGAAGGTCTGCACGAGGCGCTTCGGCGGGTCGACCTCGACGTTCTCGCCGCTGGCGATGTCGACCACTCCGGGGACGGCGGAGCGGTACTCCGAGCCCTCGGTCCAGGCCGACTCGGTGCCGACGCCGAAGCTGTAGCGCTTGCGCATCTCGCCGTCGGTGATCGCCTCCCAGAGGCGCTCCGGGCTGGTCTTGATGTAGATCTCGAACACGGTCAAGGTGCCGCGGTCGCCGACCACGGCGTAGAGCTGCTCGTCGTTCATTTGGGGTCCTCCCTCTCGAGGTCTCGTTTGAGCCCGGTCAGGGCCGAGGCCCAGGGCTCCGCGTACTTGCTCACCCAGCGGTCGTGGACTTCGCGGATCGGCACGGGGTTGAGGAAGTGGAGCTTCTCCCGCCCGCGCCGCCGCGTCGTCACCAGGCCCGCCTCCTCCAGCACCTTGAGGTGCTTGGCGACGCCGAAGCGGGTCATCGGCAACCGCTGCTCGAGCGCGCTCAAGGTCTGCCCGTCCTCGGCGAACAGCTCGTCGAGGAGGCGGCGGCGAGTCGGATCCGCCAAGGCCTTGAACACGTCGTCGATCATGGCCTGAGGATAGGTGACCAAATGGTCACATGTCAACTTACTTCTGGGGCCAGCGAAGGGATGGTGAGGGACGGGAAAGGGACGCGGCCCTCTCGGCGGCGACCCGGGCGGGCTGAGGCCGCCGCCGAGAGGGCCGGGTTACGGAAGAGTGGTGAGGGTTGCGGGCCGGGATCCGGGACGCGGGCGTCAGGGAGTGCGCAGGATCGGTCACGAAGACGCCCGGATCGTCACCGGCACAAACACGTGACGGCACTTTGACCACACCATGGTGTGGTCAATCTTGCGCGGGTGAATCTGATCGGTGAACCGGGCGTCTCGGAGGCGGCCTCGGCCTGCCCGGGCCGCCTCCGAGATGGCCGTCGACCTTTTCCGTCCCTGACCCGCACGCCGGCGCGATTGACCCGGCTAGTGGCGGGTAAAGGCGCGCCGAAGTGGAGTTTCTTGGCGCCGACATCTCGATCCCGATCACCGGCAGGCGCAGAGAATTGGCCTGTCCGGGTCGGCCGCGAGAGGCCCGGGTATCTTGCGTCAGCGGGAGGGGCGGCGTTTCTCGGGGGCTCGGCCGGGGGGCTGGGAGACCGGTTCGGCGGGCGGCTCTACCGGCGGCGGCGGGTCGAAGCTGAGGCCGTCGTCGCCGAGCTCGACCTCCTGGTCGAAGTGGTGGAAGCGGACCGGGTCGCCGGAGTGGAGCGTGTAGTTGGTCCCGGTGCCGGTCACCTCGACCATGATCCGGCTGCCGCGGAAGCCGAGGCGGAAGCAGATCCGGTCGATGCGTTCCGGCAGGCGCGGGGCGAAGCGGAGCATCCCGTCCATGTCCCGCAGGCCGCCGAAGCCGCAGACGGCGGCGATCCAGGTCCCCGCCAGCGAGGCGATGTGGAGGCCGTCGCGGCTGTTGTGCTCAAGGTCGTCGAGGTCCATCAGCGCCGCCTCGCCGAGGTAGTCGTAGGCGAGCTCGAGGTGCCCGGTCTCCGCCGCCAGCACCGCCTGCACGCAGGCCGAGAGCGAGGAGTCGCGCACGGTCAGCGGCTCGTAGTAGGCGAAGTTGCGCGCCTTCTCCTCGATGGTGAAGGCCTCGCCGCGGACCAGCATCGCCATCACCAGGTCGGCCTGCTTCACCACCTGCTTGCGGTAGAGGTCGAAGTAGGGGTAGTTGAGCAGCAGCGGGTACTTGTCCTCGGGCGTGTCGGCGAAGTCCCAGCGGGCGTGCTTGGTGAAGTTGTCCGCCTGCGGGTGGACTTCGAGCTCCTCGTCGTAGGGGATCGTCATCGCCTTCGCCGCGTCGCGCCAGGAGGCGATCTCCTCGTGGTCGACCGCGAGCGCATCGGCCGCGTCGCCGTAGCGCTCGGCGAAGGAGGCGGCGGCGTCGAGGTTCTTCTGCGCCATCAGGTTGGTGTAGACGTTGTTGTCGGCGATCGCCGAGTACTCGTCCGGCCCGGTCACCCCGTCGATGCGGAACGCGCCGTGGGCGTCGTGGTGGCCGAGGCTGCGCCAGAGCCGCGCCGTTTCGACCAGCAGCGGCAGGCCGACGTTGCGCTCGAAGTCCCGGTCGACGTTGACGTCGCAGTAGCGGCAGACGGCCTGGGCGATGTCGGCGTTGATGTGGAAGGCGGCGGTGCCGGCGGGCCAGTAGGCACCGGTCTCGGCGCCGCTGATCGTCCGCCAGGGGAAGGCGGCGCCCGCCAGGCCGAGCACCTTCGCCCGCTCGCGCGCCTCCTCGATCGTGTCGAGCCGCCATTTGAGCGCCTCCGCCGCCGCCTCCGGCACCGCGTAACAGAGCACCGGCAGCACGTAGGCCTCGGTGTCCCAGAAGGTGTGGCCGTCGTAGCCGGGGCCGGTCAGCCCCTTCGCCGGGATCGCCCGGCCCTCGCCGCGGGCACTCGCCTGCAGCGCGTGGAAGAGGCCGAAGCGGATCGCCTGCTGCAGCTCGGCGTCGCCGTCGAGCTCGACGTCGGCGCGCTCCCAGAAGTCGTCGAGGTACTCCTTCTGCGCCGCGACCAGCGCGTCCCAGCCGGTGTGGCGGGCCTGCGAGAGCGCCGCGCTCACCTGGTCGCGCATCGCCGGCACCGAGCGCCGCGCCGACCAGCCGTAGGTGACGAACTTGGTGATCGTCAGCGGTTCGCCGGGCGCCGGCGTGGCGTTGACGGTGAGCCGGGCGAGGTCCTCCCAGGCCGAGGCCGAGCCGTACGCGCAGTCCTCGGGCCCCTCGATCTCGTGGCCCATCGCCGCCGCCGCCCGCAGCTGCGACTCCTTGGTGATGTGGACGAGGACGCCGCGGGTGTTGTCGCCCATGAAGAGCTCCGATTCGAGCGGCGCTTCCAGGGCGGCGGCGGCGCGCGGGTCCTTCGACATCGCCGGGCGCGGCTCGTTGGTGACCAGCTCCGACTGGACGACGACGCGCGTCGGCCCCGCGGTCGGCTCGACCGTGTAGCGGATCGCCAGCACCGCCCGCTGGGCGAAGGACACCAGCCGTTCGGAGCCGACCCGCACGGTCTTCCCGGTGGGAGAGCGCCAGAGGGCGGTGCGGTGGAGGATGCCGGTGCGGAAGTCGAGCCGGCGTTCGTGCTCGAGCAGCTCGCCGTAGCGGATGTCGAAGGGCGAGTCGTCGACCAGCAGGCGGATCACCTTGCCGTTGGTCATGTTGACGACGGTCTCCCCCGCCTCCGGGTAGCCGTAGCCGGCCTCGGCGTAGGGCAGCGGGCGCGCCTCCCAGAGGGCGTTCAGGTAGGTGCCGGGGAGCGCGTAGGGCTCGCCCTCGTCGAGCGTCGCGCGCACCCCGATGTGCCCGTTGGACTGGGCGAAGACGGACTCCGACTGGGCGAGGTTCTCGAGCTCGAGGTGGGTTTCGCGGATCCCCCAGGGTTCGACCGTGTAGGCGGGGTCTTCGATCACGGGGCGCTCTCGGTGCCCGGGTCGGCGCCCGCCCCGCCGTCGTCGAGGATCAGTTCACCGAGGTCGTCGACGACGACGTCGGCGCCGTGCTCGCGCAGGGCGTCGGCGTGGTTCACCCGGTCGACCCCGACCACGTGGCCGAACTTGCCGGCGTGCCCGGCCTCGACCCCGGAGACGGCGTCCTCGAAGACGCAGGCGGCGGCGGGCTCGACCCCGAGCGCTTCCGCCCCGGCCAGGTAGGTGTCCGGCGCGGGCTTGCCCTTCAGGTGCCGTTCGTCGGTGACGATGCCGTCGATCCGCTCCTCGAAGAGGTCGGCGATCCCGGCCGCCTCGAGCACGTCCTTGCAGTTGGCGCTGGCGGAGACGACGGCGCGCCGCAGGCCGGCCGCGCGCGCCGCCTTGACGAAGGCGACCGAGCCCTCGTAGGCCTCCACCCCGTCCTTGTCGATCAGCTCGAGGACCAGCTGGTTCTTGCGGTTGCCGAGCCCGCAGACCGTTTCCGCGTCCGGCGGGTCGTCGTGGTCGCCCTCAGGGAGCTTGATCCCGCGCGATTCGAGGAACGAGCGGACGCCGTCGTAGCGCGGCTTGCCGTCGACGTATTCGTTGTAGTCGGAGTTCGAGTCGAAGGGCTTGAACTCTTCGCCCTCGCGCTCGGCCCGCTGCTTCAGGAAGGCGTCGAAGGTCTGCTTCCACGCCTTGTCGTGGACGACGGCGGTCTTCGTCAGCACCCCGTCGAGGTCGAAGAGGAGCGCCGTGATCGCCTCCGGCAGATCGAGCTTGGGAGCGCCGTCGGCCACACCTGGACCCTAACGATCCCGGCCCGCGACTCGCGAACATTCGGTGACCGCTGGACGAAAAGGGGCGGCGACCCGATGGCCGCCGCCCCTCTCACCTCGGTCCGCTCCCGCTAGGAGATGCGGATCTTCTGGCTGCTCGTCGTGACCCCGGGGATCTCGACGAACAGGGTGTACCTGCCGTGCAACGGCCGGGCGTGCCGGAGCGCGAGGTTGCTCCCCAGGTGGCCGGCCGCGTGGGCGACGACCTTGTGGTCACGCACGACGCTGACCAGGGCCCGAGAGTGAGCGCTCGAGCCGGTGGTGGTGCACTTCACCTGCTGCTTCTTGCCGCTGGTGACCACCTTGCACTTCACCTCGGGCGTTTCGCCCTTCGGCCCGCGGGGCCCGCGTAGGCCGACGGGGCCGGTCGCCCCATCTTTGCCGGGTTTGCCGGCCGGGCCTTCTTTGCCGGCGGGCCCTTCTTTGCCCTGTTTGCCTTCCGGGCCGACCGCCGGATTTTCGCCGGCCGTTTCGCTGACGACCTGACCGGTTTCGGCGTCCAGGGTGACCTTCGGCGCACGCTGCGCGTTGCCGAATTCGAACATGTTGTCGACGCTGCCCGAGTCGACGTCCTCGGAGCCGGCACCGATCCGACCGAGGCTCCAGTTCTGCTCGATGAACTGCAGGATCGACGACTGCTCGGTGAGCGTGTTGTCGACGTAGTTGGATTTCGCGAACGGCGAGATCAGCAACATCGGCAGACGCGGGCCGAGCCCACAACGCCCGGAATGTTCCACCTTCGAGCTTTCGTTGGTGAACTGGCAGGCGCTGGCGCCGGTCAGTTTGTCCTGCGCCACGTGCGACGGGAACACCGTCGGGCCGACCTGGTGGTCGTACCAACCGTCGGAATCGTCATAGGCGATGAAGATCGCCGTGTTCTTCCAGTACTGCGAGCTCTGGATCATGTTGATCTCTTCGACGAGGAATTTCTGTTCGTCGAGCGGATCGGAGTTACCCGGGTGCCCGTTCTCGGCCGCCGGGGCCTTCAGGAACGAGACCTGCGGCATGTCGCCCGCTTCGAGGGCTGATTTGAACCAGCTGATGTCGTACTGGTGGTTGACCTTCTGGGCCAGCGGGGTGCCCGCCGGATCGCTCTTACCGACTTCGCTCACCGAGCTCGGCGAGACGTGGTACGGGTTGGCGGTGCTGGCGTAGTACTGGAACGGCTCGTGGTGCTGGACGTAGCTGGTCACGGTCGCGTTGCCGATGTTTTTCATCGTCTGACCGCAGACCGCGCGGTTCGTCCCGGCCTGATGTTCGGTCGGGGTGAAACCGCCCTGGAACCAACCCCAGGTGACGTCGCGTTCGTTCAGCAGGTCGCCGACGTTCTTACCGGTCAGTTCGGCGGTCGTGCCGGCCGGCAGCATCAGTGATTCCTGCTGAGCGCCCGATTTCACTTCCACGCTTTCGAGCGCGGAAGCGGTGTTGCTGCACTGGTCGAAGCGCGGTTCGGCGTCACCTTGGAGCACGCCGCCGTTGACGTTGCTGTTCGCGCCACCGACGGCCACCGTGTTTTCGGTGTCGCCGCTGATCAGGTTGATCGCGCCGGGAGTCGACGGGCCGAACTGGTTGTCGTAGGAGTTGTCGTTCAGTGCGTAGTGCTGCGCGTAGTTCCACAGCCCGGTGACCGTATTGCCGTCGTAGTAGTCCATGACGATCCCGTGCGGGCCGTAGGAGCTTTTGTTTTTTTCGGTCGACTGGGTGCAGCTACCGCCGGTCGTTTTCTGGACGAACATGTCCATTTTGCCGTTGTCCTCGGCTTCCTGCTCAGGCGTGTAGCTGTGGTTCTGGCTGCAGGTGAGGGCTTCGGCGCGGCTGAGGCGCTGGGGGTCGGTTTCGTTGGGATTTTCGGTCAGCAGAGCATGGCTCAGGCCGTTGACCGCCGGCGTCCCGGGCGCCGCCGTGAAGGCCGGTTCCCCGGCGGCGTTCGCGGCGATGGGATAGGTCCCGAAGTAGTGGTCGAACGACTCGTTCTCGGGGAAGAGGACCACAACGTGTTCGATCGGCGTCGTCGGGTTCGGCAGGGCGGCGGTCGTTGACGGGGCCGCCCCGGACATCGTGATGCCGATGACGGCTGCCCCCACCAGCACCGCCGTGGCACCCAGTGCCAACAACTTCTTGCGCATACGCAATCCAGGCTCCTTAGGTATTCAATTTGCTTGAGACGATGAGACGTGTCTCCCCAGACACGAACGGGTGGGATATTCGGTCCGGCGCCCATCGACGAAGGTCACGGCGTAGTTACCAGCCTGTGACCATTGTGTGAAAACACCTGATGGTCACAATTTGGGACCGCCCTTTCCTCACGGTTACATTTCTTCAACAAGCTCCGCGCGGCGGCCGATCACGATTGCGCCGATGTCATCTCGACGGCACTTCCGCCGCCCCGGACGCTTCGGCAGGGGCGCCATCCTGCTCGGCCTGCTCGCCATCGTCGTGCTCGGCGTCTTCATCGGCTCCGCCCTGGCCCCCTCCCACTCGGACAGGCACGGCGGCGGTGTCGCCGCGGAGGGCGCCGCGCACGTCGCCAATCCCCTGGCCGGACGCCTCTCGAAGGTCGTCGGCACCGATGTCTCCGCCGCCCGTTACGGCGAAGAAGTCGCGGCGCGCGAGGACTTCGGCCAGAACCTCGCCGGCGAACAGATCTCCGACCTCGACCCGATCCCGGCCCGCCGCTTCGAGCAGCCGGTGCGGGAGTACAAGGCCTACGCCCACGGCTGGATCGAACGCACGATCAAGGACGCAAAGGCGCTGGGCTCCACGCTGGCCGCCGGCGGCTCGCGGGCCGCGGCCGAGCGCGCCTGGGAGACGGCCTGGGGCGACTACATGCACCTCGGCGCCGACTACGGGCTCTTCGGCGCGCTCGAAGAGGAACTCGACGGCACCGCCGGCGGCCCCGAGACGTCGCCCTCCGATCCGGGCTTCGTCGGCTTCCGGCGGCTCGAATGGGGGCTCTGGACCGGCCGCCCGCTGCGCTCGCTCTCCCGCTACGACCACCGCCTCGTCGCCGACCTGACCCGGCTGCGGGCAGCGGTCCCCGGGGTGGAGATCGACGCCCTCGACTACGCGACCCGCGGCCACGAGATCATCGAGGACGCCCAGCGGGACCTGATGAGCGGGGCCGACGTCCCCTGGAGCCATCAGGGCGTGCTCGGCACCGCGGCGGCGCTGGCCTCGGTCGAAGAGGTGTTCCAGACGCTGAAACCGCTGCTCTCCGGGCGCGAGAACACCGAGGGCGAAGTCGAAAACTGGCTGGTCCGGCTGCACGAGCTCTTCGCCGGAATGCGTCGAGACGGCCGCTACCCAAGCCTCGTCCAGATGGGCGAGCGGGAACACGAGCGCCTCAACGGCTACGTGGCCGGCGCCCTCTCCGCCCTCGAGATGGTGCCGAGCACGCTGGAGACCGAAACCTACGAAGCGCCGCCGAGCATCGGAGGCAAGGGATGAAGCCGATCGATCGCCGGCAGTTCCTCGGCCGCTCCGCCGCGGTGCTGGGCGCGGGCGCGATCGGCCTCGGCGTCGGGGCCGAGGTCGCGTCCGGGTCGCCGGGCACGGCGCCCACCTCGGCGCAGGCGGCGGAACGCTCCCTCGCCGATGAACTCGCCGCCCGCAGCGCCTTCGAGGGCTACCACCAGGGCGGGATCCTGACCCCGCGCCAGGCCAACGCCACCTTCCTCGCCCTCGACGCGATCGTCCCGACCCAGGGCGAACTGATCGAAGGGCTGAAGGAACTCTCCTACCGCGCCGCGGGACTGACCCAGGGCGGCAGCGTCGCCGCGATCGAGATCGACGATCCGCCGCCCGACAGCGGGCTGCTCGGCAGCTACAACGCGCCCGACGGGCTGACCGTGACGATCGCCTTCGGCTCCACCCTGTTCGACCGCCGTTACGGCCTCGCGGCGTCCCGGCCGACCGGGCTGACCGCGATGCCCGCCTTCGCCAAGGACGGGCTCGAACCGGACCGCTGCCACGGCGACGTGATGCTCTCGATCTGCGCCGACCACCGGGACACGGTCGTCCACACGACGCGGGAGCTGCTGCGGACGACGGCGGGAGTGCTGACGCCGCGCTGGCGGGTCGACGGCTTCCAGAGCGCCAAACGCGGGCCGACGCCGCACAGCAGCACGCGGAACCTCTTCGGCTTCCGCGACGGCACCGCCAACCCGGACCCGACCGACGCGAAGCTGATGGACCAGCTGGTCTGGGTGAAGCCGAGCGCCGGCGAGCCTCGCTGGACCGCGGGCGGCACCTACCAGGTGGTTCGCACGATCCGCATGCAGGTCGAGTTCTGGGACCGGGTCGGGATGTTCGAGCAGACCAACATGGTCGGCCGCGACCGCGTCACCGGCGCCCCGCTCGGCGGCACCGACGAGTTCGAAAGTCCCCGCTACGACCTCGACCCGAAGGGGAAGCGGATCCCCCTGAGCGCCCACATCCGACTCGCCAACCCGCGCACGCCGGCGACCGATAACCAGCGGATCCTGCGCCGCCCCTACAACTACGACCGCGGCCTCGACGAAGCCGGGAACCTCGATCAGGGCATGCTCTTCGTCGCCTACAACCAGGACATCGCCCGCCAGTTCGAGACCGTCCAGAAGCGGCTCGAGGAAGAGGAAATGGCCGACTACATAACCCCGGTCGGGGGCGGTTACTTCTTCGCGCCCCGCGCCGCCGCCGGCCCCGGCGACTGGGTCGGCTCCGGCCTCTTCACCTGAGCTCCTAGGGCTTCTGTCCTTTGTCGCCCTGTGGGCGACAAAGGACAGGGACCCCGTTACGAAAGTGCGTCGCTGACCGCGCTGAGGGCGGTCTCGATGCCGGCGCGGTCGACGTCGAGGTGGGTGACCATGCGGACGCGGCCTTCGAGCAGGCTGGTTTCGACCCCGGCCGCCTTCAGCGTGTCGTGCAGGGCGGCGGCGTCGCGGACGTCGAAGATGACGATGTTCGTTTCGACCGTGGAGGGGTCGATCTCCACGCCCTCGATCTCGGCCAGGCCCTCGGCGAGGAACTTGGCGTTGGCGTGGTCCTCGGCGAGGCGCTCGACGTTGTGCTGGAGGCCGTAGCGGGCGCCGGCGGCGACGATCCCCGCCTGGCGCATCGAGCCGCCGAGCATCTGCTTGTAGCGCCAGGCTTCCTTGATCAGCTCGTCGGGGCCGGCGAGACAGGCGCCGACCGGCGCGCCGAGGCCCTTGGAGAAGTCGATCCAGGCGGTTTCGAAGCCCTTCGCGTAGTCCGCCGCGCTGACCCCGGAGGCGACCACGGCGTTCAGCAGGCGGGCGCCGTCGAGGTGGGTGCGCAGGCCGAACTCGCCGGCCACGTCGAGCACCTCCCCGATCTTCGCCAGCGGCCAGACCCGGCCGCCGCCGAGGTTGGTCGTCTGCTCGACCGTGACCAGGCGCGAGCGCGGCTCGTGCCGGTCCTCGGGGTCGCGCATGTGGGCGCGCAGGGTGGCGCCGCTGAACATCCCGCCCTCGCCCTCCAGCGGCATCACCATCGCGCCGCTGAGCGCCGCCGCGCCGCCCGCCTCGGCGGTGATCGGGTGGGCGAGCCGGTGCAGGTACATCTCGTCGCCGAGCGGGCGGATGTGGAGGCGGACCGCGATCTGGTTGCACATCGACCCGGAGGGCAGGAAGACCGCCGCCTCCTTGCCGAGCAGGGCGGCGACTTCGTCCTGCAGCGCGAGCACGGTCGGGTCGGTGCCGCGCTGTTCGTCGCCGACCTCGGCGTAGGCCATCGCCTGGCGCATCGCGTCGCTCGGTCGGGTCTGGGTGTCTGAGTACAGATTGATCACGGAATCAGGCATAGGGCTCGCAACTTAGTGAAAGCGGTTCGCGGGGCGCGGAATCTCGTCACATTCAGTCCCCAAAAACCCCCGCTCAGCGGGGGTAAGTGCGGGCGCTCGGGCGCTAAGGGGTCGCCCCTCAGGAGTAAGGGGTCGGCGCCCGAAACCGTAGGAATTCGCCTGATGTGCGGGGCATTTCTCAGCCGTAGCTTGGACTTACACACCGAGCGAAAGGCAGGACACCGATGAACCCCAACCAGATGATGATCGCCAAGGCGATGGTGGCCCAGACCGCGCTCCGCGAGGAGGCGGCGGAATCGCGCCGGAGCCGTAGCAAGGGCGGCCGCTCCCGGACCGACCGTAAGGACCACAACTTCCTCGGTTTGCTGCGACGGCGATAATCGCCAGGTGGCGAACCGGGTCAGTGCCAGCCAACTGATCGGGCGGGCCGGCGAGCTCGCCGAGCTGATGGCTGCTTTCGACGAGGCCGCCGCCGGGGCGGCCTCGTTGGCGTTCCTGGCGGGCGAGTCGGGCGTCGGCAAGTCCCGGCTCCTCCACACCTTCATCGAGCGGGCGGCCGAACGGGGCGGCTGCGCGCTCGGCGGCGAGTGCGTCGAGCTCGGCCGCGACGAGCTCCCCTACGCGCCGCTGGTGGCGGCGCTGCGCGGCCTCCTGCGCGAACGCGACCCGGTGCTCGAGGGCCTCTCCCCCGCCACCCGGGCGGGGCTGGCGCAGCTGGTACCGGAGATCGACCCGGACGCGCCGAGCGCTCCCGACGAGGACCGCCACCGCCCCTTCGAGGCGCTGCTCAGCCTGCTCGAAGCGCTGGCCGAGGACACGCCGATGATCCTCTGGCTCGACGACGCCCACTGGGCCGACCACGCGACCCGCGGCTTCCTCGCCTTCCTCGCCGCCAGCCTGCCCGACGAGTGCCGGCTCCTGACCGTGATCGCCTACCGCTCCGACCAGCTGCACCGGCGCCACCCGATGCGCCCGCTGCTGGCCGAGCTCGGGCGCGGCCGGCGGGTGCGGCGGCTGGAGCTCGACCCGTTCAACCGCGGCGAGGTGGCGACCCAGCTCTCCGACATCCTCGGCGCCCGCCCCGACGCCGACATCGTCGAGCGCTTCTTCGAGCGCGGCGAAGGCAACCCGCTGTTCACCGAGGAGCTGCTCGCGGCGGGCTCCGACGGGCGCGGCCGGCTGCCCTCGACCCTGCGCGACGCGCTGCTCCTGCGGGTCGAGCGGCTGCCGGAGGTGACCCGCGGGCTGCTGCGGATCCTCGCCGTCGCCGGGCGGCTGAAACACGACCACTTCGTCGCCGTCTGCGAGGCGGGCGAGGACGAGCTGGCGACGGGGCTGCGCGAGGCGGTCGAGGCGCAGGTGGTGCAGGTCGGCCGCGACGACCGCTACGGCTTCCGCCACGCGCTGCTGCGCGAGGTGATCTACGACGACCTGCTGCCGGGCGAACGGGCCGAGCTCCACCTGCGGCTGGCGCGGGCGCTGGAGGCGACGCTGCCCGAGGACGACCACCTGGCGATCCGCGCCGCCGCCGTCGCCCACCACTTCAACGCCGCGGGCGACCAGCCGCAGGCGCTGCGCACCGCCGTGCAGGCGGCGCGGGCGGTCGAACGCGGCGGCACGCCGGGGGCGGCGGCAGCGCTGCTCGATCGGGCGCTGGCGCTCTGGCCGCGGGTCGCCGAACCGGAGCCGCTGGCGGGGATGGAACACGCGACGCTGCTCTCGCTGGCGGCCCGCGCGCACGGCCTCGACGCCGACGAGCCGCACGCGATCAAGCTCTACGAGCAGGCGCTCGGCGAGGTCGCCGAGGCGGATGAGCCGCACCGGGTCGCGGGCCTGCTCGCCGAGATCGCCTCGGCGCGCTGGGCGCTCGGGCAGGCCAACGCGGCGCGCGAGGACCTCGACCGGGCGCTGGCCCTGCTGCCCGCCTCCGAACCGACCCCGGAGCGCGCCCGCATCCTCGAAGCCAAAGCCCGCTTCCTGCTGCTGCAGGGGAGATTCGCCGAAAGCCGCGACGCCGCCGACGAGGCGCTGCGGGCGGCCGAGGCGGCCGGGGTCGAGGACACCAAGGCGCTGGTCCTCAACCGGCTCGGCCTCTGCCTCTTCTTCCTCGGCGAAGAAGAGCGCGGCGACGAGGTGATGCGCGAGTCGTTGGAGCTGGCGCGACGCTCGGGATCGAACGACCAGCTCGCCGCCGCGTTCGTCAACTACGCCGACGCCCTGCACCTGGCCGGGCGCGGCGAGGAGGCGGCGAAGCTGGCGGCGCAGGGCGAACGGGAGATCACGCCGGGCGACCGCTCGGCGCTCTGGATCGCCTGCGCGCGCTCCGAGATCCTCTTCTTCCTCGGTCGCTGGGACGAGGCCGAAGCCGTCCTCCCCGCCCGCAACCGCGGCGAGGGCTCGGCGACGCTCGCCAACCTGCTGCTGCGGCGCGCCTCGCTGATGCTGGGACGCGGCGACGCCGACGGGGCGCGCAAGGCGGTCGAACACTCGCGCGGCTTCATCGCCGACTCGGTCGAACCGCAGTACATCGCCCCGGCGGGCGCGCTGATGGTCGAACTCGAGCTGCGCGCCGGCAACGTCGAGGCGGCCCGCGAGGCGGCCGAGAAAGCGATCGACCAGATCGAGTTCTGCAGCGACGACGCGGCGCGGATGGCGCTGATCTCGGCGGCGGCGACCGCGGTCGAGGCGGATGCGGCGGACCGGGCGCGCGACCTCGGCGACCGGGCCGAGCTGTCGGCCTCGCAGCTGCGCGCCGAGCTGATGGCGGCGCGGACCGAGGCGGCGGCGGAGGAGATCGGCCGGCGGCGGCTGGAGTGCGCCTACAGCCTCACCGCGGGCGCCCACCTGGCGCGGGCGCGCGGCGACCGCGACGCGGCCGGGCGGGCGGGCGCGGCGGCGGGCGCCTGGGACGAGCTCTCGCGTCCCTACCAGGCGGCGCAGATGCGGCTGCGTGAGGCCGAAGGCCATGCGGCCGCGGGCGAGCGCGAGGCGGCGGGCGCGGCGGCGGCGACCGCGCTGGCGGGCGCCGAGGAGATCGGCTCGGTGTGGCTGGCTGCCGAGGTGGCGGGCCTGATCGCGCGGGCGCGGCTGCCGCAGGGAAGCGCCCTCGCGAACGGCGCCGCTCGGCGGGACGGAGCCGATCCCGCCGGCGACGCGAACCCCTTCGACCTCACCCCGCGCGAGCGCCAGGTGCTGGCGGCCCTCGCCGAGGGCGCCACCAACCGCGAGATCGCCGCCTCCCTCTTCATGGCCGAGAAGACGGCGAGCGTCCACGTCTCCCGCATCCTCGCCAAGCTCGGCGTCCGCAGCCGCACCGAGGCCGCCGCGGTCGCCCACCGCCTCGCCCTCGTCGATCCGAAGGCCTAGCGAGGGGGGGTCCGCGTCCTTAGTCACCCTCTGGGTTACAAAGGACAACATCCCCCTTAGGATCGAGCCCGTGGAGCATCGGATCGTCGAACTTGGGGCCGGGGACGTCGACCTGGTCGAGGGGCTCTGGAAGGAGATGCTCGCGCACCACCACGAGGTCGGCGAGGACGACCAGCCGGGGCGCGGCGCGGACGAGTCGTGGCGGATGCGGCGGGCGCAGTACGTCAAGTGGCTGGAGTCGGGCGAAGGGATGATCTTCCTCGTCCCCGGCGAGGGGGCCGAGCAGGCGCCGCTTGCCTACGCCTGCCTGCGGGTCGGGTCCTCGGGGCCGACCTGGGACCTCGGCGAGACGGTCGGCGACCTGGAGTCGCTCTCGGTCGCCGCCGCGGCGCGCGGGACGGGCATCGGCACCGAGCTGATCGAGCACTGCCGCGAGCGGCTGACCCAGCTCGGGAGCGCGCTGGTGGACCGTCTCCGTCGTCGCCGCCAACGCGCGGGCCGCCGAGCTGTACGAACGCGAGGGCTTTCGCCCCTACGTGAACTTCATGCTGGCCCCGATCCGATAGGCGCCGCCGACCTGAAAGAGTTGGCGCCCTGATGGCCAGCCTGAACCCGGAACTGACCGAGCTCTCGCTCGAACAACTGCGCCTGCGCCGCAGCGCCAAGTGGCAGTTCTACGACGAGGACGTGCTCCCCGCCTGGGTCGCCGAGATGGACTTCCCGCTGGCGCCGGCGGTGAAGATCGCGCTCGCCGAGGCGGTCGAGCTGAGCGACACCGGCTACGGCTACCCGCCGAAGCTGGGGCTTGCCGAGGCCTTCGTCGACTTCGCCCGCGCGCGGCTCGGCTGGGAGGTCGATCCGGAGCGGGTCGGCGCGCTCCCCGACGTGGTCAACGGGATCACCTCGGTGCTGCGGCTGATCACCAAGCCGGGCGACCGGATCGTGATCAACACGCCCGTCTACCACCCCTTCTTCGCGATCATCGAGGAGCTCGGCTGCGAGCTGGCCGAAGTGCCGCTCCTCGACGGTGAGCTCGACGTCGACGCGGTCGACGAGGAGTTCCGCCGCGGCGCCGTCGCGATCATCCTCTGCAGCCCCCACAACCCGACCGGGACGGTGCCGACCGAGGCCCAGCTGAAGGCGCTCGCCGCCTCCGCCGCCGCCCACGGCGCCTGGGTCCTGAGCGACGAGATCCACTGGCCGCTGACCCTGCCGGGCGCCCGCCACGTCCCCTTCCTCAGCGTCTCCGAGGAGGCGCGCGAGCACGGCATCGCCTTCGTCTCCGCCTCCAAGGCGTTCAACCTCGCCGGGCTGACCTGCGCGCAGACGGTGACCGCGTCGGAGCGGGCCGCCGAGGTGATCGGCAAGCTGCCCTTCTCCGCCGCCCACGCCGGCCACTTCGGCCTCCTGGCGACGGTCGCCGCCTACCGCGACGGGGCGCCCTGGCTCGACGACGTGATCGCCGTCCTCGACCACAACCGCGCCCTGCTCGCCGAGCTCCTGGCGGCGACGCTGCCCGAGGTCGCCTACACGCCGCCGCGGGCCGGCTACCTGACCTGGCTCGACCTGCGCGGCCTCGGCCTCGGCGATGACCCGACCGAGGCGCTGCTCGAGCGCGGCCGCCTCGCCCTCAACCCGGGCCCCGTCTTCGGCCCCCAGGGCAAGGGTCACGCGCGGCTCAACATCGGCACCTCCCCGGCCCTGGTCGAGGAGGCTGTGAAACGGATCGGAAAGGCGGTGGGACGGTGAGCGAACCGACGGGGGCGCCGCAGGTGGAAGAGTCGGGGATCGAGCCGATCGAGGTCGAGTCGCGGCGCTGGGTCGACGCGCTGGTCGCGGAGATCGGGCCGATCGCGCTCTTCGACACCCACACCCACTTCGGCCGCCACGATCCGGACGAATACCGCCAGGAGCCGGAGCAGCTGATCGCGACGATGGAATACGCGGGCGCCCGGGCGATCACCTTCCCGATGCACGAGCCCGACGGCTATCCGGCGGCCAACGACGAGGCGCGGGAGATCGAGGCGGGCGCGGGCGGGCGGATCGTCCACTTCTGCCGGGTCAACCCGCACGACGGGGCGCTGGCCGAGGCGGAACGCTGCCTCGACCTCGGCGCCCACGGGATCAAGCTGCACCCGCGGGCCGAGCAGTTCGCGATGAGCGAGGCGGCGGTCGAGGATCTGACCCGGCTGGCGGAGGAGCGCGACGTGCCGATCCTGATCCACGCCGGGCGCGGGATCCCGGCGCTCGGGCGCGACACGCTGGAGCTGGCGCAGCGCTACCCAGGGGCGCGCTTCATCCTCGCCCACGCGGCGGTGTCGGACCTCGCCTGGCTCTGGCGGCTGATGCCGGACAACCCGAACCTCTTCATCGACAGCTCCTGGTGGAACCCGGCCGATTTCGTCGCCCTCTTCAGCCTGGTGCCGCCCGGCCAGATCCTCTGGGCGAGCGACAACCCCTACGGCCACCCCCTCCACGCGGCCGCCTTCCAGCTCCGCTACGGGCTGGCGGTGGGACTGCGCGGGGACCAGATCCGCTCGATCGCCGGGGTCCAGATCGAGCGCATCCTCGCCCACGAGGAGCCCGCCTACTTCGGCCCGCCGCCCGGCCCGCCCAAGGCCCAGGACCCGGGGATGGAGCGCGTCGTCTCCCACCTGACCACGGCGGTCGGGCGGATGATGGCGGAGGGCGATCCGAGCGAGTCGGTCGCCCTCGGGCGCCTCGCTGTCGACCTCGAGGGGCCGGAGGCGGAGACCGGGCGGGCGATCCTGCGCCTGCTCGACCTCGCCGACCAGCACGCGGGCCCACCGCCCCCCGGCCGCCGCTTCCCCCGCTCCGCCCAGTTCGTGATGTCGGCCCTGGCCGTGGCACGAACCCCCGGCATCGCCCTGCCGCCCGAAGACGCCTGAGCAACCCCCGGTCTCGATGTTGATGGGCCGAAAACCCGCCATATAGTCAGGTTTTCGGCCCATCAACATGGCTTGACGGCGGCGCGTGGGCGTGATCGGCTCCGGGGCGTGAAACGGATCTGCACGATCGGCGTCTACGGCGCCGACCTCGAGTCGTTCCTGGCGACGCTGCGGGAGGCGAAGGTCGACCTCGTCGTCGACGTGCGCCAGCGCCGCGGCGTGCGCGGCACCGAGTACGCCTGGGCGAACGCGAAACGCCTGGAAGCGGAGCTGCGCGGGGCGGGGATCGTCTACCAGCACGCTCCCGAACTGGCGCCGACCACCTCGATGCGCGAAGCGCAGTACGAAGCCGACGCCGAGCGCGGCGAGGGCAAGCGGTCGCGGACCGTCCTCGCCCCCGTCTACGTCGAGCGCTACATCGAGGAGATCCTCGAACCGGCCGACCTCGACCCGCTGGTCCGCTTCATCGGCCGCTCGACCGCGGCTCTCCTCTGCGTCGAGCGCGACGCGGCCGCCTGCCACCGCTCACTGATCGCCGCCCGCATCGCCCGCGAGTACGGCGCCCGGATCGAGAACCTGAAGGCAGGGCCGACCGGGTGAGCGACGCTTCTAGGGTGAGCCCGTGAGCGAGGACCGACACGGGCTGCAGCGCTTCGTCGCCGCGCAAGAAGACGCGGCGATCTACGCGCGGGCGCTCGGCGAGCTGCGCGCCGGGCGCAAGCAGGGCCACTGGATCTGGTTCGTCTTCCCGCAGATCGCCGGGCTCGGCCAGAGCGCGATGTCGGAGGCCTACGCGATCCGCTCGCTGGACGAGGCCCGGGCCTACCTGGCCGATCCGCTCCTCGGCCCGCGACTGAAGGAGTGCTGCGAGGCGCTGATGGCCGCCGACCCGGCCGCGAGCGCCGAGTCCATCCTCGGCGGCATCGACGCGATCAAGGTCCGCAGCTCGATGACCCTCTTCCACCGCGCCGACCCTTCCGAGCAACTCTTCGAAGCGGTGCTCGCCCGCTTCTACTCCGGCGAACCGGACCCGGAGACCGAGCGGCGGATCTAGTACCCGGCCGGGTGCCGCGCCACGTAGCCGGCGGTCGACACCATTTCCGGGTGCCACCGCGGCCCCGTGCCGGATTCGTCCCCGGCGGTGTCCCAGCGCAGCCCGTCGATCACCGCGAAGGCGTGCCCCGCGTTGGCGTAGATCGTGATCCAGCGGCCTTTGCCCGCCACGCCCCAGCCCATCATTTCGCCGGAGTCCATCGAGGTGGTGATCAGGCCGGCGCCGTGGAGGGCGAAGCTGACCGCGCCCGAGCAGTCGTAGCCGGGCATCCACCAGCGGGCGTGCCCGCCGCCCCAGATGTAGGGACGAGTGTGGATCAGGTTCGCGGAGGCGATCGCCGCCTTGACCGCGGGCGGCGCCGTTTCCGGCGGCGCGGCGACGCCGAGCACCAGGGTCGCCGGGGTCACCGGGGCGCAGGTGCGAAGGCCTTCCGGGCTGGTGGTGCATTCGAGCGAGCCCGGGGTCGGGGTCGTCGCGGTGGCCGCTTCGCCGTTGTCGGTGGAGGCGCCGGCCGGCGTCAGGCCGCCCCCCGCGCCGAGCGCGGTGGCGGGGAAGGCGATCGCGGCGACCACTCCGGTCACCAGCGCCATGCGAACTTTCCACCCGATCCCTTTGGGGGACGACTGCAAACCGATCTCCTTTGTCGGCCTGCGGGGTTAGCTGTCGGGCTAGCGCTGAAGGAGCCTGCGCTCTCACCGTCCATCCGGTGGGTTCGCCCCAAAACTCGGTTCCCCCGCTCTGAGGTTTTTCGGCCCCCAGATTCGGCTTACCGGTCCTAGATTGCGGGGCAGTCTAACGCCTGAAGTGGCGTCAGGCAGCAAGAACTTTCCCGCTATTTGCGGCCTAATCGTGAGCCAGGCATGAACGCTTTGGAGGGATAGGCCTCACAGAAGCGAACGCCGCGCCTCACAGGAGCGAGGTCTGGCGCGTCTTCCAGGCCGGATCGGGCCGGCCGGAGCCCTCCAGCTCGAGCAGCGCCTGCTTGCGGTGGAGGCCGCCCCCGTAGCCGGTCAGCGAGCCGTCGGCGCCGATCACCCGGTGGCAGGGGACGATGATCGCGACCGGGTTGCGGCCGTTGGCGGAGCCGACGATCCGGGCGCGCTCCCACGGCTCGGCCGTCACCGGGAATAGCTCCGGGTCGACCCGGGCGGCCTGTTCGCCGTAGCTCGCGGTCTTGCCGTAGGGGATGTCGAGGAGGCGGCGCCAGACCTCGCGGTCGAGCGGCGTGCCGCGCATGTCCAGCTCCAGGTCGAAGGCCGTCAGCTCGCCCTGGAAGTAGGCCTCGAGCTGCTCGGTCACCGCGGGCAGCGGCCGGCGCGCCGCCTCCGGCGGGGTCGGCGTCTTGCCCGGGAACCAGAGCCCGCGCAGGCCCGCCTCGCCGGCGATCAAGGTCAGCGGCCCGATCGGGCTCTCGTAGATGTCCCAGGTAACTGCGTCGCTCATTCGCACGCCTCCTCCACTTGCTTTCGTATTGAAACGGACGGGGCGGCGAAAACGTGAGGTCGTCCTAGGATGAGGCGGTGACCGACTTCGACACCCCGGCCGCCGCCTTCGGCTCCGCCCACCCGGCGCCCGCGGTCGAGCTGCGGCCGCCGGGGCCGGAGGACCGCGAGGCCTTCATCGCCGCGATGGTCGACAGCGCCGAGCTCCACCGGCCCTGGGTGACGCCGCCGGTGACCGCGCCCGAGTTCGACGCCTGGCTGATCCGCGCCGGCCGCCCCGACTTCGACGCCAACCTCGCGGTCCGCCCCGCCGACGGCGAGATCGTCGGCTACTTCAACATCAGCCAGATCATCCGCGGGCCGCTGCAGAGCGCCTTCCTCGGCTACGGCGGGGTCGCCCGCTGGAGCGGTGCCGGCTACATGACCGCGGCGCTGCGGCTGGTGCTGGAGCGCGCCTTCACCGACCTCGCCCTGCACCGGATCGAAGCCAACGTGCAGCCCGGCAACGCCCCCTCGATCGCCCTGGTCGAGCGCTGCGGCTTCGTCCGCGAGGGCTTCTCCGAGCGCTACCTGAAGATCGGCGGCCGCTGGCGCGACCACGTCCGCTTCGCGATCCGGGCGGACCAGTGGCAGAGCTGACCCGCTGCGCCTGGGCGGGGTCGGACCCGCTGATGCGGGCCTACCACGACGAGGAGTGGGGCGTGCCCGAGCGCGACCCGCGGGCGCTCTGGGAGAAGCTGATGCTGGACGGCTTCCAGGCCGGGCTGGCGTGGATCACGGTGCTGCGCAAGCGCGACGCCTTCCGCGCGGCGTTCAAAGGCTTCGAGCCGGACGTGGTGGCGAAGTTCAAGGAGCGCGACGTCGAGCGCCTGCTCGGCGACGCCGGGATCATCCGCTCGCGGGCGAAGATCGAGTCGACGATCCGCGGCGCGCAGATCTTCATCGAGATGCGCGACTCGGGCGAAGACTTCAGCGACTTCTGCTGGTCCTTCACCGACGGCGAGGTGCTGCGCGGCAACGGCATCGACCTCCCCGCCAACACCCCCCTCTCCGAGCAGGTCTCGAAGGAGCTGAAGCGCCGCGGCTTCAAGTTCGTCGGCCCGACCATCGTCTACGCCTGGATGGAGGCGGTCGGGATCGTCGATGACCATTCGGTGGACTGCTTTCGGCGGGGGGCGGTTTAGGGACGATCCCAGGGACGAGGTTGGCGGGGAGGGACCGAGGGGGACCCTTCCCTCACTAACAGGGAGGTTCGTCCAGGGTCCCCCTCGGTCCCTCTTCACGGGACGTCACGGTCTACCTAGCGGCCGCCGGAAGCGTTGGGTCTCTTAGCTTCGGAGAGCGGCCGCCGGACGCGGCTGGCTCCTGCCTTCAGGGAAGCGGTACGGCGGGCGAGCGACCGCCGGAAGCAGCTGGCTCCTGGCTTCAGGGGAGCGGGCGGCGGAAGCGGGCTACGTTGCTGACGATGTCGTAGGGGTTCTCCTCGCGGGTGGCACCGTCGGGCTTCCAGCCTTCGCCTTCGTAGAAGCCGCGGGCGCGGTCGTTGCCCTGCAGCACCCAGAGGATCGCTTCGGTGAAGCCGGCTTCCGCCAGCCGCTCGCGAGCCTCGCTCATCAGCAGCCGTCCCACGCCCCCTCGGTGGCGATCCGGATCGACGTACAGCGCGTAGACCTCCCCCAAGCCGTCCGCGTCGTCATCACGGGACCCACCAAACGTCACGAACCCGAGCAGGGAACCCACCAGGGGAGACGGGGGTGACCCTGGACGAACCTCCCCTTTTGTGAGGGAAGGGTCACCCCCGTCTCCCCCCTCGCAAGCTTTTCCGTCGTCAAGCGCAAGAAGCGTCGTCGGTCCGCCATCCGCGTCCGACCCGAACGTGTACCGCCCGGCCCGCTCCCGCGGATCCAGCGCGGCAAGGAACGCCGCCGGCATCAGCTCCCGATAGGCCTCCTGCCATGAGCGCACGTGCAGTTCGGCGACCGCCGGCTCGTCCCCCGGACGGGCCTCGCGCAGCTCGACCTCCATCACTCGCCCTCGAGCAGGACCGTGTCCTCGTGCGAGTACGGCGGCGAGCAGGCGCAGACGACGACCAGGTCGACCTCGCCGTCGTTGTGGAGGCGGTGCGGCGTCCCCGGCGGGATCGCCACGCAGTCGCCCGCCACGACCACCCGCTCCTCCTCGCCGACTCGCAACGTCCCCGCGCCCGCGGTGACCAGGTAGAGCTCTTCCGAGCGGCGGTGCAGGTGTTCGATCGTCGTCCCGCCCGGCGCCACCGTCGCCTCGGCAAGGCTCAGGTTCGTCGCCTCGGCCGCGTACCCCGGCCCCGCCCACTCGCGGATCGTCGACCCGTCGCGGGTGACGTAGGCCTGCAGTTCCTGGCGACGGGCGTGCTCCATATCCTTCCCATAGCTTGACCGAGCGGGAGGAAACATGACCGTGAAGAGCGCCGGATCGGGTGACGCCAAGGCGTGGACGACCTTCGTCCTGATCCCCGGCGCGGGCGCCGACCCGCGCGTCTACGCGGCGACGATCGAGGCGCTTCACGACCTCGGCCACGAGGGGATCGCCCCGCCGCTGCCGCTGGACGACCCCGAGGCGGGCCCGAGCGCCCACGCCGACGCGGCGATCGCGGCGCTTCCCGACCCCCACCCCGCCCCGCTGGTGATCGTCGGCCAGTCGCTCGGCGCCTACACCGCCGCGATCCTCGCCGACCGGCTCGCGCCGCAGCGGCTGATCCTGCTGGCACCGATGATCCCGAAGCCCGGTGAGACGGCCGGGGACTGGTGGGAAGACACCGGCCACCCGCAGGCGATCGCGGAGCTGACCGCGCGCCTCGGGCCGCCCGAAGACTGGGACGAGGCGGCGCTCGAGGAGGTCTTCTACCACGACGTCGACGCGGCGACGCTGGCGGCGAACGACGAGTTCGACGGCCGTCCGGCGCCCGGCATGTTCAGCGAGCCGCTCGCGGTCGAGCGCTGGCCCTACGTGCCGACCACGGTCCTCGCGCCGCGTGACGATCGCCTCTTCCCGCTCGAGTTCCAGCGCCGCCTCACCCGCGAGCGCCTCGGCGCGGAGGTCGACTTCGTCGAGATGCCGGGAGGCCACCTGCCGTTCCTCTCGCGGCCGCGAGAACTGGCGGCGCGCCTGGTCGAGCTGGCCTAGCCGAGGGCGGCGGTGCCGCGGTCGGAGGCGCTCGTCCGGTCCGGTCGCCGTCCCAAAATTGAGGCTGGCCTTAGCTTCGCCCCATAGGTTGGGACGCCGTGCGGTCCCCGTTCCGTAGTCCCACCCTCCGCTTCGCCCCGCTCCTCGCCGCAGCGCTCGTGCTCGGCGTGCTCGTCGCCGGCTGCGGCGGCGGCTCCTCGAGCAGCTCCGCGGTGACGATTCCCGCCGTGCCTGGCGCCGACGCCGTCCCGGCCAAGAACGCGCCGCCGATCGTCCTCACCGACCAGCACGGCAAAAAGGTCGACCTGGCGAAGCTGAAGGGGAAGCCGGTCCTCGTCGCCTTCCTCTACACCCACTGCACCGACCTCTGCCCGATCGTCGCGGGCAAGGTCCACACCGCCTTCGCGGGGCTCCCGCAGGCGAAGCGGCCGCTCTTCCTCGCCGTCTCGGTCGACCCCGCCCACGACACCCCGGCGAGCGCCGCCTACTTCAACAAACAGCACCGCACGACCGGGGAGATCGACTGGCTGCTCGGCTCGCAGGCCGAACTGGAGAAGGTCTGGAAGGCCTGGGGCGTGAAGCCCGAACACAACGCCAACGACCCCGAGGAAATCGAGCACAACGCGGAAATCTTCGCGATCGACCCGCAGGGCCGGATCCGGGCGCTCTACCCGCCGACCTTCAAGCCGGAAAAGCTGGCGGCCGGCGCCGGGGTCCTGGCGCAACTGTGAGCCCGGGCCTGGCGGCGGCCCGGTCAGGCTCCTGGCGAGCGGGGTCGCGGTGAGGCGGGCCTGGCGCAGGGCGCCGCGGGCGCGCTGGGCCGTGGTCGCGGGGCTCGTCGTCGTCGCGCTCGTGGTAGCCGAGCTGGCCAGCGGCGGCGGCTCCGAGCAGACCGGCCGCGCCGCGCCGCCGCTGCCGACGAAGGCGCTGCGGCCCCCGGCCGTCGACCTCGCCGCCTTGCGCGGCAAGCCCGCCCTGGTCGACTTCTTCGCCAGCTGGTGCGATCCCTGCGCGGAAGAGGCACCGACCCTGCGCAAGCTGTCGACGTCCCTCGGCGGGCGGGCGACCGTGGTGGCGGTCGACTGGGACGACGCGGGCGGCCCGGCGCGGGCCTTCGTCCGCAGCCACGGCTGGGCCTTCCCGGTGCTCGCCGACACCTCCGGCAAGGCCGGGGAAAGCTACGGCCTGGTCGGGCTGCCGACCTCGTTCGTGCTCGACCCGCAACGGCCGCATCGTCGCCACCTTCCGCGGCCCGCAGAGCGAGGCGACGCTGCGTCAGGCCCTCCTCGCCGCCTCCTAGCGCCCGCTCCACCGCGCCTGAGCACTCGAAAGAACCCCTGCAAGCACCCACCCATCGGGCGGATCGACCGGAACAACGGGGAAGGGAGGTGTTGCAACGGATAAGACCATGCAACTACGGAAGGACGACATGACCCACGCCAAATCCCGGCCGGTCGCCCTCCGGATGATCGTCGGGGCAGCGGCCGTGTTGGCCGCGCTCCTCGCCTTCGTCCCCGCCGCTTCGGCGGCGCGGAACCCGATCTCCGGCGGCACCACCGATCTCCACCTGAAGCAGGGCTTCATCAAGAAGCTCACCAACCTCGGAGTCGGCCTCGCCGGCGTCAGCACCGGGCAGACCAGCGGCAACAAGATCAGCCTGCCGGTCACCGAAGGGATGTTCGACCCGACCAACGCCCAGGGTCACTTCACCAGCCCCGGCGGCTTCCAGCTGGTCAAGGGCTCGCGCGCGGTGGCGATCACCGGCGTCGAAGTGAACACCGTCCACAGCTTCGTCCGGGCGACGATCGCCGGTGCCCACATGCAGCTCGGCACCTTCGGCACGCCGACCCTCGGCCGCGAAGGCTTCGGCGCGCGGATCAAGGCCGGCCAGCTGACCTTGACCCAGAAGGCCGCCACCCGCATCTCGAACAAACTCGCGCTGCAGGGCGCCCAGCGGATCAACCAGCGGGTGATGAGCAACGAGTTCAGCGTCGCCACGCCTTCGAGCCTGACCATCCTCGGTCAGAACGAAGCGACCCTGGAAGCCTCCCCCGCGACCCTCAAAAAATTGGTCGAAAAGGGCGTCGACGCGGCCAGCGGGATCAAACCGATCCTGCCGGCGAAAAACTCGAAAGTCACCAACTTCACCTTCCCGATCACGGGCGGGACGTTGGCGACCAACTACACCTCGGGCCAGGTCACCTCGACCGGTGGCGTCGAAATCGTCAAGAAAGGCAAAACCTTCTCGCCGACGATGAAAATCACCAACATCTGGGTCGAATTCGCCCAGAAAACGGCGACGGTCGAACTCGAAATCACCCCGGTGCCGCCCTTCCCCGGCGCGACCGGCCGCTCCTCGATCGTCGACCTCGCCTTCCCGGTGAACGCGATCCAGAGCAACCCGACCACCCGCCAGATCACGATCAAAGGCGCGGAAGCGAAATTGCAGGCGGTAGCCGCGACGACGCTCAACCAGGTGTTCAACCAGGGCGAAGAAAAAGCGCCCCCGGCGAGCAGCGAATTCGTCGCCGGTGAACTGTTCGGCACTTTCTCGATGGTGCTGCAGGCTCAGTAAAGCCAGGGCGGGAGAAGAGGGGGACCCTTCCCTCACAAAAGGGGAGGTTCGTCCAGGGTCCCCCTCTTCTCCCGCTCGTTGCGTCATGCGGGGCCGCGCCCCGAGGGCCGGCTCTCTAGCTGGAGCTTCAGGACGGTGGGGCGTGAGCCGGCTCTCTAGCTCCAGCTCAGGACGGTGGGGCGTCGGGGGCTGTGCGGTCTGCTCGCCGTGGGCGCATCGAGAGCAGGGCGCTGGCGATCATCACCAGGACCGCGGCGTTCAGGGCGAGGTCGGCGAGGTTCATGCTGCCGCTGTGGGCCGATGGGGACAGCCAGTCGACCACTCCGCCGTGGAGCGGGGACGGGCCGCGCAGCAGGCGGTCGAGGCCGTTGCCGACCGCGCCGCCGAGGAAGAGGCCGAGCCCGATCGCGGTGAGGCGATCGAGGCGCGCGCGGAGGATCCCCACCACCAGGGCGATCGCGGCGGCGACGGTGAAGACCGAGATCAGGACCGTGTGGCCGGCCCACTGGCCGCCCGGCCCGGCGTAGTTGCGGAAGAGCTGCAGGTGGAGGCCGCCGAACACGTGGACGGGGCCGTCGCTCAGGTAGTGGACGGCGAGGAGCTTGGCGATCTGGTCGGCGGCGATGACCACGATCGCGAGGACGAAGGCGAGCCTTCGGTACCTGGGCGATCGCACGGAGCTCATGGCTCAGTATGGACGACCACGTCGACGATCCGCGCCGATCCGTCCGGCCGGCTGCGCCGGATCTCCTGCTCGAGCCGGCGCGCCATGTCGTGCGCCTCCTCCAGCGTCGCCTCGGCGCTGGTGACGACGTCGACGAAGACGACCAGCCCGAGGTCGGTCGCCAGCAGGCGCAGGCGGCGCGGCGGCTTGCCGGTCCGCTCCTCGACCAGCGCCGCGATCCGCGCCGCCGCCGCTTCGTCGGTCTCCGGACGCGCCGCGAGGGGCTCCTCGAGCGGCTCCAGGTGGGTCTGGACGTCGTCGACCTCGGCCTCGCGGCGCAGCGCCGCCTCGATCCGCTCGGCCACCTCGTGCGCCGCCGCCAGCGGCGTCGCCGCGTCGAGCTTCAGGTGCATGGAGACGGCACAGCGGCCGCCCTGACGGTAGATCGCGATGTCGTGCGCTTCCTGCACCTCGGGTTCGGCGAGCGCGATCGCGAGGGCGCGGGCGCGCAGGTCGAGGCCCTCGCGCCGCGGCTCGACGTGGACGACGACGTCGGCGTCGGGGAGCGCCCGGCGGACCGCGGCCTCGACCCGGTCGGCGGTCTGGTGGCTGGCGACCAGCGCCTGGTCGGGGGCGGCGCCGATCGTCGCGTCGGCGAAGTAGTGGCCGCCGGACTCGCGCAGGCGCAACTGGCGCAGCTCGATCTCGTCGAGGTCGCGGATCGCCGCTTCGGCGGCGGCCTGAGCCTCCAGCGGCGTGGTGTCCATCAGCACCCGCGAGTTCTCGTAGATCAGCCGCGCGGCGGCGCTGAAGATGATCGCGGCGACCACCAGCGAGGCGATCGCGTCGCCCTCTTCGAAGCCGAGGGCGACGGCGACGATGCCGAAGAGGACGGCGACCGAGCCCGCCATGTCGCCGGCGAAGTGGTAGGCGTTCGAGCGCAGCGCGGCCGACTTGTACAGCTTGGCGCTCCGCAGGGAGATGGTGACGCGGCTGAGGTCGACCACGAGCGCAAGGCCGATCACGGCGAAGACGTACCAGCGCGGGTCGAAGCCGCCGTCGCCGCCGGCGCTCAGCCGGTCGACCGCCTCGATCACGACGAAGGCGCCACCGCCGGAGAGGATCGCCGCCTCGCCGAGCGCGGCGAGGTTCTCGGCGCGGCGGTGCCCGTAGGGGTGCTCGCGGTCGGGCGGCTGGCCGCCGAGGCGGATCGCGAGCAAGGTGAGGATCGCCGCGATGACGTCACCGCTCGACTCGATCCCGGCCGAGACCAGGGCCAGCGAGCCGGTGGCGATCCCGGTGCCGAGCTTCAGCACGACCAGGAGGACGGCCGCCCCGATCGAGACCAGGGCGGTCTGGGTCTGGCCGCGGGGGGTGGTCGAGCTGCTCACAGGGTGAGCCTATGGGGCGCAAAGGGCGCGGCGGTCACCGCTCGCGGCGCGCGGCCGTCAGCCCTGTCGGCGCGGCGGTCACCCCTTCAGGGACTGGCGGCTGTGAAGGGGTGACCGCCGCGCTTTGGGGCCGGGGAGGTGGGGACGGGGTCAGACGGGAGGCCGTTGATCGGAGGGCGCGCACCACTCGGTCCGGCTCGTAGCGGATCTGGCCGTGGCTGAAGCGCAGTCGGTGGGTGCCGGCGGCAGAGTGGTCGTGATCGCGTTCGAGGTCCTTGGCCTGTTGGGCGGGCGTGCGGTGGTAGGTGAGGCCGTCGGTCTCGATGACGAGGTCGAGGGTCGGAATGTAGAAGTCGACTTCGTGGCCATTGAGGTAGACCGAGGTTCGCGGGAGCGGCAGGCCCGCTTGTCGGGCGAGCGGCAGGAAGGCCCGCTCGAGCTCGGAGCGCGTGTAGCGGAAGGTCCGCCGGTCGAGGATCGTGCGGAGCCGCCCCACTCCCCGCTCGCCCGAGTGCTGATCGAGCGCCTCGCGGAGGGCGTCGGTGCGGACGAGCCCGACGCGATCGGCTTCGTTGACGAACCGCTCCACGGTGCGCTGGTCGTGCCGGGCGGCGAGGTCGATGAGGGTCTGCACCGGCGAGGTCACCGGGATCCCGTTGCGCAGGACGAACCAGCCGGGCCTGAGTCCCGGCCTTCGGTGGACCTTGGCGTCCTTAAGCCGGATCGGGTCGGCCGAGAGCCGGGTCACCTCGATCCCCGCCGCCTGCTCGAGGCCGATGCCGTAGAACGCCGCCGCGCTGGAGTGGCTCAGCGCCGCGACGCCCTCGCCGCCCGCGGCGAGGACCGCCGCCATCCAGCGGCCCATCTC
This sequence comes from uncultured Solirubrobacterales bacterium, assembly GCA_963791095.1. GTDB lineage: Bacteria > Actinomycetota > Thermoleophilia > Solirubrobacterales > 70-9 > VAYN01. The sequence goes on from CAWBRE010000012.1 coordinate 174,391, forward strand.
CGTCAGTTCGGGCCTGCCCGACGGCGTAGATGCCACGGCCGACGGGATGGAGCCGACCACGTGCGGCGCGGTGTTCGATCCCCCGGCTGCGTCAGGCCGAGCGCCAGAAGCTGCTCCCGAGTCGACCACGCCGTGCTGCTTCCGAGCGAGAAGCCAAGCCCCTCGTCGAGGCTCCCGACGCCGGTGCAGTTGTCCACACCATGGTGTGGTTAAGCGCACCGGCGTGCTCGGCTCTCCCCCCGGGGTGGCGGGGGCGTCGCGCAATTTGCGGGCTTAGAGGGGGCGGAGGCGGTTGAAGCGGGTGGCGGCGCCGCTCGGATAGAGCCGGGCTTCCTCACGTTTGAGGAGGCCGGAGGCGAGGAGGGCGTCGACGGCGGCGGCGATCTCGGCGGCGTCCAGACCCTCGGTCAGCGTCTCCAGCTCGGCTTCTGTCGTGCCCTCGTCACCGACCAGGAGGACCGCCCGCAGGACCTTCGCCTGAGCCTGCCGTTCCGATCTTCCGGGCCTCCCTGCCATACCCATGAGGGTAGCAGGAATACGAACGTATGTTCGTACTGTTCGTGTCGGAATTTAGACCATTCCGAGGCCGCCGCTGACGCCCAGCGTCTCGCCCGTGATGAAGGCGGCGTCGTCGGAGGCAAGGAAGGCAGCCGCGGCCGCCACCTCGAAGGGCTGGCCGAGCCGACCGAGCTGGGTCAGGGAGCGCATGTTGTCGATCAGCCGCTCGCCCACCTCGCCCAGCGCTTTGGCGCCCATCAGCAGCGGCGTCTCGATCGGGCCCGGGGCGATCGCGTTGGCGGTGATGTCGTAGCGGCCGTTCTCCCGCGCGATCACCTTGGTGAAGCCGATCACGCCGGCCTTGGCGGCGGAGTAGACGGCCGAGCCCTTGGAGCCGACCCGGCCTGCCTCGCTGGAGATCGAGACGATGCGGCCGTAGCCCGCCTCCTGCATCCCCGGCAGCGCCGCCGCGGTGCAGTTGAGCACCCCGTTCAGGTTGATGTCGATCACCCGCTGCCACTGCTGCGGGCTGGTCTGCGGGAAGAAGCCGAACTCGTCGGTCCCGGCGTTGTTGATCAGGATCGCCAGGCCCTCGATCTCCTCGATCGCGGCCCGCGCGGAGTCCAGATCGGTGACGTCGAGGTCGATCGAGTGGCCGTTGATCTCCCCGGCCACCTTCTCCGCGCCGAGCAGGTCGATGTCGCCGACCCACACCTCGGCGCCCTCGGCCGCCAACCGCTCGGCGATCGCCGCCCCGATCCCGCTGGCCCCACCGGTCACCAGCGCCTTCCTGCCGTCGAGCCGCATCGCGCGAACAATAGACTGGCCCCCCTTGCTTAGCCAGGAAACTATGCGCGTCGCCCTCCTCGCCGGCGGCACCGGCGGGGCCAAGCTCGCCGCCGGGATGCAGGAGGAGCTCGGCCCCGACCTCACCGTCATCGCCAACACCGGCGACGACATCGAGACCCTCGGCGTCCACGTCTCCCCCGACCCGGACCTGATCACCTACTGGCTCTCCGGCGAAATCGACGCCGAGCGCGGCTGGGGCCTCCGCGACGACACCTACCGGGTCACCGAGCGGATGGCCGAGGTCGGCGCCCCCAACTGGTTCAGCCTCGGCGACCGCGACCTCGCGACCTGCCTCTACCGCCGCGAGTTCCTCAGCGAGGGCGGCCGCCTCACCGACGCCCAGGCGCAGATCGGCCGCGGCCTCGGCCTCCGCGCCCGCGTGCTGCCGATGTGCGACGAGACGGTCCGCACCAAGGTCCTCACCGACGGCGGCCGGCGCGACCTGCAGGAGTACCTGATCCTCGACGGCGGCAAGCCGGAGGTGCTCGGGGTCGAGCTCGACGGGATCGCCGAGGCGCAGCCGACCAGCGAGGTCCTCAACGCCCTGCGCGCCGCCGACCTGATCGTGATCGGCCCGTCGAACCCGGTGATCTCGATCGGCCCGATCCTCGCCGTGCCGGGGATGCGCGAGGCGATCCAGGGCTCCGTCGCCCCGGTCGTCGCCGTCTCCCCCTACGTCGGCGGGCGCATCGTCAAGGGCCCGACCGACCGCTTCATGGAAGCCCTGGGACGACCGACCACGGCGGCGGGCGTCGCCTCCCTCTACGCCGGGCTGATCGACGCGATGGTCGTCGACGAGGGCGACCCCGATCCGCCGCCGACCGAGGTGCCGACCCTCACCGCGCCCACCCTGATGGACGGCTCCGCGGGCCGCGTCCGCGTCGCCCGCACCGTGCTCGACTACGGCGCCACGCTGATCGACGCATGAGGGCGACCGCGGTGGTGCCGGTGAAGCGCTTCGCGGTGGCGAAGTCGCGCCTCGCCCCCGGGGTCGAGGAGACGCGCAAGCCGGACCTGGTCGCGGCGATGGTCGCCGACGTGCTCGAGGCGATCGGGGCGGCGCGCCTGGTCGAGCGCACGATCGTGGTCAGCCAGGAGCCGCGGGCGGCGGAGCTCGCCGAGGCGGCCGGGGCCGACCTGCTCAGCGACTTCGACGACGCCGAGCCACTCCGCCGCGGCCCTGGCCGGGATCGCTGCCGCCGAAGCGGCCGGCGCGGGATGCGTCGCCCTCCTTCCCGGCGACTGCCCGCTGCTCGACCCGCGGGAGCTCGACAAGATGCTCACCGGCGTCCCCGACTCCTACGTCGCCGTCATCCCCGACCGCCACGGGACCGGCACCAACGCCCTCGTTCTCGCGCCCCCGAGCGCGATCGAGCCGAGCTTCGGCGAGGGCAGCCGCGAGCGCCACGTCGCCGCCGCGCGGGCCGCCGGCATCGCCTACGGAGTCGAGGAGCTGCCTTCGTTGGGTTTGGACCTCGACACGCCCGCGGACATCGTCGCGCTGACGATGAAGGTGGAGATGGGCGGCGGGGCGAAGCGGACGGCGAAGGCGCTGGGGATATGAGTCGATCGCGAGCGAAGCAGCCGAAGTGCGCGTGCGACCCGTGCTGGGGGTGCCGGAGATCGGGGACGGGGACCCGCTCGGCGAGTTGATCGCAGCCGGAGCGGGTGAGCTCGTCGACGGCGACGTCGTCGTCATCTCTCAGAAGGTCGTCTCCAAGGCCGAGGGACGCACGCGGCGCCTCTCCTCGGTGATCCCGAGCGCCAAGGCGAGCAAGCCTCGCCCGCTCGATCGGCAAGGAGCCGAACCTGGTGCAGCTGATCCTCGAAGAGTCGGCCGAGGTGGTGCGGGCGGAGCGCGGGGTGCTGATCGTCGAGACCCGCCACGGGCTGGTCTGCGCCAACGCCGGGATCGACAGCTCGAACGTCGCCGGTGACGACACGGTGCTGCTGCTGCCCGAGGATCCGGACGCCTCAGCACGGCGGCTGCGGGCCGAGATCGGCGGCGCGGCGGGGGCGCAGATCGGCGTCGTGATCGCCGACAGCTTCGGCCGGGCGTGGCGGATCGGGCAGGCCGAGGTGGCGATCGGCTGCGCCGGACTGGTGCCGATCGACGACTGGCGCGGGCGACAGGACGCCAACGGGCGGGAACTGATGGCGACGCAGATAGCGATCGCCGACGAGGCGGCCGCCGCCGCCGACCTCGTCCGGGACAAGGCGGCGGCGGTGCCGGCCGCGGTGATCGGCGGCCTCGGCCGTTGGGTCACCGCGGAGGACGGCCCAGGCGCGGCGGCAATTCGCCGGCCGCGCGAGGAAGACCTCTTCCGTTAGCCGCCTGCCGGCGGCAGTTCGCCGGCCGCGCAAGCGAGTCCTATTTCGTTAGCCCGGGCGCGCCCCGCGTGTGCGGCTGGCGCCGCCGGACCAAGCGGGGCTAGGACGCAGGGCGCCCGAATAGCAGCGCTATTCAGGCAACCGAGGACAACGCCCCGCGCCGCGTCCGGCGCCGCCAGGCGTGCGCAGGTCAGTCTTTGTGCATGGCATCGCGAACCTTGTCGATGCCCTCCTTGAGCTTGCCCGACGCCTTGTCGGCCTTGCCCTCGTTCTTCAAGTCTTTGTCACCCGTCAGGTTGCCCGCGGCCTCCTTGACGCGCCCTTTGGCCTCATCGGTGTTATTCGGCGTATCAGCCATGTGATCCCTTTCCTTCGTTTCCGTAGGCCTTTCAGCTACCCGATGGTCGGTCAGGCTACGCGGAGACGACGAGGACGGCGGAGGCCTCGATCCGCCCCGCGCGGGCGTCTTCAAGCGCCCGCTGGGCGTCCTCCAGCGGATAGGTGGCGACCTTGGCCCGCACCGGCACCTCCGGCGCCACCCGCAGCAGATCCTCACCGTCGGCGCGGGTCAGGTTGGCGACCGAGCCGAGCGTCCGCTCCTCCCACAGCAGGTCGTAGGAGAAGGCGGGGATCTCGCTCATGTGGATCCCGGCGCTGATCACCCGGGCGCCGCGGGCGCTCGCCTTCAGCGCCTGCACCATCAGCGACCCGACCGCGGCGAAGACGATCGCCCCGTCGAGCTCCTCCGGCGGCAGCTCCGAGGACCCTCCCGCCCACTCCGCCCCGAGGCTGCGGGCGAACGCCTGCCCCTCCTCGTCGCCGTCGCGGGTGAAGGCGAAGACGCGCCGCCCTTCGTGGACGGCGACCTGGCAGAGGATGTGGGCGGAGGAGCCGAAGCCGTAGAAGCCGATCCGCTCCGCCTCGCCGACCAGCCGCAAGGCCCGGTATCCGATCAGCCCGGCGCAGAGAAGCGGCGCCGCCTCGGCGTCGGAGTAGAGGTCGGGGATCGGGAAGCAGAAGTCTTCGGCGGCGACCGTGAACTCGGCGTAGCCGCCGTCGATGTCATAGCCGGTGAAGCGGGCGTGCTCGCAGAGGTTCTCCCGGCCCTCGCGGCAGTAGCGGCAGGTGCCGTCGGCCCAGCCGAGCCAGGGCACCCCGACGCGGTCGCCGATCGCGAAGCGCCCGGCGCCCCCACCCTCGCCGACCCGCTCCCCCGCCCGACCACCTCGCCGACGATCTGGTGCCCCATCACCAGCGGCAGCTTCGCCTCGCCCCGCAGCTCGTCGTCATAGATGTGGAGGTCGGTGCGGCAGACCCCGCAGGTCTTCACCGCGAGCTTGACCTCGCCGGGGCCGGGCTCGGGCTCCGGCAGCTCGGCCGCCCGCAGCGGCTGGCCGGGCCGGTCGAGGACCATCGCCCGCACGGCTAGACCGCCTCGTAGGTCTCGACGATCTCGTAGAGCGTGGTGCGCTGGGCGGGGGTGCGGCCGGCGGCGCGGGCGGCGGCGATCAGCTGATCGACCTCCAGTTTGACCCCGTGCTGGGAGCCGGCCATGCGCGAGATGTTCTCCTCCATCAGCGTCCCGCCGAGGTCGTTGACGCCCCAGCGGAGCGCCTCGGTGGCGCCCTCGAGGCCCATCTTCACCCAGCTTGCCTGCAGGTTGGTGATCGACTTGCCGAGCGCCAGGCGGAAGGCGGCGGTGTGCTTCAGGTTCTCCCGCACGGTGATCTCTTCGATCCCGTGGGTGCGCCCGAGCAGCGTGTTGAAGGGGATGAAGCTGAGCGGCACGAACTCGGTGATGCCGCCGGTCCGTTCCTGCAGCCCGCGGATCACGGTCATGTGGCGGGCGAGCTCGCGCGGCTCCTCGATGTGGCCGAACATCACGGTCGAGGTCGAGCGCAGCCCGGCCCGGTGGGAGGCTTCGATGATCTCGACCCAGCGCGCGGCGGGGAGCTTGTTCGGCGAGATCCGCTGGCGGACGCCGTCGTCGAGCACCTCGGCCGCGGTGCCGGGGGTCGAGCCGAGCCCGCACTCGAGCAGGTATTCGAAGACTTCCCCGGGCTCTTTGCCGGAGCGATCGCAGGCGTGGTTGATCTCCATCGGCGAGTAGGCGTGCAGGTGCAGCTGCGGCGCCGTCTCCTTGGCGAGCATCAGCCAGCGGCCGTACTCCTCCAGGGTCAGGTCCGGGTGGATGCCGCCCTGCATGCAGAGCTCGGTGGCGCCGAAGTCGACGGCTTCTTCGATCCGCGAGGCGAATTCCGGCTCGGCGACTTCGTAGGCGTCGGGGGATCGCTTGCCCTGGCCGAAGCCGCAGAAGGCGCAGCCGACGACGCAGATGTTGGTGAAGTTGATGTTCCGGTTGACGACGAAGGTGGCGACGTCGCCGGCCAACTCCTGGCGCAGCTCGTCGGCCGCGATCCGCATCTCCTCGATCACCTCGGGCCGCGTCTCCGCGAACAGAGCCGTCATCTCGTCCTCGGAGAGCTCGATGCCCTGGCGCCCCTTCTCGATCGCCCTGGGAGCGAGCCCGGCATCGAGGTCCTCTTCCGAACGCCGCCCCGAGCCGCGCCGAGGAATGAAGCTCCAGTACTTCAGCTTGATGACGTCGAGGACCCCCTGCTCCATCCACTCCATGTCCATGTACTGCGGATAGACGCAGAGCCGCTCGGTCAGCGCGAACCCCCGAGGAGCCAGCTCCTTTTTGACCTGGTGCGGCGAAGGGAACGGCTCCTCGGGAGAGATGTGATCCCCGTTGGCGCTTAGCCCACCGAGGTCCGTGGCACCAGCTTCGACGAGCTCCGGCCACCAGTCGGAAAGGTTGGGAGGCACCTGAACCCCGACGTCCGGCATCGAGCCGCTTGCACTCCTGGATCAGGCGCTTGATCTCATCGACGTCAACGGGCGCGGCCCAGTCCGGCAAGGGGACCGAGGGGGACCCTGGACGAACCTCCCCTTCAGTGAGGGAAGGGTCCCCCTCGGTCCCCTCCAACCCCTGTCCCTTGCCGTTCTCCTTACCGGTCCACCGCTTCTTCGAAGCCTGATCCGCGATCTCCGCCACCTCGGCCCCGTAGTACCGAGGATGGGGAACGAAGTTCTGCAGGATGACCTCCTGGATGTGCCCGTACTTCTCGTGCACCGCCGCGATCGCTTCCAGCGATTCGACCCGCGACTCGAACGACTCACCGATGCCGACCAGGATCCCGGTGGTGAAGGGGATCTTCAGCTCGCCCGCCGCTTCCAGCGTCGCCAGCCGTTCTTTCGGGTGCTTGGTCGGCGACCCGGCGTGGACCGTCTCCATCAGGCGACTCGTCCACGGACTCGAGCATCAGGCCCTGCGATGCGGTCACCTCACGCAGCCTCGCCAGGTCGCCCTTCGAGAGCACCCCAAGATTCGTGTGCGGCAGCATCCCCCGCTCGATCGCCTTTTCGCAGGCCCAGACCACGTAGGAGGTGAAGTCGTCGTGCCCCCAGGCCTTCAGCCGTTCGGCGACGACCGGGTTGACCTCGGGCCGCTCGCCGGTGAGGACGAGCAGCTCCTTGGTGTTCCGTTTGACCGCTTCGTCGAGGATCCGTTCGACGTCGACGGGGGCGTGCACGTGCGCCTGATGCGTCGCGAAGGCGCAGTACTTGCAGTAGCACTGGCAGGTCCGCGAAAGCGAAAGGGTGAAGTTGCGGGAGAAAGTAACCCGTTGCACCCCGGCAAAGCTACAGGGCGCGCCGGCTCGGCCGGACGCGCCCTGTTCCATCTGGGGGGTTCGGCCCGGCGCTTGCCGCCGGGCGCGGTCCCTACGGTTTTTTCGGGTCGGCCGAGGCGGCGCCTTTGCCGGTGCGCGGCTCGGCCGGGCCGGCGCCTTTGCCGCCCCGGGCAGCGGCCGGAGCGACGCGCTGCGGGGTCTCGGTCGGAGCGACGCCGCCGGCCTCGATCACGAAGCGCCAGACGCCGACGGCGACCAGCGAGCCGACCAGCGGGCCGACCAGGTACGGCCAGACGCCGCCCCATTCGTTGGAGACGAGCGCGGCACCGAACCAGCGGGCCGGGTTGAAGCAGGCGCCGGTCAGCGGGCCGCCGACCATGACCATGAAGACGAAGGTGAGGCCGATCGCCAGCGGGCCCCAGTCCTTGAGGCTGCGCTCGGAGAAGACCACCGCGAGGATGACCAGGACGAGGGCGAAGACGCCGATCGCCTCGACCGCCGCGCCGGCGACGTTGCCGGAGAGCAGGCTGGAGACCGAGCCGGCGCCGTAATGGACGGAGCGACCCTCGTCGAGCAGCAGGCCCTTGGTCAGCAGCGCGCCGAGCACCGCACCCGAGAGCTGGGCGAGGATGTAGATCACCGCGTCGATCACGCTGATCCGGCGGATCGTCGCCGCGGCCAGCGTCACGGCCGGGTTGAAGTGGCCGCCGCTCGTCGCGCCGAACATGCAGATCACGCCGAAGAGCGTCAGCCCCTGGACGAAGCCGACCACGGCGTAGTCCGAGCCGAACGACGACTGGGCGCCGGTCGAGACGTAGAGAGTGACCACGCTGGTGATGAAGAAGACCAGCAGGAAAGTGCCGATCAGCTCCGCAAGATATGCGGAAAGTCCTTTTTGCTCCAGCTCCACTCTACGTTCCCCTCCTAGAAATTTTGTCCCTAACAATGCGATCCCTTGACCAAAAGGGAAGCGGCGGCAGTCTACTCATATTTCCCTAAAGAATTAGGGTGCCTTGCAGATGAGACGAGCTGTCGCGCTGCTGGCGGCCGCCCTGCTGTTGGCCGGCGTCGTCGGCTGCGGTGGGAGCGGTGCGGAACCGGGCGTGCCGAAAGGCGCGACCGTCGTGCTCGATTTCACGCCCAACGCCGTCCACGCCGGCATCTATGCGGCGCAGGCGGAAGGCTTCTATGAAGACGCCGGGATCGACCTCCACGTCCAGGTCCCGGGCGAATCGACCGACGCGCCGAAGCTGCTCGCCGCCGGGCGCACCGATTTCGCGATCCTCGACATCACCGACCTCGGCATCGCCGACGAGAAGGGGCTCGAACTGGTCGGCCTGATGCCGATCGTGCAAGCGCCGCTCGCCGCGGTGCTGGCGCGCAAGGACGGCCCGGTGAAGCGGCCGCGGGACATGGACGGCCACAGCGTCGGCGTGACCGGCCTCCCCTCCGACACCGCCGTGGTCCGCTCCGAGGTGGCCGGCGACGGCGGCGATCCGGACGGGGTCGACGAAGTGACGATCGGCTTCAACGCGGTCGCCTCGCTGGCGGCGGGCAAGGTCGACGCGGCGACCGGCTTCTGGAACGCCGAGGCGATCGAGGCCGAACGCAAGGGCATCCCGCTGAACGTCTTCAAAGTCGACGAATACGGCGCGCCCCACTATCCCGAGCTGATCCTGACCACGACCCGCAAGGAGCTGCGAGGCCGAACCGGCGATGGTCGAAGACATGGTCGCGGCGACCCGGCGCGGCTACAACTTCGCGGTCAGCGAGCCGCAGCGGGCGCTCGGCGACCTGCTCGCCGCCAACCCGAGCCTCGAACGCGCCGACCAGCAGGCGCAGCTGAAGGTCCTCCTCCCGTCCCTGAAGCCCCTCCCCTTCAACGCGGCGGTGCTGAAAGAATGGTCCGACCTGGGCGAGCGAACACGAACTGCTGCCGAAGCCCGTCGACGTGTCGAAGACGTTCGACCTCGGTAACTAGCCCTCTGTCCTTTGTAACCCAGAGGGCGACAAAGGACAGAGACCCCTAGCTCGGGTCGAGGAGCGCGGCGACCAGGTCCGGCAGTTCGCGCGACATCCGCGAGCGGGGCACCACCTTGGCCAGACCGGCGGCCTCGGCACGGGCCTTGATCTCGGCATCGACGTGGGAGTAGTAGCCGAGCACCGGCACTCCGGTCGCGGCCAGCTCCTCCGGATCGGCGACCTCGAGGTCGGCGACGATCAGCTCGGCCTCGTCGAGCGGCGCCCCCTCGACCGACTGAGCCAGCACCACGTGGTGCCCAGCCGCGGTCAGCCCGGCGTCGACCCGGCTGGCGAGCATCAGGTCGGTGGCGATGGAGACGACGCGGGCCATTGAGAAATCACCAGCGCCGATGCGGCACTAGATCGAGCGGCGCTCGCGGAACTCCTCGCGGACGCTTTCCGGGCGTCCCCACATCTGCACGACCTCGGAGCGGCCCTCGCGCACCTCGGCGACCCGCATCTCCCCCGCGATCTGCTCGGCGTCGAGCTTCGCCAGCACGCCCTTCACGGTCTCCGCTGCGGCCGCGTGGCCGAAGCTGTGGGCGACGATCAGCCGCCAGTGCCACTCGCGCCGGTTGTAGACCTGGGCGTTCACCTGGCTGACGAAGACCGCGGTGTCGATGTAGCGGCTCTCGTCCTCGATCCGCAGGTCGACCTCGAGGTCGGTCCAGTCCGGCGGCAGCGCGTCGACGATCAACTGGAAGTCCTCGGCAAGTGCCATCGCCGCCAAGGCTACCGCTCGCGCTCCGGGGCCGGGATCAGCCGGCGACGAACTCGAAGAGCAGGAAGACGTTGAGAGCGATGATCATCGCCGCGATCGCGCCGGCCAGCACGGTCAGCCAGCCGGGGTTAACCAGCTTCCCCATCACCTCGCGCTTGGAGGCGATCAGGATCAGCGGCACCAGGGCGAAGGGGATGCCGAAGGAGAGGACGACCTGGGAGCCGACCAGCGCGTCGGTCGGGTTGACGCCGATCGCGAGGACGAAGAGCGCCGGCGCCAGGGTGATCGCGCGGCGCAGGAAGATCGGGATCTGGCGGTGGATGAAGCCCTGCATCACCACCTGGCCCGCCATCGTCCCGACCGAGGAGGAGGCGAAGCCGGAGGCGAGCAGGGCGATGCCGAAGATCGTCGCGGCGCCCGGCGAGCCGACCGACTGCAGCCCCGCGTAGGCGCCTTCGATCGTCTCTATCCCGGCCAGCCCGCTGCCGTGGAAGAGCGCCGCGGCGACGACCATCATCGCGATGTTGACCAGCCCGGCCAGCGCCAAGGCGATCACCACGTCGATTTTCTCGAACCGCAGGATGCGGCGGCGCTCGTCGTCGTTGCGGCCGATGATCCGGTTCTGGGTCAGCGCCGAGTGCAGGTAGATCACGTGCGGCATCACCGTCGCGCCGACGATGCCGGTGGTCAGCAGGATGCTCTCGGTGCCGCCGAGGCCGGGGACGAAGAGATGGCGGGCGACTTCGCTGCTGTCCGGGTGGGCGTCGAAGAGCTCGTAGGCGAAGGCGATGACGACGACGCCGACCAGCACCGAGATCGCCGCCTCGAGCCGACGGAAGCCGTACCGCTGCAGCGCCAGCAGGGAGAAGGTGCCGACGCCCGCGATGCACCCGGCGGCGAAGAGCGGGATGCCGAAGAGGAGGTTGAGGCCGAGCGCGGCGCCGACGATCTCGGCCAGGTCGCAGGCCATCGCGACCACCTCGGCCTGCAGCCAGAGGCCGATCGAGGTGCGGCGGGAATAGCGTTCGCGGCAGAGCTCGGCGAGGTTCTTGCCGGTGGCGATGCCGAGCTTCGCCGACTGGGTCTGGACCAGCATCGCGACCAGGTTGGCGGCCAGCACGACCCAGAGCAGCAGGTAGCCGAATTTGGCCCCGCCGCTGATGTTGGTGGCGAAGTTGCCGGGGTCGATGTAGGCGACCGCGGCGATGAAGGCGGGGCCGAGGAAGGGCCAGACGCGGGCCATCCCGCTCAATTCGCCGTTCAGCGAGGCGTGGGCGGCGCGGGCGACGGCGGCCTCGCCGGGGAGCGCCGCCTCGGCTTCCGAGCGGGCTTCGGGGGGCGGCGGCGGGGACGTCAAGGCGTGGCCCCCGGGGCGGGCGGCGCCTCAGGGGGCGGGGGCAGCAGGTCGGGACCGGGGATCGGGTTGCCGTGCGGGTCGTGGCTCGGTTCGCCGAGCTTCGCCGCGATCAGCGCCTCGAGGTCCTCGGAGATGTAGTGCTCGAGCACCTCGGCCTCGGCGTGGACGCGGTCGCTCGGCATCCCCAGCGCCTCGGCGAGGAAGGCCTCGATCAGGCGGTGGTGGCGGATCACCTCGAGCGCGACCCGCTCGCCGGCCTCGGTCAGCGCGACCCCCTTATAAGGGGTGTAGTCGGCGAGGCCGAGCTCGGCCAGCTTCTGCAGCATCGCCGTCGCCGTCGCCGGGGTGACGCCGAGCCGGACAGCGACCTCGCCGGTCGGCACGAGGCCGTCGCGGTCGGCGCTCAGCACGTAGACCGCCTTCGCGTAGTCCTCGATTGCCTGGGAAGATTTAGTCATCTCTAAAACTAGTTTAGACATATCTAAATTTCGAGAGGGGACGAGGGGGTGACCCTTCCCTCACGAACTGCGGGGAGGTTCGTCCAGGGTCACCCCCTCGTCCCCGCGATCGCTGGTTTCTAGACTGTGGGACATGAGCGTGACCGTCGAGCTTGATGCCCAGTACCGCCAGCTGCGCGAGGAATGCGGAGTACTGCCGCGGGAGCGCGGGATCGTCGCCGTCAACGGTCCCGACGGGGCCGAGTACCTGCAGGGGCAGGTGACGAACGACGTCGAGGCGCTCGAGGTCGGCGAGGGCCAGTACGCGGCGCTGCTCGACCGCAAGGGGCACATGCAGACCGACCTGCGGGTGCTGCGGACCGGCGCCGAGGCGATCCAGGTCGACCTCGAGCCGGCGCCGAAGGATCAGGCACTGCGGCACCTGACGATGTACTCGATCGGCCGCGACGTCGCCGTCGCCGACGCGACCACGGAGCGGGCGCTGCTCTCCTTGATCGGCCCGCGCGCCGCCGAGATCGCCTCCTCCCCGCCGCTGCCGGAGTTCGCCAACGAGAAGGTCACGGTGGCCGGGATCGAGGCGCTGGCGGTCGGCACCCGCGACGGGATCGACCTCTTCACCGCCGCCGCGGACCGCGAGCGCCTGCTGGCCGCCCTGCTCGAAGCCGGAGCGGTCGAGGTGAGCGCCGCGGCGGTCGAGATCGTCCGCGTCGAGGCCGGCGTCCCCCGCTTCGGCGCCGAGATGGACGCCCGCACGATGCCCGCCGAGGCGTCGATCGTCGAGGACGCCGTCTCCTTCACCAAGGGCTGTTACATCGGCCAGGAGACGGTCGCCCGCCTCCACTACAAGGGCAAGCCGAACCGCCACCTGCGCGGCCTCAAGCTGAGCGGCGCCGCCGCCCCCGGCGCCCCCCTGCGGCTGGGCGAGAAGGAGGTCGGGACGCTCGGCGGCGCGGTCGTCTCCCCCGCCCTCGGGCCGATCGGCCTGGCGATCGTGCGCCGCGAGGCGGAGCCCGGAACCGAGCTCACCGTAGGTGAAGATGGCGTTACGGCCGAAGTTGTCGCCCTCCCCTTCGGCTAGATTCACGCCGAGATGGTTCTCGGGAGAGCCAGAGTCGCGGGGGGCGGCGCGCTCGCCGCGCTGATCTTGGCCTTGGTCGGTGTCGGCTGCGGCGCCGAGACCCACCCCAACGAACCGCGCCCCGCCGTCCCCACCCGGGTCAGCGTGACGATCGGCGAAAACGGCATCGTGGTGCAGCCGTCGAAGATCGCGATCGGGCCGGAAAAGCACCAGCAGCTGCCGCAGAACCAGGATCACCCGCAGCCGAACATCAAGAGCCAGAAGCCGCTCTCGATCGTCTTCGTCACCGCCAACCAGTCGGGTGAGAAGGAGAAGGTGGTCGTCAAAGGCCCGAAATCGGTGAGCTCACCGGCGATCCCCCCACGCAGCCCGCGCACCTTCTCGGCCGAACTGCCAACCGGCAGCTACACGATCACGGCGGGGCCCAACGGCGCCCCGGCGACGCTCAAGGTAGGCCCCTACCGGGCCTCCTCGCAAGACGACCTGCTGCTGCCCTAGGCGTCGTCCCGAGGCGCGGCTTGTCTCCGGGCCGGAGGGGACGACGGCCCTCTCGGCGGCGACCCGGGCGGGCTGAGGCCGTCGCCGAGAGGGCCGTTGTCCCTTTTCCGTCGCTGACCCGGACGCCGGTGCGCTTGACCGGGCTAATCGCCCGCCTTCGCTAGTCCTCGATGAAGACCGGGGTGCCGAGGGGGACGCGGGCGAAGAGGTAGCGCATCGTCTCGTCGGTGGCGCGGATGCAGCCGAGGCTTTCGGCGCCGCCGACGGCGCCGGGCGTGCCGTGGATCGCCAGGCGGTTGCCGCCGATCCAGCCCGCCGGCAGTTCGGCGTACTGGTGGCCGCTGAGGGCCAGGGCGCAGCAGCCGTAGTAGGGGCTTTCGTCGAAGCTGACCCCGTCGGTGACGCCGTAGCGGCCGGGCGGCGTTTCGGTGCCCGGGCCGCCGACCGTGACCGGGAAGCGGTCGACCACCTTGTGGCCGTAGCGCAGCTCCAGTTCGCGCCCGGTGAGCGAGGCATGGAGGGAGTAGCGGGTCCAGTAGACGTCGACCTTGGTCGGGTCGCGGGCGATCCAGCCGAGCTCCCCGTTCGGCAGTTCCGGCGCGGTGACCCCGAGCCAGCCCGGCTTCGTCGCCACCACCGAGAAGGAGACCGGCGAGCCGAATTCGGTCTTCGCCCCGATCTTGGCGACGACCGGCCCGTCCGGTTCGGAGTGCAGGTCGACCGTCCTCCCCCGCTTCGACGTGGGCGATCGCGAAGGCGACGCCGCGGGGCGGCCGGGCGGCGAAGGTGGCGGGGCGGGCGGGGCGGATCGGCGCCGGCTTCCGCTTCGGCCGCGTTCCCCGCGGCGCCGCCACCGGCGCTCGCTTCCGGCGCCTTCGCCCCGACCGCGACGTGCCCCGGCTTCGCCTTCTCGCCGCTCGCCGTCCGGCCGCCGGGGACGTGGACGATCACCGTCGTCCGCGGGGTCGCCTGGCCGGCGCCTTCGTCGAGCACGCTGAAGAGGAGGGCGAAAGCGGCGACCACCGCCACGATGGCGGCGAGGGCACCGACCGCCGTGAGCAATCGATCTTGCACTTCGCCTCCATGGTGGCGTACAGAGCTAGATCGGCGCTCCTTGCGGTGTTCCGGAGGCCGCTTGCCGTCCGCCCGGCGCGCAACCATCGACGTCCAATGACCATCGTCCTCGCCATCGTCGTCCTGGCCCTCGTCGCCGCCCTCCTCTACGTCCTCATCGGTCGCCAGGAGGAGCCCGCGGTCGAGCCCGATCTCGGGCCGGCGATCCAGGAAGCGACCGCCCAGGTCGCCTCGCAGATGATGTCCAACCTGCTGCAGGCCAACGAGGAGGCGCGCAAGGTCGACGTCGCCAACGCCGAGGCCTCGCTGGACAAGCGCCAGAGCGAGATCGCCCAGCGCCAGGCGGAGATGAAAGTGCTCGCCGACCGGATCGCCCGCGGCCAGGAAAAAATCGAGGCCGAAGTCCGCAAACGCGGCGAAGTCGACCTGCAGACCCGCACCCTGCTCGAGCAGATGGGCCAGACCGTCGGCAACCTCAACTCCGAGACCGCCGGGCTGAAGAAGGCGCTGCGCCAGCCGCAGACCCGCGGCCAGTGGGGGGAGCTGCAGCTGCGCCGCTGCATCGAGATCGCCGGGATGACCGAGCACGTCGACTTCGAGCTGCAGGAGACCCTGCGCACCGACGACGGCCGGCTGCGCCCCGACGCGCGCTTCCTGCTGCCCGAGGGCCGCAGCTTCGTCGCCGACTCCAAGGTGCCACTCGACGCCTTCCTCGACGCCCAGGAGGCGGAGGACGAAAGCACCCGCCTGGTCCACCTCGCCCGCCACGCGCGGCAGGCCCGCGAGCACGTCCGCAGCCTCTCGACCAAGGATTACCAGGGCCAGTTCAAGGCGGGAGAGATGCCCGACCTGGTCATCTGCTTCATCCCCAACGAGCCCGCCCTGCACGCCGCCTTCACCGCCGACCCGGAG
Source organism: uncultured Solirubrobacterales bacterium (assembly GCA_963791095.1). Lineage (GTDB taxonomy): Bacteria > Actinomycetota > Thermoleophilia > Solirubrobacterales > 70-9 > VAYN01. Next base: position 189,884 of record CAWBRE010000012.1, read on the forward strand.
CTCTTCGACTACGCCCTGGAGCGCAACGTCCTGCTGGTCAGCCCGACCTCGTTGATCGGCCTGCTGCGGACGATGGAGCTCGGCTGGCGCCAGGAGCAGATGGTCGAGGAAGCGGGCAAGATCGCCGAGGCGGCGACGACGCTGCACGGCCGCTTCTCGAAATTCCTCGGCGACTTCGAGAAAGTCGGCAAAGGCCTGACCAACGCGGCGAAAGCCTACGACGGGGCGGTGGCCTCGATGGAAGGGCGCCTCCTCCCCCAGCTGCGCAAGGTCGAGGACATGGGCATCGCCCGCGGCAAGGAGATCGAGCCGCCGGAACCGACCCACATCACGGTCCGCTCGATCGCCGCGCCGGAGCTGCGCGAGGTCGAGGAGCCGGCCCGCCAGGCGGACGAGCGCGACGCCGCCTGAGGTTCGCGGCACTCCCGCCTCGCCGCCCCTCATCTAGGATCAGCGCCGCAGGCGGGAAACCACCAACGGAGGCAAAGCTTTGGCTGTCGACACCAGCAATCTGACCACCCTCGACGTCGAACCGGGGACGCTCCCGGAGACGATGGCCGCGTGGGTCATCCGGCAGGAGCGCGAGGGCGAGCCGAAAGACGCGTTCCAGCTCGAGCAGATCGAGGTGCCCGAGCCGGGCGCCTTCGAGGTGATCGTCCGGGTGATGGCGGCCGGGGTCAACTTCAACAACGTCTGGGCGGCGCTCGGCAAACCGGTCTCCGTCTTCGGCTACGGCGACCACCCCGAGTTCGGCCACCACATCGGCGGCTCCGACGCCTCCGGGATCGTCTGGAAAGTCGGCGAGGGCGTCACCCGCTGGAAACCGGGCGACGAGGTCGTCGTCCACTGCAACCAGGCCTCCTATGAGGACGTCGAGGTGCACGGGCTCGACCCGCTCGCCGCGCCGAGCCAGCGGATCTGGGGTTACGAGACGACCTGGGGCTCGTTCGCCGAGTTCACCAAGGTGCAGGCGCAGCAGCTACTGCCGCGCCCCCAGAACATGAGCTGGGCCGAGGCCTGCTCCTACGGACTCACCTACTTCACCGCCTACCGGATGCTGATGGACCAGTGCAAGCTGCAGCCGGGCCACAACGTGCTGATCTGGGGCGCCGCGGGCGGCCTCGGCGTCTTCGCCACGCAGCTCTGCAAGGCGGCGGGCGCGAACGCGGTCGGCGTCGTCTCCAACGACGAAAAGGGCGAGCTGGTCAAGCAGCTCGGCGCCGTCGACTACATCAACCGCTCCGAATTCGGCGACATGATGCGGACCGACGCCAACCTCACCGACCCGGTCGCCGACAAGGAACGCTTCCGCGCCTCGCGCGGCTTCGCCAACCGGGTCAAAGAGATCCTCGGCGACTCGCCCGACATCGTCTTCGAGCACGTCGGCAGGGCGACCTTCCCGACCTCGGTCTACGTGGTCAAACCGTTCGGCAAAGTCGTCATCTGCGGCGCCACCTCCGGCTTCCAGCTCGACTTCGACGTCCGTTACCTGTGGATGCGCCAGAAGCAGATCATCGGCTCCCACTTCGCCAACGCGTACGAGTGCATGCGGGCGAACCAGCTGATGGCGGAGGGCAAGGTCCGCCCCGTCCTCTGGCAGACGATGGAGTTCGACGGCGTCCCCACCGCCCACCAGCTGATGCACGAAAACAAGCACCTCGGCAAGATCGCCGTCCTGGTCGGCGCCGACTCCGAGGAAGCGGGCAAGACCGAAGAGGGCCCGGGCGCGATCCGGGCCGAGGTCGGCGCCTAGCGGCGCCCGCGACGACGATGCGAAAGGATTAGGCGATGCTCTACGTCTGCAGACTCGATTGGCACATCGCCCCGCTCCGTGGGGACCGTTGGCTCGACCTCTGGGAGCCGGCGGCGGCCAAGTGCTCCGCCTACGGCGCCAAGAGCTGGTCGCTGACCCGCTCCAACGACGACCCGCTCGCCTTCCAGCAGACGATGGTCTGGGAGGACAAAGAGGACTTCGAACGCTATTGGTACTCGCAGGAGATCGCCGATGCGCGCCAGTCCGTCATCGCCTGGTACGTCGTCCCGCTCTTGCCGACCTGGCACACCCTGCTCGCCGCCGAGTCGGTAGTGGCCTCCGGCGCCTGATCGCGCCTTCGCCATGAAGCTGGGGATCGTCGGCCTCGGCTACGTCGGGCTTCCCCTCGCCCTCGCCTTCGCCGAGGCCGGGAACGACGTCGTCGGCCTCGACACCGACCCCGGCAAGCTCGCCGACCTGGCCGCCGGCCGCAGCTACATCGAGGACGTCGACGACGCCGAGCTCGCGGCGCAGGCCGCGCACCTGAGCGCCACCAGCCGACTACGCCGACCTGGAGGACTGCGAGGCGATCATCGTCTGCGTGCCGACGCCGCTGTCGAGCTCGCGCGAGCCCGACCTCTCCTACCTGCGCGAGGCGGCTGCTCAGGTCGCCGCCCACCTGCAGCCCGGCCAGCTGATCGTGCTCGAGTCGACCTCCTACCCCGGCACCACCCGCGAGGAGCTCCTCCCCGCCCTGTCGGAGGGCGGTCGCACGGTCGGCGAGGACTTCTTCCTGGCCTTCTCGCCGGAGCGGATCGACCCGGGCCGCTCCGACCACACGATCCGCACCACGCCGAAGCTGGTCGGCGGCATCACCCCCGCCTGCACCGAGCGCGCCCGCGCCCTCTACGAGCAGATCTGCGACACGGTCGAGGTCCTGCAGCTCACCGGAGACCGCCGAGCTGGCGAAGCTCCTGGAGAACATCTTCCGCTCGGTCAACATCGCCCTGGTCAACGAAGTCGCCCAGCTCTGCGACCGGCTCGGGATCGACGTCTGGGAGGTGGTCGACGCGGCGGCGACCAAGCCGTTCGGCTTCATGCGCTTCGACCCCGGCCCCGGGATGGGCGGCCACTGCCTCCCGGTCGACCCCTTCTACCTCGCCTTCAAGGCCCGCGAGCACGACTTCTACCCGGAGTTCGTCGAGCTGGCGGGCAAGGTCAACCAGGCCCAGCCGGAGTTCTGCGTGCGGCGCATCGAGCGCTCCCTGAACGGCGCCGGCAAGCCGGTCAAGGGCTCGAAGATCCTGATCCTCGGCGCCGCCTACAAGCCGGGGATCGGCGACACCCGCGAATCGCCGGCGCTGCGGATCATCGGCCTGCTGCGGGACCTCGGCGCCGAGATCTCCTACCACGACCCCTTCGTGCCGGAGCTGCCCGAACAGGGCCTCACGTCGATCGACCTCGCCGAGGGCCTGGCGAGCGCCGACCTGCTGGCGATCGTCACCGCCCACCCGGGCGTCGACCACGAGGCGGCGGTCAAGGCGGTGCCGCTGGCGATCGACTTCCGCGGCATCAGCCGCAAGTTCGACGACCCCGACGGCGTCGAGCGGCTGTAATCCGCATTTACCCCCGCTGAGGAGGGGTAAATGCAGACAACGCCTCAGCCGCGCTCTAACGGGGCCATCGTTAGCCCCGCGGAATCGAGCATCTCCCAGTAATGCTCGGCGGGCTCGCGCGGCCCGGTCCAGACGATTGCCTGGCCGGTGTTGTGGATCTGTTCGGCGATCCGGTGGCCCTGCTCGAGGCTGACGCTCGGCAGCACCCGGGCCAGCGTCTGGGCGACGTGGTCGAAGGTGTTGTGGTTGTCGTTGCGGACGATCACCCGCCAGTTCCCACCGAGGCCCGAATCGGGCCCCGAGGTCCTGGGTTTCTCGATCGTCGCGGAGGACACGCCCGCGATTATGCCCTTACGGGGCCGGGACGATCTTCCAGCTGAAGACGGTCGTCGCGCCACGCGCGCCGGCGGCGTTCGTCGCGTAGACGCGCACCGTGTGCCGACCCGGCTTCAGCCGCCGGTAGATCCGCGGCGAACGGCAGGCGACGAACTTGCCCCGGTCGAGCTTGCAGTGGAAGGTGGTCCCGGCCGGGCCGCCGAAGACGAACTTGGCGGTGGTCGAGCGGGTCTGCTTCGGCGGGCTGACCTTCAGCGTCGGCTTCGCCGGCGTCTTTCCCGGCTTGCCGCCACCGCCGGTCCCGCCGCCACCCGTGCCCCCGCCCGTGCCACCAGCGCCGCCTCCACTGTTCGGCAGGGCGGGCACTTCCTTGTAGATCGCGGTGTAGGTCCCGGCCTGGGTCGAGGAGACTTCGTGCACCCGGGCGCCGCCGTCCGACCAGCCTTGGAAGGCGTACTTCACCCCGCCCACCACGGCTTCGCTCGGCGCCGCGACGGTGGTGCGCGAGTTTTCGATCGCCTTGTATTCGGCGGGCGCGATCAGGGTCGTTTCACCGACGCCGATTTCGATCCCCGGCGGTTCCGAGTGGATCTGCAACGGCACCGGACGCGCCGTCAATTTCGTCGTCGCTTCGTTCGACAGCCCGCGCGAGTCGGTGGCGCTGAGGACGAAGTTGATGTAACTCGGATAGGAGTGGTCGGGCGCGTTGATCGTGCCTTCGCCGACCCCGGTGAAGGTCGTGATCGGGTGTTCGTGGCAGGCCGACGCTTCGTGCGGGCAGTGCAGCAGTCGCATCTTCCAGAACAGGTCTTCGGCCGGCATGCTGGCCCCTTTGTTGCCCTGTTCTTCGGAGTTGGCATAGCCTTCGAATCCGATCGGCTGGCCGACGCCCCAGGTGAGGCTCGGTTCCGGCTTGACGATCGTGATTTTCGGCGGCGAGTCGCCTGGATAGACGGTCAGCGCGGCGGTCGAGGTCTTGCCGGTCGTCAGGTCTTTGACCCTCACGGCGACGTGCACGTTTTTGGTCCCATCGGTGTATTTGTGGGATTTCGTCGCCGAGCTCGAGGCCGCTTCGAAGCCTTTTTCTTCCAGGTCCCATTCGTATTTCTTCGTGTGGCCGGCCGGGGCGGTCGATTCGCTCGCGTCGAAGTTGACGGTCAACGGCGCATCCCCCCAGGGATGTCCACCGGTCGTCTTCAGCCTCGCCGTCACCGCTTCAGGGTCGTAGACGACTTTGTTGATCGTGCCTTCTTCGAGGGTCGCGTAGTAGATCGATCCTTCCGGGCCCTGCTCGACGTCGACGCCGGGGTAGTTGGCGACTTCGGAGGAGAGGAACGGGCGCACGGTGCCGGGGTCGGGATCGCCGTCCTCGTCGTCGGCCAGCATCACGTAGATGCAGCCGCGGACCGAGTCGGCGAAGAAGAGCGCGTTGTCGTATTCGGCCGGATAGGTGGAGCCTTCGTAGAAGGCCTGACCCGAGATCGCCGAGCCCGCGTTGTAGGAGCATTCGTCGCCCGGCACCACCGGGGTGAAGTGCGAGTAGTAGAAGAACGGCGCCGCCGTCGCGCCGGGCGTGTCGTACAGCCGTTCACAACCGTTCAGTCCGAGCAGCGAGAATTCCGGCTCTTTTTCATCGCCTTCGTAACAGGGCCAGCCGGAGTTGTAGAGCGGCCCGTTCAGCGGGACACGGTCGATCTCCTCCCACTTGTTGGCGCCGACGTTGCCGAGGAAGACGTCGCCGAGGCGCTGGTTGACGACGAAGCGGAACGGGTTGCGGAAGCCGAAGCCGACGATCCGCCGGGCGTTCGCGTTCGGCGAGGCGGCTTCCGGGTTGCCGGCCCAGCCTTCGCCGGTGGCGGGATCGATCCGATCGAGGGTACCGTTGAGGAGAACCTTGCCGTTCGCCTGCGATTTGGCGCCGGGGCGAAGCAGGCTCTGCGCGCGCAGAGAGCCGCCTTCGGCCGTCGGCGTTGACAGTGGGGTCCCCTTCGCGCCGGGCGGATCGCCGCAGAGGTTTTCGTACTGCCCGTAGTCGGTGTCGGTGTAGATCGCCCCCTCGCCGCCGCTGACGTAGAGCGCCCCTTCCGGCCCGAAGCCGAGGTCACCGATCGAGTGGCTGCTCGACTGCTGGCACCAATCTTCGAGCAGGACTTTCTGTTCCGCTTCTCCGGCGACTTCCTTGGCGTGGTGAAGTTCGGGCCCTTCGGCGGTCAGGCGCACCAGGCGGCCGCTGACGACGCATTCGTTTTCGACCGGGCATTCGTCGCCTTCGTAGGCCGATTCGCCGTCGCCCGAGGAGGGATACCTCGGCATGTACGGCGGCATCTGCGGGGTGCCCAGTTCGTGGTTGTAGGAGTAGAGCGCGTAGACGTAGGGATGGCCTTCTTCGAATTTCGGGTCGATGGCCAGCCCGAGCAGCCCGTGGTCGCCCCAATCGAATACCTGCTTGGCGAGGTTGGCGAAGACGGTCGCTTCGCTCGCCTGGTGAACCCCGGGCGGGAAGACGAGGATCTTGCCGCCGCGGGTGGCGACCCAGAGTTCGCCGTTGGGGGCGAACTTGAAGGTGGTGGTGTGTTCGCGGCCGGGGATGTTCGCTTCCGCCACGGTTTCGCTCTGGAAGCCAGGGGGCAGCGTCACCGCCGCGGCGCTCGCGGCACCGATCAGGCAGAAGGTCAAGATCAATAAGCCGACGATCGGCCACCGTGCCCTCACTTCTCTCTCCCTCCCCAGATCGGGCCGGGATTATGCATGGAGCGGAGCAGACCGATGAACTGCAAGGAGCGAGCCGGGCCGGAACGAAAGGGGTTCTGAGGAGCATGAGCAGGCCGAAGGACAGCCGCTTCCCCTATCTGCCGGGGATCGACGCGATGCGCGCACTCGCGGTGCTTGCCGTGTTCGGCTACCACGCGGGCCTCGACTGGGTTCCCGGCGGCTTTCTCGGTGTCGACGTCTTCTTCGTCATCAGTGGCTTCTTAATAACGTCGCTACTGCTCCAAGAGTTTCGCGGCAGCGGAAAAATCGGGCTGACCCGCTTCTGGCTGCGGCGCGCCCGCCGCCTCCTCCCCGCGGTCGGCGTGCTGATCGCGGTGGCGATGATCGTCTCGGCGATCGCCGAGCCGGGGAAGATCGGCCAGATCCGTGGCGACGCGCTCGCCTCGCTCTTCTACTTCGCCAACTGGCACTTCATCTTCGACAGCACGTCGTATTTCGAACAGTTCGGCCGGCCGTCGCTCTTCACCCACCTCTGGTCGCTCTCGGTGGAGGAGCAGTTCTACCTCTTCTGGCCGGTCGTCTTCGCCGCCGGGATGAAGTTCTTCGGCCGCGGCCGGCTGCTGCTCGGGGTGCTCGCCGGGGCGATCGGCTCGGTCGTCCTCGCCTGGATCCTCTTCGACCCCGGCCACGACGCCTCGCGCATCTACTACGGCACCGACACCCACGCGGTCGGCCTGCTCGCCGGCGTCGCCCTCGCCCTGGTCTGGAGCCCGACCCAGCTGCGCACGCACAAATCGTTCGGCCCCCTGGTCGGGCCGATCCTCGACGCGGTCGGGGTGATCGCGCTCGGCTACCTGATCCTCAGCTTTGTCCACGTCCACGACTACGACCTGGCGCTGTGGCACGGCGGCTACCTCTGGATCGCGATCGCCACCGCGCTCCTGCTCGCCGCCCTCGCCCATCCTGCGGCGCGGCTCGGCGGCATCATCGGCCGCCCCGCCCTGCTCTGGCTCGGCCTGCGCAGCTACAGCTTCTACCTCTGGCACTGGCCGGTGCTGGCGATGACCCGGCCCGGCGTCGACATCGACCTGCCGCGGGGGATCCTGATCCCGCTGCAGCTGATCGCCTGCCTGGCGCTCGCCGACCTCTCCTACCGCTTCATCGAGCTCCCCTTCAGCGGCAAGGCCAAATTGCCGCAGCTGCCCGAGCGCCGGCTCCGCTACCTCCGCCCCGCCCTGCTGTTCGCCGTCCTCGGCGTGATCCTGATCGTCGGCTGGAGCGGCATCGTCAGCGCCGGCAGCTCGAGCCCCGAGTCGGCCGCCGCCTCGACCGCGACCGTGGCCAAGGTCCACGCCAAGCTGCCGCCGGCCGTGACCGAACCGACGCCGTCCGCGACGAGCGGCGCGGGGAAGAACGGCAACGCGGCCGGCGCGGAAAAGGACCAGCGGGCCAAGCAGCAGCTGCGCCCGGCCAAGCACTGGCCGCGGATCGTCATGCTCGGCGACTCGGTGATGATCGGCGCCGAGGACAACCTCGCCGCCCGCCTCGGCCCCGGCTTCTCGATGGACGCCAAGGTCGGCCGCCAGGCGGACGAATTCATCGCCATCGTCGAGGCGATCAAGCGCCAGGGCCACCACCCGGCGGCGATGGTGATCCAGTGGGGGAACAACGGCCCGCTCTACTCGGAAGACATGGAAGCGCTGCGCAAGGCGACGACGAACGTCGGCCAGCTCTTCCTGATCTCAGACCACGCCCCGGTGTCCTGGCAGGACGAGTCGAACGAAGCGATCGCCGAAGCGTCGAAGCTCTGGCACCACACCACCGAAATCCCCTGGGCGAAGACGGCCGAAGAAGGCGGCGAAAGCCTCTTCTGGGACGGCATCCACCTGACCCCGAAGGGCGCCGGCGCCTACGCCCGCCTGGTCAGCCAGGTCCTCCACGAAAAGGTCCCCTTCCCGAAGGGCTAGCCGGGCGCCGAGGCCGGGTCGCCGCGGCCGAAGTACCGCCGCGTCGCCGGCAATAGAAGCAGCACCAGGCTGACCAGACTCGACGCGAGGCCGTACAACGTCGTGCCGAGGATGGGATCGAGCGCGAGACCGAGCACCCCGAAGGCGACGGTGACGATCCAGAGCCATTGCACTCCGGCCAGGAGGAAATAGGTCCAGACCAGAGTGAAGGCGACGGTGAACAGTCTGAGCTCGAGCCGTAGGTGGCCCGTCTCGATCCGAATCGTGCCGACGAGCGAGAGGATGCAAAACCCCCAAAGCGACCAGGGGACGCTTCTCCAATCGATCCGCTGCCAAATTCTCCAACCGACCCGCTGCCAAACTTTCACCGCGCCAGCCTAGGCCGGCGCGGCCGGGTCGACGAGCGGAGGGCAGGAAGGCCCGGCGGTTAGTGGGCGCGGAAGGCGGTGCGGAGGCCGAACTGCGGCTTGACGATGTGCTGGCGCTTCGGGGCGGCGCCGCAGTGGGAGCCGAACTCCTGGGTCCAGACGTGGGCGCCGGAGTGACCTTCGAGGTCGCCGACCGAGAGGGCGACGCCGATCTGCGAGTAGCGGCCGAGGAGGTTGGCACGGTGCTCGGGCGAGTGCAGCCAGGCGACGAAGATCTGGCGCACGCTGCCGAGGTCGCCGGTCCCCCAGGCGAGGTTCTCGCCCGCCCGCCAGCAGCTTGCCGCGAGGTAGCCGGAGCGCTTCATCCAGTAGGTGAACTGGCGCCCGCAGGCGTAGTGGCTGAAGGCGTCGCAGCGGAGCACGTCGTCGGTCTTGCGGACGGCCGAGTGGTCGAGGGAGGCGGTGTTGCCGAGCTCGGAGAGGCCGAAGTGCTCACGGGCGAAGTTGGTCATGCAGCGCATCGCCTGCTCCTGGACCCCGGTGGGCTGCGACATGTCGGTCTGGTGAGGGCAGACCGAGGTCGGCGCGACCAGGGCGCTGAGGCGGCGGGCCTGCGCCGAGCCGGCGAACAGGGCGCCGATGAGGGCGAATGCGGTGAGGGCGACGATCAGCTTGCGGTTCATGCAAGTTGACTCGCCAGGACCCTTCCGAATTTTCGCCCCGGGGGCGATTTTTGGACGTCTGTCGTAGCCCCAGGCGTGTTGATCGCACGCGGGATTGCCCGCTCAGGCGTGGCGATCGACGAAAAGCGAAATCGACGGGCTAGTGCGAGCGGGCGCCGAAATCGACCGTGTAGGTCGCTGCCCGACCGCCACCGCCGCCGTACGGAAATCCGCGCGCGACGCCGACGCCGGCGTCACGGAAGTGCGGATCGAGGATGTTGCGGCGGTGTACCGGGCTGTGCATCCAGTCGCGGACGACGGCCATCGGCGAGCCCAGCGGGCCGCCACCGCCGCCGATGTCCTCCCCGATCACGAAGCGCCGCCCCGCGACGAGGTATCCGGCGCGGGAGATGCGGCTGTCCATCGAGCCGCCCGGGCCTTCGTGGGCGAAGTAGCCGTGGACGACCATCGAGACCGAATGGGCCGAGGCCGAGGTCCGCAGCGCCTGGTTGTAGGAGAGCGGGTGGAGCTTGTTGTGGGCCCGGATCCGGTTCAGCAGGCAGAGGACCGAGCTGCGCATCTGGTGGAGGCTGAGCGCCTGAGGCACGGTCTTCGAGGCGCCGCAGGGCGCCTTGGGGGCCGCGCCCGCGCTCGTCACCAGCCCCGCCGCCAGCGCCACGATCGACAGGATCAGGGCCGTCAGGGCGAGAAACTTGGACTTTTTAAGAGCTTTTTGTGGGCGACCACTCACAATTGATGTCGGGACTATAGGGACTGCGTAACCGGTCAACGTGAAAGATTTGTGGAACAGATGCGCCGCCTAGCTCACATCGCCTCGATCGCCCTGATCACCGCGGGCCTCCTCGTCGTCGTCGACGTCGGGATCACGCTCGCCTACCAGGAGCCCCTCTCCTCGATCTACAGCTCGATCAAGCAATCGGAAAAGGTGAGCCAGCTGAAGACGCTGGAAGCCGAATTCCTCACCGCCGACGAGGCGAACGAAATCCAGCAGGCCTCGAAACAGGCGACGGCCAAGAAGGAACCCGAAGCGCTGCACCAGGACTTCGCCCGGCTCGCCGAGCGCCTGGTGAACGAATCGAAGCCGGGCGACGCGCTCGGCCGCATCGAAGCGCCGGACATGAACGGCCTGAACATGGTGTTCGTCCAAGGGACCGACGAGTCGAGCCTCGAGCTCGGCCCCGGCCACTATCCGGAAACGGCGATGCCGGGCCAGGGCAAGACGGTCGCGATCGCCGGTCACCGGACCACCTACCTCGCCCCCTTCCGCCACATCGACTCGATGAAGCAGGGCGACAAGATCACCCTGAAGATGCCCTACGGCACCTTCGTCTACGCGGTGCAGAAGACGGAAATCGTCGACCCCTCCGATGTCGGCGTGGTCCACGAAACCGGCTACGAGCGCCTCGTCCTCTCCGCCTGCAACCCGCTCTACAGCGCCGCCCAACGCTTCATCGTCTTCGCCAAATTGGTGCGCTCCGAGCCGCGCGCCGAATAGCGGGCGGGACGCGGCGGGCGCAGGGCCGGGCGGGCGACGGATAGGGGACGCCGAGGAGGCGTGCGGGACGTGCGGGAGCCGTCACAGGGACGGGACGTTCGTCACGGAGACGCGAGGAATCCCCGGATCCTCAAGCCCTTCCGGAGCGCTGCGTGGATTTACCACACCATGGTGTGGTCAAGTCACCCAACGCGTGGATCCCGGCCGATCGGAGAGGCAGGCCCGGATCAGCGCTGAGTGAATTTGGGCCCCTATGGGGGACGCGCCTCCGGGACCTGCATGCCTCCGTGAGGTTCCTCCCGGAAGGCTCACGGATCCGTGCCAATCCACCCGAAAGGCTCACGTCCCGGGCGTCTTGTGGCGGCCTCAGCCTGCCCGGGTCGCCACGAGACGCCCGGGACGGCCCGACCCCGGCCGCAGGGGCCTGGACCCTTGTCCGACCCCCGGAAGCGCCCGGCCGCCGACCGCTAGAAGCGGACCGGGGTGCGGACTACGATCGCGGCGAAGCCGGCTACCACGCCGACGCCGTTGTTCGTCGCGCCGGCCGCGAGGGCGGTCGATTCGCCTTTCAGTTCGCCGCAGGCCGGGTCTTCGGCTTCGACCACCAGTTCGCCGGCCAGGTAGCCGCCGATTTTGCAGGTGGCGGCGGTTTCGCCTGCGCCGCTGATCGCCCGCAGCCGCAGCACCACCGCTTTGTTCGCTTCTTTCAGCGAGACGATGTTCTTCTTGACCGCGAGGAACTTGATGCCTTCTTCGGTGATGCGGGCGATCTGGGCCTTTTTCTGAGCCGGGAAGACGCGCAGCTCGAGTTTGGCGCCGCCGCCCGCTCGCAGCACCAGGCCGAGGAAGGCTTTCTTCGCCACCGCCGGCGGCGTCGCCGAGTTGATCGAGCCGGTGGCGGCGATTTCGAGGTCCTGTCCGACCACCGGGGTCTTGTAGGCGCACTCTTCGGTCAGCTTGCCGACCGTGATGTTGAGCGTCGTCTGGCCACCGCCGCGGGTGCAGGCCTTGCCACTCAGCTTCAGCAGTTCGCTGCGCTGGGCGGTCGTTTCCAGCGCGTTGCGGTAGATCGCGACGAAGGCGCCCGAGGCGGCGCCGCTGACGACGAGGCCGACGACGAGCAACGAGACGGTGGCGATTGCGAGCTTGGCTTTCATAGGTGGAGTACGCACCGCGGGTTGTGCGGGGCGTCGCCAACCTAAACACAGGGCGGGCCCGATGTTGCGTCGTACACCTCCCCTGAAC
>CAWBRE010000013.1:0-15145 GCA_963791095.1 uncultured Solirubrobacterales bacterium
GCGTGATCCCGCAGATCAGCCTGATCATGGGCCCCTGCGCCGGCGGCGCCGTCTACTCGCCGGCGATGACCGACTTCATCTTCATGGTCAAAGAGACCAGCCACATGTTCATCACCGGCCCGGAAGTGATCAAAACGGTGACCGGGGAGGAAGTCGAGTTCGAGGCGCTCGGCGGGGCGATGAGCCACAACTCGAAATCGGGGGTCGCGCACTTCGCCTCCGAGAACGAGGAGGCCTGCCTCGAAGACGCCCGCTACCTGATGAGCTTCCTGCCCTCGAACAACCTCGAGCTGCCGCCGCGCTTCGAGCCGACCGACGACCCGGAGCGCGAAGACCCCGAGCTCGACACCGTCGTCCCCGACGACCCGTCGAAGCCGTACGACATGCGCGAGGTGATCAAGCGGATCGTCGACGACGAGGAGTTCTTCGAGGTCCACGAGCACTTCGCCAAGAACATCATCTGCGGCTTCTCCCGCCTCGACGGCTATCCGGTCGGGATCGTCGGCAACCAGCCCGCCTTCCTCGCCGGCGTGCTCGACATCGAGGCCTCCGAGAAGGCGGCCCGCTTCGTCCGCACCTGCGATTGCTACAACGTGCCGATCCTGACCCTCACCGACGTGCCCGGCTTCCTGCCCGGGACCGACCAGGAGTGGAACGGGATCATCCGCCACGGCGCCAAGCTCCTCTACGCCTACACCGAGGCGACGGTGCCGAAGCTCACCGTGGTCACCCGCAAGGCCTACGGCGGCGCCTACGACGTGATGGCCTCCAAGCACATGCTCGCCGACTTCAACTACGCCTGGCCGACCGCCGAGGTCGCGGTGATGGGCCCCGAGGGCGCGGTCAACATCATCTACCGCAAAGACATCGCCAACTCGCCGACCCCCGACGAGCGCCGGCAGAAACTGATCGACGACTACAAAGCCCACTTCGCCAACCCGTACTCGGCGGCGGAGCGCGGCTACATCGACGACGTCATCGAGCCCCACCAGACGCGCCCGATCCTGATCAAAGCCCTGCGCATGCTGCAGACCAAGCGCGTCCCCCAGCCGAAGCGCAAGCACGGCAACATCCCGCTCTAAGGGAGTCCGGAAGTGGACGGCTCCAAGGTCCTGGAGCGCGCCATCGAGATCGCGGTCCGGGCCCACGCCGGGCAGCTCTATCCGGCCCGCGACGGTGAAAGCGGCCCGTACGTCCCGCACCTTTTCCGCGTGATGCTCGCCGTGGAGGGCTGGGAGGCGCGCAGTCACCGCCGTCCTCCACGACGTGATCGAGGACACCCCGGTGACCGCCGCGCAGCTGCGCGAGGACGGGGATCCCGCCGCGGGTGGTCGAGGCGGTGGTCGCCCTGACCCATCGCAAGGAGGACAGCTACGAGGCTACATCGAGGCCTTGGCCCCGCATGCCCTCGCCCGCGAGGTCAAGCTCGCCGACCTCGCCGACAATCTGGCCACCAACCTCGCCTGCCACCGAGCCGGCGAACGGCAAACGCCCGCATTCGCCCGCTACGAGCCGCCGTCGCGCGCCGCGAAGTCTGGACACACATCGGTAACAGGGTCCCTGTCCTTTGTCGCCACAGGGCGACAAGGACGAAGCCCCGGGAAGTCGGGCGCGGAGATCGTTCGCGGAGGCCGCGGCCGACCTGGTGGGCGCGGTGGAGCCGAAAGAGGCCGAGCAGGAGGAAGACGGCGCCGAAGAAGATGAAGAGCCGGCGTCGGCGACCGGCCGCCGAGGATCAGGGCGGCGCCGATCGGCACGTCGAAGGCGCGGCGATCAGGCGGTTCGGGCGACGACGCGCGCCGGTCGCGGCGCGCGAACCCCGCCGCCAGCTCGATCTCCTCCTCGGAGGCGAGCAGGGACCCGGCGCGAGCGGCGGCGGCGATCCGGGCGCGCTCGGCGCGGCGAGAGGGCGCGCCACCGTTCCTCCCAGATCGGGTCGTCCCCTTCCGCCCGCCAGACCAGGACGAAGGCGCCGAGGACGATCAGCGCGAGGGCGATGTGGGGCAGGTAGTGGAGCACGGCGGAAGCATCGCGTCTCCGCCGGGCATACTGCGCGGTCGGCCTCTCGGCGTCGACCACGGCGGGAATCAGTGGGCCGCGGTGGCCTCGGCCTCGGCGATCACGGCCGGGCCCGAGGTGCTGCGGCCCGCGCCGCCGCCGCGGCCCGGGGTGAGGCCGCCGTCGTCGGTGGAGAGGCGGTGGGCGAGGTACACGGGGACGATCGAGAGGATGATCAGGATCACCGCGACGGCGGGCACCACCGGCAGCTCTTTGGGGCGGAAGAGGTTGTGGTAGATCCAGATCGGCAGGGTTTCTTCGCCCGCGCCGATGGTGAAGTTGGTGACCACGATCTCGTCGAAGGAGAGGGCGAAGGCGAGCAGGGCACCGGCGCCGAGGGCGCTCCGCAACGAGGGGAAGGTGACCCAGCGGAAGGTCTGCCAGGGGTCGGCGCCGAGGTCGGCGGAGGCTTCCTCGAAGGACCCCGAGGTGCGGCGCAGGCGCGCCACCACGTTGTTGTAGACGACGACGATGCAGAAGGTGGCGTGGCCGATGATCACGGTCAGCAGGCTGAGGGGGATGCCGAGCACCTGGGTGAAGGTGTTGGAGAAGGCGACGCCGGTGACGATGCCCGGCAGGGCGATCGGCAGCACGACGAGGAAGGAGATCGTGTCCCGGCCGAAGAAGCGGCGGCGGCCGACGGCGAGCGAGATCAGCGTGCCCAGGACGATCGCGATCAGCATCGCCACCGCGCCCGCCTCGAGCGAGAGGAGGAGCGCTTCGCGGGCGGAATCGGATTCGAACGCCTTGCCGAACCAGCTGAGGGTGAAGCCGGGGGGCGGCCATTTGAGGATGCGGCTGGAGTTGAACGCCTCGACCACGATCACCAGCAGCGGGATGTAGATGAAGGCCAGCGCGACGCCGACGCAGGCCCGCAGGAGGAGCTTGGCGCGCCTCGAGAGCCTCATCGGCGGATCTCCTCCCGGCTCGCCATCAGACGTGTTCGAAGGCGCCGAGCTTGCGGGCGACGCCGAGGTAGGCGATCACGACGACGATCGGCACCAGCGCGAAGGCCGCCGCGAACGGCTGGTTGTTGGTGATCGAGTCGAAGATCGAGGTGCCGATGAACTGTTCGTTGGAGACGAGTTTCGGCGCCAGGTAGTCACCGAGGGTGAGCGAGAAGGTGAAGATCGAGCCCGCCACCACGGCCGGGAAGGAGAGCGGCAGGATCACCTTGCGGAAGGTGGTGAAGGGGTGCGCGCCGAGGTCCTCGGAGGCGGCGATCAGCGAGTCCGGGATCCGTTCCAGCCCGGCGAAGATCGGCAGGATCATGTACGGCAGCCAGAGGTAGCTCATCACCAGCCAGACCGAGGTGACGCCCTCGCCCGGCCCGTGCAGGCCGATCGGGCCGAGCGCCCAGTTCAGCACCCCGTGTTCGGCGAGGATCGCCCGCCAGGCGATGATCTTCACCAGGTAGCTGGCCCAGAGCGGCATCAGCACCGCGACCACCAGCGCCGCCTTGGTCTTGCGGCCCGCCACCTTGGCCATGAAGAAGGCGATCGGGAAGGCGATGATCGCGTCGGTGAGGGTGACGAGGATCGCCGTGCGCACCGTCCGCCAGACGATCTCCCGGTAGACCGGGACGTTGACCAGTTCTTCGAAGTTTTCCCAGCTGAGTTCCTTGATCACCGACCCGCTGAGCGGGTCCACCGTCCAGAAGGCGGTGACCAGGAGGACGACCAGCGACCCCAGGTAGAGGATCACCAGCCACGCCATCGGGGCCGCCAGCAGCGACCCGACCTGCACCCGGGGGCGACCGTGGAAGAGGCCGGCGACCTTGCGGCCCGCCGACCTCTTCACGACGACTGCGTCAGTCGCCATCACGCACGCCCGGAGTCAAACGGCCCCCGGCCTAGCCTTTGATTTCGGTCCAGGCTCGGACCCAGTCGTTGTAGTCCATGCAGTCGGATTCCCCGCCTTCGGAGCATTCCGCCAGCGGCGTCCGCCAGTAGTAGACGCGCTTCCAGAACGCCGGTTCTTCCGCGTGGTATTCCTTGCAGAAGTTCGGGTTCGCCGTTTCTTTGCAGGCCAGTTCCTGGGCCGGCGCCTCACCGAAGTATTCGGCCACCTCGGCGTTGGCTTTCGGGCTGATGATGTAGTTCATCCACATGTACATGCAGTTGGGATGTTTGGCGTGCGAGCTGATCATCCAGGTGTCAGACCATCCCGTCGCCCCCTCTTCCGGCAGGAACCCTTCGCTCGCCGGGCTCGCTTCGACCGGTTCCTTTTCGCGCCTTGAGGGCGAAGTACTGGTACTGCCAGGTGGTGCCGACCTGGTTCGAGCCGTTGGCGAACCCTTCGATCTGCTGTTCGGCGCTCGACCAGTATTCGCCGACGTTCGGCTTCTGTTCCTTCATCAGTTCGACCGCCGCGTTGAACTGTTCTTCGTCGAGCTCGTAGGGGTCTTCGATCCCCAGGCTCGGTTCGTGCTTCATCAGGTAGAGCGCGCCTTCGGCGATCGACATCGGGTCGTCGTACTGGGTGATGTGGCCGGAGTACTTGGCCGCGACCTTCGGGTCGAGGGTGATTTCCCAGGAGCTCGGCCCCGGGCTGACGTCGTCTTTGTTCCACATCAGGAGGTTCGCGCCGCGGCCGTGCGGGATCCCGTACGGCTGGCCTTCGAAGGTGTTGTAGACCTGTTCTTTCAGGTCCGAGAAGACGGTCTTGTAGTTGGGGACGAGCGAGACGTTGACCGGGTCGACTTCGCCCGCGGCCCAGAGGCGCGCGGTCGCGTTGCCGGAGGCGGAGACCCCGTCGTACTGTCCGGTCTCCATCAGTTTCACCATTTCGTCAGAGGTGTTGCCGATCTTGTCGTTGACCTTGCAGCCGGTTTCCTGTTCGAAGGGCTTCACCCATTCGGGTTCGACGTAGCCGGCCCAGGAGATCAGGTTCAGTTCGCCCTCCCCCTTGCCCAGCTTCTGCAGTTCTTCACCGCCCCCGCCTTCGGAACCGGAGCCGCCGGAGCTGGAGCTCCCGCCGCCGCACCCCGCCAGCACGAGCATGAACGCGACCAGGCCCGCGACGATGAACCACGCCGTTCGGGCCGGATGGCTCTTGCTTCTCCTCATGGTGCTACCTCCTGTTTGGTCGTGTTGCCGCGGACCGCGGCCGCGTGCTGCGGCCGCCATCCCACGAGGACCTCGGCCCCCTGCTCGGGCACGGCGCCGGGCGCCTCACCCACGTTCTGTCGGACGAGTTGAAGAGTGCCGCCGGCGTCGAGCGCCACCGTGTAGCGGGTGACCGCGCCGGCGTAGGCGACCTCGGTGACCCGGCCGCGCTCGGTGACCAGGCCGTCGGCGGAGTCGCCCGCGCCGATCACCTCGATCTTCTCCGGGCGCACGGTGAAGCGCTCGCCGCCGCGCTCGATCACGTTGGAGACGCCGACGAAATCGGCGACGAACTCGTTGACCGGGCGCTCGTAGAGGTCGCGCGGCGCCGCCACCTGCTCGATCCGGCCGTCGTTGAAGACGGCGATCCGGTCGCTCATCGTCAGCGCCTCGTCCTGGTCGTGGGTGACGTAGACGAAGGTGATGCCGACGTCGCCCTGGATCGCCTTCAGCTCGGTCTGCATCTGCTCGCGCAGCTTCAGGTCGAGGGCGCCGAGCGGCTCGTCCAGCAGCAGCACCCGGGGCCGGTTGACGATCGCCCGCGCCAGGGCGACTCGCTGGCGCTGGCCGCCGGAGAGCTCACCCGGCTTGCGGTCGCCGTAGCCGGGCAGGCGGACCATCTCCAGCGCCTCGTCGCGCCGCCGCTCGCGCTCGGCCTTGTCGACCTTCGCCACTTTCAGCCCGTAGGCGACGTTGTCGGCGACGGTCATGTGGGGGAAGAGCGCGTAGTCCTGGAAGACGGTGTTGACGGCGCGTTCGTAGGGCGGCAGGCCGGCGACGTCGACCGCCGCCCAGCTCGATCGTGCCCGCGGTCGGCTCCTCGAAGCCGGCGATCATCCGCAGCGTCGTCGTCTTGCCCGACCCGGAGGGCCCGAGCATGGTGAAGAATTCACCGGCTCCGATCTCCAGATCGATGCCGGCGACCGCGACCACCCCACCGTATTTCTTGGTGAGGCCCGCGAGGCGGATGTCAGACGAGGAGCCCTCTATCCCGCGGCACGTTATCCGAGCCGGCCACAACCCGCAGGACAAACACTGCGGGCTCGGTTAGACGAGACGGAGTACGGCCTGAAGGCCGGTGGAGCTAGAAGCCGAGCGGGTGGCGGGCGACGAAGCCTTCGTTGCCGAGCAGTTCTTCGTGCCAGCGAGGGCCGGTTTCCGCTCCTTCGTCGCCGGCGGTGTCGAAGCGGAAGCCGGCCACCGTCATGTAGGCGTGGCCGCCGTTGGCGTAGACGGTGATCCAGCGGCCTTCGCCTTCTTCGCCCCAGGTCATCATCGGACCGGAGGGGAGGGGGCTTTCGAGGAATTTGCCGCCGTGCAGGGCGAAGGAGACGGAGCCCGAGCAGTCGTAGCCGGTGGAGGAGAAGCTGGCGTGGCCGCCGCCCCAGATGTAGGGCTTGGTGCGGATCTTGTTGGCGGCGGCGATCACGGCTTTGACCCGGGCCGGGGCGCTGGCGGGCGGGATCAGTTCGCCCGAGGCCAGCAGCTTCGCTTTCGCGGTCGGCGTGCAGATGTCCACTTCGGCAGAGGTGAGGCCGCCGGTCCGGCAGGCGGCAGACGCGCCTCCGGGAAGGGCGAATGCGGTGACGACGAGCGCCACGAACAACGCCAGACCAGCTTTGAGCTTAAAACCGCGCTTCGGCAAACCGATATCTCCTTCGTCGGCCTACGGGGTTAGCTGTCGGGCTGGCGCTGAAAGAGCTTGCGCCTCCACAAAGCGTGGATTAGCCCCGAAAACGTGGTTCCCCCGCTCCCGCTGCCAGATGGCTTGCAGGACTCGGCGTTTCGGTCGTACTGACCGGCGGCATAGTAGTGGATCGACCCGGCCTTCGCTTACAGAACGCAAACATTTAGGTGGATTTCGCTCTGGGACGGCGTCTTCCTCCGGAATTCGGTTCGTTTTGCGGCTCGCCGAAGGCCGCCGTCCACGCCCCGTGCCCTGCCCTCCAGGCCTAGTAGATTGGGCTTTGGAATGGATATCTCCGGGCGCACAGCACTACTCACCGGGGCCACCGGCGGCCTCGGCAGGGCGATCGCGGCGGGCTGGCGAGCGCCGGCGCCGCCGTCGTCTTGAGCGGGCGCCGCGAGGAGGACCTGCTGAAGCTGGCCGAGTCCCTCCCCGGCGAAGACCACCGGGTCGTCGTCGCCGACCTCGCCGAGGACGGTGAGGCCGAGCGCCTCGCCGAGGCGGCCGCGGGCGTCGACATCCTCGTCGCCAACGCCGGGCTGCCCGGCGCGGGCTGGCTGGCCGAGTTCACCGCCGAGGAGGTGAAGCGGGCGCTGCGCGTCAACCTCGAGGCGCCGATGCTGCTCGCCCGCGCGCTCTTCCCGGAAATGCTCGAGCGCGGCGCCGGGCACCTGGTCTTCGTCTCCTCGCTGTCGGGCAAGTCGGCCAGCCCCCGCACCTCCGTCTACAACGCGACCAAGTTCGGCCTGCGCGGGTTCGCGCTCGGCCTGCGCACCGACCTCGGCCCGCGCGGGATCGGCGTCTCCCTCGTCTCGCCCGGCTTCGTCCGCGAGGCCGGGATGTTCGCCGACGCCGGCGGCAAGACGCCGCCGGGCCTCGGCACCACCACCCCCGCCGCGGTCGCCGCCGCGGTGCAGAAGGCGATCGTCGCCGACAAGGTCGAGATCGCCGTCGCCCCGATGCTCGACCGGGTCGCCGCCCACGCCGGCCTGCTCAGCCCGCGGGCCTCGGTCCTCGCCCAGAGCGGCAGCATGGGCCAGAAGGCCGCCGCCGCGGTCACCGAGGGCCACTCCAAGGACAAGCGTTGAGCCGGTCGCTCCCCGCCCACGCCACTTCTCCGTACCCCTCCCCGAAAGGTTCGTCCCATGCCTAGCCCCTCCGATTCCTTCGGCGCCAAGTCGACCCTCGAGGTCGGCGACCGCACCTACGAGATCTTCCGGCTCGACGCGCTGCAGGAGCGCTTCGACGTCGCCCGCCTGCCGTACTCGATCAAGGTGCTGCTGGAGAACGTGCTGCGGCTCGAGGACGGGGTGTCGGTGTCGCAGGCCGACGTCGAGGCGATCGCCGCCTGGGACGCCGCCGCCGAGCCGAGCGTCGAGATCCCCTTCCAGCCGGCCCGCGTCCTGATGCAGGACTTCACCGGCGTCCCCGCGGTCGTCGACCTCGCCGCGATGCGCGACGCGATGGACGAGATCGGCGGCGACCCGGCGGCGATCAACCCGCTGGTCGACGTCGACCTGGTGATCGACCACTCGGTCCAGGTCGACGCCTTCGGCAACGAGCGCGCCTTTTCGGTCAACGCCGAGCGGGACTTCGAGCGCAACCTCGAGCGCTACTCGTTCCTCAAATGGGGCCAGGGCTCCTTCGACAACTTCCGCGTCGTGCCGCCCGCGACCGGGATCTGCCACCAGGTCAACCTCGAGTACCTCTCCCAGGTCGTCTACTCGAAAGAGAGCGGCGGCGCCCTGCAGGCCTACCCCGACACGCTGGTCGGCACCGACTCGCACACGACGATGGTCAACGGGCTCGGCGTGCTCGGCTGGGGCGTCGGCGGGATCGAGGCCGAGGCGGCGATGCTGGGCCAGCCGATCTCGATGCTGCTGCCGCAGGTGCTCGGCTTCAAGCTCTCCGGCGAGCTGCCGGAGGGGGCGACGGCGACCGACCTGGTGCTGACCGTGACCGAGATGCTGCGCGAGCGCGGCGTCGTCTCCAAGTTCGTCGAGTTCTTCGGGCCGGGCCTGCCGACGCTGGGGCTGGCCGACCGGGCGACGCTCGGCAACATGTCGCCGGAGTTCGGCTCGACCTGCGCGATCTTCCCGGTCGACGCCGAGACGCTCCGCTACCTGGAGCTGACCGGCCGGCCGACGGCGACGCTGGAGCTGGTCGACGCCTACGCCCGCGAGCAGGGGATGTTCCACGACGAGACGACCCCCGACCCGACCTTCTCCGACCTGCTGGAGCTGGACCTGGGCGACGTCGTCCCCTCGATCGCCGGGCCGAAACGGCCGCAGGACCGGGTGCCGCTGGACGAGGCGAAGGAGTCCTTCCTCGAGGCGATGGGGGAGCTCGCCTCGGCGGACGCCGCGGGCGAACTCGGCAACGGGATCGACGAGGCGAACGCCGAGTCCTTCCCCGCCTCCGACCCGCCCGCCGAGGACCACGACGACGAGCGCGGCAAACCGCGGCCCGCGGTCACCGGCGCGCCGGTGGCGACGCTGGAGAAGCGCCGCAGCGGCGATGCGATCGAGGTCACCGTCGACGGCGAGAGCTTCGAGCTCGACCACGGCCGCGTCGTGATCGCGGCGATCACCTCCTGCACCAACACCTCGAACCCGAGCGTGATGATCGGCGCCGGCCTGCTCGCCCGCAACGCCCTGGCGAAGGGCCTCGCGCGCAAGCCGTGGGTGAAGACCTCGCTGGCCCCGGGCTCGACCGTCGTCACCGACTACCTGCGTCAGGCCGGCCTCGACACCGCCCTCGACGGGCTCCAGTTCAACCTGGTCGGCTACGGCTGCACCACCTGCATCGGCAACTCGGGGCCGCTGGCCGAGGAGATCTCGGCGGCGATCGCCGAGAAGGACCTCGCCGTCTGCGCCGTCCTCTCCGGCAACCGCAACTTCGAGGGCCGGATCAACCAGGACGTGAAGGCCAACTACCTGGCCAGCCCGCCGCTGGTCGTCGCCTACGCGCTGGCCGGGCGGATGGATCTCGACCTGACCACGGAGCCGCTCGGCGAGGGCTCCGACGGCGAGCCGGTCTACCTGCGGGACATCTGGCCGAGCTCCGAGGAGATCAAGAAGGTCGTCGGCGAATCGGTGGCGGCGGAGATGTTCAAGCGCAACTACGCCGACGTCTTCACCGGCGACGAGGAATGGAACGCGGTCAAGGTGCCCGAGGGCGACCGCTACGACTGGCCCGACTCGACCTACGTGCGCCGGCCGAGCTTCTTCCAGGACATCCCCGCCGACCCGCCCGGGATCGGCGCGGTCGAGAATGCCCGCGTCCTCGCCGTGCTCGGCGACTCGGTCACCACCGACCACATCTCGCCCGCCGGCGCGATCAAAAAAGAAAGCCCGGCCGGCCACTGGCTGACCGAGCAGGGGGTCGAGCCCGGGGACTTCAACTCCTACGGCTCGCGCCGCGGCAACCACGAGGTGATGATCCGCGGCACCTTCGCCAACATCCGCCTGCGCAACCAGCTGGTCGAGAAAGCCGGCGGCTTCACCCGCCACTTCCCCGACGGCGCCGAGACGACGATCTACGAGGCGGCGGAGGCCTACGCCGCCGAGGGCGTGCCGCTGGTCGTCCTGGCGGGCAAGGAGTACGGCTCCGGCTCCTCGCGCGACTGGGCGGCGAAGGGGACGAAGCTGCTCGGCGTCGGCGCCGTGATCGCCGAGTCCTTCGAGCGCATCCACCGCTCCAACCTGATCGGGATGGGCGTCCTGCCCCTCCAATACGCCGAGGGCGAGAACGCCGCGAGCCTCGGCCTCGACGGCTCCGAGACCTTCACGGTCGGCGACATCGAAGGCGGCAAGGCCAAAACCGTCACCGTCACCGCCACCTCCGACTCCGGCGACGCCAAGACCTTCGAGGCAAAGGTCCGCCTCGACACCCCGAACGAGGTCACCTACATCAACAACGGCGGCATTTTGCAGACGGTTCTCCGCAACCTGAAGTAGTCCGGGGGCGAACCCTTCGGTCCCGTGCCCTTAGGGGTGCGTGATCGAACGGTTCGACTGGACTGACCACGCGGAACGCCGACTCCGGGAACGTGATTTCGAGCGGATAAATGTTGAGATGGCCGTTCGCCTGGGCCATGATGGCCGCAGCCGGAACGACGGTCGGGCCGATTGGCGGGTTCTGGGCCAGCGCATGACCAGCGTCAGCTTCGTCGTCATTTACGACCATCCGGTCGACGAGGATCGGACCTGGACCGGGTCCGCGTCGTCAGCGTCTGGGATCTGGAAGAACGGGGGACATCTTGAGCGTGACGGAAGAGAACAAAGTGACCGAGGAACGGTATGCCTACTGGGACCGCGAGGCGGACATCGTCTGGATCCCAACTGCGCCCGCCGAGTTTGTCGCCAGCGAGGAGTTGTCGTGGGGACTCGTCGACCACGACAAGAAGACCGGCGAGGTGACGGCGCTGGAGATCTGGAACGCGAGCAAGGCCCTCCCGATCGAGATGATCGAGCGTTTGCCGAGCCCCGGCCGCCCCGGCGCCGCTGCCGCCTGACCAAGTCGCGCCCGCCGAAAAAACGCTCCCACCACGTCGCGGCTGGCGAGGGCCGGGGCCAGCAGCGCAAGGAGCCACGAGGGAGCCTGCGTCGCAGGTGACCGAGTAACGACGCCGCGATGCGCCCCCCGACCCCGCCAGGCGCGACGTGGGGTACAGCGAGAGGCGCGGGGAGGCAGGGGGGTCCGCGCGCCCCTCACTGCACCTGCGCGTCGGTAGCCAGGGAGGGATGCCGACGCGGCCGTTCCTATAGGCGTAACCGCCCGGTGGAACAGTCCAGGGCTAGCTATACCGCCCGCTCAGGCCCCGGTCAAGGCGCTTCTACCGATGGCTTAGGTTCGTTCGGTCGCGCTTTGCGGAGTGGGGTTGGAGGCACCCCCGCCGCTTGGGTGGGCGATTCCCCAGCCCTTGCGTTCGATCAGCTCGATCCCGATCACGCTGCCGATCGGGCCGAACGGGGTCAGCGTGGCGGCGAGCAGGGTGTAGGGGGCCTCGTGCCGCACGCAGGCGATCCAGATCACGATGCAGAGCCCGACGAAGCCGATCCCGTGGGCCCAGCCGAAGATCATCGTCTCGGTTTCGAAGCCGGGCAGGAGCCAGAAGACGATCAGCCCGGTGAAGATCGCCAACTCGAAGTAGGAGACCCGCTTGACCCAGACGAAGAGCTCGCCGGGGACCGGCTTCTCGAAGGGCTGGAAGGGGCGGCGCATCGCCGGGCGGGGCGCCGCTAGACGCCGGGCGTGAGCGCCGTGAGCGCGATGCGCTCCTGCTCGAGCGCGTGGGCGGCGGCGTAGCCCTCGCCCGGGCTGGCGCGGCCGGGCCGGCCGATGTAGGTGAGGTCGATGCCCTCGGGCAGCACCTGCGGGAAGCGCCGCGACATCACCTTCCAGGCGCCCATGTTGCGCGGCTCCTCCTGGACCCAGGCGATCTCCTTCAGGTTCGGGTAGCCGGCGATCACTTCTTCGAGCCGCGTCTTGGCGAACGGGTAGAGCATCTCGACCCGGGCGATCGCCACGTTCTCGGCGCTGTCGCGGAGGTCGGAGCCGTCGATGTCGTAGTAGATCTTGCCCTGGCAGAGGACGAGGCGCTCGACCTTCTCGCGGCGATCCTCCGCCTTCGGGTCGTCGAGGACGTGGCGGAACTCGCCGTCGGTCAGGTCGGCCATCGTCGAGGAGGCGCGGTCGAGCCGCAGCAGCCCCTTCGGGGTGAAGACGATCAGCGGACGCGCCTTGCGGATCAGCGCCTGGCGGCGCAGCAGGTGGAAGTACTGGGCGGCGGTGGTCGGGTTGGCGATCCGGATGTTGCCCTCGGCGCCGAGGGCCAGGAAGCGCTCGATCCGGGCGCTCGAGTGCTCGGGCCCGGAGCCCTCGTACCCGTGCGGCAGCAGCAGCGTCAGGCGGCTGGTCTGCCCCCACTTGGCCTCGCCGGAGACGACGAAGCTGTCGATGATCACCTGGGCGCCGTTGGCGAAGTCGCCGAACTGGGCCTCCCAGAGGACCAGGGCGCTCGGGTCGGCGGCCGAGTAGCCGTACTCGAAGCCCATGCAGGCGATCTCCGAGAGCGGGCTGTTGTGCAGCTCGAACGGCGCCTTGGCGTCCTTGATGTTCTTCATCGGCGTGTACTTGAGGCCGGTGTTCTCGTCGTGGAGGACGAGGTGGCGGTGGGAGAAGGTGCCGCGCTCGGTGTCCTGGCCGGTGAGCCGGATGTGGACGCCCTCGGTGAGCAGCGAGCTGAAGGCGAGCGCCTCGGCCTGGCCGTAGTCGATGCCCCCTTCGGCGAGCGCGTCGGTGCGTCTGCCGAGCGGGCGGCGGAGCTTGCGGTGGACGTTGAAGCCGTCCGGCACCCGCAGCAGTTCCTCGTTCAGCTTGATCAGCTGGTCGGCGGTCAGCGAGGTGTCGACCGGCGGGCTCGCGGTGCGGTCGAGTTCGCCGGTGCCGGTGGCGACCGTCGGGTCCTCGTAGTCGCCCGCGTCCATCCGGTCACGCAGGTCCTTGAGCGCCTTCTGCAGCAGCGCTTTGCGTTCTTCGCCCTCTTGCTGGACGACCTCGGCGGTGGTCGCGCCCTCGTCGATCAGCTGCTCGGCGTAGAGCTCGGAGACCGGTTTGTGCTCCTTGATCTTGGCGGCGATCGCGGGCTGGGTGTAGGCGGGCTCGTCGGTCTCGTTGTGGCCGTAGCGGCGGTAGCCGATCACGTCGATGACGACGTCGCGATGCCAGCGCTCGCGGTAGGCCATCGCCAGCCGCACCGCCGAGATGCAGGACTCGACGTCGTCGGCGTTGACGTGGATGATCGGCACGTTGAAGCCCTTGGCCAGGTCGCCCGCGTAGGGGGTCGAGCGGGCGTCTTCGGGATCGGTGGTGAAGCCCACCTGGTTGTCCTGGATGACGTGGACGGTGCCGCCGGTCGAGTAGCCGTTCAGCGACTGCAGGTTCAGCGTTTCGGCGACCACGCCCTGGGCCGGGAACGCCGCGTCGCCGTGCAGCAGGATCGGCACCGCGCGCATCGTGTCCTGCTTCAGCTCGGAGCCCTCGAATGAGGACTGCAGGTAGCGGGCGCCGCCGGTGACGACCGGGTCGACGAACTCGAGGTGGCTCGGGTTGGGGTAGAGCCGGACCGAGGTTTTCTCGCCGGAGTGGGATTCGTAGACGCCGCGGTGGCCGTAGTGGTATTTGACGTCGCCGGTGCCGCCGTGCGGGATCGCCGCGACCGCCTTCACCGCGCTCAGCCGTTTCGAGCCCTCGAACTCGGCGAGGATCGATTCGAACGGGCGGCCGATGTTGTGGGCGAGCACGGCGAGCCGGCCGCGGTGGGCCATGCCGAAGACGACGTCGTCGGCGCCGGCGCGGTGGGCGAGGGTGACCGCCTCGTCGAGCATCGGCACGATCGAGTCGAGCCCCTCGATCGAGAAGACCTTGGAGCCGAGGTACGTTTTGCCGAGGAAGCGCTCGAAGGTGAAGACGTCGATCAGCCGGTGCAATAGGCGCTCTTTCTCCTCCGCCGTGAGCGGCTGGCGGTGGGCGCCGGTCTCGATCATCTCCCGCATCCAGATCCGCTGTTGGTGCGAGGCGATGTGCTCGAACTGGTAGCCGATCGTCGAGCAGTAGGCGGCCCGCATCCGCGGCAGGGCCTCGAGCAGCGTTTCGCCGGGGACGCCGATCCGCAGGATCGAGGCCGGGATCCGGGCCATCAGCTCGGGGGTCAGGTTGAGGTTCTCCGGCTCCAGGCCGGGATCGCCTTTCGGCTCCGACCCGAGCGGGTCGAGGCGGGCGGCGAGGTGGCCCTGGGTGCGGTAGGCCTTCAGCAGCGAGGTGGCGGCCTGGACCGCCTGCAGCAGCTCCTCGTCGACCTGGCCGGGGACCGCCGAGGATTCGGCGGCGGGCGCGGCGGTGCTCAGCGGGGCGGGGCTGGCGGAGGCGGGGTGGGCGTTGGTGATCGGCGCCGCCTCGATCCCGAGGTCGGCGGCGAGCGCCTCGTAGAAGTCGTCCTCGCCCTGCAGCAGCTGCTCGACCCGCTTCAGGAACTCGCCCGACTCGGCGCCCTGGATGACGCGGTGGTCATAGGTCGAGGTCAGCGTCATGATCTTCGAGACGCCGAGCTGCTTGATCCGTTCCGGCGAGGCGTGCGACCACTCCGGCGGGTAGGCGATCGACCCGGTGGCGATGATCGCGCTCTGGCCCGAGAGCAGGCGCGGCACCGAGGCGACGGTGCCGATCCCGCCCGGATTGGTGAGGCTGATGTTGGTGCCCTGGAAGTCGTCGGCGGTGAGCTTGTTCTCGC
>CAWBRE010000014.1:0-49541 GCA_963791095.1 uncultured Solirubrobacterales bacterium
GCTGCTCGGCGTAGAGCTCGGAGACCGGTTTGTGCTCCTTGATCTTGGCGGCGATCGCGGGCTGGGTGTAGGCGGGCTCGTCGGTCTCGTTGTGGCCGTAGCGGCGGTAGCCGATCACGTCGATGACGACGTCGCGATGCCAGCGCTCGCGGTAGGCCATCGCCAGCCGCACCGCCGAGATGCAGGCCTCGACGTCGTCGGCGTTGACGTGGATGATCGGCACGTTGAAGCCCTTGGCCAGGTCGCCCGCGTAGGGGGTCGAGCGGGCGTCTTCGGGATCGGTGGTGAAGCCCACCTGGTTGTCCTGGATGACGTGGACGGTGCCGCCGGTCGAGTAGCCGTTCAGCGACTGCAGGTTCAGCGTTTCGGCGACCACGCCCTGGGCCGGGAACGCCGCGTCGCCGTGCAGCAGGATCGGCACCGCGCGCATCGTGTCCTGCTTCAGCTCGGAGCCCTCGAATGAGGACTGCAGGTAGCGGGCGCCGCCGGTGACGACCGGGTCGACGAACTCGAGGTGGCTCGGGTTGGGGTAGAGCCGGACCGAGGTTTTCTCGCCGGAGTGGGATTCGTAGACGCCGCGGTGGCCGTAGTGGTATTTGACGTCGCCGGTGCCGCCGTGCGGGATCGCCGCGACCGCCTTCACCGCGCTCAGCCGTTTCGAGCCCTCGAACTCGGCGAGGATCGATTCGAACGGGCGGCCGATGTTGTGGGCGAGCACGGCGAGCCGGCCGCGGTGGGCCATGCCGAAGACGACGTCGTCGGCGCCGGCGCGGTGGGCGAGGGTGACCGCCTCGTCGAGCATCGGCACGATCGAGTCGAGCCCCTCGATCGAGAAGACCTTGGAGCCGAGGTACGTTTTGCCGAGGAAGCGCTCGAAGGTGAAGACGTCGATCAGCCGGTGCAATAGGCGCTCTTTCTCCTCCGCCGTGAGCGGCTGGCGGTGGGCGCCGGTCTCGATCATCTCCCGCATCCAGATCCGCTGTTGGTGCGAGGCGATGTGCTCGAACTGG
Source organism: uncultured Solirubrobacterales bacterium (assembly GCA_963791095.1). Lineage (GTDB taxonomy): Bacteria > Actinomycetota > Thermoleophilia > Solirubrobacterales > 70-9 > VAYN01. The sequence goes on from CAWBRE010000014.1 coordinate 1,011, forward strand.
TAGCCGATCGTCGAGCAGTAGGCGGCCCGCATCCGCGGCAGGGCCTCGAGCAGCGTTTCGCCGGGGACGCCGATCCGCAGGATCGAGGCCGGGATCCGGGCCATCAGCTCGGGGGTCAGGTTGAGGTTCTCCGGCTCCAGGCCGGGATCGCCTTTCGGCTCCGACCCGAGCGGGTCGAGGCGGGCGGCGAGGTGGCCCTGGGTGCGGTAGGCCTTCAGCAGCGAGGTGGCGGCCTGGACCGCCTGCAGCAGCTCCTCGTCGACCTGGCCGGGGACCGCCGAGGATTCGGCGGCGGGCGCGGCGGTGCTCAGCGGGGCGGGGCTGGCGGAGGCGGGGTGGGCGTTGGTGATCGGCGCCGCCTCGATCCCGAGGTCGGCGGCGAGCGCCTCGTAGAAGTCGTCCTCGCCCTGCAGCAGCTGCTCGACCCGCTTCAGGAACTCGCCCGACTCGGCGCCCTGGATGACGCGGTGGTCATAGGTCGAGGTCAGCGTCATGATCTTCGAGACGCCGAGCTGCTTGATCCGTTCCGGCGAGGCGTGCGACCACTCCGGCGGGTAGGCGATCGAGCCGGTGGCGATGATCGCGCTCTGGCCCGAGAGCAGGCGCGGCACCGAGGCGACGGTGCCGATCCCGCCCGGATTGGTGAGGCTGATGTTGGTGCCCTGGAAGTCGTCGGCGGTGAGCTTGTTCTCGCGCGTCTTCGCGATCAGGTCTTCGAAGGCGGAGTGGAAGCCGGCGAAGTCGAGGTCCTGGGAGTTCTTGATCGCCGGGACCATCAGGGTGTGGGAGCCGTCTTTCTTGGTCACGTCGACGGCGATGCCGAGGTTGACCGGGCCGTTTTCGATCGCGTAGGGCTTGCCGTCGCGCTCGGCGAAGGAGCGGACCATCACCGGCACGTCCTTGGCGGCCTCGACGATCGCCCAGGCGACCAGGTGGGTGAAGGAAGTCTTCAGGCCGCGCTCCTTGAGCAGCGCGTTGATCGCCTTGCGCTTCGCGTCGAGGGTGTCGACGGCGATCGTGCGGAAGGAGGTCGCGGTCGGCACGGCGCGGCTCTCGTCCATCGCTTTGGCGAGCATCGCCGCGGGCCCGCGCAGCTGCTTCTCCTCGCCGGCGGTCGCCGCGGGAGCGCTCGCGCCGTTGCCACCGTTCTCGCCGCCGAGCACGTCCTCCTTGGTGACCTTGCCGCCGAAGCCGGTCGGCGTGACCTTGCCGAGATCGATCCCTTGCGCCTCGGCCATACGGCGCGCGACCGGGGTGGCTTTTACGTCGGCGCCGTTGCCGGAGCCATTGCCGCCGCCGTTGATCGCGGCGGGCTCGGCGGTCGCCGGGGCGTCGGCGCTCGGCTCCTCGACCTTGGCCTCGGTCGTCGGCGCCGAGCCGTTGCCGTCGCCTCCGGCCTCGCCGGACTCGAGTTCGAGCATCGGCGCGCCGACCGGAACTTCGTCGTCGACCTCGACCAGCAGCTTGGTGACGGTCCCGCTGACGGGCGCCGGGACCTCCGCGTCGACCTTGTCGGTGGAGACCTCGACGACGGTGTCGCCCTCGTTGACGAAATCGCCAATGGCTACGTGCCACTCGAGGACGATGCCCTCGGTTACCGACTCACCCATCTCGGGCATGGCGATCTGCACGGTTGCCGTATCTGGCATCTCTTCGATCCAGTATTGCGAACTGGCCCCCCGGGCGGCTTTCTCGGGATAACCTGGTACCGCATGAGCTACTTCGTAACCGGCGCAACGGGCTTCATCGGACGCAACCTGGTGCAGCGTCTGCTGCAGCGGGAGGGCACGATCTACGCCCTCGTGCGGGCCGGATCGCGCGGCCGGCTGGAGGAGCTGCGGACCGGCTGGGGCGCCGACGGGGCACGTGTGGTGCCGATTTCCGGCGATCTGACCCAGCCCGGGCTGGCGATCTCCGAGGAGGACCTGGTGTCGATGCGGGGCGAGGTCGAGCACTTCTTCCACCTCGCCGCGATCTACGACATCACCGCCGGGGCCGAGGCCCAGCAGATCGCCAACGTCGAGGGCACCCGCCACGCAATCGAGCTTGCAGGGGCGCTCGAGGCCGGCTGCTTCCACCACGTCAGCTCGATCGCGACCGCCGGTCTCTACAAGGGCGTCTGGACCGAGGACATGTTCGACGAGGCGGAAAAGCTCGACAACAACCCCTACTTCCGCACCAAGCACGAGGCCGAGCGGCTGGTCCGCGAGGACAGCCCGCGGCCCTGGCGCGTGTACCGGCCGGGGATCGTGGTCGGCGACTCGCGCACCGGGGCGATCGACAAGATCGACGGGCCCTACTACTTCTTCAAGTCGCTGCAGCGGGCGCGCAAGGTGCTGCCCTCGTGGCTGCCGACGATCGGCGTCGAAGGCGGGGAGATCAACATCGTGCCGGTCGACTACGTCGCCGCCGCGATCGACCACATCGCCCACGAGCCGGGCCTCGACGGGCGCGCCTTCCACCTCACCGACCCGAACCCGCGCAAGGCCGGCCAGGTGGTGAACGCCTTCGCCAAGGCGGCCGACGCGCCGCGGATGCAGTGGCGCGCGGGCACCGACGTGACCGAGCCCGCGACCGGCGCCCTGCGCGGGGCGCTGCGCCTTCTGCCGGGCTCGAAACGGGCCGTCTCGGCGGTGCTCGACGAGCTCGGGCTGCCCGCCTCGGTCCTCACCTACATCGACTATCCGACCAGCTTCGACTCGACCAAGACGCAGGAGGTCCTCGCGGGCAGCGGCATCGACGTGCCGCCGCTGGAGAGCTACGCGACCCGGATCTGGGACTACTGGGAGCGCAACCTCGACCCCGACCTGTTCAAGGACCGCAACCTGACCGGCGCCGTGCGCGGCAAGATCGTGCTGATCACCGGGGCCTCCTCGGGGATCGGCCGGGCGACCGCGGTCAAGGTCGCCGACGCCGGCGCGACCGTGCTCCTGGTCGCCCGCTCGATCGAGAAGCTGGAGGAGACGAAAGAGGAAATCGTCGCCGCCGGCGGGGTGGCCCACATCCACCGCTGCGATCTCGCCGACGTCGAGGACGTCGCGCGGATGGCCGAGGAGGTGCTCACCTACCACGGCCACGTCGACATCCTGGTCAACAACGCGGGGCGCTCGATCCGCCGCTCGGTCGCCCTCTCCTACGACCGCTTCCACGATTACGAGCGGACGATCCAGCTCAACTACCTGGGCTCGCTGCGGCTGATCCTGGCGCTGCTGCCGGCGATGCGGGCGCGCAAGTCGGGGCACATCATCAACATCAGCTCGATCGGCGTGCAGACCAACCCGCCGCGCTTCTCCGCCTACGTCGCCTCGAAGGCCGCGCTCGACGCGTTCAGCCGGGTGATCGCCTCCGAGGTCAAGGACGACAAGGTCTCGATCACGACGATCAACATGCCGCTGGTGCGGACGCCGATGATCGCGCCGACGCGGATGTACGACATGTTCCCGGCGATCACCCCGGAGGAGGCCGCCGAGATGATCGCCAAGGCGATGGTCAACAAGCCGAAGAAGGTGGCGACCAAACTCGGCAACTTCGGCGAGCTGCTCTACGCGGTGGCGCCGAAGGCGAGCGACACGATCCTCAACACCGCCTACAAGCTCTTCCCCGACTCGCAGGCGGCGAAAGGCAAAGGCGAGGAGCAGCGCGAAAAGGCGCCCTCCACCGAGGCCGTGGCGTTCGCGCATTTGATGAAAGGCGTGCACTGGTAGGCATGGCGGGCGCCGCGTGACCAAGCGGCGGCTCAAGCATTGGGGCTGGGGTTACGAGGACCAGGCACCGACGCAGGCGCAGCTGACCGAGGCGGCGGAAGGGATCCGGGCGCGTTTCGGCTTCGGCGGCGAGGTGCGGGCGGCGGTGCCGCTGGAGGAGGTCGAGGTGCGGGCGCCGCGGCTGAAGCGTCCCGAGGCCTTCGGCGACCTCTTCACCGACGCCAAGTACGAGCGGGTGTCCCGTGCCCTGGGCAAGGCCTACCGCGACGTCGTGCGCGGGTTCCGCGGTGAGTTCGAGAACCCGCCCGACCTGGTGGCGCTGCCGCGCGACTGCTCGGAGGTGGAGACGGTGCTGAACTGGGCCGAGGCCGAGGGCGCCGCGGTCGTCCCCTTCGGCGGCGGCACCAGCGTCTGCGGCGGGGTGGAGGCGCGGCTCGGGGACCGGCCGGTGGTGACGATGGACCTGCGCCGGCTCGATCGCCTGGTCGAAGTCGACCCGGTGAGCCTGGCGGCGCGGATCGAGGCCGGGGCGACCGGCCCGCGGCTGGAGGAGCAGCTGCGCGAGCACGGGCTGACGATGCGCTGCTTCCCGCAGTCGTTCGAGTACGCGACCTTGGGCGGCTGGATCGCGACCCGGGCGGGCGGCCACTTCGCGACCAAGGAAACGCACGTCGATGACCTGGTCGAGTCGGTGCGGGCGGTGACCCCGCGCGGGACCTGGGAGAGCCGGCGGCTGCCCGGCTCGGGCGCCGGGCCGTCCCCGGATCGGCTGCTGCTCGGCTCGGAGGGGATCCTCGGCGTCGTCACCGACGCCTGGGTGCGGGTGCGCCCGCGGCCGGAGTGGAAGGCGGCGGCGACGGTCCGGTTCGAGCGCTTCGGCGACGCCTGCGAGGCGGTCCGCGAGATCGTCCAGGCGGGCCTCGACCCGGCCAACTGCCGGCTCCTCGAAGCGGCCGAGGCGGAGCTGACCGGCGCCGGCGACGGCACGTCCCACCTTCTGCTGCTGGCCTTCGAGAGCGCCCACCACCCGGTGGACGCCCCGCTCCAGATCGCCCTCCAGGCAGCGAGCGACCACGGCGGCCAAGCCGACGAGCCCCGCCTCACCGCCCCGGCCCCGGACCCCGGCGAGGGCTCGGCGTTGACGGGCCGAAAACTAGCCAGGGAGGGCTTGAGAAATCGGCCCACCAACGCGGAGGAGGGTGGGGCGGCGGAGAGTTGGCGGGGCGCGTTCCTGCTGGCGCCGTACCTGCGCGACACCTTCGTCGCCTGCGGCGTGCTCTCGGAGACCTTCGAGACGGCGATCACCTGGGACCGGCTGGCGGAGTTCCACGGCACCGTGATGGAGACGACGCGCCGTGCGATCGCCGAGGTCTCCGGCGCGCCGACCGAGGGCCGCGGCGCCCCGCTCGTCAGCTGCCGCTTCACCCACGCCTATCCCGACGGCGTCGCCCCCTATTTCACCGTCCTCGCCCCGGCGATCCGGGGCGGCGAGGTCGAGCAGTGGGACGAGGTCAAGGCCGCCGTCTCGGAGGCGTTGATCGAGGGTTGCGGGACGATCACCCACCACCACGCGGTCGGCCGCGACCACCGCCCCTGGTACGACCGCCAGCGCCCGGCGCCCTTCGCCGCCGCTCTGCGAGCGGCAAAGGCGGAGCTCGACCCGGCCGGCATCCTCAACCCAGGCGTCCTGCTGGACCCCTGAGCGGGGTCGCCGGGCGCTACCCTTTCGCGACCCGTTTGGCGGCGGACGACCGCCGCCTGCCCCGCCGCCCCCGCGATGGAAACGATCACCTCCGAACAGCCGACCGTGCCGCCTCCCGGCAAGACCGAGAATCTCGACGAGCCCGTGGTGCCCCGCCGCAGCCCGCTGCGCGCGGCGATCAAGACCGGCCGGCCGAAAGAGTGGATCAAAAACGTCTTCGTCTTCGCCGGCCTGCTCTTCTCCGGCCACTTCAACAACGGCCACGACATCTTCCTCGCCTTCGTCACCTTCTTCGCCTTCTGCTTCATCTCCAGCGCCGGCTACTTCGTCAACGACCTGATCGACGTCGAGCTCGACCGCAAGCACCCGAAGAAGCGCTATCGCCCGCTCGCCGCCCGGGAGCTCTCCGAGCGCACCGCGATGGCGATCGCCCCGGGCCTGGCGATCCTCGCCGTCGCGATCGCCTTCGCGGTCAACTGGAAGGTCGGCCTGATGGTGGTCGGCTACGGCGTCGCCCAGGTGGCCTACAGCCTCGGGCTCAAGCAGATCGTGATCATCGACGTGATGACGCTGGCGGGCCTCTTCGTCCTCCGCGTCGCCGCCGGCGCCAGCGCCGTCGACGCCCACGCCTCAGAGTGGCTGCTCCTCTGCACCGGCTTCCTCGCCGCCTTCCTCGGCTTCACCAAGCGCCGCCAGGAGGCGGTGTCGGAGCTGCACGAGGGGACCTCGACCCGGCCCGTCCTCGAGCACTACTCGCTCCCCTTCCTCGACCAGATGGTCTCCCTGGTCACCACCGGCACCGTGATCAGCTACGCCATCTACACGGTCAACTCACCGATCATCGGCAACCAGATGATGCTGACGATCCCGCCCGTGGTCTACGCGATCTTCCGCTACCTCTACCTGATCTACGACCGCAACGACGACCGCTCGATGTCCGGCATCGTCGCCGGCGACCGCGGCATCCAGGCGGCCGGCGCCGTCTGGGCGATCGTCGCGTTCCTGCTGCTCTACGTCTTCAACTAGCCCTGCCCACAGCGGCCTGGCTACGATCTAAATAGCTTTTGCGGAAACCTTTTCCGCGATGGAACCTACGAGACGCTCGGGAAGAGTGATTTGTTCGCCGACGGTCTCGAGAAACCCGGTGTCGTTAGACACGAAGACGTAATGGGCCAGCACTTCAGCAAGACGATCGCGCGTCTCGCTTGAGGAGCCCGAGCTGACGATACGAGCAAACGTCGCAAGGGCCGCAGCCTTGTTGTTGGCCACTGCCGCGAGGTGTCGGTGAACACTGAATTGGGTGCTGGTTACTCTCATCGCGAAGATCAAGATGCCCACGACCAGTAGGTCAACAGCGACATGCGAAACAATCTCCGCCGTGGTCGCATCGTCAGGTGGGCGATTCACTTTGAGGATGAAATATCCGCCGACGAGCGCGATGATGCTCGACACAAGCAGGCTCGCTCCCCAGTATTTCCACTGAGTTTCATGGGATTCAGCTTGCTGCCTATACGACTGGGCGAGATCGTCGGCACCCGCTGAACCAACGTCGGTTCTCGTCGCTTCGACTAGATCCCGGCGTGCCTCGAGCTTCCGAAGCGATCTGCGAGTTCTGGGCTCTGAGCTCAGTGATTTCGGAACGCGAAGCCTCGAGTTCTTCAGCCAATAGCCCGTAGTTGATCGAAGATGCTTCGTTGTCCGAGTCGTTGGTTTCGGCGGTCTTGACTAGGGGCTCAACGATGTCGGTGAAGAATTGCTGTGCCTCACCTAGCTTGTTCCGCACTTCTGCACTGGCCTGTCGCTCGGACATGCCCATTGCTTCCTCGTCCTGTTGCGGCAAGGCTTCGATTTCGGCGGCCAGCCCAATGAGCTTCTTTGAGGGCTCGTTCCGTTCCGTCCGCGACTTCGGGAGGAAGCCGCGACCACCCATGTAGAGCCTTCTGGGCGATCGTCAAAATGCTACGTACTTGCGCCGGTGCGTAGCTGAGCTCAAAGCGAGCGGGAAATCGAGCACGTCCACGGAACAGTCCTGGATCAAGTTTCTGGAGTTCTTGAAGCAACTCAGAAACGAACTGAGATCCGCGACGGGCATTACCGCCAATGCCTGAATCTGCTCTGTCCGGTTGATCCTTTTCCGCCACCCGGAACATGTAACCAGCCTGACCGGTCAGCCCTACTCCGGCCCTTCTGGGACGCCTTCCATCAGGTAGAAGCGGGCGCGGCCTAGCTCCTCGCCGTTGACCTCGGCGACGGCGGCGTGGGGGCCGGCGGTGGTGAAGGTGGCGGTGGCGGCGATCGACATGACCAGGCGCTGCTCCTGGCCCTGGGGCATGCCGGGTGGGCGGCCGGTCTCGAAGTTGGCGGTCAGGCCGTCGCCGAGCTCGTTCCCGTCGGGGTCCTGGATCGTCACGCTCAGCTCATGGGGGCTGTTGGTCTCGTGCCAGGCGACGTCGATGCCGAGGCCGATGTGGAAGGACCACTCGTGGGGCAACTCGGGGAGGCGGAGGACGTTCCAGCCGCCGCCCGTCAGGTAGAGCTTGCCGTTCACCGCCTCGGCGTAGTCGGTCAGCATGAGGAAGCCGATGTTCACTTGGCGGTGCCCTCCGCGGCGTCCTCGTAGGGGATGACCGGAAGGTCGGCGACCAGTTCGGTCTTGCCGTTGCGCCGGAACTGGATGTCGACTTTCTCGTCCTTGCGGTAGGTGCCGAAGAGCCCGAGATACATCGCCAGCCAGCGGCCGGTGTCCATCTTCTCCTTCACGATCGGCCGGGTGAAGTGGAGCTCGCCGCCCTCGACGTTGAAGTCCTCGCCCTCTTTCTGTTCGATCCCGTTGACGAAGACGGTGTAGGGGCGCTCGGCGGCGTTCGGGATCTTCACCCGCTCGCCGGCTGCGTAGCTGCCCTTGGGGACGCCGGGGCTGTTCATGTGGTCGGTCATCGGGAGGCTCCTTCCAAAGTCTCGCGCACCAGGTCGAAAGGGGAGTCGTGGGTGCTCGGGTCGAGCTCCTCGCGGCCGACGCCGCCGGCGAACGGCACGAAGGTTCCGTCCCCGCGCACGTCGATCCCGGCGACGGTCTTCTTGCGCAGGAAACCCCCCGTACTGAGCTGGAGGCGCGCCTGGACTTGGTCCTTCGGCTCGAAGGTCTTCATCAGTTTCGCCGTCTTCGGTGGCCCCTCGGCGCGCACCTTGAACGCCCACTCGCGCATCGCCCCGACCGCCTCCTCGAGGTCTTCGAACTTCGCGTGGTCGACGTCGGCGCCCGCGCGCACGGTCAACTTGAAGCTGGGACGGGCCACCGCCCCAGCTTAATTACGCCCCGCGGGATCAGGCGCCGCGACGCGGCCGTTTGGGGCGGCGGGCGGGCGGGCCGACGATTTTCTCGCCGCCCTCGCGGTCGTCGATCGCCACGTAGTCGCGCTCGCGGTAGCCGGTGTAGATCTGCCGCGGGCGGGCGATTTTCTGCTCCGCGTCTTCCTTCATCTCCATCCACTGGGCGACCCAGCCGGACGTCCGCGGGATCGCGAAGAGCAGCGTGAACATGTCGGTCGGGATGCCCAGCGCCTCGTAGATGATCCCCGAGTAGAAGTCGACGTTCGGGTAGAGCTTGCGGGAGGTGAAGTAGTCGTCCTCGAGCGCCTGTTTCTCCAGCTCACGGGCGATCTCGACCAGCGGGTTGTACTCGGTCGCCTCGAAGATCGGGTCGAGGTAGCCCTGGATGATCCGCGCCCGCGGGTCGTAGTTCTTGTAGACCCGGTGGCCGAAGCCCATCAGTTTCTCCTCGCGGTCCTTCACCCGGGCGAGGAAGTCGGGGATGTTGTCGACCGAGTCGATCCGCCGCAGCATCCGCAGCACCGCCTCGTTGGCACCGCCGTGGAGCGGCCCGTAGAGCGCCGCCACGCCCGCCGCCACCGCCGAGTACGGATCGACGTCGGAGGAGCCGACCCCGCGCACCGCGTTGGTGGAGCAGTTCTGTTCGTGGTCGGCGTGGAGGATGAAGAGGACGTCGAGCGCTTTCGCCAACTCCGGCTTCGGCACGTGTTTGTTCTCGGTTTTCTTGAAGACCATCGAGAGGAAGTTCTCGGCGTAGTTCAGATCGTTGTCCGGGTACACGTAGGGGAAGCCCATGTTGTGCCGGTAGGAGTAGGCGGCCAGCGTCGGCACCTTGGCGATCAGCCGCACGGCGGCCATGTAGCGCTCTTCCTCGTCGTTGATCTGCTTCGCGTCGGGATAGAAGGTCGAGAGGGCGCCGACGCCGGAGAGCAGCATCCCCATCGGGTGCGCGTCGTAGCGGAAGCCCTCGTAGAGGTGCTTGAGGTCCTCGTGCACGAAGGTGTGGTGGGTGATGTCGAATTCCCAGCGCTCAAGCTGCGGCTTGGTCGGCAGCTCGCCCCAGATCAGCAGGTAGGCGACCTCGAGGTAGGTCGAGTTCTCGCACAGCGTCGCGATCGAGTAGCCGCGGTGTTCGAGGATCCCCGCGTCGCCGTCGATGTAGGTGATCGAGGAGCGGCAGGACGCCGTGTTGGTGAACGCCGGGTCGTAGGACATCATCCCGAATTCGTCCTCGTCGACCTTGATCTGGCGCAGGTCCAGCCCGCGGATCGTGCCGTCGGTGATCGGCAGGTCGTAGGTCTTGCCGGTGCGATTGTCGGTGACGGTCAGAGTCTCCGTCCCACTCCCAACCGCGTTCTCGGCACTGGCGTCAGTGGTCTGCTGCTCGGTGGCCATCACCCTCCTTCTCCTGCATCGTGGGGAGAACCTAGTATTCCAGTTCGGCGTCGCCGACCTGTTAATCGCCAGGGGTCAGGTGGTGCTAGTCACGAGGCGCCGGGACGGCCTCGAACTGGGTCATCCGACGGAGCGCCTCGAAGCGCTCGTCGATCTCCTCGCGCTCGAGGCGCGAGACCCGCTCGGTGCCGAACTCCTCGACGTTGAAGGAGGCCAGCACGGTGCCGTAGCCCATCGCCCGCCGCAGGTTCGCCTCGTCGAGGTCGCCGCCCGACCCGTCGAGGTAGCCGAAGAAGCCGCCGGCGAAGCTGTCGCCGGCGCCGGTCGGGTCGCGCACGTCCTCGAGCGGGAAGCCCGGCAGGGCGAAGAAGTTGTGGGAGCCGGCGCCCTCCTCGCCCTCGGTGAAGAGCGCCGCGCCGTACTCGCCGCGCTTGGCGACTACCGCGCGCGGGCCCATCGCCATCACCGCGCGGGCCGCCTTGGCGAGGTTCGCCTCGCCGGTCAGCATGCGGATCTCGGCGTCGTTGACGACCAGGCAGTCGACCTCGGCGATCGCCGCCAGCAGCGAGTCCTTGGCGATTTCGATCCAGAGGTTCATCGAGTCGAGGCCGCTGAACCCGGCGTCGCCGCACTGGGCGCGGACCTGCCGCTGCAGGTCGGGCTGGATGTTGGCGAGGAAGAGGGTGTCGGCGGCGCGGGCGGCGTCGGAGAGCTTCGGCTCGAACTCGCCGAAGACGCCGAGCTGGGTGTCGTCGGTGTGGGCGACGTTCAGGTCGAAGTCGTAGTGGCCGCGCCAGAAGAAGCTCTGGCCGCCGGGGACGCGCTCGATGTCGTCGCACTTGATCCCGCGCGATTCGAGCAGCTCGAACTGCTCGGCGCCGAAGTCGTCGCCGACCGGGCCGACCGGCCGCACCTCGGTGAAGAAGCTGGCGGCGAGGGAGAAGTGGGTGGCGGCGCCGCCGAGCATCCGCTCGCGCTCCCCGAACGGGGTCTTGACGGCGTCAAAGGCGATCGATCCGACGACGGTGAGGGCCATAGGGGATCGCACCCTACCGAGCTTCCCTCTGCGAGACTCGGCCGATGAAAGCGATCCAGCTGCACGAGTTCGGCGGTGCCGAGGCCTTCCAGTACGTCGACCTCGAGGACCCGACGCCCGGTGAGGGCGAGGTCCTGGTCGAGGTCACCCGTTGCGGGGTGAACTTCGCCGACACCCACTCGACCCGCAACGACTATCTCGCCGAGCAGGAGCTGCCGCTGATCCCCGGCGCCGAGGTGGCGGGGCGGACCCCCGACGGGCGCCGCGTCGCCGCGCTGGTCGGCACCGGCGGCTACGCGGCGAAGGTCGTCGTCCCCGAGGCGCTGATGATCCCGGTCCCCGACGAGGTCGACGACGAGCAGGCCGCGGGCGCCCTCCTCCAGGGGCTGACCGCGATGGCGCTGGTCAAGCGCTCAGCCCGGATCGAGGCGGGGGAGACGATCGCGATCGAGGCCGCCGCGGGCGGCACCGGCTCGCTTGCCGTGCAGATCGCCAAGAGCGCCGGGGCGAAGGTGATCGGCCTCGCCTCGACGCCGGAGAAGCGGGAGCTGGTCGAGTCCCTCGGCGCCGACGCCACGGTCGACTCGCGCAGCGAGGACCTCTACGGCGCGCTGCTCGAGGCGAACGACGGCCAGAAGGTCGACGCCGTCCTCCACATGAGCGGCGGCGACGCCTTCGACGCGGAGCTGCGGGCGCTGGCGCCGCTCGGCCGCATGGTCGTCTTCGGCAACGCCTCGCGTGAGAACCGCAAGGTCGACACCGGCGTCCTGCTGCAGGGATCGAAGGCCGTGATCGGTTTCTGGCTCGTCCACGTGCTGGCCCGCAGGGAGCTCGCGGTGCCCCTGGTGGGCGAGCTCCTGGAGGCGCTGGCGACGGGCGCACTGCGGGTGACGATCGGTGGCGTCTACCCTCTGTCGGAAGCTGCGCGCGCGCACGAGGCGCTCGAATCTCGCACCAGCGCCGGCAAGCTCCTCCTCGACCCCACTGCATAAAGGGCGGAATGACAACCTTCAAAGACCTCGGCCTCTCCCCTGCGATCCAGCAGGCCCTCGACGAGCTCGGCTACGTCGAGCCCTCACCGATCCAGGAGGAGGCGATCCCCGAGCTGCTCGCCGGCCATGACGTGATCGGCCAGGCGCAGACCGGCACCGGCAAGACTGCGGCCTTCGGCCTGCCGCTGCTGCAGTACCTGGAACCGGACAACCCCGAAGTCCAGGCGATCGTGATGACCCCGACCCGCGAGCTCTGCATCCAGGTCACCCAGGCGCTTCGCGCCTACGCCGAGCACCTCGACATCGAGATCGTCGCCGTCTTCGGCGGCGCCCCGATCCGCTCGCAGCAGTCGCAGCTGCGTTCCGGCGCCCACGTCGTCGTCGCCACGGTCGGCCGGATGATGGACCTGATGTCGCGCCGCTCGCTGGTGCTCACCTCGGCCCGCTACGTCGTCCTCGACGAGGCCGACGAGATGCTCGACCTCGGCTTCATCGAGGACGTCGAGAAAATCCTCCGCATGTGCCCGAGCGGCCGGCAGACGGCGCTCTTCTCGGCGACGATGCCGCCGCCGATCAAAAAGCTGGCCGAGGGCTACATGTACGACCCGGTCACCGTGCGGATCACGCCGAAAACGCTGACCGTGGACGCGATCGCCCAGGCCTTCGTCGTGGTCCCGGCACGGGAGAAGACGGCCCGCCTGATCGAGCTGCTGAAGACCGAAGAACCGGAGCAGGCGATCATCTTCTGCCGCACCAAAATCGGTGCCTCGCGCCTCGAAAGGGCGCTGAAGGACAAGGGCCTCGACGTCAAAGCTCTGCACGGCGACATGAGCCAGGGCTCCCGCGACGGCGTGATGATCGCCTTCAAGGACCATCGGGTGCGCCTCCTCGTGGCGACCGACATCGCCGCCCGCGGGCTCGACGTCGAGCACGTCACCCACGTGATCAACTTCGACGTGCCGAACTCCTCCGAGAGCTACGTCCACCGGATCGGCCGCACCGGCCGGGTCGGGCGGACCGGGCGAGCGATCACCTTCGTCACCCCGGAGGAGCGCGACGAGATCGGCCGCATCGAGCGCGACGTGAACACCAAAATCGGCGAGTGGGAGAGCCCTGAGGACCGGCTCGAGCACGCGCCGCCGCCGCGCCGCCGTGAGCGCCGTCCGCGCGGGGAGCAGCGCACGCCGGAGGTGGCGCAGGCGGCGATCGACGCCGACGAGAGCGCGGCCGAGGCCGAGGCGAAGCCCGCGGCCGACTCAGAGCCCGAGCGCGACTCCAAACCCGAGAGCGACGCGAAGCCTGCGGCCGCCGAGACGAGGCCCGAGGCCGACGTTAAGCCCGAGAGCGACGCGAAGCCCGCGGCCGACTCAGAGCCCGAGCGCGACGCCGACTCCGAGGACGACAAGAAGACCACGAAGCTTTTCGTCAACCGTGGCGAGCGCAGCGGGATCGAGGAGGAGGACCTCCGTTGGGCTCTGCGCGAGGGCGCCGTCCTCCCCGACGAGGCCGTCCACGACGTCCGCGTCCTCCACCGCTTCTCCTTCGTCGAGGTCGATCCCGACCAGGCCGAGCGCACGGTCGAATTCCTCGACGGCACCAAGCTGAAAGGCAAGGAGATCCGCCTCGAGGTCGCCCGCAGCTAGCGAGCGCCCGCTTATCCTCTTGTCGTGACCGCAGTCCGGCCGACAACGCCAGCCGAGGATCTTCAAACCCAGATTTCCCTCACCCGTCAAGAGCGGCGGGTGGTCGAGGGCCTGCTCGATTGGCTGCAGGCGGAGCTCGGCGACGGGCTCTCGGCGGTTTGGCTGTTCGGGTCGCGGGCGCGCGGCGAGGCGGACCTCACCGAGACGCACCCCGATCGACGCTCAGACGTCGATCTGATGATCGTCGTCGGACCTGGCGTCGACTCCCTTCGTCTTCGCTGGGACCTGGCGCCGCGGCTCGAAGAGATCGCCGAAGCCGAGGGAGACAGCCCGGTCTGGTACTCGGTCCAGGTCTATGGGGCCGAGCGGGTCCGGCAGAGGCGGGAGATCGACTCGTTCTTCCTGCGCGAGGTGGACCGCGACAAGGTCGTGCTCCTCGGCGACGCTCTCGATGAAGCGAGCGTGCCGTGAGCCCGCGCTCCCAGGAGTTCATCGAGCAGGCCCGGGATCGGGCGGCTGCCGCAGCGGAGCTTCTGGAGGCCTCTCACCTGGAGGCCGCGGTCAGTGCCGCCTACTACTCGATGCTCTACGCCGCTCGCGCGGCGCTCTCGGAGCGCGACGAGCACGCCCGGACCCACCGTGGGACCTGGAATCTCTTTCGCACCACCTACGTCGTCACCGACGCCTTCGACGCGGGGCTCTTCACGCTCTCCCAGCATGCGCAGGCCGCTCGCGAGGGCGGTGACTACGAGGCCGTGAAACCCAGCCACGAGGAGGCCGAGCGGTACGTGGTGGGCGCCTCCGACTTCAGCGAGGCGGTCGAACGGATGCTCGGCGACTAGCTAGGCCGGGCTAGGCCGCTTTGGCGGTCAGTTCGGCGACGGCGCCGAGCAACCGGTCGAAATCGATCGGCTTGGTCAGGTAGCCGCTGATCTCGAGGTCGGTGGGGGCGTCGGCGTCGCCCGGGTCCTGGTGGGCGCTGACGATCAGGGCCGGGGTCTCGAGGCCGGCGGCGCGCAGCTCGCGCAGCGCGTCGATCCCCGATTTGCGCGGCATCATCGCGTCGAGGAGCAGCAGGTCGGGGCCGTCGGTGGCGTCCGGGTCGACCCGCTCGGTGACCTCCTGGCCGTCGGCGGCAGTCTCGACGTCGTAGCCCGCCAGCTCCAGCCGGGTGCGCATCAGCAGCAGGATCGTCTCGGAGTCATCGGCGACCAGGACCGTGGTCATCGCGGGCCCTCGGCGATCGCCCGCAGGCCGCTGGGCGGCGCCTCCACCGACCCGGGCGGGGCGACCGGCAGCACCACCTCGAAGGTCGAGCCGCGGCCGACCTCGGAGTCGACGGCGATCGTGCCGCCGTGCAGCTCGACCAGCGACTTGCTGATCGCCAGCCCGAGGCCGGTGCCGCCGACGCGCTGGGTCAGTCCGGCGTCGCCGCGGACGAAGCGCTCGAAGATGTGCTCCATCTGCGCGGGGGGAATGCCAGGGCCGTTGTCGGTCACGTCGATCACCACTGCGTTATCGGATACCCGCGCGGACACCTGGATAGACGCGCGTTCGGGCGAGTACTCATGCGCATTCGTAATCAGGTTCACCAATATTTGGCGAATTCGGTCCGGCTCGACCTCGACCAGCGGCAGATTCGGCTCGATCGCCGCGGTAAGCGTCTGTTCGGAGCCGTCGGTCTGCGCCCGCAAGGTGCGCACCACCTCCTCGATCAGCGGCGTCAGCTGGGCCGGGCGGCGGCGGATCGTCAGTCGGCCGGCGTCGGAGCGGGCGAGGTCGAGCAGGTCGTTCAGCAGTCGCACCAGGTGCCGGCAGTTGTCGAGGATGATCTCGACCGTCTCCACCTGCCGCTCGGTGAGCGAGTCGCGCTCCATCATCAGCAGCTCGGCGAAGCCCTGGACCGAGGTCAGCGGGCTGCGCAGCTCGTGCGAGGCGGTGAGTACGAACTCGTCTTTCATCCGGTCGAGCTTGTCCCGTTCGGAGGCCTCCAGCTCCAGTTCGGCGGCCATCTCGTTGAACGCCGTGCCGAGCGCCGACGTCTCCGCCAGGCCGCCGACCTCGACCCGGGTCGAGCGGTCCCCGGCGGCGAGCAGCCCGGCCGCCTCGACCAGCCGCTCCAGCGGTCGGCGCATCGTCGCGATCAGCCCGGCGAAGAGGAGGAGGGCCCCGATCAGGCCGGCGATCAGCCCGGCGCCGACGAGGATCGCGGTGTCCCGGGTGTCGTCGGAGATCGAGCTGCGCAGGTCGGCGCGGTTCGCTTCCTCGCGGGCGATCGTCCGCCGCGCCGAGCGCTCGGCCGGGCCCCGCGCCCCTTCGGCGATCTTGACCCGCGCCTGCGTCTCCGCCTGGTAGGAGCGTTCGATCGAGTTCTCGTAGTCCTGGCGCTGGGCGATCAGGTGGCCGACGCCGATCACGGCCGCCGCCGTGAGCACGGCGAAGGCGATCGCGAAGCCGATCCGGAGGCGGTTGGCAAGCGACGGACTGAGGCGTCGGCCTCTGCGTGAATATGCTTGCGCGGCTATGGGGGACGAGGCTACAGGCCGCGCCGACGGCTCCGCCGCGCCGGTCGACGGGATCGACGCGGCCGGGCTGGAGGCGTGGTTCGACGCCCACGTGCCCGGGGCGCGCCCGCCGCTCGCCTACGAGCGCATCGCCGGCGGCCTCTCCAACCTCACCTACCGGGTCACCGACGCCGACGGCGCCGAGTGGGCGCTGCGCCGGCCGCCGCTCGGCAAGACGCTCTCCTCGGCCCACGACATGGGGCGCGAGTTCAGGGTCGTCAACGCGCTCGGCGCCACCCCCGTGCCGGTGCCCCCGGCGGCCGGCCTCTGCGAGGACGAGGCGGTCAACGGGGCCCCCTTCTACGTGATGGAGTTCGTCCGCGGCCCGGTCCTGCGCGGGGTGGCCGAGGCCGAGGCCTCCTTCCCCGACGAGGGCGACCGGCGCGAGATCGGGATGCGCGTCGCCGACACCCTGGCCGAGATCCACGCCGTCGACCCGGACGCGATCGGGCTCGGCGACCTCGGCCGCAAGGAGGAATACGTAGCCCGCCAGCTGCGCCGCTGGCACGGCCAGTGGGAGAAATCGAAGACCCGCGAGGTGGCGGCCGTCGACCGCGTGCACGAGCGCCTCGCCGCCCGCATCCCGGCCCAGCAGGGCGTCTCGATCGTGCACGGCGACTACCGCCTCGACAACATGATCCTCAGCGACGACGGCGAGGTCGCCGCGGTGGTCGACTGGGAGCTCTGCACGCTCGGCGACCCGCTCGCCGACGTCGGCACGCTGATGGCCTACTGGCCCGAACGCGGCGAGCCCAACCTCCGCTTCGGCGAACCCGCCAACCTGGCGCCCGGCTTCCCGACCCGCCCCGAGCTCGCCGCCCGCTACGCCGAGGCCTCCGGCCGCGACCTCTCCGAACTCGACTTCTACCTCGCCCTCGGCTACTGGAAGCTGGCGATCATCCTTGAGGGCGTGCTCGCCCGGATGGCGGCCGGCGGCTACGGCAAGGCGGGCGCGGACCCCGCCGGCGTCGAAGCCTTCGCCCACCTGGTCGACCGCCTCGCCGAGACCGCGGAAGCGACCGAGGCGCGCGGCTGAGCTACTTGGTCGCCGCTTCGTAGATTTCGCCGACTTCTCGGCATTCGGCTTCACTCATCGCCGCCGGGCAGCCGACGGTGGTCTCGGCCGTGCCGCCGCCTTCTTCGATCATCCGGCCGGCAGCTTCGCATTCGGCGGCGGTCATCGCGGCCGGGCACTGGTTGACAGCGCTGGGCTGGCCGCCGCCCGCTTCTTCGGTCGCGATCGCTTGTTCCTGGACGCAGCGCCGCGAGCTGCACCGCGAGGCTTCCTTGCCGGTTTGGCCGCCCGATTGAGATTTGGTGCCCGAGGCGGGCGACTTCTCCGGCTTCGGAGCCGTCGCCTGCTTAGAAGACTTCTTCGGGTTGGCGGGCGAGGTGCCACGGTCGTCCGGCTTCTGGGCGTCGCCTGCGGAGCTCTTCGCTGGGCTGCCGCCGTGGTCGTCCGCCTGCCGGATGCCTTGATGATGGTGGCGCGGCGTCGTGTCGTCGGCGTTCGCGGGCGAGCGCTTGGACGCGCCTCCGTGCTTCCCCTTATGTGGAGCGTCGACGTCGTCACCACCCCTGGCCGTCGCGCCGCCATCACCGACGTCGCCGGTGGTCGTAGTCGTGGACGAGCCGGTACTCAAACCGCCTCCGCCGCACCCGGCGAGCGCGCCGAGAACGAGCGCCGTAATGGCCACCAAGACGATGAGTGCTTTCCTCTCCGGCCCCATCGGGACACCGTAGCCCACCTTTTGCGGTCTGCTGCGATCGGTTAGCTTGCGCCGGTGTTCTGTCCGACTTGTGGTGCCCAGAATGAGGAGGGATCGCGCTTCTGCGCCTCTTGCGGACGGGAGCTGCCGCGCGAGGCGCCGACCGCGAAGGACCCGGCGGGCCCAGCCGCCGACGACGCCGCTGCGGGCGGCACCGGCAAAGGTGGCGGCTTCGGCGTCGCGGTCGGCCGGATCGTCGGCACCACCCGCAAGGCGCGCCTGATCAGCGCTGGGATCGCGGCCGCCGTGATCGTCGCGCTCATCGCCTTCATCGCGCTCGGCTCCGACAAGGAAACGACCATCCCCCAGGACGGCCTGACCAAGGCGATGGACGCCAACTGCGTCCGCCACAAGGTCGAAGTCGCCAAGGCGCAGGCGTTGGCGGTCAACGGCGCCGACCTTGCCGCCGTCTCGACCTACGCCGACTCGGTGGTGCGGATCGCGGGCGCCTGGCGTCGCGAACTCGGGCGCCTCGATGCACCGGACGACCGGATCGAACGAATCGAAAACCTGCGTAGCGCGTTGCTCGAAACGCAGATCGAAGCCGGCGCCTTGGCGCGCTCCTCGCGCGAATCCGACAAAGCCGAAGTGGCCGCCGCCGCGGGCCGCGTCGACGCGGCGACCGGCAATGTCGAAGACGCAATCCAGAATCTGGAACTCGAACGCTGCAGCAACCTTGTTTTCGGCACTGGACGATTGATCAATGAGTGAACAGGATTCCCTTGCTTATCGAGGAAGCCTGTGGTGGAATCACCACAATCGTAAGCTGACAGGGCCCTACTCCAGGGTCGGGGAGACAGATGAAGAAGCGATACACGGTCCTAGGTTTGAGCCTCGTCCTAGCTTTGGCGCTAGCGGTGCCGGCCATGGGCGGACCCACCAACCCGCTCGCCAGCGCCTCCAAAAGCGTCCAGTCGATCGCCAACCAGGCCCTGAAGAAGGCAAAAGCGGCCCAGAAAACCGCGAATGCCGCGCAGTCGACGGCGAACTCGGCGGCGAGTTCGGCGAGCACCGCCAACTCCGCGGCGGGCAAAGCCCAGACCACGGCTGACGCCGCCCAGAAAGCGGCCTCCGGCGCACAGACGACGGCCAACTCGGCTGTCGCATCGGCGGCCGCGGCCAAAACCGCCGCCGATTCCGCCAAAGCCATCGCCGAAAGCAAGATGAGCGGTGAGACCCAGGTCGAATCCACCGAACCGGGAACCATCTCGTTCGCTGCCTGCCCGGAAGGCAAGGTCCCGACCGGCGGTGGATTCATCGTCTCCGGCGTTAACAACAACTCGGCGACCGTGACCGAGAGCACCCAGTACGTGAACTCTTGGGTCGTCGCTGCCAAACAGATCAACGGTGTGGCGGGCGCCACCTGGGAAATCACCTCGACCGTCAATTGCGCGACCAGCCCCTAGCGGCAGGCGCATCCAGTTTGAAAGGGGCCGTCCGAGAGGGCGGCCCCTTTCAGTCTCGGGCCGCAATCTGGATGATCGTCGCCGTCGCCTTGGTCGCGCGGATCGCGGTCATCGCCGCGGACACCGGTTACGTTCCTCAGCAGGACGCCTGGGACTACGACCGTCATGCTCGCTCGATCGCCGAAGGCGACGGCTACCCGCCGTCCTACTACGCCGCCGACGGAGGGCCGAGCGCGCTGCGGGCGCCCGGCTATCCCTACTTCCTCGGCTTCGTCTACTCCTTCACCGGTAACAGCATCACGGCTGGGCGGATCGCCAATGCGCTGCTCGGGGCGCTCGCGGTCTGGCTGATCTACCTGATCGTGAGACGGCTCTGGGGAGCGCGCCCGGCCCTGGTCGCCGCCGCGATCGCGGCGGTCTTCCCACCCTTGGTGCTGCTCAGCCGCGACCTGCTCTCCGAGTCGCTCTTCATCGCGCTCGAGCTCGGCACCGTCCTCTGCGTGCTCGAATACCGGCGTCTGCGTCACCTGCGCTGGGCGGCCGCGGCGGGCCTTCTCGGTGGGCTGGCGGCGCTGACCCGCAACCCCGGGCCGGCCCTGGCGATCCCGGTGCTGGTCGGCCTCTGGGTCTTCCGGCCGCGCCTCAGCCGCGCGGCGCTCAAGGCGCCCGCCCTGGCGCTGGCGGTGATGGTCCTCGCGGTGCTCCCCTGGACGATCCGCAACGCGGTCGAATTCGACTCCTTCGTACCGATCACCAGCGGGACCGGCTTCGCCTCGGCGGGCACCTACAACGAGCTGTCCTATCGCGACCAAACCCACCCGGCGGCCTGGCGCACCCCGCGGATCGTTCCCGAAGACGCGGGGCTCTTCACCGAGCACGGGATCGACGAAGCGACCCTCGACGCCGAACTCCGCCACAACGCGACCTCGTTCGCTGCCGATCACCCCGGCTACGTCTTCAAGGTGACCGGATGGGATCTGGTCCGCATGTTCGAGATCGCGAGCGGTTCGGTGGTCGGCGTGCACGGCGAGGAGGTCAACATCCGCGGCATCGGCAGCGCCGATCTGACCAGTGAACGGATCGGCCTGGCGATCGTTGGTGCCTTGGCGCTGATCGCCTTGGGCGCGATGATCGCCACCCGCGGCGCCGCCGGCGCGGCGCGCCTGCGTCCCGGGCCGATCTTCTTCTGGCTGGTGCCGCTCTTCCTCCTGCTGGTCTCGGCGCCGATCAACGGCCTGCCGCGGCAGCGCATCCCGATCGACCCGTTTCTGATCACGCTCGCCGCACTCGGCGCCGTCTGGGCCTGGGACAGGGTGGCGGCCAGGGACGGCGCCAGTAGGCTGGCGCCGGTATGAAGCGGACCGCCGTCGCCCTCTTCGTGGTCGCCGCCTGCATGCTCGCTGGCTGTGGTTCGGGCGGCGGGACGACGGGCGAGTCGACGGTCGCCGCGATCCAGCCCGCGAAGGCGAATCGGCAAAAGCACGAAGCAGACGCGATCTGCACGCGGATGGTCGCCGACGCACACCGGCTCGGCCGCCAGGCACGCAACGAAGGTGTCGAAGGCTACGAAAGCACGCTCGAATTCACCACCGAAGGGTTGATTGCCCCGGCCGTGCCGATGGTTGAACGGAGCGCACGCGAACTGCGCGCGGTCACCGACGGCGGAGGCGAACCGCGACTGGACGCCTACGTGGCGATGTGGGACCCGATCCTCTCGCTGCTGATCGAACGGGTGCGGTCGGGGCGGCAGGGCGACGCAGAACAGGCGCACGAGCTCGAAGAACAGCTGATCGAACTTGGCAGCGTCCAGAAAACGCTGGCCAGGGAAGCCGGACTGAAGGTATGTACCGTCGACCTCGTCGGCAGCTTCGCCTCCTCGCCTCCCGGCTAGCGGGCGGTTCCCGATGTCCGCTTCGACGCCCCAACAGTTCCCGTCCCCGCCGCCGCGACACCCGCACTACCCGCTTGCCGACGGCGCCCGGGCGCTGGCGGTGGTCGCCGTCTGCGTCTGCCACGTCTGGCTCTTCACCGGCGGTTTCGGCGGGTTCACCGACTCGCTCCCTAACCGCTTCGCCGTACGCCTGGACAACAGCGTGCCGATCTTCTTCTTCCTCTCCGGCTTCCTCCTCTATCGGCCGATGATCGCCCACCGCACCGGCGGGCCCCGCGCGCCGGGGACGGCGACCTATGCCCGCCGTCGCTTCCTCCGCGTCTTCCCCGCCTACTGGGTCGCGCTGACCGGGCTGGCGATCTTCCCCGGCCTGGTCGGCGTCTTCTCCGGCCACTGGTTCTACTTCTACAGCCTCACCTTCTACCTCGATCTCATCAACGCGAGCAAGGCCTGCAGCGGCGAACCGGGATTTCACTGTGGCCTGCCGCAATCTTGGACGCTGACCGTCGAGATGACGTTCTACCTGCTGCTGCCGATCTACCTGCTGGTCACCAGCCTGATCGCCCGAGGCCGCCGTACCGCCTCCTGGGTGCGCCTCGAGTTGGGCCTGATCGGGCTGCTGAGCCTGGTCTCGATCCTGGCGGGCGCCCTCGACGAAGGCGTGCGCAAAAATGAACTCTTCCGCTTCAGCCTCGCCGGTCACTTCCTCTGGCTCGGGCTCGGGCTCGCCTTCGCGGTGGTCTCGGTGGCAGTGCGCAACCGGCGTGACCTGATGCCCGCTCCGGTCCGCTGGGCCGCCGAACATCCAGGGGCTTGCTGGTCGGCGGCACTGGCGATCTGGCTGGTCGAGGTATTCACGATCGTCCCCGCCCCGTTCACCGTTGCCCCGGTCGGCACCGGCGGCTACATCGTCCTCCAGGTAGTCCCCGGTGTGGTCGCCGCGCTGATCCTGGTCCCCGTCTTCTTCGGCAATCCGAACAAGGGCGCGCCCGCCCGCTTCCTCTCCAACCGGTCGGTCACCTGGATGGGGGTGATCTCCTACAGCCTCTACCTGTACACGACCACGATCACCGTCGACCTCGGCGTCGGCGGGGCCGAACAGAACTTCCTGGTTACCGGCATCCTGACCTTCCTGATCGCGATCCCGCTCGCGGCGCTTTCCTTCTACCTGATCGAGCGTCCGATGATGTCGCTGCGGTCACGCTCGCCGCTGGCGGCCCTGCGTGAACGGCGACGCAGGCGCCTCGGCGCTCAGGGCTGAAATTTGCGCGAGCGCAGGAGGCCGCGCCGGTGCAGCGAGAGCCGCGCCGCGGCGGCCAGCGTCTTCACCCCGTAGACCGAGCCCGCGCGGAAGCCGACCGAGGACGCGTCCTCGAAGTAGCGGCCTTTGGCGGGCACCTCGACGATCCGCATCCCGAAGGCGGCGGCCTGCATGAGGATCTCGGTGTCGAAGGCGAAGTCGTTGGCGTTGCGGAGGAAGGGGACGGTCATCAGGAAGTGGCGCGAGTAGGCGCGGTAGCCGGTGTGGGCCTCGGTCAGGTCGGTGCGCATCACCTTGTTCTCGACCAGCGTCAGGCCACGGTTGGCGACGAACTTCCAGCGCGGCATCCCCTGGGCCAGCGCCATGCCGGGCTCGGCAAAACGCGAGCCGAGCACCAGGTCGGCCTCGCCGGCGAGGATCGGCGCGCACATCGCCGGGATCAGCCGCGGTTCGTACTGGCCGTCGGGGTGGATCATCACGACGACGTCGGCCTCGCGCTGCAGGGCCTCGAGGTAACAGGTCTTCTGGTTGGCCCCGTAGCCCGCGTTGTGCGGGTGCCAGACGAGGTGCAGGGGCAGCTCGCGGGCCAGCTCGCGGGTCGCGTCGGTGGAGTTGTCGTCGACCAGGATCACCTCGTCGACGGCGTCGCGGGGGATCTCCGCGACCGTCTCGCGCAGGGTCTTCGCCGCGTTCAGGGCGGGCATCACGGCAATCACCTTAGGCACGGCGGGCCTCCACGTAGAGCGTGCCGGAGCGGTGCGCGGCGACCTCGACCGCGGTGGCGAGGAGGGCGACCGGCAGGAGGGCGGCGCCGGCGATGAGGGTAGCGGTGCGGCGGGTGGGGGAGAGGGCGCGGGAGCGCGCCTGCGGTTGGCGGATCGCGTCGTAGAGGCCGGGCCGGCCGGGCAGCGCGCCGACCAGGCCGTCGAGCCAGCCGAAGACGACCTGCCCGCCGCGCAGCCCGCTGGTGCGGGTCACGGTCATCCCGGCGGCGCGCAGGCGGGTGTGCAGGGCGGCGGTGGTGATGTGGGTGAGGTGGCGGGGAGCGTCGATCGCCAGCCAGCGCGAGCCGAAGAGGCGCGCCTGGAGGCTGCCCGCGTCGGGGGCGGCGACGAAGAGGACGCCCGTCGGGACCAGGGCACGGGCGGCCGCGTCGAGCGCCCTTCCGGGCTCGGGCAGGTGCTCGAGCGAATGCCAGAAGACGATCGCCGCCCAGCGGTCGGGCGGCTCCTCGGCGACATCGCCGACGCGGATCCCGGGGCCGGCGTCCTCGCGCTCCAGCCCTTCTGCGTCGCGGCCCCGTTCGCGCAGCGCCGCCAACAGCGCCCCGTCGCCGGCACCGACGTCGAGCACCGGGCCCGGCGGGGCGAGGCGGTCGATGCGGCCGGAGAGGCGCGAGCGGGTCAGCCGCAGGATCCTGTCGCCGGGCCCGGCGAAGCGTCCCGCCTCGGGACGGTAGGAGGTGGCGTAAGCAGCGTCGAGTTCCGCTTGCGTCGGCCAGGGGTCGGTGGTGGCGACGCCGCAGGCGCCGCAGCGGATCCGCCCGCCGAGCTGCTCGCCGGAGGCCAGGCTCTCTCCGCACCAGGCGCAGGTGGTGGGACTGCGAACCGAGTTTGCGGAGGCCATCATCGCTGCGCTACCAAAGCAGCTCGATGTCGTAGCGACGCATCGCGGCATCGGCGCTGACCAGCGTCAGGCCCTCGGTTTCGGCCTGGGCTACGAGAAGACGATCGAAGGGATCTTGGTGGTGCATCGGCAAGGTCCCGACCCGATCGGCATGGCGGGCGGTGATCGGGAGAAGGTTCACGCCTGCCTTCTCGAGCTGGACCAGGAGGTCGGCGGGGGCGTCAAGCTTGCCGAGGCCGCGCTTGATCGCCACCTCCCAGATCACCACGGCGCTGATCAGGATCTGCGCCTCCCCGCCGGCGATCGCCCCCCTCGCCTCCTTGCCGATCCGTTCCGGTTCTCCCGCCATCCACCAGAGGACGACGTGGGTGTCGAGTAACAGGGTCAGGAGTCGACGCCGAACGACTCGGCAAGCTCGGCCGGCAGCTCGTCGAAGTCCGCTCCGATCTTGACCCGGCCCTTCCAGCTCCCGGCGAGCGATCCGAAGCCATCGCCCTGCCGCGCGGGGACGAGCCGGACCGCCGGCTCGCCGCGGCGGGTGATCACGATCTCCTCGCCCCGTTCCGCGCGCTCGACCAGCTTGGAGAGCTGGGTCTTGGCGTCATGCATCCCGACTCGAGCCATGGCTGGATGTTAGCGTCTAGCTAGATATCTAGCTAGACCATCCGGGTGGCGTGCCGCGGCTCCAGCGGCTCGCCGCTTGCTTCCACCTCGGCGCGCTTCGACCAGCGGTTCAGCTCGCGGCGGGCGAGGACCATCTTGTGGACCTCGTCGGGGCCGTCGGCGATCCGCAGCATGCGGCTGTAGCGCCACATCGGGGCGAGCGGGGTGTCGTCGGTCATGCCGAGGCTGCCGTGGATCTGGATCGCCCGGTCGAGCACGTTCATCACCATGTTGGCGGCGACGATCTTGATCGCCGAGATCGACTGGCGGGCGGCGCGCTTGCCCTCGGTGTCCATCTTCCAGGAGGCGAAGAGGGTGAGCAGGCGGGCCTGGTCGATTTCCATCCGGCTGGTGGCGATCGCCTCCTGGACGAACTGCTTGTCCGACAGCGGGCCGCCGAAGGCGTGGCGTTCATTGGCGCGGCGGCACATCATCTCGTGGGCCCGCTCGGCGGTCCCGATCGCCCGCATGCAGTGGTGGATGCGGCCCGGGCCGAGGCGGTCCTGGGCGATCGCGAAGCCGGCGCCACGCTCGCCCAGCAGGTTGGCTTTCGGCACCCGGCACTCGGTGAAGCGGACCTCGCAATGGCCGGGGCCCTTGTCGTGGCCCATCACCGGGATCGCGCGGACCATCTCGTAGCCGGGGTTGTCGGTCGGCACGCAGATCATCGAGGCGCGCGCGTGCATCGGCGCGTCGGGATCGGTGACCACCATCGCGATCGCCAGCTCGGCCCCGACCGCGCCGCTGGTGTACCACTTGTGCGCGTCGATCACCCACTCGTCGCCGTCGAGGACGGCGCGGCCCTGCAGCAGGGTCGGGTCGGAGCCGGACACCTCCGGCTCGGTCATCGAGAAGCAGGAGCGGATGCGGCCCTCGAGCGCCGGCTCGAGCCAGCGCTCCTGCTGCTCGGCGCTGCCGTGCTCGGCGAGGATCTCCATGTTGCCGGTGTCCGGGGCGGAGCAGTTGAAGGCCATCGGCGCGACCATCGGGCTGCGGCCCATCTCCTCGCAGAGCAGGCCGTACTCCCAGTTCTTCAGGCCGGGGCCGAAGCGCTCGTCGGGCATGAAGAGGTTCCAGAGGCCGGCCTCGCGGGCCTTGGTGCGGACCGCCGTGAGGTTGGCCGGGTAGGGCACGCCGGGACCGACCTCGGCGTCGAGCGCGTCCGTCAGCTCGCGCTCGGCCGGGTAGACCTCGGCGTCCATGAAGTCGAGGACGCGCTCGCGCAGCGCGGCAACCTCCGCGGTCGGTTCAAAGTCCATCTCTGCCTCCTGCTCGCTGACCCGGTCGCGCCGAATCTAGTTCATCGCCGCTTGTAGCGGGCGAACAGCTCCGAGCCTTCCTGGAGGAGCCACACCAGCTCCAGCTGGGCGACCTCGGGCAGGGCGCCCTCGAGGATCGTGGCGCCCGGCGCCTACCAGCTTCGGCGCGATCGTGAGGAAGAGCTCGTCGGCCAGCCCGCCGGCCTGCAGTTGGGAGTGCAGGCGCGGGCCGCCCTCGCAGAGCACCGCGCGGACATCATGCTCGGCGCGCAGGTGGCGCAGCGCGGTCGCCATGTCGACCCGGCCCGGTGCGCGGATCACCTCGACCGGGGTGGCGGTCTCGGGCGGGTCCCCCTCGGCGCCGGTGAAGATGACGACCTTGCCGCCGCCGTCGGTGAAGAGCCCGGCGTCCCAGGGCAGGTCGAGGCTGCCGACGATCACCATCAGCGGGTCGCCCGGGAGGCCGAGCGCCTCGCGCCGGGCGCGCTTCTCCGGGTCGGTGATGATCCGGCCGTACTGCTCGACCCGCATCGTCCCGGCGCCGATCATCATCGCGTCGAAGCGCTGCCGCAGCCCGACCAGCATCGCCGTGTCGACGTCGGAGCCGATCGGCCCGGAGTGGCCCTCGATCGAGGCGCGGCCGTCGAGCGTGGCGGCGAAGTTGAGGGCGACGTAGGGACGCTCGGCGGGCGGGTCGTCCCAGGGGCGGTAGGTGTCGAGCTGCTGCTCGACCGAGGTCTGCCCGGGCTGGGGAACGAGACGGTCCACGCCCCGAACCCTAAGGAACTGCGCTCAGGAGTAGTCGTTCCAGCCGCTGAACTCGCGGCCGGCGAACTTCTGCAGCTCGGGGACTTCCTCGGCGAAGCGGCCGCGCAGGCTCTCGAAGAGGTCGTCCGGGAGGACCGGCTTGGGCGCCGCCGGTTTGTCGGGATCGTGGACGACTTTCTCGACCAGCCAGCGCATCCGCTCCGGCAGGCGGTCGAAATTGCGGTCGAAGGAGCGGAAGCCGGGAAGCTTGATCACCTTCTCCATCAGCTGGTATTTGTCGCCCGACTTGGCCGCCGACTTCTCCCACTCGCGGTCGAACTGCTCCGAGGTGAAGCTCTCGTCGACGCCGACGTAGGAGAAGGCCTTGCGCATCGTCCCGTCGCGGTCGGCCTGCAGCTCCTCCTGGGTGATGACCTCGATCTGGCCGCGGTCGAAGGTCTCCAGATAGGGCTGCAGCTGCATCCAGTAGCGCGAGCGGTTGGTGTAGGAGTTGTCCGGGTCGGAGAGCACCTCGACCATGTCGCGCGTCTCGTAGCCGGCGCCGCTCGCGTGCATCCAGTGGCTGAGTATCCGCTTGATCGGGTCGCGCACCATGTAGAGCAGCTTCGCGTCGGGGCAGTGCGTGCGGATGCGCTCCGCCACGCCCTCGTAGCGGGGCAGGTTGGTGTAGTGCGGGGAGGACTCGCCGCGCACCTTGAAGCGGTCGTCGAAGCGGCTCGCGTACCAGTCGAGGCCGAGGTCCCAGTTCAGCTCGGAGACGAAGAAGTTCAGCTCCTTCGGCTTCGACATCTGGATTTCCGGATGCAGGCCGAGGTAGTGGTGGATGCTCGTGGTGCCGCACTTGAGGCCGCCGATGATGATGAAGTTCGGCATCGCCGCGTGGGCTTTGCGGCGGCGACGGCGGGCGCTTTTGCGGTCGGCGGCGTAGCGGTCGCGCGCACGGGCGCACATCGCCGCGTCAGCGGGATCCGGGGGCAGCGGGGGCGGCAAGGTGTGCGTGTCGGTGTCCGGCACGAGCGTGGCTAGTCTAGCTGCGATGCCGGATTTCCTCGTTCAGCCGCCGGTCGCCGACCTCGGGTCGAGCCTCGAACACTTCTTCAACGCGACCACCGAATTCTTCCGCCACCTCTCCGAAGTGCATTGGGACCGGTTCGGCCTGGCGCTGCTCTGTCTGCTGGGGATGCAGCTGGCGCGCGCCTGGGCGTGGCGCAACGTGCTGAAGGCGGCCTATCCGGACAAGCGGATCGGCTTCACCCACCTCGCGGCGGCCTACCTGGCCGGGGCGGGGATCAACGCGATCATCCCGGCCCACGCGGGCGACGTGACCAAGGTCTTCCTGGTCAAACGCCAGATCCCCGACTCCTCCTATCCGGCGGTCGCCTCCTCGTTCCTGGTGCAGACGGTC
Organism: uncultured Solirubrobacterales bacterium; assembly: GCA_963791095.1. Taxonomy (GTDB): domain Bacteria; phylum Actinomycetota; class Thermoleophilia; order Solirubrobacterales; family 70-9; genus VAYN01. The sequence continues at coordinate 29,425 of CAWBRE010000014.1, forward strand.
TTCGACACCTCGGTCGGGATCCTGGTGCTGCTCTACGCGATCACCCAGGGCCTGCTGCCGCCGCTGCCCGAGATCCCGCACCTGCCCGCCTTCGAGCTCTCCTTCTGGGCCGACCACCCGATGACGCTGGCGATCACGGTCGGGGTGCTCCTGCTGGCGATCGTGGTCGGCGTCTGGTTCCTCGCCCAGCGGGTGCGGCGCTTCTGGGCGCGGGTCAGGCAGGGGCTGGTGATCCTCTCCCGGCCGGGCGACTACATGCGCCAGGTCTTCGCCTGGCAGGGGGTCGGCTGGATCCTCCGCTTCGCCGCCTTCTGGTTCTTCCTTGAGGCCTTCGGGCTGGAAGGCACGATCGGCAACGTGATGCTGGTGATGAGCGTGCAGGCGATCGCCAACATCGTCCCCTTCACCCCGGGCGGCGCGGGCGCCCAGCAGGCGCTCCTGGTGGCGACCCTCCGCGGCCCCACCCGCGCCGCCGTCCTCTCCTTCTCGGTCGGCACCCAGATCGCGATGGCGGCCTGGTCGGTGGTCCTCGGCTTCGGCGCCATCCTGATCGTCTTCCGCACCACCGATTGGCGCGGCCTGATCCGCCAGGCCCAGGAGGATGCCGACCGCGACGACACGGCGGCGACGGCGGCGCGGGCGGCGGCACCGACCGCGGCAAAGCCGCCAGCCCAGGCGCCGCCTGAGCGCTGCCGTGGAGGGAAACCGGTCTATGACCGACTCACTCTTCACACCCGCTCCCCGTGGAGCCTTTCCGCCGCATAGGGACGGTTTCTCTCCACACCTAGTCCGACCAGCCTGGGTAGCGGGCTTCGACGTGCCACTGCCACGGCGGTTCTTCTCCGGCCGGGAAGTCGTAGTGGTTGCGGCCGGGGAGGGTCTCCAATGGGACCAGGGCCGGGTCCTGGGAGGCGAGGACCTCGGTGCCGGCGGCGGCCTCGATGTCGGCGGCGGTGGCGGTGCGGCGGACCGAGCGCCACCCGAGCGACGGTCGGAACTCCCAATAGATCAGCTCGACGGTGCCGTCGGTGTGGCGCCGGTCGAGCAGCTGGGTGAAGTCGGTGGTGCGGCGGTTGGAGGCGGTGAGGTGGGGACCGGCGGCGACGGCGCAGCTCGCGCGTCGACAGCGACGGAAGTCGACCGGGACAAGGGGGAGGCCGTCGGGGCCAGGAAGCGCCTCCGGCGGCGGCGCGAGTGCGCGGGCGAGGCGAGCCAGCGGCCACCCGTAGGCAGGGACGAGTGGGTGATGCCGACAGGCGTCGGGCAGTCGTGGCGCGCAGGCGATCCGCCTGCCGATCGCGCCCGCCAGTTCCCGTCCCGCCCCGACTTCGCCGCCGCCGGCGATCACCGCGATGACCGCGACGAGAAGGAGCGCGAGGAGCGCCGTCAACCCGGCGCTCTCGATCGTGGCCTGGCCGCGCTCGGTGACGGCCTGGCGCCGCCTCTCATCCCCGGTCCTTCCTCTTGCCTGCCTCATGCCACCGACGCTAGGAGGCAAATGCGCGCGTGTGGTGCGCGCTTCGTCCCAGATGTGGATCGGCGATGTGCCGGTTCTGCTTAGATCTGCCTATGGAGGGAAGTCCTTTCAATCTCTTCGGCGATCCCGACGAGTTCCGCGCCCGTATGGAGGAGCTCTCGGAGCAGATGCAGTCCTCGCAGCGCGTCGCCTGGGCCGACAACGCGATCAAGCTGGCGGTCGAGATGACCGTCGCCTCGATCGGCCGGCTCGACCTCACCGGCAATGCCGATGAGCAGGCGATGCAGGTCCGCGACGCCATCCGCGTCCTCTTCCCCGAGGCCGTGACGTTGGTGCGCGAGGCCCGCGAAGGCCTCAGCTAGACCGCCGGACCTGCCGAGCTGGATCGCAGGGCGGGCGCCGCCCGGCGCGGCGCGCCTAGAGCAGTTCGAAGCGCAGGTCGACCACCGCGCCGCGGCGCAGCAGCGCGCCGGAGAGCTCGATCGGCACCGTGATGACCGCTGCCGGGATCGCCAGGACGACGCTGGCGAGGGCATCGATGCGCCGCTGCCAGCGCTCCTCGGCGGGGGCCGCCTGGCCCGGCCCGAGCGCCGCCAGCGCCACGTTGTGGCCGAAGGTGACCGAGTTGAGGAGCGTCTGCCAGGTCACCGCGAAGCTCGCCCCGGGTGCCCAGCGGCGGCGGCGCACCACCTGGTCGCGCTCGGCCACCAGCCGCCGCGCCGACTCGACCGTGAAGAGGTAGTGGGCGCCCGGTTCGAGCCCGGCCCAGCCGGCCCCGCCGAGCGAGCAGGCGAACCCCGCCCGGTTGACGATCCGCGCCCGCTCCTGGTCCCCGGCCCGGTCGAGCTCCTCCAGCGCCTCCTCGGTCCCGGCCGAGCCGCCGATGACGCCGAGACCGCAGCTCTCGCACCGCGACACCGAGGCGCCGAGGCGCTCCTGCTCGGCCAGCCAGCCAAAGAGCGGCTCCCCGCAGGCGGGGCAGGGCGGGTTCTCGGGGCCGGCTCCGGCCTCGAGCGGGACGACGGGGGTGCGCGCCAACTCATCCATGGCCTGTAGCGTACGGGCCTGCCCGATTAGGCCCCTCTGAGTTGAACTGCCGTAGACACCTGAGTTGAAACGCCGCAAACAAGACCTCCTTGCCTGGGAGTCGCGGTGGAGCGTGCGCGCGGGGCTGATCACCTTCGGCGCGGCCATCGCCGTGATCGTCGCGCTGATCCTGCTCTCCGGCGTGAACGGGGAAAACTCGGCCGAACTCCTCGAATCGGCGCACGAACACTCCTCCTCGGTGATCCTGGCGTCGGTCATCCAGGGGCTCGGCTTCCTGCTGCTGACGGCGCCGCTCTACTTCCTCTTCCGGGCCGCCCTGGGGCGCAGCGACCGGATGCGGCGCCAGTTCGTCGGCGTGATCCTGGTCGCGCCGCTCTTCTTCGCGATCTCCGCCGTCTGCACCGGCATCGCCCTGAACGAAGCCTCCAACGAGTTCGCCAAGGGCGAAGCGAAGCCAACGAAGACGCTGGAAAAGGCGCACGAAGAATGCGTCAGCGAAGAAAAGGACAAGGGCGCCAAGGCGTTCGGCGAAAAGTACGACTCGGGGACGAGCCCGCTCAAAGACTGCGAAACGACCGAACGGCAGGACGATGCGGCGGACAACGCGCGTGGCGACGCGACCTTCACCGGGCCCGCCACCGGGTTCGAACTCGCCGGGCGGATCGGCCTCGCCTTCGCGCTCGGCTACACCTGCCTGTTCGCGATGCGGGTCGGCCTGCTGACGCGCTTCTGGGGATCGCTGGGGATCGCCGTGGGAGTCGCCGCCCTGTTGCTGATCCCGCAGTTCACGATGATCTTCTTCATCTACTTTGGCCTGCTGCTGGTCGGTAAATTACCCCGCGGGAGGCCGCCCGCCTGGGCGGCGGGCGAAGCGGTGCCGTGGCCGACGCCGGGCGAACGCATGGCGGCGGAACTGGAGCCGAAGAACGGTGGGGTCGATCCGGATGACGACGAGCTCGCCGCGCCGGAGCTGCCGGAGGGCACCGAGGCGCCGGAGCCGGGAACGGCGCCGGAACCTGGCGACGACGGGTCTGGCGATTCCTCGCCGGGCGGCCCGCCGCGCAAGAAGCGCAAGCGACGTAGCTGAGTCGCGGCAGCGGGGCGCTGACCGGCGCGCCCGGGAGCTAGCCGGAGCTCTGGGCGTCGAGCGCGGCGCGCTTTCGGTGCGTGCGGATCTCGCTCATCATCCGCTCGAGGCGCGGCTCGGTCGAGTCGTCGACGTACTTCATCGCCGCGGCGACCCCCGGATGGACGGCGGCGATCCGCTCGTGCATCGCCTGGGCGACGGCGCGGTAGGTCGGGTGGCCCTCGCGGCCGGAGCGCAGCTCGATCAGGTGCATCGCCTCGCGCGCGTTCAGATCGAGCACGTAGCGGATGCGGAAGGCGAGGCTGAGCGCGTAGGGGGCGAGCTCCTCGAGCCCGGCGGCGGCGAGCCGCTCGTACTCGGTCTGCGAGATCTCCAGCGCGCGCTCGAATTCACCGCCGACGCCCGATTCGCGCACCTCCTCCGGCACCCCGGCGCCGAGGTCCGGCCCGAGCCGCTGCCACTGCACGGTGAGCAGGCGGTGCCGTTGGAGGTCACGGAAGGCGCCGTAGTCGGAGACGATCTCGAAGCGATAACGGAGCGCCTCGAAGCCGCGGCCGGGGCGGTGGCGGCGATTGGCGCGCTCGCCGATCATCGCCGCGAGCAGCTCGCCGCGCTCGTCCTCGCCGAGGGCCTCGACCCGGGCGCGGATCTCCGGCTCGGGCACCGCAGCGGCCTCGAAGAGCGCGGCGGCGAGCAGGTCGGTTTCCGATCCCTCGACGTCGAGGAGCTCGACCGCGGGCGCCGGGTCGGCTTCCTCGCGGCGGCCGAGGCCGAGCCGCTCGACCCAGCGCTCGGTGCCGGCGCGGCGCTCCTGCAGGTAGGAGACCCACTCGCCGCCGCGCTCGGGGCGGTCGACCCGGGAGACGAAGCTGGGCATCACCTGTTGCAGCTCGGTGAGGATCATCGCGCCGAACTCGCGCGCCTCGGGGAGCGGCGAGGCCATCAGCCGCAGCAGCAGCTGCTCGTAGGCCTGGCCGGAGGCGTAGATGCCGACGTGGCTGAGGGTCGAGGCGGGGAGGAGGCCGCGCAGGAGGTCGAGCGCCTTGGCCCGGATCGAGCGCCGCCAGGCCGCCTCGGGCTCCTCGTCGCCGCGCGGCCAGCGGGTCGCCGCCCACTCCTCGACCGCGCCCAGCGAGCGCGAGTAGATGACGAAGATCTCGTCCATCGCGGCGACGAACTCGGGCCCGAGCTGGTCTTCGCGGTAGAAGCGGTAGCCGCCGCCGGGAAGCGCTTTGTCGTAGGGGATGTAGCGGGTCGACTGCTCTAGGTAGGAGGCGAGCCGCCCGCGCTGCAGCAGCTTGGTGAGGATGTTCGAGACCCACTCGGCGGCGACGTGGGCGCCGCCGACCTGGGCGATCGAGTCGTCGCCGTAGCCGACGAAGACGCGCTCGTAGAGCTGCGCCGCGCGGGCGCCCTCCTCGGCGTCGAAGGGGCGGCCGGCGGCGGGCGCGTCGGCGGCGAACTCGTCGAGATAGAGGCGGCGCACCGACCCCGAATAGCGCGAATAGCGGGCAAAAAGCGCCCCTTTGACGGTCTCGGGCAGGTTGACGAGGGCGAAGACCGGCCGCTCCAGGTTGGTGAAGTGAGGGGTGAGGAGGGCCTGCTCCTCGGCGGTGAATTGTTCGGTCGGGTAACGCATGGGTGGGCCATCGTACGCCGGGGTGGGGACGTGCCGCCGCGCCCCGAAGTGCACTCCGCACGCTGCGGCCGCGCCGGCGCGGCGGCCCCCCGATTCGTGTGCCGAGAGGGCACTCGCGACGTGCCAATTTGCCCCCGCTTCGTGCCAATTGGCGCGCATTTCTTGACATCGTCCCGGCGTCTCGCGCTTTGGTGGCCGCCATGCGGATCGCCGCCCTCACCTGCCTCGCCCTGCTCCTCCTCGCCGTCCCCGCGTCGGCGCGGCCGACCGCGATCGTGGCGATGGGGGACAGCTTCACCTCCGGCGAGGGCGGTCGGTGGCTCGGCAACGGGTCGGAACCTCTGGGGACCAGATCGGGGACCGACCGCGCGGCCTTCGACTGCGGGGCGCTCGGGTGCGAATACGACCCGGCCCGGATCTACGGGGCGAGCGAGGCGAACGGCTGCCATCGCTCCGACGTGGCGCCGATCGAGAGTGCCCCGATCGCCGTCGACGTAAGGGTGAACCTTGCCTGCTCGGGGGCGACGGCGCGGGACCTCTGGCCCGGTGGCGAAGGCGGCACGTCGCACTTCGACGAGCCGCCGCAGGCGGACCAGCTGGCCGCGGTCGCCCGGATGGACGAGGTGCGGATGGTCGTGGTGACGGTGGGCGCCAACGACGTCGGCTTCGGCGAACTGGTGGCCGAATGCGCGCTCGACTGGGCGCGGAGCCCGGAGGATGAACCGGCCACCTGCCACGGCGAAGCCGAGGACCAGATCGAAGGAGCCCTGCCGCGGGCGACCCGCTACGTCACCGCGGCGCTGCACGGCGTGCGCCGGACGCTGCGGGCGGCGGGCTACGAGCGCTCCGACTACCGCCTGGTGGCGATGGGCTACGCCTCGCCGTTCCCCGAGGGGCGCTGGTTCCGCTATCCGGAGGACGGCTGGAGCCGGCTCAGCGAAGGTGGCTGCCCGGTCTGGGACGCTGACGCCGATTGGGCCGCCGACCGGGCGACCGTCGATCTCGCCGGGATGCTGGAAGCCGCGGCCGCCGCGACCGGTGCCGAGTACCTCGACCTGACCCACGCCTTCGACGGTCACCAGCTCTGCGACCGCCGCTCCCAGCGCGTCGGACCGGCGGGCCCGTCGCCGCTCACGGCCGAGTGGTTCCGCCGCCTCTCCTTCCTCCAAGGCTCAACCCGCGAATCCCTCCACCCGAACGCCTACGGGCAACGCGTGATCGGCAGCTGCCTTGGCCTGATGTACGGGCGCCCCCGCGGTAGCTACGCCTGCACCGACACCCCGGGCCAGTACCTCACCGGCATCCACCTGGAGGAGACGGCCAGATGAGCGCGTCGACCATCGACTCAGTCGCTCGGGAAAGTGCGACGAAAGTGCGTCCAACTTTTGGCCCTGCGCTAGAAGTTCTTGGCATGAACGCGAAGGCCAAGATCAAGAAGGAAGCCGCCGAAGATGCGGCGCGGGTCCTCAAGGCAACCTTCCGCCTCCGGGCCCCTGTGGATCCGATCGCGATCGCCCAGGAACTCGGTATCCAGGTGCTCGAAGGTGAGCTTGACCGGGACAGGCTCGGTGGGCTCGTGATGAAGCCGGGAGAGGAGCCGCAGATCTACATGAACCAGTTGGACCTCCTCATCCGACGCAGGCTCACCTGCGCAATCGAGTTGGGGCACTTCGTTCGTCGTTCGGCCAAGACCAACGAGTACGGCCGCGTGGACCGACGGAGCGACCGCTCCGAAGTCGAGGAGGATCCAGAGTCGGTTTACGCCGAGGAATTCGCCGCCTGCCTCCTGATGCCGGACAAAGACGTCAGGATCATGCTCGAGCTCGGTGTTGACGACCTGGAGATAGCTCTTCGGTTCCAGGTTTCCCGGGAGCTCGTCCAACGTAGGCTGGACGATCTCGGCCTGCGAACTATCGAGTATTCGGGGCCGTGATGGCCGAGCATCGCCGCCCTGGATCAGGAGACAACTCGGAAGACGTCTGTTCCGTGCCCGATCACTTGACGGAACTGCAGCAGCGGGAACGCGCTCAGAATCTGGAGCTTCGCCAACTTTTCGCTGAGCAGGAGCATGGCCTTCGGCAGCGGTACGGCGACTGGTTGCTTTGGCTGCTCGCGGCTCAATTCCTTATCGCCGACGCCGTCTTCGTTGCGTTTGCGTGGGTAGGGCAACGGTGGGCCGTACCGCCAGGGGTGATCGAGGTTTGGCTGGCGGCCACGGCCGTCCAGGTCGTAGGTGTGGTCGCGATCGTCACCCGGCACCTCTTTCCGGGTCGGGATGCGCGACCGGCGGGGTCCTGAGCAGAACGGGCTGGCTGCGGTCAGGCGGCGCGGGGTGGGGGAGCCTTCATCAGCTCGACGCGATGCCCGCCCGGGGCGACCGCGAGGGCTCGGGGCTCGCCCCAGTGCTCGCGGCGGCGTTCGACCTCGAAGCCATGCTCTTGGAGGCGGGCGAGGGCGCCGTCGAACTGAGGGCAGACGATGGCAACGTGGGCGCGGGGTGGGACCACCGGGTCGTCCTCGTGCATGAGGTGGATCTGGGTGCCGGCGCACTCGACCCAGGTGAAGCCGCCGTCGAAGGGGTCGGGGACGACGGTGAAGCCGAGGATCGCGAAGAACTCGAGGGTGCGATCGAGATCGGCGGGTTTTACCTCGATGCCGGCGTGCTGGAGCATTTCCTTGGCGTGGGGTGCGGACGGGTCGTTAGAACAGGAGTGAGATTAATGCCGCGGCGACCACGATCGCCGTCGACCAGGTGATCGACTCGGCCACGGTCCGATTGTCGAGCCCGTAGGCATGGGAAACGATCATCGCGTTCAGGCCCGTCGGCATCGCCGACATCAGCCGGTAGGCAGACGGCAGATCGATCAGCGGGGCCGAGATCAGCATCAATAAGGCGGGCGCCAGGGCGAGGCGGGCACCGACCGCCAGGGCCACCGGCCGGGTGAACGGCGGCGGGAAGGGGAGCTCACCGTGCTCGGCGCCCTCCGCCAGCGTCGCCCCGACGGCGAAGAAGCCGATCGGCAGCACCGCGATCGCCAGCACCTGGGAGGCGTTGACGAGGAACTCGGGCGCCAGGGCCTGGGGGGCGAGGAAGCCGAGGATCGCCGCGTAGAGCGGTGGGTTGCGGGTGAGGAAGGTTCGGCCGCGCTCGCGCAGGCCTTCGCCGGCTTTGTCGCCGAACGCCGCGCCCACCCCGAACGCCCCCAGCATCAGCGCCGGGCCGCTGACCAGGACGTCGTAGAGGACGCCGGTCGAGAGGTGATCGTGGCCGAGCAGGGCGACGGTAAGCGGATAGCCGAGGTAGGCGGTGTTGGCGACCAAGGCCGAGACGACGACGGCGCCGGTCTGGGCCCGGTTCAGATGGAGGACGCGGCTGGCGAAGAACCAGACGACCACCGAGACCAGCGTCAGGTTCAGCCACGCCAGCGCCAGCCCGATCCCGTTGTCGAGGCTGATCGACGCCTTCGCCAGGTTGAAGAAGATGACGATCGGGACCAGCACGTAGAGGATCACGCGCAGGAACTTGCGCGCCAGGCCGATCGCCGCGGTCGGGTAGCGGTGCTCGGCACCGACCCCGACAGCGGTGCCGGCGATGATCAACCCGGCAGTAAGGAGGACGCCCATCGGAGGCCCGTGTATATCGGCCGGCGCGGCCTCGCGCTCAGCGGGACGTCGCCGGGCTCGTACCTAGACGGTCGCGGTGCTAGAACAGCGAGGCGCCGGCGTGGGAGGCGAAGTCGACCAGCGGCTGCGGGATCACGCCGAAGAAGACGGTGACCGCGGCGGCGAGGACCGCCGGGCCGACCAGGTACCAGCGGCGGCCGGCGTCGGGATCGACCGGATCTGCTTCCGGCGAGGCGCCGGCGATGACCGGGGCGGAACCGCCGGACCCGATCGCCGGGCCGGCCACGCCGGCCACGACAATCCCGGGGGCCGGCTCGCCGCTCGTCATCCACATCGCCGCCACCACCCGCAGGTAGTAGGCGAGCGAGATCATCGTCCCGACCGCGATGAAGACCGCCAGCCAGGTGTAGCTGCCTTCGACCAGCGCCTCGATCAGGTAGAGCTTGCCGATGAAGCCCGCCGTCGCCGGCAGCCCGGCCAGCGCCAGCATCGAGATCGTCAGCGGCCAGGCGAGCGCCGGGCGCTCCGTCCCCAGCCCGCGGACCCCGCGGATGTCATCGCCGTACGGCGTTTCGCGCTCGCGCGCGACGATCACCGCGAAGGCGGCGAGGTTCATGAAGAGGTAGGCGGCAAGGTAGAAGACCAGCGAGCTGATGCCTTTTTCGGTGGCGACCACGAGCCCGCCGAGCATGTAGCCGGCCTGGGCGACGCCGGAGTAGCCGAGCAGGCGCTTCAGCGAGTTCTGGGTGATCGCGCCGACGTTGCCGACCACGATCGAGATCGCCGCCAGGATCGCCAGGCCCATCTGCCAGTCGCCCGTCTCCGGCCCGAGGGCGCCGACGAAGAAGCGGACGAAGACGGCGAAGGCCGCCGCCTTGGTCGCCACCGCCATGAAGCTGGTGATCGGCGTCGGCGCCCCCTGGTAGACGTCGGGCGTCCACTGGTGGAAGGGGGCAATCGAGGTCTTGAAGGCGAGCCCGACCGCCATCAGCGCGATCCCGATCAGGATCAGCGGGTCGTGCAGCACGCCGTTCGCTTCGATCCCGTGGGCGATCCCGGCGAAGCCGGTCGAGCCGGTGGCGCCGTAGACGAAGGCCATCCCGTAGAGCAGCGTCGCCGAGCCGAGCGAGCCGACGATCAGGTACTTCAGCCCCGACTCGAGCGAGCCCTCGCGCCGAAGGTTGGTCGCGCAGAGGATGTAGAGCGGGATCGAGAGGGTCTCGATCGCGACGAAGAAGGTGACCAGGTTCTCGGCCTCGGCGAGCAGGACCATCCCCAGCACCGAGCCGACCAGCAGTGCGTAGTACTCGCCGTGCCCGGCTTCGTCGGCAGCCCGCTCGCGGATCGAGAGCAGGATCGTGGTGAACGCCGAGGCGATCGCGATCAGCGAGATCGAGATCGCCAGGTTGTCGACCCGCAGCGCGCCGCTGACGAGGCTGAGGTTGTCGTTCCAGTGCCAGAGCAACAGGCCCGCGGTCGCGCCCAGGGTGAGGACGGCGAGGCCGGGCGCCCACTTCTTGGTCGGCCCGAAGACGCCGCTCATCAGGATCACGACGAGCCCGACGGTCAGCGCGATCACCGGCGAGATGCCGGCGTAGTCGACGTGGGGAGCGTTGAAGCCTTCGCCGGCCATCTACTTGTTCACCGCCAGTTCTTCTTCGGAGGACATGGACCTTTCGGAGTGGACGGTGGTGTCGGGACCATTGGTCACGGCCGACACGGAATGGTTGACGCTCGGCTCGGCGCGGTGGAGGATCAGCTGCGGGTAGAGCGCCAGGGCAAGGATGCAGAGCACCAGCGGGGCCAGGATCACCCCGTCGCGGAGGCTGATCTCCCGCGAGGCGACCCCGTCGGGCTTGCGGTTGTGCATCGTCCCCTGGTAGAGCCGCAGCGCGTAGTAGGCCGACATCGCCACGCCGGAGATGGCGACGATGGCGAAGACGATCTTCGCCTGGAAGAGCCCATTGAGGATGTAGAACTCGCCGATGAAGTTGGCCGAGCCGGGCATCGCCAGGGTGGCCAGGGCGACGATCAGGAAGAGCACCGCCAGCACCGGTGCCCGCATCGCCATGCCGCCCATCGAGCGCAGGTCCTCGGTCCCGGTCCGCTCGAACAAGATCGCGATGATGATGAACGTCGGCGCCACCACGAGGCCGTGGTTGACCATCTGCAGGATCGCCCCGGTGGCACCGTCGTTCCGCAGGGCGAAGATCCCGGCGGTGATGAAGCCGAGCTGGGCGACCGACGAGTACCCGGCGATCAGCCTCACGTTGGTCTGGGTGAAGGCCATCACCGAGCCGTAGAGGATCGAGGCGAGCGCGACCAGCAGGATGACCGTCTGGAACTGCGCGGTCGCCTGCGGGAAGAGCGGCAGCACCACGCGCAGGAACCCGTACGCGCCGACCTTCGCCAGCACCCCGGAGAAGACCACCAGCACCGGCAGCGGCGCCGCCCGGTAGGCGTCCGGCATCCACCCGTGCACGAGGAAGGCGGGCATCTTGACCAGGAAGGCGGCGGCGAAGAACCAGAAGATCCACTGCTGGCTGCCGAGCGGCACGCCCTGTTCCTGGATCGCCTGGATCGAGAAGGTGAGGTGCCCGCCGCGGGCGGAGATGATCGCCGTGGCGATCGCTCCGACCAGCATCAGCAGCGAGCCGATCAAGGTGTAGATCATCATCTTCAGCGTCGCCTGCGGCGCCGTCGGCCCGCCTTCGGCCGTCCTGTCCACGCCCCAGGCGCCGAAGAGGAAGTAGAACGGCACCAGCATCAGGTCGAAGAAGAGGACGAAGAGCAGCAGGTCCTGGGAGAGGAACGAGCCGAGGGTCGACGTCTCCGCCGCCAGCATCAGGAAGAAGAAGAGCTGCGGGCGCTCCTGTTCGCGGAAGGCGGCGAAGGCGATCCCGCCGACCCAGAGCACCGCGGTCAGCAGCACGAGGAAGAGGTTCAGCCCGTCGATGCCGAGGCTGTAGTTGACGCCGAGGCCGGAGATCCAGGTCGTGTTGACGGTGTCCTGCAGGCCATAGGCGCCGTTGTCGAAGCCGAAGGCCATGATCACGGCGATCACCAGCGTCGCCAGCGCGCCCGCCGTCGCCCACCAGCCGACGATCCGCTTCGGCAGGAAGAGGCCGACGACGCCGAACGCCAGGGGTGCCCAGAGCAGCGCGTTGATCATGACTGCTGGATGAGGAAGTAGAGGGCGAGGCCGACGGCGCCGGCGATCAGGAAGAGGCCGTAGGTGCGGACGACGCCGTTCTGGAAGGTGCGCACGACCTGGCCGGCGCGGCCGACCGTCTCCTCGGTGCCGCCGGTGATCGCCCCGTCGATGACGAAGCGCTCGAAGACGTTGTTGGCGAAGCGGCCGATCGCCAGCGCCGGGCGCACGATCAGGAAGTCGATCGCCTCGTCGAAGTACCACTTGTTGTAGAGGAAGGTGTGCACCGCGCCGAAGCGCTCCTGCAGGCGGCGCGGGCGTCTCCGGGCTGGCGACGTAGAGGAAGTAGGCGATGCCGATCCCGGCGACGCTGATCAGGCCGCCGATCAGCAGGCCGAACCAGCTGGCCGTGTTCGACGGGTGGATCGCCGCCAGCGGCGAGTCGGCGAAGACCGGGTCGAGGAAGTGGGTGACGGCCTCGTCGACGCCCGGCACCTGGATGAACCCGGCGAACAGCGCCAGGAAGGCGAGCACGCCCATCGCCAGCTTCATCGGCGGCGACTGCTCGGCGATGTGGTGGTCGGCGCCGGGGAAGCCGACGTCGGTGTCCTCGACCTCACCGGTTTTCGGGTTGGTCGGCGCCGCGGCGTGGGCGACGTGGCCGGTGTCGATCAGCTCCTGCGCCTCGGCGCAGGGATCGCCGTAGAGGACCCGGAAGATCAGCCGGAAGGTGTAGATCGCGGTGAGCAGCGCGCCGAAGTACCCGAGGACGGTGAAGATCAGGTACATCCCGCCGCGGGCCGAGGCGTAGGCGAGGATCTCATCCTTGGAGAAGAAGCCCGAGGTGAGCGGGAAGGCGGCCAGCGCCAGCCCGCCGCAGAGCATCGTCACCGAGGTGAACTTCATCGCCTTGCCGAAGCCGCTCATCTTGTCGATGTTCTGCTCGTTCGCCATCGCGGCGATGATCGAGCCGGCCGCCATGAAGAGGAGCGCCTTGAAGAAGGCGTGGGTCATCAGGTGGAACATCCCGGCGCTGTAGGCACCGATCGAGACGCCGACGATCATGTAGCCGATCTGGCTCATCGTCGAGTAGGCGATCGCCCTCTTCAGGTCGGTCATCACCAGGGCGATCGTGGCGGCGACCAGTAGCGTCGCCAGGCCGATGAAGGCGCCGATGTCGGCGGCGGTCGGGGCGAGCACGAAGAGGGCGTGGGTGCGGGCGATCAGATAGACGCCGGCGGTCACCATCGTCGCCGCGTGGATCAGCGAGGAGACCGGGGTCGGGCCCTCCATCGCGTCCGGCAGCCAGGTGTGGAACGGCAGCTGCGCCGACTTGGCGAAGGCGCCGACCAGGAGCAGCAGGCAGATCGCGGTCACCGTCCACTCGTTGGTGTGGAAGACGTGCGGCGCCTTGGCGAAGACTTCGGTGAATTCGAAGGTGTGCAGCTGCTGGAAGATCAGGAAGGCGGCGAGGGTCAGGCCGATGTCGCCGACCACGTTGATCACGAAGGCCTTCAGCCCGGCGCGGGTCGCGGTGGTGCGCCGGTACCAGAAGCTGATCAGCGCGTAGGACGCGAAGCCGACGAAGGCCCAGCCGACGATCAGGAGGACGAAGTTCCCCGCCAGCACCAGCAGCAGCATCGAGAAGACGAAGAAGTTCAGGTAGCTGAAGAAGCGGTGGTACCCCTCGTCGGACTGCATGTAGCCGAACGAGTAGATGTGGATCAGGGTGGAGACGCCGCTGACGATCAGCACCATGAAGACCGAGAGCGGGTCGACGTAGATCCCGAGTTTGATGTGCAGGGAGGCGACGCTGGCGTATTCCCACAGCGAGGAGGCGTGGTGGCGCGCCTCGGGGTCTTCGCCGAGCAGGCAGAGCAGGGCGCCGATGCCGCAGACGAAGGCGAGCCCGATCGCCGCCGTGCCGACGATCCCGGCGAAGCGCCAGGAGGTCTTGCGGAAGCCGAGCCCGATCGTGATCGAGCCGAGCAGCGGGAAGAGGAGGACCAGCCAGGCCCAACTGGTGGCGCTCATCCGCGCAGCTCTTTCAGGCTGTCGACGTCGAGCGGCAGCTTGCGGCGGAAGATCGCGACGATCAGCCCGAGGCCGACGACCACCTCGCAGGCGGCGATCACCATCACCACGAGGGCGAAGACCTGGCCCTGCTGGTTGCCGACCTCGCGGCTGAAGGCGACCAGCGCCAGGTTGCCGGCGTTCAGCATCAGCTCGAGGCAGAGCAGGATCACCATCGGGCTGCGCCGCACCAGGATGCCGATCGCGCCGATCGTGAAGAGGAGCGCTGAGAGGACGATGTACCAGGTGATGTTCATCGCGGCACTCCCAAGGGTGCGCTTGGCGAGGACGGGGCTCCGGCAACGCCCTCCGGACGCGCCTGCGGCGCTGAGTGTCCGGAGGGCATCACCGGATCCCCGTCACCGGAGCCGTTGGTGGCCGAGCGTCGGGCGGTGCTGCCGGTGCCGGTTGCGTCGTCGCTGCGTTTGCGGCCCGCCAGGACGATCGCTCCCACCGCCGCGATGAGCAGCAGGATGGACGAGGCCTCGAAGGGGACGAGGAACCTTTCCAGGAGGAGAGTGCCGATCGCGGCGGGGTCGCCGAATCCCGCGGGGACGTCGGGGCCGTGGGTGCCGAGCGCCTTCAGGCCGGAGGAGAGGACGGCGGCGGAGATCTCGACGAAGAGGAAGAAGGCCAGCAGGCCGGCGAACAGTCGCTGGCCGGGGACCGGGTCGAGCAGCGGCTCGTGGTCTGACCCGACGTAGGCGACGACGAAGACGTAGAGCACCATCACCGCGCCGGCGTAGACGACCACCTGCGCCGCGGCGACGAAGGCCGAGGTGAGCAGCAGGAACAGCACCGCCAGCGAGAACAAGTGGGCGATCAGCGCCAGCACCGCGAAGAACGGGTTGCGCAGGGCGACGACGCCGATCGCGCCGGCCGTCGCGCCGATCGCGGCGAGGAAGAACAGCACCGCTTCCATCAGGCGTCCTCCAGCCCGTCGCCGACGTTTTTCAGCGGCGTGCGCTCGATCGGCTCGGCCAGCAGCATCTCCTTGGTGAAGATCAGGTCGGTCCGGTCGTAGTCGGCCATCTCGTAGTCGTGGCCCATCGTGATCGCGTCGAACGGGCAGGCGATCTCGCAGTAGCCGCAGAAGATGCAGCGGCTGAGGTTGATCTCGTAGACCGCCGCGTAGCGCTCGCCGGAGGAGACGCGGTCGCCGGGAATGTTCTCCGCCGCGACGACGCGGATGCAGTCGGCCGGGCAGGCGGCGGCGCAGAGCGAGCAGCCGACGCATTTCTCCAGGCCGGTGTCCTCGAAGCGATGCAGTTTGTGGCGGCCGCGGAAGCGCGGGTAGACGGGGGTCTTCTCCTCCGGATACTGGATCGTCAGCGGCCCCTCGATCAGCCGCGACATCGTCGTCTTCAGCCCTCGCAGGGTCTCGCCGAAGGCGCGGTAGGCACCGCCGACGCCGCCCGGCTCGGGGCCACGCTGGACCTCGACCACGTCGAGCCCGTCGAGGTAGGGGGCGGTCTTCGGATCGAAGCCCTGCTCGCTCATCGCGCGTCGTCCTCTCCAAGGTCGAAGTAGCCGACGCTGTCGGCGGTGCGGAAGTGCAGGTTGAGCCCGCCGCCCTCGGGAAGCCGCTCGAAGACGCTCACCGAGTCGGAGTCCGGCCAGACGACGATGTCCGGCTGCTGATTGGAGATCGAGAGGAAACGGACCGGCTTCTCGCCGCGGTTGACGATCTGGTGGCCGCCCTCCTCGCCGACCCGGAAGCAGACGACCTCGCCCTCCTCCATCTCGCGCCAGCCCTCCGTCGTGCGCAGGCTCGGCGTCCCCTCGAGCAGGACGACGAGCTCCTCCTCGGCGAGGTGGAAGTGAAACCGGTAGGCGGCTTCGCCCGGCGGCAGCTCGAAGAGGCTCATGCCGAGCTTCTCGCTGCCGGCCTGCCGGCCGAGCCGGGCGCGCCGGCAGTTGAAGCCGGGGTGCTCGCGGATCTCGTCGAAGACCGGGGCGGTGATGCTCGCCGCGCTCACGTGACCACCACCAGCACCGCGGTCACCAGCACGTTCAAGGTCGCCAGCGGAAGCAGCACTTTCCACCCCAGGGTCATTAGTTGGTCGTAGCGAAGGCGGGGAAGCGTCGCCCGCACCCAGATGAAGACGAAGACCAGGGCGAGCATCTTGATCAGCATCCAGATCGGGTCGAGGAAACTCGGGCCGGGGCCCATCCAGCCGCCGAGGAACATCGCCGCAGCGATCCCGGAGACGACCAGGATCTCCATGTATTCGACCAGGAGGAAGGAGCCGAAGCGCATGCCGCCGTACTCGGTCATGAAGCCTTGGACCAGCTCGGCGTCGGCCTCGGGCATGTCGAACGGGGTGCGGTTGGTCTCGGCGAAGCCGGCCAGCATGAAGATCAGGAAGCCGACGAACTGCGGCACGATGTACCAGATGCCGCCCTGGGCGCGGACCACGTCGACCAGGCTGAGCGAGCCGCTCATCATGATCACGCCGAGCAGCGCCAGGCCCATCGAGACCTCGTAGGAGATCAGCTGGGCGGCCGAGCGCATCGCGCCGAGGAGGCTGTATTTGGAGCCGGAGGACCAGCCGCCGAGGAGCAGACCGTAGAAGGCGATCGAGCCGACGGCGAAGAAGTAGAGGATGCCGATCGGGACGTCGATGCCGTAGAAGCCGACGCCGTTCTTGGTGTCGCCCCAGGGGATGATCGCGAGGGCGAGGACGCCGGAGAGGACCGGTAGCAGCGGCCCCAGGATGAACAGCGTCGAGATCGCATTTGCCGGCCGGAACGACTCCTTGGAGATGAGCTTGCCGACGTCGGCAAGCGGCTGCAGGAGGCCGAACGGGCCGACCCGGTTGGGGCCGTAGCGATGCTGGAAGCGGCCGATCAGTTTGCGCTCGACCACGGTGAGGATCGGCAGGATGCCGAAGATCACGGCGAAGATGACGATCGACTTGGCGATCATGATCCAGGTCGCTTCGGCGAACTGCGTGTCCGCCACCGGCAGCAGGTGGGTCACGCCGGGACCTCGCTGAGCTTCTCGATCTCGACCCGCACCTGGTGGCCGTTCAGCAGGCTGTTGGCATTGCCGAGGGCGACTCCCTCGGCGAGGAAGCAGACGCCCTCCGGGACCCTTTCCTTGATCGCGACGGTGGCCTCGACCGACTTGCTGCCCTGGGAGACGCGGACGCGATCGCCGATGCTGAGTGAGAGGCGGGCGGCATCGGCGGGGGAGAGCTCCAGACGCTGGGAAGGCTTCAGGAACTTCAGCGGCGGGTTCAGCTCGGTGATCGGGCCGGCCCAGAGGTCTCTGTAGGTGCCGAGGGCAAGGCCGGCCGAGCCGGTCCCCGGCATTGACTCCCCGGACGCGCTTACGCGCTGAGTGTCCGGTGAGTCAACGTCGGCGCCCGGCCCACGAAGCTCTGCGCCGGTCGGATCGGCGTCGTCTTTGACGGGCTCGCGGTCGAGGCCTGCGGGGGGCTGCTGCGGAGCCGTGCCGCCGCCGGGGAAGCTCGAGGCGGACTCGGTCTCCTGCCAGCGGATGCCGCGGCCGCCGATCTTCTCGTCGGTGATCGAGGCGTAGAAGGGGACGGCGGCGGTCAGGGCGGCGAAGGCGGTGGGCTGGGAGGTGACGCCGGTGTCGTGGCCGATCGCCAGGGACAGGGCGGCGAGGGTCTGCCAACCGGGGCGGATGTCGCCGGGGCGGCCGGCCGCCGGGCGGACGCGCTGCAGGCGGCCGTCGGGGTGGGTGACGGTGCCGTCTTTCTCGGCGTGGGTCTCGAGCGGGAAGAGGACGTCGGCCTTGGCCGCGGTCGCGGTGGCGAAGGTCGAGAAGGCGACGACGAACTCGGCCGCGTTCAGCGCCTCGGTCCAGGCGGCGGTGTCGGCGAAGTCCCGCAGCGGATCGACGCCGACCAGCACCAGCCCCTTGAGCTCACCGTCGATCAGCGCCTGGCGGATCTCCTCGGTGCCGCGACCGTGGAGCGCGAGCGCGTCCAGGCCCGGCCCGGCGTCCGGCAGCACGCCCGCCTCGCGCAGTCCCCGCGCGTTGGTCGTGTCCGGCACTTCCAGCAGCCCCACGCCGTCGGTGCCGGCGGGCTCAGGGCGTCGGCGAGGCCGAGCAGCTCGTTCGCCGCCGAGGCGCCGATCCGCTCGCCCCAGACGACGACGACCTTGCCCGCGTCGCGAAGGCTCTCGGCCAGCGGCGTCGCCACGTTTTCCGCGCCGCCGGCGACCGCCGCGGTCAGCGCGCCGACGAAGTAGGAAGCCTGGCCCGGCGCGTACCGGGCGATCGCCTCGGCGCCACCGTCGAGCGCCGTCGGGCGCTCGGTCGCGACCACGAGGCGCGCGCCGTTGCGGCGGATCGCCTTGCGGATCCGCAGGTCGAGGATCGGCGAGGACTGCATCGGGTCGGTCCCCAGCACGAGGATCACGTCGGCCTCGTCGATGTCGGCGACGGTCGCCTGGCGCTCGGGCCGGGCGAGGTCGAGGATCGTGTCGATGTCGGGGCCGGCCGCCGGGCGCGAGTCGATCGCGCTCGAGTGCAGGGCGCTCCGGAGGATCTCCTGCACCAGGAAGCCCTCCTCGTTGGAGGCGTCGCCGACGATAGCCGCGACCTTGCCGTCGCGCTTCGCGAGACCCTCGGCCGCCCGCCGCGATCGCGTCCTCATAGGAGACCGTGCCGCCGCCTTTGGTCCGCGGCCCGGTGATCCGCTCCTCGGCGTTGAACATCTCGAAGCCGTAGCGGCCCCGGTCGCAGATCCAGCCGTCGTCGACGTCCTCGTTGTCGCGGGTGATCACCCGTTTCACCTTCTCGTCGCGGACGGTGAAGCTGACGTTGCACTGGCTCGGGCAGAGCGTGCAGACCGAGCCCGCCTGCTCGATGTCCCAGGGACGGGCGCGGAAGCGGTAGGTGTAGTTGGTCAGCGCGCCGACCGGGCAGATGTCGGTGATGTTGCCCTGGAAGGGCGAGACGTAGGGGCGGTCGTCGAAGGTGCCGACGTAGGTGCGGTCGCCGCGATCGAGCAGCTGCAGCTGGGCGTCCTCGGAGACCTCCTGACTGAAGCGCACGCAGCGGTAGCAGAGGATGCAGCGCTCGCGGTCGATCGCGACCAGCGGCGAGAGTTCGATCGGCTTCTCGAAGTGGCGCTTTTCGTCGATCACCCGCGATTTGCCCGGGCCCCAGCCCATCGTGTTGTCCTGCAGCGGGCACTCGCCGCCTTTGTCGCAGACGGGGCAGTCGAGCGGGTGGTTGACGAGCAGGAACTCGACCACCGCGTTCTGCGCCGTCTTCACCTGGTCGGTCCGGGTGTGGACGACCATCCCGTCGCGCACCGGGGTCGAGCAGGAGGTCTGCAGTTTCGGGATCCCCTCGATCTCGACCAGGCACATCCGGCAGGCGCCGACCGGCGCGCCGAGTTTCGGTTCGTAACAGAAGACCGGGATCTCGACGTCGCCCTTGCGGGCCGCGTCGTGGAGCATCTCGCCCTCGAGCGCCGTCACCTCGCGGCCGTCGATGTTCAGCGTCACCTCTTTGCGCTCAGGACTCACGTCGCGGCTCCCAGGGTCTCGGGCGGCGCCGCGACGACGGCGTGCGGGTCGATTCCTTCGGCGGCTTCGGCCATCACTGCCTCGAACTCGCCGCGGAACTTGCGGACCATCGCCGACACCGGCATCGCCATCGAGTCGCCGAGGACGCAGAGGCAATTGCCCATGATGTTCTCCTGGACCGAGCTGATGATGTCGAGATCCATCGGCGTGGCCTCGCCGCGGACGACCCGCTCCAGCATCTTCACCGTCCAGTTCGTCCCCTCGCGGCAGGGGGCGCACTTGCCGCAGGACTCGTGGTGGTAGAAGCGCGCCGTGCGCAGGGCCATGTGCGGGATCGAGACCGTGTCGTCGGCGACGATCACCGAGCCGGAGCCGAGCATCGACCCTGCTTCCGCCATCGCCTCGAAGCTGTAGGGAAGGTCCATCGCCTCCTCGGCGGTGAGGACCGGGGAGGAGGAGCCGCCGGGGTAGATCGCTTTCACGGTGCGGCCGGGGAGCGGCCCGC
>CAWBRE010000015.1:0-9981 GCA_963791095.1 uncultured Solirubrobacterales bacterium
TGGGCGAAGTGGGTGCCCTCGCCGATCTGCTCGAAGGGGTCGGCGCCGAGTTCGTCGGCCGCCTGCTCGACCAGGTCGGGGCGTTGGGCGGCGCTGACCGCGGCCATCGTCGACGTCTGGCTCCCCTGGCCGGGGGACAGTAGGGCGGTTTCTGCGCTGGGGATCGGCACGTGTAAGGAGTATTGGTCCGGCCGGGCGTGGGGGTGACGCGCTGCCGCTCCAGGTCCCTCCATATGGGGGGCGCCATAGGCGTCGGAGGGTGGGTCAGACGAGGATCTTCAGCCGCTGGGCCTGGCGGGTGGCCTCCGCCCGATTTCGCACGCCGAGCTTACGGTAGATAGCGCTGGTGTGCTCCTTCACGGTGTGCGGCGAGAGGTGCAGGAGCCCGGCGATCTCTTTGTTGGTCGAGCCGGTCGCGATCAGGGACAGCACCTCCTGCTCGCGGTCCGAGAGCGGCGAGTCGCGCGGCGCTTCGGCGAAGACCTCATGGCCCTGGGAGACGCGGCGCACGGCGCGCACCACGTCGACCGCGGACCAGTCCTTGGAGATGAAGCCGGCGGCGCCGGCGGTGCGGGCGACGTTGGGCGAGATGATCCCGGCGCCGGAGATCAGCAGCACCCGCGTGGCCGGGCTGACCTGATGGATCTCCTCGCAGACCTCGGCGCCCGACTCGGTGCCGAGCAGCATGTCGACCAAGGCGACCTCGGGCTGCGCCTTGCGGCAGACCGCGACCGCCTCGGCGCCGGTCGAGGCGGCGAGGCAGCGCTCGACCCAGCTCTGGCGCTCGAGCAGGAGGCGGAAGCCCCACTGCACGACGTCGTGATCGTCGACGACGAGGACCCGCAGGCCCCGCTGCTCGGCGTTCACTCGTCCCTCACCGGGACCACGAGGCGGACCTTCCAGCGGTCGCGGTCGGCGGAGCCGAACTCGACCAGGCCCTCGTAGCGGAGCGCTTCCAGCGCGGCGAGGCGCAGCCCGAGGCCGCTGCCGCGGGTCGAGCGGCCGTCGCCGGCGCCGTCGTTTTCGACCGTGAGGCTGAAGGTCTCGCCGTCGGAGGCGATCCGCACCTCGATCGCGGTCGGCTTGGCGTGGCGGTCGACGTTGCGGAGCGCCTCGTTCAGGACCAGCTGGGCGACCGGCTCGAGGTCGGCCGGCACGGCCACCCCGTCGGCCCAGTCGACCCGCAGCTCGGGGCGGCGCTCGACCAGGCGGTCGAGCAGTTCGCCGAGGCAGGCCTTGGTCGGCCGGGCCGGGCTCTCCAGCGGCCGGGTGAGCGCGTTGCGCAGGTCGGCGACGACCGAGCGCAGCTCCTCCTGGCAGCGGCGGCGCTCGGCTTTCGAGAGCTCCTCCTCGGATCCGATCGCGAGCGCGACACCGAAGAGGCGCTGGATCGCGTTCTCGTGCAGGTCGCGGGTCAGCTCGACCCGTTCGTGCAGGCGGCGCTCGCTTTCGCGCTGCTCGGTCGAGTGCTCGACGCTGGCGGTCAAGGCGGCGAGCCGGCCGAGGGTCATCATCGTCTCCCGCTCACCGTCCTCGAGTGGGAAGTCCTCGCCTTCGCGGTCGGCGAAGATCACGCCGAGCCAGCGGCGCGCGGCGCTGATCGGCGTGCAGGTCAGGTAGGCGCTTTCCGGCAGCTCGGCGTAGCGGGCGGGAACGTGCTCGGCCAGCCCTCCGTCGACCCCGTTCACGTTGACCTCCACCACCCGGTCCTCTTCCAGCGCCTGCTGGGCGATCGGCGTCTCGTCGATCGTGCCGCCGATCCGCTTCATCAGCTCCGGCGAGACCCCGCAGGCGCCGACCGGGATCACCGACCGATAGGTCTCGTCGTGCAGCAGCAGCACCGCCCGTTTCATCGACGTCAGCGTCACCACCGACTGGCACACCCGGTCGTAGAAGACCCCCGATTCGGTCGCCTCGTCAAGTTCCGCAAGCAGCCCGACGAGCACCTCCACCGTCCCGGCACGCGGTGCCGGCGCTGCCGTAGTAGTTCCCCAGGTGCTCATCTGCAACAGGGAGATTACGCCTGGGCCGAAGTCACCTCTGCCTTGCGTGGTTCGAAATGGGTGCGACAAACCCAAAACGAACCTCGCAGCGGCCGGCAGGATCAATTCCCTGAACGCCGGACGCCCCGCAACCCCTTCGACCTCCGAGGTCTTGGCCGTACACCGTGCCCTCGCCCAGGCGGGCATCCCGCACGCGGTCGGCGGCGCCATCGCCCTCGCGCACTATGCCGCCCCGCGCCCGACCCCCGACATCGACGTCAACGTCTTCGTCCCGCCCACGCGCCGGCCGGAGGTCGACGCCGCACTCGCCCACTTGGCCCACCGCGATCAGGTCCACCTCTTCTTTTCCGAAGACGCCCTTCACGAGGTGATGCCAGTCTGGGTTCGCGAAGTTCCCTTCGCAGGCGAGACCATCCCGCTGGTCGCGCCGGAGCATCTGATCGTGCGCAAGGCGATGCTCGGCCGGCCGAAGGACTGGCTCGACATCGAGGCGATCCTCACCGCGACCGAATCGCTTGACCTCGCGGAGATCGAAAGCTGGGCAACCCGCCTGGCCGCCCCCGACGACCCGCGCGTCACAAAGCTGCATCAGCTGATCCGACGCCGGTGCGATTGACCACACCAGGGTGTGCATAAGCGCACCGGCGAGTGTTCGCTTGAGCCGGTCATAGGCGGCTCAAGTGAACACTCGTTGCGGCGCGCTACTCGGGGTGCGCGGAGCTGTCGGCTACTACCGACATCGACTCGTTGCGGACGCGGCCGGCGGGGATCGCGGGGTCGCTTGCGAGGAGCTGTTGGAGCGGGCCGCTCTTCTCCTCCCCGGTGACCAGCCAGACGATCTGGCGGGCTTCGGCGAGGGCGCGGTAGGTGAGGGTCATGCGGCGGTGGCCCTGGTACTCGTTGGTGGTCATCGCGACGCGGCGGTCGGTGACCTCGAGGACCGGGTCGCCGGGGACCAGTGAGGCGGTGTGGCCGTCCGGGCCGAGGCCGAGGTGGACGAGGTCGAGGCGGTCGGGCAGCGAGGTTTCGTATTCGTGGGCCGCTTCGTCGAGGTCCCGGTGCGTGACCGGCATCGGCCGCAGCGACGACTGGTGGTCCATCGAGAGGCCGAGCACCATGTGGGTGAGGTTGCGATCGTCGGAGCCCGGCGAGGCGACCCGCTCGTCGACCTGGAAGAGCTCGGTCTCCCCCCAGGGCATCTCCTCGAGGTCACCGAGGATCGCCAGCATCGACCAGGGCGAGCGCCCGCCGCTCATCGCGAAGGAGAACGAGCCGTGGTCGACGACCGCCGCCGCGCCCGCCGCCGCGATCAGCTCCGCCGCGCGCCGCGCCGCCGCCTTTTCGTCGCCGACTACCTCGAGGTCGATCGGCATGGCTAGGTGTCCTGCTTCTCGTGGTGGCCGCCGAACTGCATCCGCATCGCCGACAGGACTTTGTCGCCGAAGTCACCGAGGTCGCGCGAGTAGAAGCGCTCATGCAGGGCGGTGGTGAGGACCGGGGTCGGCACGCCCTCCTCGATCGCCGCGATCGAGGTCCAGCGGCCCTCGCCGGAGTCGGAGACGCGGCCGCTGAACTGGTCGAGCTCGGGGCTTTCGACGAAGGCCGCGGCGGTCAGGTCGAGGAGCCAGGAGCCGACCACCGAGCCGCGCCGCCAGACCTCGGCGATCGCCGGGATGTCGAGGTCGAATTCGTAGTACTCGGGCTGGTCGAGCGGCGCCGTCTCGGCATCGTCGAGCCGTTTGGTCTTCCCCGCGTCGGCGTTGTCGAGGACGTTCAGCCCCTCGGCGTAGGCGGCCATGATCCCGTACTCGATCCCGTTGTGGACCATCTTCACGAAGTGGCCGGAGCCGTTCGGGCCGCAGTGCAGGTAGCCGTTCTCGGCCGGGGTCGGGTCGCCGGAGAGGCCCGGCGTGCGCTCCGCCGACTCCATCCCCGGCGCCAGGCTGGCGAAGATCGAGTCGAGCCGCTCGACCGCCCCGTCGGGCCCGCCGATCATCAGGCAGTAGCCGCGCTCGAGGCCGAAGACGCCGCCGCTGGTGCCGCAGTCGACGTAGTCGATCCCTTTCTCGGCCGCGCGTTTGGCGCGCCGCATGTCGTCGCGGTAGTAGGAGTTGCCGCCGTCGATGATCGCGTCGCCGGACTCGAGCACGCCTTCCAGCCCCTCCACCGTCTCTTCGGTGATCCGCCCCGCCGGGACCATCACCCAGACCGAGCGCGGCGCGCTCAGCTTCGAAGCCAGGTCCTCCAGCGAGGAGACGCCCGTCGCGCCCTCTCCCTCAAGCCCCTTGACGGCGTCCTCACTGACGTCGTAGGCGACGATCGTGTGGCCATCTTTCATCAGCCGGCGGGCCATGTTGGCGCCCATGCGGCCGAGGCCGACGATCCCGAGCTCCATTCTCATCCTCCTGGTCGGCGCTGCTTGCGGGGAACGGGTCGATCTTAGGCGGTAGCCTCCCGCGCAGATGCCGAGGCGGACGAAGGGACACATCGACCGGGCCGCCGACGTGCTGGCGATCTTCGGCATCAGCGGCGACCTGGCGAAGAAAATGACCTTCCGGGCGCTCTACCGGATGGAGAAGTCGGGAGTGCTGCAGGTGCCGGTGATCGGCGTGGCGCTCGACGACTGGGACGACGAGAAGCTGCGCGCCCACGCTCGCGAGGCGGTCGCGGCGACGGTCACCGACCCCGACGGGGACGCCCTCGACGCGATGCTGGCCCGGCTCACCTACGTGCAGGGCGACTATGGCGACGAAGAAACCTACGAGCGGGTGGTGAAGGCGCTCGGCAAAGCCAAGATGCCGGTCTTCTACCTGGAGATCCCGCCCTCGCTCTTCGCCACCGTGGTCAAGGGACTCGGCAAGGCAGGGCTGGTCGAGCGCGCCCACGTGGTGATCGAGAAGCCGTTCGGCCACGACCTCGAATCGGCCCGCAAGCTGAACGAGGAACTGCGCGAGGTGCTGGAAGAGCAGCAGATCCTCCGCATCGACCATTACCTCGGCAAGGAGCCGGTGATGGACATCACCTACCTGCGCTTCGCCAACTCGATCCTCGAGCCGGTCTGGAACCGCAGCTACATCTCCCACGTGCAGATGACGATCGCCGAGAACTTCGGCGTCGACGACCGCGGCCGCTTCTACGACGCGGTCGGGGCGATGCGCGACGTGATCCAGAACCACGCCCTGCAGGTGCTGGGGCTGATCGGGATGGAGCCGCCGAGCGGTAACGACCCGGACTCGATCCGCGACAAGAAGCTGGAGTTCTTCAAGGCGATGCGGGCGGCCGACCCGAAGCGCTACGTGCGCGGCCAGTACAAGGGCTTCCGCGAGGTCAAGGACATCGACCCGAAATCGACCACCGAGACCTTCGCCGCGATCGAACTGCAGGTCGACAACTGGCGCTGGAGCGGCGTCCCCTTCTTCATCCGCGCGGGCAAGTGCCTGCCGGCGAAGACGAGCGAGGTCACCGCGGTGTTCCGCCGCCCGCCGCAGCTCGGGATCGGCCACGGCAAAACGCCGGAACCGAACAAGATGACCTTCCGGATCGAGCCGACGCCCGGCTCACGGATGCGGATGTTCCAGAAAAAATCGAGCTCCGAGGACTTCGAACCGGCCGACCTCGAGGTGCTCTTCGAACGCGAACCGGGCTGCGACCCGGAGCCCTACGAGCGCCTCCTCGGCGACGCCCTGCACGGCGTCCACACCCTCTTCACCCGCCAGGACTCGATCGAGGAGACCTGGCGGGTCGTGCAGCCGCTGCTCGACCATCCCGGCAAAGCGCTCCCCTACGAGCCGGGAACCTGGGGACCGAAGAAAGCGGACGACCTGATGAAGGGCGTCGCCCACTGGTCCGAGCCCTGGCTGCCGGGCGACTGAGCTTCTTCGGGGACGCTTGATCGCTTAGGGCGGCTCGGCGGACCCCTTCTCTCACGAACTGCGGGAGGTTCGTTCAGGGGTCCGCCGATCCACCTTCACGGTCCGGGCAGTGGAGAGAAACTCGGTCCCTGCCGTCTAAAGCTCCACGGCGGCCGAGACCGTGGAGAGAAACCGTCCCTATGCGACGGAAAGTCTCCACAGCGCGCACGGGTCCGAGGTGCGTCAGCTCTCCCCGATGAGGAATTGGTCATCCGAGCCGAACAATCGACCCGGCTCGCAAGGGGAGTCCGATGGACCCTGAACGAACCTCCCGCAGTTCGTGAGGGAAGGGTCCATCGGACTCCCCTCCTCGCATCTCCGTCCCTTGCGCGCCCCCTCTAAAGATCAATTCAGAGTCGCCTGCTAGGTTTTCGGGCGCCCTAAACAGGGCACCCTAAGACTCATGATCCCAACCTTCGTAATCACCCTGCGTGAGGGCGTCGAGGCCTCACTCATCGTCGGCATCATCGCCGCCTTCCTGGTCAAGGAGGGGCGCCAGGACGCGCTGCGGCAGATGTGGGTCGGGGTCGGGATCGCGATCGTCCTCTGCACCGCGGTCGGGGTCGGCCTCAACCTCGTCAACGAAGAACTCCCGCAGCAACAGCAGGAGGGGCTGGAGACGGTCGTCGGCCTGATCGCGGTGGCGACGATCAGCTACATGATCATCTGGATGACCCGCCACTCGCGCGGGATCAAGGCCGAACTCGAGGGCGAGGCGGCGAGCGCGCTGGCCCGCGGCTCGGCGATGGCGCTGGTCGGGATGGCCTTTCTCGCCGTCCTGCGCGAGGGCTTCGAGACCTCGGTCTTCCTCCTCGCCGCCTTCCAGGACTCGACCAACACGACGGCCGCCGGCGGCGGCGCGATCCTCGGGCTCCTCGGCGCGGTCGTGATCGGCGTCGGCCTCTACCGCGGCGGCGTCCGCATCAACCTCTCCAAATTCTTCAAGATCACCGGCCTGATCCTGGTCTTCGTCGCCGCCGGCCTGCTGGCGACCGCCGCCCACACCGCCCACGAGGCGGGCTGGATCAACAGCTTCCAGACCGAAGCGGTGAGCCTGCGCTGGCTCGTCCACCCGGGCACCGTCTCCGAATCGCTGCTCACCGGAATGCTGGGTCTCCGTGCAGCCCCGACTCAGATCGAGGCCTTCGTCTACCTGGCCTACGCTGTGCCGATGGCGCTCTTCGTCCTCTGGCCGCGCACCAGGCGCAAGCCCGCTCGCAGCGGTACCGAGCAGCGCGCCACCGCGGCCCAGACGCCGGCTTAGCCTCATGGCGCTGTCGCGTCGGCGACTGCTCGCCTCGGCCGGGATCGGCGCCGCCGGCATCGGCCTGGGCGCCGGCGGCTACCTGGTCGGCCACGATGCCGCCGACGCCGCCGCAGCCGAATCGACCGGCTCGGTCCCCTTCTACGGCGAGCACCAGGCGGGGATCGCGACGCCCGCCCCGGACCGCCTCCACTTCGCCTCCTTCGACCTCGAAACGGAAAGCAAGGCCGAGCTGCGCGAACTGATGGAAGAGTGGACGCGGGCGACGGTCGAGATGACCGAGGGCAAGATGATCGGCAACTACGCCGGCAACCACGACGACCTGGCGCCGCCGGAAGACACCGGCGAGGCGGTCGGCCTGCCCGCCTCGAACCTGACCGTCACCTTCGGCTTCGGCCCCGGCGTCTTCGATCGCCCCGGCCTCGGCCTCGCCGCCCAGCGCCCGCCGGCGCTGAAGCCGCTGCCGCCGCTGCCCGGCGAGGAACTGAACGGGCTCGAATCGGACGGCGACATCTGCATCCAGGCCTGCGCCGACGACCCCCAGGTGGTCTTCCACGCGATCCGCGACCTGGCCCGGATCGGCCGCGGCACGGTGACCATGCGCTGGTCCCAGCTCGGCTTCGGCCGCACCTCCTCGACCACCCGCACCCAGGAAACGCCGCGCAACCTGTTCGGGATGAAAGACGGCACCGCCAACATCAAGGCCGAGGACGGGGCGGCGATGGACAAGTACGTCTGGGTCGACGAAGGGCCCGCCTGGATGAGGGGCGGCAGCTTCCTGGTGTCGCGCCGGATCCGGATGATCCTCGAGGTCTGGGACCGCTCGTCGCTGAAAGACCAGGAGGAAACGATCGGCCGTCAGAAGTACAGCGGCGCGCCGCTCGGCGAGCAGGACGAGTACGACCCGCTGCCGCTCGAGGTGAAGGGCGACGACGGCAAGCCGGTGATCCCGGAGGACGCCCACGTGCGGCTCGCCTCGGCCACCGAAAACGAAGGCGTGCGGATCCTCCGCCGCGGCTACTCGTTCACCGACGGCGTCGACCAGAGCCTCGGCGAGCTCGAAGCCGGCCTCTTCTTCATCGCCTTCCAGAAGGACCCGGAAAAGCAGTTCGTCGCCCTGCAGCGCAAGCTCGGCCAGTACGACGCGCTGAACGAGTACATCCAGCACGTCGGCAGCGCCGTCTTCGCCGTGCCCGGCGGCACCAAGCCGGGCGGGTTCGTCGGCGAAGGAATGTTCAGCTGAGCTCGCTGAACCTTTTCCGACCGCGCCCGTAGGTCTTGTTAGGGTCCCCTTTGTTAGGGTCCCCTAAGCAGGACCCACCTGTGCCCGGGCCCTGCGGCGAACGAGACGACGTCACAGGACCCGGGCACTCCCGACTTCCTGATCCAGACCTGAACTTTCACCAAGGAGCTTGCCGAGAATGAAACGAGTCCCTGTCCGTGCCCTGATCGCCGCGATGGCGCTCGGGCTGATCGCGCTCTTCGTGGCCGCCTGCGGCTCCAGCAGCAGCGATGACTCCTCCGGCAGCTCCGAACAGCTGACCTTCAAGCTCACCGACGCCGGCTGCGCGCCGCACGCCACCAACGCCAAAGCGGGCCCGATCGACTTCCAGGTCGAAGGCGGCTCGGCCGGCGTCACCGAGCTCGAGGTGCTGGAAGGGGAAACGATCCTCGGCGAGCGCGAGAACATCACCGAAGGCCTCACCGGCAGCTTCTCGCTGACCCTCGAAGAAGGCGAATACACGGTGCGCTGCAACGGCGGCACGGAAGAAGACGGGACGCTGAAGGTGACCGGCGAACTGGAATCGGAGGCGAGCCCGGCGACGGTCAAGGCGATCGACACCTACAAGAAGTACCTGCTGAAGAACTCCGAGGAACTGACCGAAAAGACGAAGCCCTTCGTCGAAGCGGTGATCGAAGGCAACATCCCCAAGGCGAAACAGCTCTACCCGGCGCCGCGCATCAACTACGAGCGCATCGAGCCGGTGGCCGAGTCCTTCGGCGACCTCGACCCGCGCATCGACGCGCGTGCAAACGACGTGCCGAAGTCCGAATTCGGCGGCTTCCACCGGCTCGAGAAAGCCCTCTGGGAAGAAGAATCGACGAAGAACATGGAACCGGTGGCGGAAGCGCTGCTGGAAGACGTCGAAGAACTCGAAGGGCTGATCAAGGGCAAGGTCAAGATCCACGCGGTCGAGATCGCCAACGGCGCCAACGAGCTGCTGACCGAGGTCTCGACCTCGAAGATCACCGGCGAGGAGGAGCGCTACTCGCACATCGACCTGGTCGACTTCCTCGGCAACGTCGAAGGCGCGCAGGACGTGTTCCAGGCCGTCGCCCCGCTGATGCAAGAAAAAGATCCGACGCTGGTGAAGGAAGTCGAAACGGACTTCGAAGCCGTCTACACGGCGCTGAAGCCCTACGAAACGACCAAGTGGCCCGGTTTCGTCCTCTACACGGAACTGACCAAAGCCGACACCCGCAAACTGGCGAACGTGATCAACACGCTGGCGGAGAAACTGTCGCTCGTTCCGTCCAAAATCGCGCAGACCGAAAGCGCTTAGGGGCCCCGGCCGGCGGGTCCTGTCGAGGGAAGGGCACACCTGCGCGCGGCAGGTGTGCGTGCTCGGTATGCCCTTCCCTCGACACCCGCCGGAGGAACGCCTAGCCTGGACTGCCCTATGGAGCAGACCTCGCAGATGAGCTTTGGAGCTTCGCCCGGCGAACGGGCGGATGCGCTGCTCGGTGAGCTCGGCTACGCCGACTGGCGGGCGGGGCAGCGGGAGGCGGTGATCGCGGCGCT
>CAWBRE010000016.1:0-17907 GCA_963791095.1 uncultured Solirubrobacterales bacterium
TTGCGGCTCTTCGGCGCGCGCTCGAGGCGCTCCAGCACCTGGCGCAGCCGCGCCGGGGCCTCGGGGGCGATCCGGCCCTCACCGGACAGGCCCTCGGCCATCTCCAGGGTCTTGCCGCCGACCATCGTCACCGTCCGCCACCAGCCCCAGTCCGAGCAGCAGACTTCCTCGATCCGCTCCAGCGAGATGCCCGTCCGGCCCATCCGGCTCGACCACCTCGTGGTCGGAGAGCACGGCGAGCGCGTCGGTGTAGTCCTTCGGCGTAGTCTCGACCACCTGCAGCTTCGAGAGCAGGAGGTCGGCGGGCGGGATCGTCCGCGGCGCGATCTTGAGCCGGTCGGCGAGCTCCAGCGTGTGGCAGGCGTCGACCTTGTTGACGAAGACGTCGGCCTCGCGGCTGTTCTCGCGGTCGATGAAGAAGAGGCGGTTCTCGCCGTGCAGCGCGTTGAACTCGTCCTCGGCGTGGTAGCCGAGCCCGGCGAAGAGCTCCTCGACGGCCCGCTGGTCACGGCTGCGGGAGACGAAGTCGATGTCGTTGTAGAGCCGGCGCAGCGGCTCGCGCAGGGCGCTCGGGGAGATCGTCGCGATCGCCACCCCGCCGGTCAGGCGCAGCTGCAGGCCGGCGGCGCCGGCGGCGTCGATCACCCGCACCGCCTCCTCCAGCGGGTCTTTGAGCGGACCCGCCATCAGCCGTCGGTGAGCGTGTAGCGGACGTCGCCCGAGCCGAGCTCGACGATGACGCCCTGGAGGATCCCCTCGCCGTAGACCGAACCGGGGTTGATGCAGGTGGTGCGGCCGAGTTTCTGCACCCCGCGCGACTCGTGGATGTGCCCGTGCAGGGCGAGCAGCGGCTGGTGCTTCAGGATCGAGTCGCGGACCGCGGTCGAGCCCACCGGGGCCATCACCGTGCCACCCTCGACCGGCTTCAGGTTCTCGTCCA
This sequence comes from uncultured Solirubrobacterales bacterium, assembly GCA_963791095.1. GTDB lineage: Bacteria > Actinomycetota > Thermoleophilia > Solirubrobacterales > 70-9 > VAYN01. The sequence continues at coordinate 941 of CAWBRE010000016.1, forward strand.
GCTGCGGGGCGTTGTCGAGGCCGGTGCCGAACGGCGGCACGTGGATGTTGAAGATCGCCGAGTTGATGTCCTCGATCTGCGCCGCGAGTGCGTCGATCTTCGCCGCCAGTTCCTCCTCCGAGCCTCGCGCGGGGTGTCCCAGGGGGTGGTGTTGGACCAGCCGACGCTGAGCATCTCGTGCGGGCCGATCTTGACGATCCGGTTCTCCGCCGCGTCGACGAAGCCCGAGGCCTGGATCACCTCGTCGACGTCGAACTCGTCGTCGTTGCCGGGGACCATCACGAACTGGGTGCCGTTGCCGCCGAGCCGCGCTCGGCCGCCGTCCACTCGCGACCCCGGCGAGCATCCCTCCGCGAAGCGCGCGTGCAGCCGCTCCGGAACGCTGCGCAGGGCGGCGTCCTCGGCTTCGGAGATCCGCACCGGGTAGAGCCCAGCGTAACGGATCTGCTTCTCGTGCTCGGCGACCTGCTCCTCGCCGCGGGCCACCTCACTGTCGCCGCCCCAGGCGACCAGGTAGTCGCCGGAGCCCTCGCCTTGCTCGACCAGCGGGATCAGCATCTTGCCGGTGCAGTCACGGCCGCAGTCACCCGGTCGAGCTCGTATACCCGCGGCGTCGCCAGGAGCTTGCGGAAGCAGGCCTCGGAGCTGTGCAGGTCGGTGGCGAAGAAGAATCGGGTCCGCTCCGCTTCCGGTTCCTTGTTGCGTGAGAAGAGCCCCATCTATTCGATCGGCAGTTCTTTGTAGGCGTCAGAGGTCGATTCGCCCTGCGAACGCCGGTAAAGCTTGCTCGCCCAGTAGACGATGAAGGCGAAGCCCCGAGGCCACCGAGGAAGAGCAGGCCCCTGGTGTTGTTGACGCCGAGCTCGTTCGCGCGTAGCGCCTGCACGTCGCAGAAGACGACGAAGGCGAGGAAGATCGACGCCATCACCGAGATCAACGGTAGGCCGAGCACCTTGTACTGGGCCGCGGCGCTGGCGTTGTAGAGCTCCTTCCTCGTATACGGGAAGAGGATCGCGGCGATCATCGTCACCCCGAACGTCGTCGCCAGGATGATGAAGTAGCTGAGCGTGAGTTCCTGGATCGTCGGCTGGAAGATGTAGAGGTAGGCGAGCGGGATGCTCACCGCGGTCATCGTCAGCAGCGCGTTCAGGGGGACGTGGAAGCGGCGGTTGACGCGGCCGAACCACTCCGGCAGGACGCGGTCGAAGGACATCGCCATCATCACCCGGGTGCCGCCGAGCCAGCCGTTCGGGTAGAGCATCACCATCCAGCAGAGGAACATGATCAGTAGCAGCCAGGTGAAGATCGGCGCGTTGCCGAAGATCGCGAAGAAGAAGCCGAGGAACGGCGGTACCGGCAGCGGGTTGTTTTCCGCCCCTTCGAAGTAGAGGCTGCCGCTGGAGAAGAGGAAGTCGGAGCCGACCTTGGTGATCAGCAGCGCGCCGAGCACGGCCATGATGACGAAGGTGAAGACCTCGGAGCCGAGCATCGACCAGAGGTTGCCGCGGACGCTGCCGGCCCGTTTGATCTCACCTGCCTGCTGGACGCTGAAGGCGGGGAAGATCAGCAGGAAGGCGGCGATCACGCTGGCGAGGATCGTGTCGCCGAGATTGCTGCCGCCGTGGAGCGTGCCGCCGGCGTGGATCGTCGCCTGGTAGGCGTTGTTGACGCCGTAGTTGTTCGACATGAAGCCGTTGAAGTTGTTGATGAAGGTGCCGTGCGAGCTGAACAGCATCTGGATCATGAAGAAGAGCAGCAACGCCAATCCGGGCCAGAAGACGATCTTCTGGATGCGGGCGTAGAGCCGCAGGCCGCGGACGTTGACGATCGTGCCCTGGATCGCGACGAAGATCGCGCAGGCGAAGATGCCCCAGTTGGTGCTGAGCCATTCACCGACTTCGACCATCCACATCGCGTGGTACTGGGCGCCGAGCAGGAGGAAGAACGGTGAGAGGACGATCGAGGAGAGCAGGTAGCCGAAGATCCCCGGCAGGAAGCACTGCGAGAGCGTGATCCCGGCGAAGGTGAAGACGCTTGCCACCCCTCCTCCGAGGACGCGACTCTGCATCACGTAGTCGCCGCCGGAGCGCGGCATCGCCGCGGCGAAGAGCGCGTAGGCGACGGCCTCGGCGCAGCAGAAGAGCCCGGCGATGATGAAGCAGAGCCAGAGGTTGGCGTGCGGATAGGTGATCAGGACGAGGCCGAAGGTCAGGGCCCCGACGATCACCGGGTTCATCGCCAGGACGTTGTACATCCAGGTGTCGGTCTGCGAGAAATCGCGGACGAGACCGGAGGAGCGTCGCTGGTAGCCGCCGCCGCTGGAGGCGGAGACGGAGTCGGCGGCGCCGGGCTGAATCGGTACGGATGAGCTCTCCACGCTTAATTCGCTCCTCTTCGCGGCGGTTTCCCGAGTTTCACTGACCGAAAGGTAACTGCGTTAAGTGAAAGGCTAGGCTTCCACTTGCGGCTCTTCGGCGCGCTCTCGAGGCGCTCCAGCACCTGGCGCAGCCGCGCCGGGGCCTCGGGGGCGATCCGGCCCTCACCGGACAGGCCCTCGGCCATCTCCAGGGTCTTGCCGCCGACCATCGTCACCGTCCGCCACCAGCCCCAGTCCGAGCAGCAGACTTCCTCGATCCGCTCCAGCGAGATGCCCTCCGGCCCATCCGGCTCGACCACCTCGTGGTCGGAGAGCACGGCGAGCGCGTCGGTGTAGTCCTTCGGCGTCGTCTCGACCACCTGCAGCTTCGAGAGCAGGAGGTCGGCGGGCGGGATCGTCCGCGGCGCGATCTCGAGCCGGTCGGCGAGCTCCAGCGTGTGGCAGGCGTCGACCTTGTTGACGAAGACGTCGGCCTCGCGGCTGTTCTCGCGGTCGATGAAGAAGAGGCGGTTCTCGCCGTGCAGCGCGTTGAACTCGTCCTCGGCGTGGTAGCCGAGCCCGGCGAAGAGCTCCTCGACGGCCCGCTGGTCACGGCTGCGGGAGACGAAGTCGATGTCGTTGTAGAGCCGGCGCAGCGGCTCGCGCAGGGCGCTCGGGGAGATCGTCGCGATCGCCACCCCGCCGGTCAGGCGCAGCTGCAGGCCGGCGGCGCCGGCGGCGTCGATCACCCGCACCGCCTCCTCCAGCGGGTCTTTGAGCGGGCCCGCCATCAGCCGTCGGTGAGCGTGTAGCGGACGTCGCCCGAGCCGAGCTCGACGATGACGCCCTGGAGGATCCCCTCGCCGTAGACCGAGCCGGGGTTGATGCAGGTCGTGCGGCCGAGTTTCTGCACCCCGCGCGACTCGTGGATGTGCCCGTGCAGGGCGAGCAGCGGCTGGTGCTTGAGGATCGAGTCGCGGACCGCGGTCGAGCCGACCGGCGCCATCACCGTGCCGCCCTCGACCGGCTTCAGGTTCTCGTCCAGCTGCGGGGCGTTGTCGAGGCCGGTGCCGAACGGCGGCACGTGGATGTTGAAGATCGCCGAGTCCATGTCCTCGATCTGCGCCGCGAGCGCGTCGATCTTCGCCGCCAGTTCCTCCTCCGAGCACTCGCGCGGGGTGTCCCAGGGGGTGGTGTTGGACCAGCCGACGCTGAGCATCTCGTGCGGGCCGATCTTGACGATCCGGTTCTCCGCCGCGTCGACGAAGCCCGAGGCCTGGATCACCTCGTCGACGTCGAACTCGTCGTCGTTGCCGGGGACCATCACGAACTGGGTGCCGTTGCCGCCGAGCCGCTCCTCGGCCAGCGCCGTCCACTCGCCGACCACGGCGAGCATCCGTTCGCGGAAGAGCGCGTGCAGCCGCTCCGGATCGCTGCGCAGGGCGGCGTCCTCGGCTTCGGAGATCCGCACCGGGTAGAGCCCGGCGTAACGGATCTGCTTCTCGTGCTCGGCGACCTGCTCCTCGCCGCGGGCCACCTCGCTGTCGCCGCCCCAGGCGACCAGGTAGTCGCCGGAGCCCTCGCCCTGCTCGACCAGCGGGATCAGCATCTTGCCGGTGCAGTCACCGCCGCAGATCACCCGGTCGAGCTCATACACCCGCGGCGTCGCCAAGAGCTTGCGGAAGCAGGCCTCGGAGCTGTGCAGGTCGGTGGCGAAGAAGAATCGGGTCCGCTCCGCTTCCGGTTCCTTGTTGCGTGAGAAGAGCCCCATCTATTCGATCGGCAGTTCTTTGTAGGCGTCAGAGGTCGATTCGCCCTGCGAGCGCCGGTACAGCTTGCTCGCCCAGTAGACGATGAAGGCGAAGCCCCAGAGGCCACCGAGGAAGAGCAGGCCCCTGGTGTTGTTGACGCCGAGCTCGTTGGCGCGCAGCGCCTGCACGTCGCAGAAGACGACGAAGGCGAGGAAGATCGACGCCATCACCGAGATCAACGGTAGGCCGAGCACCTTGTACTGGGCCGCGGCGCTGGCGTTGTAGAGCTCCTTCCTCGTATACGGGAAGAGGATCGCGGCGATCATCGTCACCCCGAACGTCGTCGCCAGGATGATGAAGTAGCTGAGCGTGAGTTCCTGGATCGTCGGCTGGAAGATGTAGAGGTAGGCGAGCGGGATGCTCACCGCGGTCATCGTCAGCAGCGCGTTCAGGGGGACGTGGAAGCGACGGTTGACGCGGCCGAACCACTCCGGCAGGACGCGGTCGAAGGACATCGCCATCATCACCCGGGTGCCGCCGAGCCAACCGTTCGGATAGAGCATCACCATCCAGCAGAGGAACATGATCAGCAGCAGCCAGGTGAAGATCGGCGCGTTGCCGAAGATCGCGAAGAAGAAGCCGAGGAACGGCGGCACCGGCAGCGGGTTGTTTTCCGCCCCTTCGAAGTAGAGGCTGCCGCTGGAGAAGAGGAAGTCGGAGCCGACCTTGGTGATCAGCAGCGCGCCGAGCACGGCCATGATGACGAAGGTGAAGACCTCGGAGCCGAGCATCGACCAGAGGTTGCCGCGGACGCTGCCGGCGCGTTTGATCTCACCGGCCTGCTGGACGCTGAAGGCGGGGAAGATCAGCAGGAAGGCGGCGATCACGCTGGCGAGGATCGTGTCGCCGAGATTGCTGCCGCCGTGGAGCGTGCCGCCGGCGTGGATCGTCGCCTGGTAGGCGTTGTTGACGCCGTAGTTGTTCGACATGAAGCCGTTGAAGTTGTTGATGAAGGTGCCGTGCGAGCTGAACAGCATCTGGATCATGAAGAAGAGCAGCAGCGCCAATCCGGGCCAGAAGACGATCTTCTGGATCCGCGCGTAGAGCCGCAGGCCGCGGACGTTGACGATCGTGCCCTGGATCGCGACGAAGATCGCGCAGGCGAAGATGCCCCAGTTGGTGCTGAGCCATTCACCGACTTCGACCATCCACATCGCGTGGTACTGGGCGCCGAGCAGGAGGAAGAACGGTGAGAGGACGATCGAGGAGAGCAGGTAGCCGAAGATCCCCGGCAGGAAGCACTGCGAGAGCGTGATCCCGGCGAAGGTGAAGACGCTTGCCACCCCTCCCCCGAGGACGCGACTCTGCATCACGTAGTCGCCGCCGGAGCGCGGCATCGCCGCGGCGAAGAGCGCGTAGGCGACGGCCTCGGCGCAGCAGAAGAGCCCGGCGATGATGAAGCAGAGCCAGAGGTTGGCGTGCGGATAGGTGATCAGGACGAGGCCGAAGGTCAGGGCCCCGACGATCACCGGGTTCATCGCCAGGACGTTGTACATCCAGGTGTCGGTCTGCGAGAAATCGCGGACGAGACCGGAGGAGCGTCGCTGGTAGCCGCCGCCGCTGGAGGCGGAGACGGAGTCGGCGGCGCCGGGCTGAATCGGTACGGATGAGCTCTCCACGCTTAATTCGCTCCTCTTCGCGGCGGTTTCCCGAGTTTCACTGACCGAAAGGTAACTGCGTTAAGTGAAAGGCTAGATGCGCCGGGCGGGGATGTCAAGAAACTTCACCCCGAACGGGTGGAATTCAGTCCGAGGTCACCGGGGAGGGCGAGGCGTGCACCTCCGGGCTGGTCCGCTCGGCCAGCTCGAGCAGGATCTTGGCGTGGCGGACTTTGTTGCGGATCGCGGCGTCCTGGGCCGTCGGCTCCTCCCACGACACGTACATCGCGCCCTCCGAGTCGCCGGGCTCGACCTTGAAGTAGACGGGGGCGGCGACGGCGGCGATCTCGCCGGCCTCCCAGAGGCGGTTCATCCCGCCGAAGCTGTCGAAGGTGATCGCCCAGACGTCGAGCGGGATCTTCACCGCCTGGCGGATCGCGCCGAGCATCGGGCGGGAGAGGTCGCCGACGGGGTTGAGGCTGTCGGCGCCGAGCTGCTCGAGGATGCGGATCGAGGCCGGGTTGGCGTGGCCGGTGTAGACGGAGACCTTGTAGGAGGAGTCCTCGGGGACGTGGCCGGCGGCGCGTGCCTTGACCAGGATGTCGAGCACGCCCTCGTCCCAGACGAGCACGCCCCTGAAGCCGCACTCGAACAGGCGCAGGTAGTCGTCGAGGAGGAAGCGCAGGTTGTCGACGCCGCGGACCCGGCGGCCCGAGTACATGCCCTCGGGCGTGACGACCTGGCGGCCGGAGTCCCAGCCCGAGCGCGGGCCCGGGCAGGCGACGACGTCGATCTCCCGCTCGCCGGCCAGTTCGGCGAATGCCTTCAGCTCTCCGCGGTCGAGAAGGGTGGCGCCGGCGCCGAAGGCGACGATCCGGTGGATGTAGACGTCTTCCTTGGCGGCCTCGTCGAGCAGCGCTTCCAGCGTCGCCAGCCGCTCGACGCCCGAGACCTCGAGGCGGAAGTGGCCGCCGTCGTCGAAGCGGTGCGGCGAGGGGGCGAGGGCGTAGTCGTCGGACGACGGCAGGCCCTGGGCGGTCAGTACTTCGGAGGCGCTCTTAGTCATTTTCACTCCCTGAAAGTTTACTGCGGAGAGTGAAACTATAGGGAAATCGGGGGAGGCCTGTCAACGGCGATTTGACACCGGTTGCTCGCTGATTAGTATTTCAGCCATTGCTATTGGCTTTTGATGAGCGAAAGGTGGACATGACTGAACCGACGGTGATGACTGTGCGAGGGCCGGTCCCGGCCAACGAGCTCGGTGCGGTCCTGCCCCACGAGCACGTGTTCATCGACCTGAACCTCTACGTCGACGAGCTGAGCCGCTTCAAAGAGCTGCCGCTGGAGAACGCGCCGGTCGATCTGTCCACCTTGAAGACGGTCCGCAACGACCCCTACGGGAACCGCGACAACTGCGTCCTCGACGACCCCGAGCTGGCGATCACCGAGCTGATGGAGTTCAAGGAGGCGGGCGGCGGGACCGTGGTCGACCTGACCAACGCCGACCTCGGCCCGCAGCCGGAGAAACTGGTCGAGGTCTCCGAGCGGACCGGGCTGAACATCGTCCTCGGCAACGGCCACTACGTCTCCTTCGGCATGCCCAAAGAGCTCTCCGGCTGGGACCTGAAGAAGATCGAGGACCGCCTCGTCGACGAGATCGAGAACGGCTTCGGCGACACCGGCATCCGCCCCGGGATCATCGGTGAGATCGGCACCACGATGCCGATGCATGCCGACGAGGAGAAGGTCCTCCGCGCCGCCGCCCGGGCCCACCACCGCACCGGCCTGACGATCACCGTCCACGTCCACCCGCCGACCCGCGGCGGCTTCGAAGTCCTCGACATCCTCGAGCAGGAGGAAGTCGACCTGACCCGCGTCGTCCTCGGCCACGTCGACACCGCCCTCGCCCACGACGACATCGACATCAACCAGGCGATCGACTACCACAAGGCCCTGGCCGAGAAGGGCCCGTACATCGAGTACGACCTCTGCGGCAACTCGAACCTCTTCTCCGACGGCGCCCACTCCTGGTGGTTCCCCTCCGACCGCGAGCGCGTCAAGGGCCTCGCGGCCCTCATCGGGGCGGGCTTCGGCGAGCAGCTCCTGATCTCCCAGGACGTCGGCCACAAGCACTACCTCTCGAGCTACGGCGGCTGGGGCTTCGCCCACGTCCTCACCCTCTTCAAATCGATGATGGAACGAGGCGGCATCTCCCCCGAGTGGCACGACCAGATCACCCACAAGAACCCCCGCCGGATGCTCACCGGCGTCGCCGCGGCCCGAGGCTCCACCGCTTCGCCGCACTAGACGAGCGGGTCCAGTGGCTCGTCAAGGGCGAAGCGGCGAAGGACGTTGGCGGTCAGCCGGCTGACGTTGTTGTCGCCGCCCTCGTGGGAGAGGCTGCCGCACCACGACATCGAGGAGGTGGCGAACATGCCGCCGCCCTCCGGGGTCGTGAAGTAGGTGATGTCGCCGCGGACCAGGGGGCTCTCCTCGCCGTTCCCCGCCGGATGGGCGAAGGCGAGCTCCTCCGGGACCAGCATCGCGTTGGGGCCGTGGGCGACCGAGCTGGCGAGGAGCAGGGTGTTCGGCGGGGTGCCGAGGTCGGGGTCGGCGCGGTCGACCTCGAGGCCGGCGGCGCCGTCGTTGATCGTGCCGAAGTCGCCGATCGTCTCCCCCGGGTCGATCCCCTCCATGATCCAGGCCGCGCGGGGGTCGGCGGCGTCGGGCATCTGCACGTAGTGGCCGGAGACGGCCATCGTGTGGGAGGTGTAGCCGGTGCCCCAGATCTTCTGCGGCGCGCGGGCGCGGTAGCGCCAGAGGCCGCCCTTCTCGCCCCCGGCCGAGTGGTACATCTCCCCCGGCCGCGAGCGCCAGGCGGCGTCGCCGCTCTCCCCGCGCCGCACCTCGAGCACGTGCGGCCGCCCGGGCAGCGGCGTCGTCACCCAGTAGAAGCCGTTGCCCGCCAGGTACATGCCGCGGCCGCCGGTGGCGAGGTAGTCCTCCCAGGCGTCGAACATCCCGGCCGAGTAGTACTCCGGGTGGGTGCCGGAGACGACGCAGCGGTAGCGGCGCAGCAGGTCCACCCCTTCGCGCTCGAGGTCATGGTCGGTGGCGACGTCGACCTCGAACCCCTGCCTTCGGCACCAGTCGACCAGGTGCAGGTCGGCCGGGTACTGCCAGACCGCGCCGAACTCGTGCTGCGTACCCGGCTGCAGGCTGAGCAGCGGCCGCTTCCAGGTCGCGTACTGCACACCCTTGCCGTCGAGGTGTTGGTCATAGCAGGAGAGCCCGTACTCCCCCACCCCCGCGTTCAACTCGAAGTCCATGTCTTCCAACACCGTCAGGTGACCGTTGGCGAGCTGACCTTCGGGAGCTTTCTGGTAGACCTGACTGTTGCCGTAGACGACGTAGGAGTAGGACGGGATCAGGATCAGGATCGGCGCCGTCGGGCCGCTCTTCGGCGCGGTGACGAAGAACGGGATCAGGAACTCGGTCTCCTCCTTCTCCTCCCCGCTCGCCGGGACCTCCACCTTCAGCGCGTAGCAGCCGCTCGGCATCTCATCCGGCACCTCGAGCTCGAGGCTCGGCTCCCAGCGCGAGTCGGTGAGCGAGTCGACGTGGAACCAGAACGCCCCGTACTGGTCGGGCGCGTGCGTCCACTTGTCCTCCTCCCCGGTCCAGTTCCAGCCGGTCATCGCCTGGTCGGGCTGGTTGCGGCAACGCCCGTCGAGGCCCGCGCCGGAGGCGTCCGGCACCGTCTCGGTGGCACCGCCGGCGGCGAGGATCGCGGCGCCGAAGTCCCAGTGGGCGAGCGCCTTGGCGGGCACCTCGCCGGCGTGCAGCGCCGCGGTCGCGGCCTCGTCGGGCAGGCCGGCGAGGACCTTCGGCGAGTCGACCTTGCCGTTGTAGAGGCGCGTCACCCAGGTCCGCTCGGAGCCGGCGCTCTCGGCCACGCCGGAGATCAGCAGCGGCACGTCGGGGCTGCCGGGAGCGACGCCCGCCTCGACCTCCGCGACGCAGTCGCCGTCGTAGTCGACGACCGGGCCGAAGCGGCTGTTGACCCGGTTGATGACGCTCTTCTGGGACAGCGTGAGCCGGCCCGCCTCGGGGTCGTAGGCGGCGACCACCGAGTACCAGATCTCGCGGAAGAGGCCCTTCGGCGCGGTGACCGAGGCCGAGCCGCCGGCGCCGTCGGCGACGGTGAAGGTGAGTGCGCCGTCGAGGATCTCGAGCGTCCATCCGGACCCGGCGGCGGCGTCGAAGCGCGAGAGGATCGCCTGCCGGCCGCCCTCCGGCAGGGTCGGCCAGACGAAGGCGTGGACGGCAAAGCCGCCGGCCGGCGCCAGCGCGCCCTCGGGGTCGGGCACCTCGACGTAGCCGCCCGCCTGGGTCCGCTGCGGGCCGCCCGCGTAGGTGCCGGCGACCGGGTGCTCGACCGCCTCGATCCAGGGGCCGGGGCCGCCGGGATGGGTGTCGCCGTTCATCACCCGCACGACGCTCGCCTCGTACTCACCCTCCTCGACCAGCCCGACGTGGAAGGTCAACGTCTCGCCCGGGGCGGCGCTCGGCCGGTCGCCGTAGCCTTTGATCTTCAGGTAGCTCATCGCCTGCTCAGCCCTTCTCCGGGGCGAGGCCGAGGTTCTCGAGCCGGCGGACGAAGACGCCGTAGATCGCCTCGTCCTCGGTGGCGAAGGTCTCCCCCGCGTCGATCTCCGGCGGCACGCCGCGCTCGGCGTGCATCGAGCCGAGGCGGTAGCGCTCGAAGGGCACCTCGGCGTAGGCGAAGACGCGGTCCTCGATCGGCTGCATCCGCATGTAGTTCAGGATCTGCGCCAGGGCCTTGCTGCGGCCGCGGGCGCCGTGCGGGTCGGCGCGGAACTCCTCGAGGATCTCCGGCGTGACCATCTCGCGCAGCTGAGCCTCGCGCCGCGCTCGCCAGTACGTCATCCACTGTTCGGCACCGTTGTGCTCCTCAGCGGGACTGGTGATCGACATGCGCGAGGCTCCTTTGCGTCCTACGAACTACTTTTCGAGCGCCGCGTCACATTCGGTGACGTTTGCTTTCTTGATCTCCGGCGTCGGGACTTCGGTTTCCAGTTCGACTTCGTTGCCTTCGAGGACTTCGACCGCGATTTCCCCGGTCGTTTTGCCGATCAGGAACGGGTCCCACAGCCCGGTCGCGAACTGCTTCCCGGCTTTGATGTTGTCGTAGCCTTCGATGTCACAGTCGATCCCGACGGCGACGAAATCCTTGCCGGGGGTCATGCCGGCGCGGGTCGCGGCGAGGATCGAGCCGTTCAGCATCACGTCGGAGTGGGCGAAGATGCCGACGATGTTTTCGCCGGCGTTCTTCGAGATCAGCGCCGAGGTGGTGGTGGTCGCTTCGGTCGATTCCCAGTTGGCGGTCTGGTGCCCGACGATCTTCAGTTTCGGGGCGACTTTGGCCAGTTCTTCGTCGAACCCTCTTTTGCGTTCGATCGTCGTGAACGCGCCGGGAGCGCCTTCGATTTCGAGCACGCCGCCTTCGACCGGCTTGCCGTCCTGTTCGAGCCCTTCGACGAGCGCTTTCGCCTGGTTGGCGCCGAGCTGGTCGTCGTTGGCGCCGATGTAGGCGGCGTAGAGGCCTTCTTCTTCGGTTTCCGGCCGGTAGGTGGTGACGATGATCTTGGTGTCCGGATTGGTCTGCTTCGCCCGCTCCAGGTCGGGGATGATCGAGGTGGTGTCGGTGGGCCAGATCACGATCGCGTTCGGGTTCGTGCTGAGCGCCTGGTTGAACTGGCCGATCTGTTCGGCGGCGCCGCCGAATTCACTGGTCGCGGTGGTGACCGAGATGCCCGCTTCTTCCATCGTCTTGGCGGCGGTTTTGGTCAGGTTCGCGCAGGTCGCGCACGAGGGCGTCAGCGAGAGGAGCGAGACCTTGTCGCCGGAGACGTCTTCGCCCCCGCCGCTGCTTTCTTCGCCGCCTTCTTCCTGAGTTTCGCCTTCGCCGCCGCCGGCGGCTTCGGTGCTTTCGGTGCTGCTGGTCGAAGCGCTGGTGCTGTCGCTACTGCTCGAACCGCATGCCGTCAGGACCGCCGTCAGCAGCACGATTCCAAGTAACACGGTGATCCATTTCTTCGGGGCGCTCATCCGTTACCTTCCTATGTGGTTGTTCGTATCTCTCGTGCTCGACCGTCCTTTTCCAGGGGACGCGGTCGGGCGCGGGAGGTGTTGGGTGGGCTTGGGGAAGCTCATGCCGATGACCCCTCGGCGAGCTCGGCTTTCATCCGTCGTCCGATCAGCCTGTCGATCGGTTTGTCGACGAGGACGACGAAGATCAGCACGCAGCCGTTGACCAGCTGGATGATCGCCGATTCGACCCCGGCCAGACCGAGGCCGTTGGTCAGCAGCGAGATCAGGAGCGCGCCGCCGAGGACGCCGACCAGCGAGCCGCGCCCGCCGGTCAGGGCGACGCCGCCGATCAGCGCCGCGGTCGCCGCCTTCAGCAGGAACGCCTCTTCCGGGCCGGCCTGGCCGGTGGCCAGCGAGAGGCCCTGCAGCGAGCCGGCGACCGTGGTGAAGAGGGCGCAGACGACGAAGGCGAAGATCAGCGTCCGGGTCACCGGGATCCCGGCCGCCCGCGCCCGGTTGGGGTCGCTGCCGACGGCGTAGAGGAAGCGGCCGCGCCAGGACACCTTCAGGTAGACGACCGCCAGCAGCGCCAGGCCGAGCTGGATGAAGGACATGATCGAGAAGATCCCGAAGATCGGCTCGGTGACCCGCAGGCTCAGCTTGTAGTTCGTCATCTGCACCAGTTCGCTGCTGGTGACGGCGTAGCCGATGCCGACCGTCAGCACCATCGTCGCCACCGTCACCGCCAGCGACGGGATCCGCAGGGCGCCGGTCATCCAGCCGTTGACGAAGCCGACGATCACGCCCATCGCCAGGGTCGCGAGCACCGCGATGACGATGCCCTGGCTGTCGACCAATTTGACCGTGATCAGCGCCGCGAGCGGGAAGACGCCGGCGATCGAGAGGTCGAACTCGGCGGCGATCATCACGATCGCGAGGCCCACCGCGACCAGCGCCAGGGTCGAGTAGATCTGCATCAGCGCGTAGAAGTTGCCGGTGTTGAGGAAGTCCCCGTTGGTCGCGGCGAAGTAGACGAAGGCGACCAGGGCAAGCACCCAGGCGAGCGCCGGGCGGGCTTTCCAGAACAGCGAGCTGGCCGAGATCGACATCCTCACGCCGAGCGCTCCGAGTTGCCGGCCACGCCCATCGCCGCGACCGCGATCAGCACGATCACTCCCTTGGAGACGAGCTGCCATTCGTAGTCCAGCCCGACCAGGGCGAGGACGTTCTCCAGCAGGCCGACGAAGACCGCGCCGACCGCGGCGCCGAGCGGCGTGCCGACGCCGCCTTTGATGCCGACGCCGCCGACCACCACGGCGACGATCGCGTCGAAGCCGAAGTTCGCGCCGAGCGTCAGCGAGCCGTTGCTCGACTGCGCCGAGAGCAGGGACGCGGCGACGCCGGTCGCCGCGCCGGAGGCGGTGAACGCGAGGACGATCGAGGGCCAGCTGCGCAGGCCGGAGACGAGGGCGGCCCGCTCGTTCAGCCCGATCAGCGTCAGCTTGCGGCCGGCGACGGTGAACCGGTGCCACCAGAAGGCGACCGCGGCGATGACGATGAAGGCCGCGGTCTGGAAGGGGAGGAAGTCGAAGAGGTTGCTGTTGAAGAGGGTGGTGCTGCCGTGGCCGACGACCGTGTGCCCGTCGGTCCAGATCTGGCCGAGGCCGACGAGGATCGCGGCGGCGGCGATCGTGGTGATGATCGGGTCGGCTTCGAACTTGCCGACGATCACCCCCTGGATCAGCCCGATCACGGTCGACATCGCGACCGCCAGCACCAGCGCGACCGCGCCGCCCATGTGCAGCGTTTCGGCGAAGAGGATCGTGGTCAGCGCGACCGTCGCCGGGATCGCCAGCGAGAAGATCTTGCCGACGATCGTGATCAGGCTGAGGCCGACGGCGATGATCCCGACCAGGGAGACCGAGAGGCAGAGGCCGCGCAGGTTGGTCGAGGTGGCGAAGCCGTGCACCGCGATCGCCGCGATCAGGGCGACGACGACGGTGGCGGCGCCGATCACGGTCGTCCCGGTGACCGCCGTCGGCCGCGGCACCCAGGCGGGCATCGCGGGCTGGGCGCGGGCGGTGCTCACGCGGCCACCCGCCCGTTGAGGATCTCGGTGATCAGCGAGGCGTCGTCGATGTCGTCGACCCAGTGGTGCTCGACCACGTCGCCGCGGTACATCGTGATCACCCGGTCCGCCAGCTCGCGGATCTCGACGATGTCGGAGGAGTAGACGACCACGATCACGTCGTCGTCGAGCAGCCGGCGGATCGAGCGGTAGATCTCCGAGCGGGCGCCGATGTCGACGCCGCGGGTCGGCTCGTTGAGGACGAGGACCGAGGGCTTGGTCGCGAGGGCGCGGGCGACGGCGATCTTCTGCTGGTTGCCGCCGCTGAAGGCGTAGGCCGGCTCTTTCACCCGGGTCGCGTCGAGCGACACCTGCGCCGCCTGTTCCTTGGCCAGCGAGAGCTCCTTGAGCCGGCGGATGATGCGGCTGTCGCTGACCCGCCCGAGCGCCCCGGAGGAGACGTTGGCGGTCACCGAGGCGTTCAGGAAGACGCCCTCGGTGACGCGGTCGGCGGAGACGTAGGCGATGCCGTCGCGCTGGGTCGAGTGGCGGGAGCGCAGCGAGAGCTTCTCGCCGCGGAGCGTCGCCGTCCCGCCCGAGAGGTCGGTCAGCCCGACCAGCGCCTTGACCAGGTCGTCGGCGCCGGAGCCGACCTGGCCGAACAGCGCCAGGATCGATCCCGAGGTGGCCTCGAAGGAGACGTCCTCGAACTGGCCGAGCGCGCCCAGGCCCTCGACCACGAGGCTCACCTGGGTGGCGGTCTCGACGCGCGAGGATGTTCGCTTCTCGCCGGGGACGTGATCGGCGCCGAGCATGTGGGCGACCACGTCCTTCATCTCGAACTCGGCGGTGGTGCCGCTGGCGGCGACCTTGCCCGCCCGCATGATCGTGATCCGGTCCGCCAGCGAGAACACCTCGCCGAGCCGGTGGGTGATGTAGACGATCGAGTGGCCGCCGGCGACGAGCTCCTTGATCACGCCGTGGACGCGGTCGATCTCGACGTCGGAGAGGGTCGCGGTCGGCTCGTCGAGGATCAGCACCTTGGCGTCGACCATCAGCCCGCGGGCGATCTCCAGCAGCTGGCGCTTGGCCAGCGACAGGGTCGCGACCGGGCTGCCGAGGTCGAGGTTGGCGAGGCCGGCGCGCGACAGGGCGTCGAGCGCGGTCGCCCGCAACCGCCGGTAGGGAACGAAAGGGCCTTTCGAGCGGGCGGCCAGCACGAGGTTGTCGAGGACCGACATCTCCGGCACCACCGAGAGCTCCTGGAACACCATCGCGATGTCGCCGTCGACGTGGGCGGGCCCGACGACGGAGCCGGAATCGGCGGCGATGATCCCGGCGATCACTTTGACCAGGGTGCTCTTCCCCGCCCCGTTCTCACCGAGGAGCGCGTGCACCTCACCGGCGTTGAAGGCGATGTCGACGTCCCGCAGCACCGGCACGCCGCCGTAGGATTTGTTCACCGACTCGGCGGCGAGGAGGACTCCGGAGGAGGCGGTATGGGAAGCGATCACGCAGTCACACAGTTTCATTCAGTGAGAGAGGCCTACGGAGAATGAAACAATAGGAAACGCCTATCGCGATGTCAAGATGCGGATAAGGCGGCGGGACGGCGGTGAGCGGGCCCGCGCGGGGCCCGCTTGGCTCTACCAGCCGCCGATCATGCCCCGGAGGACGCCGTAGGGCTCCTCCTCCGGGTTCTCGCTGCGGCCCTGCAGGAAGTCGAAATCGCAGCCCTGGTCGGCCTGGCTGACGTGCTCGAGGAACATCGCGCCGTAGCCGCGCCGGTATTTCGGCGGCGGCGGCACGAACTCGGCCAGGCGGGCCTCGATCTCCGCCGCGGACACCTCGAGGTCGAGGCGCCGGGAGGGCGACGTCGAGGACGACGGTGTCGCCTTCGCGCACGACCGCGAGCGGGCCCCGCTTGACGCCCTCGGGGGCGACGTGGAGGACGACGGTGCCGAAGGCGGTGCCGCTCATCCGCGCGTCGGAGATGCGGACCATGTCGCGGACGCCGGCTTCGAGCAGCTTCTGCGGGATCGGCACCGCCCCCCACTCCGGCATCCCCGGGCCGCCGACCGGGCCGACGCCGCGCAGGATCAGGACCGAGTCGGCGCTCACCTCGAGGTCGGGGTCGTCGATGCGGGCGAGCAGGTCGTCCATGCCGTCGAAGACCACCGCCGGGCCGCGGTGGCTGAGCAGGCTCGTGTCGGCGGCGCTGACCTTGATCACCGCGCCGCCGGGGGCGAGCGAGCCGCGCACGACGACCATCCCCTCGGCCGGCTTCACCGGCTCCGCCAGGGTCGCGATCACCGAGCGGTCGGTGCTCGGCCGCACCTTGGCGAGGTTCTCCCCGACCGTGGCGCCGCTGATCGTCGGCGCGTCGAGCGCCAGCAGCGGCTCCAGCTCCTTCATCAGCGCCGGGATGCCGCCGGCGTGGAAGAGCTGCTCGACCAGCTGCTTGCCGGAGGGCCGCACGTCGGCCAGCAGCGGGGTGCGGCGGGAGAGCTCGTCGAAGCGCTCCAGGTTCAGGTCGATCCCGCAGCGGCCGGCCAGCGCCAGCAGGTGGATCACCACGTTGGTCGAGCCGCCGACCGCGAGCAGCACCGTGATCGCGTTGTCGAAGGCCTCCTGGGTGAGGATCTGCGAGGGGCGGATCTTCTCCTCGGCGATCGTGACGGCGCGGCGGCCGATCGCGTCGGCGGCCTGGTAGCGGCGCGCGTCGATCGCGGGCGCCGCGGCGGCGCCGGGCAGCGTCATCCCGAGGCCCTCGACCACCGCGGCCAGGGACGAGGCGGTGCCCATCTCCGGGCAGTGGCCGGCGGAGGGGCCCGAGGCGGCCTCGAGTTCGTCGTATTCCTCGCGCGTCATCCGGCCGGCGCGCAGGTCGTCGGTGTATTCCCAGAGGTCGGTGCCGACGCCGATCTCCTTGCCGCGGAAGACCGCCGGGGTGGCCGGGCCGCCGGTCAGCATGATCGCCGGGACGTCGGCGCTGGCGGCGCCGAGCAGCTGCGCCGGGA
>CAWBRE010000017.1:0-21579 GCA_963791095.1 uncultured Solirubrobacterales bacterium
AGCTTCTCCCCCGGCCGCGGCTGGGTGAACTCGATCGCGATGTCGCGTTCGGGCTCGTAGCCCGCCAGGCGGATCATGTTGTGCGCCAGGTCGACGATCTTCACCGGCTCGCCCATGTCGAGGACGAACACCTCGCCTTTGCCGGCCCCGATGTCGCCGGCGCGGATCACCAGCTGCACCGCCTCCGGGATCGTCATGAAGTAGCGCGTCATCTCCGGGTGGGTCACGGTGACCGGGCCGCCGCGCTCGATCTGGCCGCGGAAGATCGGCACCACGCTGCCCGAGGAGGCGAGCACGTTGCCGAAGCGCACCGAGGCGAAGCGGGTCCCCGGGTGGGCGTGGGCGGCGGTCTCGACGATCCACTCGGCCATCGCCTTCGAGGCGCCCATCACCGTCTTCGGGTTGACCGCCTTGTCGGTCGAGATCAGGACGAAGCGCTCGGCCTTCGCCGCGGCGGCGGTTTCGGCGGTGATCCGGGTGGCGATCGCGTTGTTGCGGATCGCCTCGAGCGGGTTGGCCTCCATCAGCGGCACGTGCTTGTAGGCGGCGGCGTGGAAGACGACGTCGGGCTTGAAGCGCTGCATCGTCTCCAGCATCCGGTGCGGCTCGCGGCAGTCGGCGAGCACCGACTCGGCGTTGGAGAAGTGGCGCTCGTCGAGCATCTCGCGCTCGATTTCGAAGAGGTTGTCCTCGGCGTGGTCGAGCATCACCAGGAGCTTCGGGCCGACCCGGGCGATCTGGCGGCAGAGCTCGGAGCCGATCGAGCCGCCCGCGCCGGTGACGAGGACGATCTTGTCGTGCAGGTAGGCCCCGACCCGGTCGATTTCGATCACGACCGGCTCGCGGCCGAGCACGTCCTCGACCTGCACGTCGCGCAGCTGTTTGGAGAGCTGCACGCCGCCGCGCAGGAGCTCGAAGACGGTCGGCAGGGTGCGCACGCGGATGCGCCGCTCGCGGCAGGCGGCGACGACCTTGGCGCGCAGCGTGCCCGGCGCCGAGGGGATCGCGATGATCACTTCGTCGGGGTCGGTCTCGTCGAGGATCGGGGCGATCTCGTCGGTCGAGCCGAGCACCTTGACGCCGCCGTTCATCCGCATCCCGCGCTTGCGCGGGTCGTCGTCGATGAAGCCGATCGCGGTGCCGCCGAGGGCCGGGTTGAGGCGCAGCTCGCGGACCACCATCTGGCCGCCTTTGCCGGCTCCCACCACCAGCACCTCGTGCTTGGGGACCCGGTCGCCCTTCGAGGGGCGCTCGACGATCAGCCGCACCAGCAGGCGGGCGCCGGCGATCAGGATCAGGGTGAAGAGGAAGTCGATCACCTCGACCGAGCGCGGCAGGCGGGGCCCGAACGGCTGGATCACGGCGAAGGCGATCACCAGCAGGGCGCTCGAGATCGCCACCGCGCGGCCGATGAAGACGAAGTCGCGGCCGCTCACGTAGCGCCACCACTTCTGGTAGAGCCCGCAGATCGCGAAGACGATCAGCTTGCCCGCGATGACGAAACCGACCGACTGGGCGAAGAGGATCTCGTAGCGGTGCGGCCAACCGTGCGGGTCGTCGAGGAACCGCAGCTGGAAAGCGAGGAAGTAGGCCAGCGCGACGAGGGCCGCGTCAGCCAGTATCTGTCCCAGTCTGTTCCGGTAGACGGGGTGGTTCAACCGGCGCATGAGCAGTCGAGTTTAAGGCCCGTTCCTAAGGATCGGGGTTGTAGTGTCCCGCCGCATGCTTCTCCCCCAGGCCAGCCTGACCGGGCCGATCGTCGAATTCTGCGTCAACGTCATCAATGACACCGGCCTCGCCGGGCGTCTTCCTGCTGATGGGCGCGGGCTCCGCCTGCATCCCGATCCCGTCCGAGGCGGTGATGCTGTTCGCCGGATTCACCGTCTCCGAAGGCCACCACACGCTGCTGGAGATCTTCGTCGCCGGCTTCCTCGGCAACATGGTCGGCTCCTGGCTGACCTACGCGATCGGCTACTACGGCCGCGTCGACCTGATGGAACGCAACAAGCTGATCCACATCAGCCCGGAGCGGCTGGCGCGGGTCGACGGCTGGTTCCAGAAGCACGGCGACGTCACCGTGCTCGTCTGCCGCGTGATCCCGCTGGTCCGCGCCTTCATCTCGCTGCCCGCCGGGCTGGCGAAGATGCCCTTCTGGCGCTTCACCTGGCTGACCGCGCTCGGCTCGCTCCCCTGGGTGATCGGCTTCGGCCTGCTCGGCCGGGCGGTCGGCGACGAATGGGAAAAGTGGCGGGAACACCTCTCGATCCTCGATTACATCGTCGTCGCGGCGCTCGTCGCGCTGGTCGTCTACTGGCTCTACCGGCGCTATCGCGGCGGGCCCCCCGCTGACCGCCAGGCCGGGACGCCGCCGACCGGCGGGGCGACGACGCCAGGCAATTGAGCGGCGGGGCGCTGCCGGTCCACCGCGCGATCCTCCTCGGGATCGTGCAGGGGCCTGCCGAGCTCCTGCCGGTCTCCAGCTCCGCCCACATCGTCCTCGTCCCCTGGCTGGCGGGCTGGGACTGGGAGGCGATCGACCCGGAGGTGCGCAAGAGCTTCGAGGTCGCCCTCCACACCGGCGCCGCGGCGGCCCTCCTGATCGGCCAGCGGAAGCTGATCGCGGAGGAGATGCGCGACTTCGACCTCGGCCGGGCGCTCCTGCTCGCCCTCTCCTTCTTGCCCGCGGCGGCGGTCGGCTACGGGTTCGAGCGGCAGATCGAGTCGCGCCTCGGCGGCCCGCGGGCGACCGCCTACGGCCTGCTGACGGGGGCGGCGCTGATGCTGGTCGCCGACCGGCGCGAGCAGCTGCGCGGCCGCGGCGAAGCGACCCCGCTGGACGGGCTCGTGCTCGGCGTCGCCCAGGCGGCGGCGCTGGCCCCGGGCGTCTCCCGCAACGGCGTCACCCTGGCGGCGGCGCGCTGGCGCCTCTTCTCCCGCACCCAGGCCAACCTGCTCTCGCGCACGATCGCCCTGCCGATCATCGTCGGCGCCACCGGGCTGAAGGGCGCCCGACTGGCCAAGCGGGGCACGACGCCGAGCCTGCGCCGCACCCTGGCGGTCGGGATCGGCGCCTCCTTCGCCTCCACCCTCGCCTCGCAGCGGCTGATCGGCCTGGTCGAGCGCGACCGGGCGCTCTGGCCCTACGCCGCCTACCGGGCCGCCCTAGCGGGCGTAGTCCTCGTCCGGCTCCGCCGACGCGGTCGACCTGAGTAAACCTATGGCTGACGTAGGTCGACCGCGCTCCGTCGGGACGGCTGACAGAATCGCGCCGATGAGCGACGACGCCTACGCCAGATCCGGGGTCGACCAGGGCGCGGCGGACTCCGCCGTCGCCGGGCTGGTCCGGGCGCTGGGGAAGATCGAGCTGGGACGGCCCTCGGCCCAGGTGCCGCTGCCGGGCCACTACGCGAGCGTGATCGAGGTGGCGCCGAACCTCGGCATCGCGTTGTCGACGGACGGGGTCGGGACGAAGCTGCTGCTGGCCGAACAGCTGGGCAAGCTCGACACGGTCGGGATCGACTGCGTGGCGATGAACGTCAACGACGTGATCTGCGTCGGCGCCGAGCCGCTGGCGATGCTCGACTACATCGCGATCGACCGTGCCGATCCGGAGGTCTGTGAGGCGATCGGGGTCGGGTTGGCCCGCGGGGCGACGCTGGCCGGGATCGAGATCCCCGGCGGCGAGCTGGCCCAGCTCGGCGAGATGGTGCACGGGGTCGACGTCTCCGGCGCCTGCTTCGGCACCGTGGCGCTGGACGCGATCGTCGACGGCCGGCGGGCGGCGCCGGGCGACTCGATCATCGGCATCCCCTCCTCGGGCCTCCACTCGAACGGCTATACGC
This sequence comes from uncultured Solirubrobacterales bacterium, assembly GCA_963791095.1. Taxonomy (GTDB): domain Bacteria; phylum Actinomycetota; class Thermoleophilia; order Solirubrobacterales; family 70-9; genus VAYN01. The sequence goes on from CAWBRE010000017.1 coordinate 3,843, forward strand.
TGGCCCGCGCCTCGCTCGAGGGCCTCGACATGAATGAGGATCCGGAGGGGCGCCTGGGCCGGCCGCTGGGTGAGGCGCTGCTCGAGCCGACCGTGATCTACGTGAAGGCGATCGTCGAGCTGCTCCGCTCCGAGGTCGAAGTCCACGGCCTCGCCCACATCACCTCCGGCGGGGTCAACAACCTCCTCCGCCTGGCGGCGCCGGTCGGCTACGAGATCGACGCTCCCCTCCCCGTGCCGCCGCTCTTCGACCTGATCGCCGAGCGCGGCAACGTCGCCGACGAGGAGATGCACGAGGTCTTCAACATGGGCTGCGGCTTCGCCGTCGTCGTCCCCGAGAACGACGAGTCCCGCACCCTCGAGATGCTGCTCGCCCACCACCCCGGCACCGCCCGGATCGGCCGCGTCACCGACGACGCCGGCGTCGTCACCCGCTAGCTCGCGCGTCTTCGGCTACGGGAGCTGGAAGAGGGGGCCGGTCAGGGCGTCGATCGGCTTGAGGGCGCCCTCGGCGGCGAGGCGCCAGAGCTCGGCTCGCGTCGCCGTTGGCTCGGTCTGCGCCAGGAGGGCGGCCTCGGGGACTGCCAGGCGTTCGAATCTTGCCGCCGCATCGAGGATCGGCAGGGGGCCCTCGTTCACCTGGCGCGCTCCCGCGGCCAGGGCCGCCTCGCGGTAGGCCTCGACCGGTTGGAAGCCCCAGACGCCGTGGCGCCCGCCGTCCTCGCCGATGAAGATCGCGGAGGGGAAGCTGAGGCGTTCTTGGCCCTCGGTGACGCTGGTCTTGCCCGAGTCGCGGGCCTCCGGCGGCACTTCGCGGGCCTCCTGCATGTGCGCGGCGAAGGCCGCCGCCGGCCGCTCGGAGTCGAGCGCCGCCTCGAAGGCGGGAACGTCCAGGCCCGCCGGGCCCGCCTCGGCGACCAAGGCCTCCCTCCCGTCGAGCTTGCGGCGCCCGCAGAGGATCCCCTCGCGCAGGCGGCGCAGGTAGCGGTAGGCCGCCTCCCAGCCCTGCTCGGCCGCCGCCTCGACCGCGAGGCAGGCCGGGAAGGTGCCGGAGAGCGGCGCCTCGGTCCACAGTCGAGGGTCGCACGGCATGCCGGTCTGACCGGCTACGTTGAGCCAATGCGACATCAGGTCCGCAAAGCAGTCGGGGCCCGTGCCGATCGCCGCTTCGCTGTCCCGATAGGCGCTGCCGAAGCGGCGGGCGAGCCCGCCCATCGCCCAGGCAAAATCGAGTTCTCCGTCGAACTCGAAGATGATCCTGCGCAGAGCGGGTTCGGCAGCCCACGACCACGTGCAGGCAGGGTCGGAGAAGTAGCGAACCTGTACGGACACGTGCTCGACAATATTCAGACCGCCCCGATGCGCCCCACAGCCAGCAAGTCCCCCCGCCAAAGCCCGACCGAGAGCTGATGCCGGACCGCGCCAAGACCAGCTCAAAGATGATCGGCACCGTGCTCTCCGGCCGCTACCGGCTGGAGGCGAAACTCGGCTCCGGCGGCATGTCGACCGTCTACCTTGCCCGCGACACCACCCTCGACCGCCCGGTCGCGGTGAAGGTGATGCACCGCGAGATGTCCGAGCAGGCCGACCAGCTGGAGCGCTTCCGCCAGGAGGCGCGCGCGGTCGCCAAGCTCTCCCACCCCAACGTCGTCTCGGTGATCGACGCGGGCGAGGACGGCGGCTATCCCTACATCGTCTTCGAGTACGTCGAAGGGGAGACGCTGAAGGCGCGGATCAACCGGATCGGCCCGCTCGACGTGCAGGAGGCGCTCGCCTACGCGATCGAGGTCGCCCGCGGGCTCACCGTCGCCCACGCCCGCCGGATGGTGCACCGCGACATCAAGCCGCAGAACGTCCTGATCGACGCCGAGGGCCGGGCGAAGCTGACCGACTTCGGCATCTCCCGCCAGCTCGAGCAGGACGGGATGACCGCCACCGGCCGCGTCCTCGGCACCACCGACTACGTCGCCCCCGAGCAGGCGATGGGCCGCGGCGCCGACCAGCGCTCCGACATCTACTCGCTCGGCGTCGTCCTCTACGAGATGTTCACCGGCGAAGTCCCCTTCGCCGCCGAGAGCCAGGTCGGCGTGGCGATGAAACACGTCAACGAGGAGCTGCCCGACGTGCAGGCGCTGCGGCCGGAACTGTCCGCCGCCTCGGCCCTGGTGGTGGAGCGGGCGACGAGCAAGGACCCGGCCAAGCGCTACGCCGACATCGGCGAGATGATCGACGACCTCTCCACCGCGCTCGAGGTCGAGGCGGCGCGGGCGGGCTCGACCACCGGCGAGGCGACCAGCGTGCTCGACGCGGTGCCGCCGGCGAAACGCAAGCTGTCGGGGCGGGCGCGCTGGTCCTGGGGGCTGGTCGTGCTCGCGATCGTGATCGCGGCGGCTGTAGTGGTGCTGATCCTGGTCGACTCGAGCGGCAACGCGCCGGTCGTCGGCAACCACGAAAGCGGGACGCCGCCGAAGGCGACCGGGACCACGGTGGCGCTGGAGGAAGCGACCGACTACGACCCCGAGGGCGACGGGCACGAGGAACCGGGCACGGTCGAATTCGCCGTCGACGGCAACCCCACCGGGACCTCGTGGACGACCGAGCACTACGACACCGACACCTTCGCCGGGACCAAGGAAGGGCCCGACCCGGGCGTCGGGATCTACGTGACCTCGAAGGCCGCCAGCTCGCCGAAGACGATGAAGATCCTCTCCCCCACCCCCGGCTGGGACGCGCAGATCTTCGCCGCCGCCGCCGGCCCGCCGGAAGAGATCGAAGAATGGGGCGAACAGGTCGGCGAAGTGAAGGACGCGGGCAAGGAAGAGGAAGTGCAGCTGCACCTCGGCGGCGCCGCCAAGTACTTCCTGATCTGGTTCACCAAGGCCTCGCCGGCGTCAGACCAGGAAGATCGCTTCCAGGTCGAAATCTCCGACATCAAGCTCTTCGAATAGATCCGCGCCCCCCGCCGGGGGGCACGCTCCGGGACGGGCGGCGGGCCTAGAACTCGTAGGAGCGGGCGCGCTGGTGGCGCTCGACCGCGAGGCCGACGAGGCGGTCGCAGAGGTCCGGGTAGGAGAGCCCGCCGGCCTCGAGCAGCTTGGCGTAGACGCTGGTCTCGGTGAAGCCGGGCATCGTGTTGATCTCGTTGACCAGGACCGAGCCGTCCGGCTCGACGAAGAAGTCGCAGCGGGCGAGGCCGGAGCAGCCCGCCAGGGTGAAGACCTCGGCGGCGAGCTCGCGCACCCGCTCCGTCTCGATCTCGGAGATCGGCGCCGGCACCGCCAGGTCCATGCCGCCCTCGCCGTACTTGGCCTCGTAGTCGTACCACTCGGCGTTGACCGTCAGCATGCCCGGCATCGAGGTCTGCGGGTCCTCGTTGCCGAGCACCGAGCACTCGATCTCCCGCCCGTGGGCGGAGGCCTCGACGATCACCCGCGGGTCGTGCCGCAGCGCCGTCTCGACCGCCCCGTCGAGCGCGGTCAGGTCCTCGATCCGGGTGATGCCGACGCTCGAGCCCATCCGCGAGGGCTTGACCCAGAGCGGCGTCCCCAGCTCGGCGCAGCGCTCGCGCCAGCCCGCTTCGCCGACCGCGACGAAGTCGACCTGCGGGATCCCCTGGCCGGCCAGCAGGCGCTTCAGCGTCAGCTTGTCCATGCAGGTGGCCGAGGCGAGCACGTCGGAGCCGACGTAGGGCAGGTCGAGCATCTCCAGCAGGCCCTGCAGGCTGCCGTCCTCGCCGAAGGCCCCGTGGAGCACCGGGAAGGCGACGTCGGCGCCCAGCAGGCCGCCGCCGGGCGCGAGGTCGACCGGGGCGCCCGCGGCGAGCCAGCGCCCGTCGCGACCGATCCGCACCTCGACCACCTCGTGCCCCGCACCTTCCAGCCCTTTGATCACCGAGGCGCCCGAGTTGAGCGAGACGTCGTGCTCGGAGGAGCGCCCCCCGGAGAGGACCGCCACCCTCAAGGCGTCGTCCCTTCCGCGCCTTCTTCTTCCGGTTCCAGTTCTTCCGGCACCGCGGCGGCGCGCTTGCCGATCACCAGGATCACTTCCTGGTTCGGGACCGCTTCTTCGCCTCCGCGCGGCGTCTGACGAACCACGAGGCCGATCTTCGCTTCGTTGGTCACTTCTTCTTCGAGGATGCTCGGGGAGAGGCCCCGAGCGCGCACTTCTTCGACCGCCTCGCGGCGTTCGGTGCCCACCAATCCCGGCACCTTGACCTTCGGCACCGCCTTTGCGACCACGATCACGACGGTGGCGCCCGGTTCGACCTCTTCGCCGGCGCGCGGTTCCTGCTTGATCACCTCGCCCGGCCTCGCGCTTTCGGTTTCCTCTTCCCCCACTTCCGATCTGAGCCCCAAGGCGCTGATCTGCTGCACGGCGAGGCGGCGCTGCTTTTCGACCAGCACCGGCACCTTGGTCAGCTTCGGCCCGTCGGAGACGAAGATCGTCACGGTCGAGCCGTGGGTGACGTTCTTGCCCGCCCGCGGTTCGGAGTAGATGACCTTGCCTTCTTCGACCGAGCTCGAGTTGACGTGCTCGGTGGCGACTTCGAATTCGGCGGCTTCGAGTTTCTTCGCGGCTTCTTCGGGGCTCAGCCCGGCCACCCCGGGCACCACGCCTTCGCCCGGGCCGATGCTGACCGTCAGGGTCACCGCCGGCTTCGAGCAGAACAGGGTGAGGAACGAGCAGTCTTCTTCGGCCTTCGGCGGCGAGGGCCGCGGATCCTGTTCGAGCACCGTGCCGGCCTCGACTTCTTTTTCCACCTGGATCGGCGGCTGGTTGATCGAGAAGCCGCGCTGTTCGAGGATTTCTTCCGCTCGCTGCAGGCTGCGGCCGTGCACGTTCGGCACGTCGGTGGAGGTGTCCTGGCTCAGCAGGATCCCGACCAGCGCGCCGATCAGGATCGCCACCAGGGCGGCGAGGATCCACCAGTTGCGGCGGCGCTTGCGAGCCGCCTCAGGGTCTTCCTGCTCCTCGACCGGGACCGCGACCACCGGCGGCAGCGCGGCGAAGGACGTGGTCCCGCGGCCCGGCTCCGCCCGGGTCGCGCATCGCCTGGTCGAGCGCGGCGATGAAGGCGTCGGCGCTCTGGAAGCGCTGGCCGGGGTCCTTCTCCAGCGCCCGCATCACCACCGCGTCGAGCGCCGGGCTCACCCGCGGCTGGATCGAGCTCGGCCGCTGCGGCATCTGCGAGACCTGTTTCATCGCCACCGCGACCGCCGATTCGCCCTCGAACGGGACCCGCCCGGTGAGCGCCTCGTAGAGCATCACGCCGACCGAGTAGAGGTCGGAGACGGCGGTCACTTCGAAGCCCTGGGCCTGCTCCGGGGAGAGGTAGTGCGGCGTCCCCATCACCGAGCCGGTCTGGGTGATCTCCGAGACGCCGGCGCGGGCGATGCCGAAGTCGGTGACCACGGCTTTGCCCTCCGCGTCGACGATCACGTTCTGCGGCTTCAGGTCACGGTGGACGATCCCCTGCCGGTGCGCGTAGCCGGCCGCCTGCAGCACCTGGCGGATCACCGCGACGCCCTGCTCGACCGTGATCCCGGAGTCGATCAGCTGCTTCAGCGTCGGCCCCTCGATGTACTGCATGGCGATGTAGTAGGTGCCCTCCCACTCGCCGCGGTCGTAGACCGAGACGATGTTCGGGTGCTGCAGCCCGGCGGCCGACTCGGCCTCGCGGCGGAAGCGCATCACGAACTCGCGGTCCTGGGCGAAGCGCGCGTGCAGCACCTTCAGCGCGATCCGCCGCTGCAGGTGGGAATCCTCGGCGAGCCAGACGTCGGCCATCCCGCCGCCGCCGACTTTCGCCAGCACTTTGTAGCGCCCGTCGACGACCGAGCCGACCTCCACCTCAGCCACGCCTCTCTCCCCTCGTGATCACTCTGTCGTCTGCCCTTCTCATTCGCCGTTCAGGATCGTTTCGGCCACTTCGCGGAAGATCGGCGCGGCGACGTCGTTGCCGAACTGCTTCGTGCACTCGACCGTCGCGGCGATCGCGATCTTCGGGTGGTCGGCGGGCGCGAAGCCCATGAACCATCCCTGGTTCTCTTCCGCGCCGCCGCCGCAGGCCTTGTTGCTCGGCGTTTCCGCGGTGCCGGTCTTGCCCGCCACCTTGACGCCGGAGATCGCCGCGTTGGTCCCGGTCCCTTCGCTCGACCACGCCTTCCATCGCCGTGGTCAGCTCTTCCGCCGTCTTCGACTTGATCGGTTCGCTGTAGACGCTCGGATCCATCGTCTTGGTGACGCTGCCGTCGACGTTCACCACCCGCTTCCAGATCTGCGGCTTCATCAGCTTGCCGCCGTTGGCGACCGCGGCGGCGACCATCGCGTCCTGCAGCGGCGTCACCAGCAGGCGCTCCTGGCCGATCGCGACGCGGGCAAGGTCGACCGGGTCGTGGCGGGTGAGCAGCTTGTCGGCTTCGAGGTCCCAGACGCCGCTCGGCAGCACTTCTTCTTCGGGCAGGTCGATCGGCGGCTTCGAGCTGAAGCCGAACTTTTCCATCATCGAGAAGAGCTTGTCCTGGCCGAGCTTCTGGCCGAGCTGGCCGAACCAGGTGTTGACCGAGTTGGTCAGCGCGGTGTCGAGCGGGATCGGGCCCCAGTCGACGTTCGCCGTCGTTGGCGAGTTCATGGCCTTCGTCGATGATCGACCCCGGCGCGTTGATCGTCGTCTCCGGCGTGATCACGCCGGATTCGAGCCCGGCCGCGGCGGTCACGACCTTGAAGGTCGAGCCCGGCGGGTAGAGGCCCTGGGTCGCGCGGTTGACCAGACGGGCGGTTGATGTTCTCGGTGTTCAGCTTTTCGTACTTCTTCACGTCCGGGACCGAGTTCGGGTTGTAGCCGGGGTTCGAGGCCATCACCTTGACCGCGCCGGTGCTCGGTTCGATCGCGACCACGGCGCCGTATCCCGCCGCTTCGAGCGCGTTCATCGCGACTTCCTGCGCCTGCGGATCGAGGCTGGTGACGATCTGTTCGCCTTCCTGCTTCTGCCCGGTCAACTCGTCGAGGATCGTCCCGAATTCAGATTCTTCGCCGGTCAATTCCTCGTTGTGGAACTTCTCGAATTCCGACTGGGCGTACTTCGATGAAGCTGTAGCCGATCGGGTGGCCGAAGAGCTTCCCCATCGGGTAGTGGCGGACGTAGGTCCGGTTGACGCCCTTGCCCTGCGGGACCGACTTGGCGATCACGCTGCCGTCTTCGGCGAGGATCCGGCCGCGGGGGATCTGCTGCTGCTCGTAGCAGCGGCCGGTGGTTCCGCTTTGACGCCTTCAGTTCCTTCGCGTCGAAGACCGACCACCAGGCGGTGAAGCCGACCAGCACCGCGAAGAGCACGATGATGAAGGCGAAGAGTTTGATGATCTGGCGGTTCACGCCGCCGCCCCCAGCGGTTCGTCGCGCCCGCGGCTCTCCGGTTCGGCTTCGGCTTCACGCCGCGCCCGGTCGGAGATCAGCAGCAGCAGCGCCAGGAGGACGAAGTTGGCGACGATCGAGCTGCCGCCGTAGGAGACGAAGGGCAGGGTGACGCCGGTCAGCGGGATCACCCTGGTGACGCCGCCGATGATGACGAAGACCTGGATCGCGAAGACCGCGGTGAGGCCGGTGGCGAGGAGCTTCGAGAAGCCGTCGCGGGCGAGCAGCGCGATCTTGAAGCCGCGCGCGGTGATCAGCAGGTAGGTGGCGATCAGCCCGCAGGCGCCGAAGAGGCCGAGCTCGTTGACGATCAGCGAGTAGATCGTGTCGGTTTCCGCCGCCGGCAGCATCGATCGCCTTCGGGTGGCCCGGGGACGTGGATCAGCGCCTGGCCGAAGCCTTTGCCGAAGAGCCCGCCGTCGGCCTGGGCGAAGATCGACTGGAGGATCTGGTAGCCGCTGCCTTCCGCTTCGGCGTACGGGTGCAGCCAGATCTCGACCCGCTCGTGGACGTGCGGGACGGTGGCGACGATGAACCAGGCGCCGAGCGAGGAAGAGGATCGTCCCGATGACGACGAAGCTGAAGCGCCCGGTCGCCACGTAGAGCAGGGCGAGGAAGGCGGCGAAGAACATCAGCGAGCTGCCGAGGTCGCGGATGAAGACGAGCAGCAGCATCGACGCGCCCCAGACGACCAGCATCGGGCCGAAGTGTTTGAGCGGCGGCAGGGTGACGCCGAGGATCCGCCGCGCCCCGACGATCAGCACCTCGCGGTTCTCGCGCAGGTAGGAGGCGAGGAAGACGACGATCGCGATCTTCGCGAACTCGGCCGGCTGGAAGGAGATCGGGCCGATCTTGACCCCGAGGTAGGCGCCGTTGACCTGTTCGCCGATCCCCGGGACGCGCGGCGCCAGCAGCAGCAGGATCCCGGCCGTGGCGATGATGTAGCGGTAGCGCTCGAGCACGTCGTAATCGCGCAGGAACTGGATCGTCAGGGCGAAGAGGATGAGCCCGAAGACGAACCAGTTGGCCTGGTCGCGGGCGAGGCTTTCGTCGATCCGGTAGAGCATCACCAGGCCGAACGCGGTCAGCACCGCCATCAGCGGGAAGAGGTACGGGTCGGCGTTCGGCAGGCGGATCCGCAGGTAGATGTGGGTCGCCAGGCAGATCGCGAGGAAGTAGGCGCCGTAGGTGACGCTGAGGTTGCCGAGTTTGGCGTGGTCCTGGGAGAAGACCGCGGCGAAGCCCGCGGTCAGCAGCAGCGCCACCGGGATCAGCGCCAGCAGCTCGCGGTTGCGGGCGCGGGTCATCCGCCGGCCCCCGTGTCGGTGGTGCCGGTGGGTTCGGCGATCCCCTGGCCGCGTTCGATTTCTTCCAGCAGCTTGACCGCGTCGGCGTGGGAGCGGACCGAGTGGCCGGTCACCGCGTCCTGGCGCCTTCCGGGCAGCGATTCGGTCTGCACCGGGGCGGAATACTTTTCGCTGTAGAGCTTGATCCCGAAGGGCAGTTCGTAGGGGACGCCGCGGTAGAGGGTGACGCGGCCGGCGTCGTCGGTGCCGAGGAACCAGGTGTGGTGCAGGCCGTAGGTGGCGCCGAAGACGATCGCCCCGATCACCACCACCAGGGCCAGCAGCGCGGCCACCCGTCTGAACCGCTTGCGGCGCCTGCCGGGCTTCGCCGCGTCCTGCTCCGCGCGCCGTTGGCGCGCCGCATCCGCTGCCGCGCGGCGGCGCACCTCGGTCGCGGTCAGGCCCGCGTCCTCGGCGGTGGTGCCGATCAGCGTCGCCCCCTCGGAGGTCGCCGCGTCGGAGTCGAGCGCCGGTTCGGCCGCGTCGACGACCTTGAAGGCGACCACGCTGATGTTGTCGCGCCCGCCCGCCCGGTTGGCTTCGTCGACCAGGGCGCGGACCGCGTTCGGCATCGAGGTGGCGCGGGCGAGCAGCCGGCCGATGTGCTCGTCGTCGAGCATCGTGGTCAGCCCGTCGGAGCAGATCAGGAAGACGTCGCCGGCCTGCGCCGGGACCGTCTGCACGTCGACCTCGACCTCCGGTTCGGGGCCGAGCGCCCGGGTGATGATCGAGCGCTGCGGGTGGTCCTCGGCCTGGGCCTCGGTCAGCTGGCCTTTGCGCTTCATTTCCTCGACCAGCGAGTGGTCGCGGGTCAGCCGTTCGAGCGTGCCCCGCCGCAGGCGGTAGGCGCGGCTGTCGCCGACGTGGCCGATCGCCACCTCCTCGGCCCGCTCGTCGAGGATCGCGGCGGTCGTCGTCGTCCCCATCCCGGCCAGGCTCGGGTCCTGGCGGGCGAGCTTGTGGATCGTCCGGTTGGCGCCCTCGATCGTCTCCTTCAGCACCCGCTCGGGCGGGCCCTGGGGGAGCTCGCGGTCGAACGACTCGGCCGAGGTTTTCGAGGCGACCTCGCCCGCCTGCGCGCCGCCCATCCCGTCGGCGATGACGAAGACCGGGGCGCGGACGAAGACCGAGTCCTCGTTGGCGCTGCGCTGCCGACCGGTGTCGGTGGCGAAGGCCTGATCGGTGATCCGCAGCGTCATCTCTCCCCCAACCCGGCTCGCACTAGGAAGCCTCGAAACGGAAGACCGTGTCGCCGATCTGGATCGTGTCGCCGTCGACCAGCTCGGCCTCGCCGTCCAGGTCGGACCCGTTCAGCGTCGTCCCGTTGGTCGACCTCATGTCCTCGACGAAGTGGCGCCCTTCGCGGGAGAGGAGAACAGGCGGATGTGGATGCCGGACGCGTAGCGGTCCTCGATCTGCACGTCGGCGTCCTTGGAGCGACCGATCGAGAGCCCGCCGATCAGGTCGAAGCGCTGGTCGCGCTCGAGGCCGCCGCCGCGCTCGGCCACCAGCCAGGCGTCGACCCCCCGCTGCACCTCGGCGTAGCCGGGCTGGGCGGCGTGGAAACCGGTCGCGTCCGGCGCGGGCGAGGCCGTCCGCCGCAGGTCGCGGAAGGCGCTCCTCGCGATCACCAGGAGGAACAGGAAGAGGACGGCCAGGAAGCCGAATTTCAGCGCGGTCGATAGGGGGTCGTAGGCCACTCGGTCGTCACCTTACGGTCCAGGCCCGAAGCCAGACGGACATTTAGCCTTACTGCTCGACGTCGAACAGGAAGGTCGTGGTGCCGACGGTCACCTGGTCGCCCGGGCTGAGCCGGGTGGAGGTGACGCGGCGGCCGTTCACCTTGATCCCGTTGGTCGAGCCGAGGTCGACGATCTGCCACTCGCCGGAGTCGGCGCGGCGCAGCTCGGCGTGGCGACGGGACACGTTGGGGTCGGCGAGCACGCACTCGGCCGACTTCGAGCGGCCGATCGTGGCGCGGGGGCCGTCGAAGACGTAGCGGCGGTCGTCCATCGAGATCACGGCGCGGGTCGAGACCAGCGCGCGGACGTCCTGCTCGGGTTCTTTGGGCCGCTGGCGGTCGCGCTCGCGGACCGCCGAGTAGACCATCGTGTGGCCCTCTTCGCCCTGGCGCGGGGCCTCGCCCTCGCGGACCGGCGCCTTCACCATCCGCGGCTGGATCCCGAACTCGCCGAGGCGCAGGCGCTCGTCGGTCTGGAATTCGACCGCCGGGCGGGTCAGCAGGTCGTAGCTGCGGCGGCGGGCGTGCTCCAGCAGGTAGCCGGAGAGCTCCTGCTCCAGCGAGCGCTCGTAGCCTTCGAGCTTCGAGCGGTCCTGCTTGGAGAGGAACACCGTGTACTCGTTGGGGACGTAGACGCGCTGCACCGACGCCGTCTTGTGGGCGTCCATTTCCTTGGCCAGTTTGCGGGCCAGTTCGACCGGCTGCACCTCGGAGCTGAAGGCGCGCGAGAACACCCCCTCGACGAGGCCTTCGATCCCGGACTCAAGTCTGCGGAGAAGGGCGATCGGAACTGCTCCTTTGGGTCACGCGCGTGTGGGCAGGGTCACTTCTCCGCCTTGGCGGAAGAAGCGGGAATTCTAGGGCAGCAGCAGCCCATGGCCGAGGACGAGGAAGGCGCCGAGCGCGGCGGCGATCCCGATCGCGCCGAGCCTGAGGCCGATGTGAGAGGCCCCTGAGTGGGAGTGGTCGGCGAGCTGGTCGAGCGAGTCCTCGATCGCCATCCCCAGTTCCTCCAGCGAGGGCCGGTGCTGGGGGCGGACGTCGAGGCAGGCGTCGATCTCCTCGGTCAGCTCGCGCGGCAGGTCGGGGCGCAGGCGGCGCAGCGGGCGGGCCCGGCGGCCGATCGAGCGGGCGGTGGCGACCGCGTTGGCGCGCCGGTGCGGGTTCTCGCCGCTCCAGCACTCGTACAGGGTGAGGGCGAGCGAGTAGACGTCGGCCTCGGGACCGGCCTCGCGCCCCTCGGCCTGCTCCGGGGACATGTAGGCGAGCGTGCCGACCACGTCGCCGGTCTGCGGTCAGCCCCGCCGCGTCGGCGACCAGGGCGATGCCGAAGTCCATCAGCTTGGCCCGCGGCTGGCCGTCGACGACCTGGACGTTCTGCGGCTTGATGTCGCGGTGGATGACGCCGCGCGAGTGGGCGTGGTCGAGCGCTTCGCAGAGGTCGGCGCCGATCTCGCCGATCTCGCGGTCGGAGAGGGCGTCCTCGGCGGCGCAGGCGGCCAGCGTGTCGCCCTCGACCAGCTCGGAGACGAGCAGCGCGTTGCCGTCCTCCTCCCCCATCTCGTAGAGGGTGACGATGCCCGGGTGGTTGAGGCGGGCGGCGGCCTGGGCCTCGCGCAGCACGCGGCTTTCGCCGCCGGCGCCGTGCTGGTCGATCGCCTTCACCGCGACCGCGCGCTCGAGCCGGCCGTCCCAGGCCTCGTAGACGGTGCCGAACCCGCCGCTGCCGATGCGGCGCTCGATCAAGAAGCGGTCCAATACGAGTGAGCCGACCAAAGCACGTTTGTCTTCGCCGGGAACCCCCTCCCTCCTGCGCCCGCAAACGCCCGTGCGAGCGTCCGTCCCACCCCGTTGCGGCGGCTATGGTTGGGAAAAAGGCACCGTGAGCGGGAAGTTCATCGGAGCGGCGATCCGCAGTCGCCATACTCCCCCGCCAGCCAACCAGCCCCTTGGGAGAGCCGTTTCTTGGAGTACTCGACTTCAGGCGGCGGGAGCAGGCGGTCTCGCCGGCCCACCCGTCGCCCCGAACGCCAGCAGATCATGCTGCGGCGCCTGCTTGCGCTCGGGCGCGGCCTTGGTGGTGCTGATCCTGATCGTGCTCGGGGTGAAGGGATGCCTCGACGCGCGGGCGCGCGGGGCCCTCTCCGACTACGCGCGGAACGTCGAACAGATCGTCAACGAGACGAACCAGACGAGCAAAGACTTCTTCAGCAAGCTGGAAGACCCGGGCAACCTCTCGGTGACCGAATTCACCAGCGAGATCGACGCCGATCGAGTCGCGATGGTCAACTACGCGTCCCGGATCGAACGGGCTGAGCGCGCCGGGCGAAATGCGAGCGCGCAGAAGTCGCTCGAGGTCGTCTACGTGCTGCGCAGCGCGGCGATGGAACACGATCGCCAACAAGATGCCGACGGCGCTCGGCGAAGCGGGGGCCGCGAAGGCGACGGCCGCGATCGCCCGGCAGATGCAGAAGCTGCTCGCCGCCGACGTCGATCTACGAATCGGTGACGCGGCCGGAAATCAACGGCAAGCTCGCCGACAACGGGATCGAAGACAACGACGTGCCGAAGAGCACCTTCCTCCCCGACGGGACCAAGTGGCTGGACGAAGCCGAAGTGCAGAGCGCGCTCGGCAAGGTGAACGGCTCGACCACCGAAGCGACCACCGGCGGGCGTGCACGGCCTCGGCCTGCTCGGGGTGCGGATCGGCGAAACCGAACTGGTCGCCGGAAGCGCCGAACTCGGTCGCGGTCGAAGGCACGCCGGAAGTCGAAGTCGAAGTCCAGAACCAGGGCGAATCGACCGAGAACGGGATCACCGTGGTGGTGATCGCGAACGGCAAAGAAACGACGCAGGAAATCGCCTCGCTCGAAGCGGGCGCCACGGAAACCGCGGTGGTGCCGCTGACGCCCGACGCCAGAAGGCGAAACGACGCTCGAAGTCGAAGCCGAACCGGTGCCGGGCGAGGAATTCACCGACCAACAACGAAGCGACCTACGTTGTCAACTTTGAATAGTTTGAGCGAATGAGGATCGCCTACCTGGGCCCGGCGGGGACCTTCACCGAGGACGCGCTCGGCGAAGCGCTCGGCGGCACCGACTTCGAGCCGCTGCGCACCGACACCGTCTTCGACGCGATCCTCGCGGTGATCGAGGGGCGCGCCGACCGGGCGCTGGCCCCGTACGAGAACTCGATCGAGGGCTCGGTCCGCGGCACGCTCGACATCCTCGCCTTCGACGCGCCGAACGTCGCGATCATCGGCGAGCACGACTACCCGGTGCGCCAGCACCTGATCGTCCGCGACGGGGTCGAGCTCGAGCAGATCGAGGCGGTGCTCTCCCACCAGCAGGGGCTGGCGCAGACGGCGCGGTTCCTGCGCGAGAACCTGCCGGGGGTCGAACTGCGCAGCGTCAGCTCGACCGCGGCGGCGGTGCGGATGGTCTCCGAGTCGCCGCGGCCCGTGGGCGGCGATCGGCTCGCGCGCGGCGGCGACGCTCTACGGCTGCCAGATCCTGCGCGAGGGGATCCAGGACGAGGCGAACAACGTGACCCGCTTCGTCTGGGTGGCGCCGGAGGGGACCGAGCCCGGCATCGGCGACACCGGCGGGCAAAGCGTGGAAGACCTCGCTGATCTTCTCCGAGCTGGGCGAGGACAAGCCCGGCGCGCTGGTCGCGGCGCTGAGCGAGTTCTCCTCGCGCGGGATCAACCTCTCGCGGATCGAGTCGCGGCCGCTGCGCTCCCAGCTGGGGCGCTACTTCTTCTTCGTCGACGTCGACGGCAGGCTCGAGGACGAGCCGGTCGCGGGCGCGATCGAGGCGCTCCGGGGCAAGGCGGAATCGGTCCGCATCCTCGGCTCATATCCGCTGGTCTAACCCGCCGCTTCCCCACCCCCTTACAATTTCCCGCCCATGGCCAGGGTGCTGGTGCTCAATGCGACGTATGAGCCGATCAACGTCTGCACGATCCGACGCGCCGCCGTGCTGCTCCTGAAGGAAAAGGCGGAGCTGCTCGAGCAACGGAACGGCGACGCCCTCCACTCCGAGCACATGACCCTGAAGCGCCCCGACGTGATCCGCCTCGTCAACTACGTCCGCATCCCGCGCGAGGCCCACCGCCGCAAGATCACCCGCCGCGCCGTCCTCGCCCGCGACTCCTGGACCTGCCAGTACTGCGGCTCGACCAAATCCGGCCTCACCGTCGACCACGTCATCCCCCGCTCCCGCGGCGGCACTCGACCTGGGAGAACATCGTCGCCGCCTGCGCCTCCTGCAACCGCAAGAAGGGCAACCGCCTGCCCCGCGAGATCCACATGCACCCGAAGAACACCCCGAGGCCCCGGCGCCGACGGTCTTCATCCAGGTGGCCAGTCCGAAGATTCCGGAGAACTGGCAGCAGTACTTGCCGCAGGCGGCGTGACTTCCTAGGTGCTCCGGGGAGGGAGTCCGGCACCCTCCTCGCTCAAACTCGGGCTGGATCGGTGGCGGCCGTCCGAGATCGCAGCACGCCCTCGTTACAAGCCGTTCGGAGAGGTGCAGGACTCCCTCTGACGCGACCGCTCGTCGGACGTGACGGGACGAGCTCGGTTAGGCGGCGGAGCGGTGCGTCGGCGTGCGGGTCGGGGGACCTGACGAACCTCCCGCTGTCGTGAGGGAGGTCCCCGGACCTCGCCGCTCGCTTACTCGCTCTACGTCGTCGCTCTCGGGGCGTGCGCCGTCTTCGCTCGCTCCGTTGACCGACGGGTCGACCTCGGTGGCTGTCGATCTCGATCTGGTCGGCGTTCGGGTCGGGCCGGCGGCGGGGATGTCGACGTCGTCGTCGGACTCGGCCGCCAGGGCGACGGCGGAGACGCGGTCGTCGTCCTTGATGTTCATGACTTTCACGCCCTGGGTCGAGCGGCCCATCTGGGAGATGCCGCTCGACGCCGGTCCGCTGGACCATCCCGTTCTGCGAGATGAAGAGGAGGTCCTGGTGGGGGTTGACGATCAGGGCGCCGGCGAGGCCGCCCTTCTTCTCGGTGATCCGGATCGTCAGCACGCCTTTCGTGCCGCGGCCCTTGACCGGGATAGTCGGAGACCGGGGTGCGCTTGCCGTAGCCGTTCTCGGTGACGACGAACAGTTCGGTGTCGTTGCGGGCGATGTCCATCGCCAGCACGCGGTTGTCTTTGCCGCTCACGTTCATGCCTTTGATCCCGCTGGTGTCGCGGCCCATCGGCCGCAGCAGTGACTCGGAGAAGCGGGCGGCGTGGCCTGAATGGGAGACCATCAGGATGTCGTCGTCGCCCGAGGTGAGCCGCACCTGCACCAGTTCGTCGCCCGGCCGCACCTTGATCGCGATGATCCCGTCGGCGCGCAGCGGCGTGTTGTAGGAGAGGAATTCGGTCTTCTTGACCAGGCCGTCGGCGGTCGCGAAGACGAGGTAGCGGTTCTCTTTGAAGTCCCGGGTCGGGATCACCGCCATCACCTTCTCGTCTTCGACCAGCGGCAGGACGTTGCGCAGGCTCGAGCCTTTCGAGGTCCGCGAGCCCTCCGGCAGTTCGTACACTTTCGGTCCGGTACACCTTGCCGCGGTTGGTGAAGAACAGCAGGTAGTCGTGGGTCGAGCTGATGTGGAGATGAGCGATGTAATCGTCATCTTTCATGTTCATCCCCATCACGCCGACGCCGCCGCGGATGCTGCTGGCGGTAGGTCGCCAGCGGCAGCCGCTTGACGTAGCCGGAGGCGGTCAGCGAGATCACCATCTGCTGGTCGGCGATCATGTCCTCGATCCCGACCTCGCCCTCGAAGGCGGCCAGCTCGGTGCGACGTTCGTCGCCGTAGGACTCGACGATTTCGGCGAGCTCGTCTTTGACCAGGCCCATCACCCGGGCCTCGTCGCCGAGGATCTCGCGCAGCTCGCCGATCCGCTCCATCAGGTCGGCGTGCTCGGCGCGGACTTTGTCGGCCTCGAGCGCGGTGAGGCGCTGGAGCCGCATGTCGAGGATCGCCTGCGACTGCTCGCGCGAGAGCTCGAACTGGTCCATCAGGCCCTGGCGGGCAGCGTCCGGGTCGGGCGAGGAGCGGATCAGTTTGATCACCGCGTCGAGGTTGTCGAGCGCGACGAGCAGGCCCTCCAAGATGTGGGCCCGGGCCTCGGCGCGACGCAGTTCGTACTGGGTCCGGCGGGTGACGACCTCGCGCTGGTGTTTGACGTAGTACTCGATCAGCTCGAGCAGGCTCAGCGTCCGCGGCACCCCGTCGACCAGCGCCACCATGTTGGCGCCGAACGTCGTCTGCATCGCGGTTTTTTTGTAGAGGTTGTTGAGGACGACTTTGGCCGGCGGCCCGCCACGTTTGAGCTCGATCACGAGACGCATCCCGCGTTCGTCGGTCTCGTCGCGGATGTCGGAGATGCCGTCGAGTTTTTTGTTGCGGACGAGGTCGGCGATCTTCGCCACCAGACCGTTTTCGCCGAGCTTCTTGACCGTGAACGGCAGCTCGGTGACGACGATCGCGTCCTTGCCGCCTTTCAGCGGCTCGACGTGGGCGCGGGCGCGGACTTTGATGCTGGCGCGGCCGGTTTCGTAAGCGGTGCGGATGCCCTCGCGGCTCATCAGGCCGCCGCCCGGGAAGTCGGGGCCCTTGATGTGGGCCATCAGCCCGTCGAGGTCGATCTCCGGGTCGTCGATGTAGGCCATCACCGCGCCGCTGACCTCGCGCAGGTTGTGCGGCGGGATGTTGGTCGCCATGCCGACCGCGATCCCGGAGGTGCCGTTGACCAGCAGGTTCGGGAAGCGCGACGGCAGGACCAGCGGCTCCTGCGTCGATTCGTCGTAGTTGGGGCCGAAGTCGACGGTGTCGGCGTCGATGTCGCGCAGCATCTCGGTCGCGAGCCGCGCCATGCGCGCCTCCGTGTACCTCATCGCCGCGGCGGGGTCTTCGTCGATCGAGCCGAAGTTGCCCTGGCCGTCGACCAGCGGGTAGCGCAGGGAGAAGTCCTGCGCCATCCGGACCAGCGTGTCGTAGATCGCCGAGTCGCCGTGAGGGTGGTATTTGCCCATCACCTCGCCGACGATGTAGGCGCACTTGCGGTACGACCGGGTCGGCTGCAGGCCGAGGTCGTGCATCGAGTAGAGCACCCGACGGTGGACCGGCTTGAGGCCGTCGCGCACGTCGGGCAGCGCCCGGCCGACGATCACGCTCATCGCGTAATCGAGGTACGACGAGCGCATCTCCTGCTCGAGACCGCGGTCTTCGACGT
>CAWBRE010000018.1:0-26120 GCA_963791095.1 uncultured Solirubrobacterales bacterium
CTGGCGCGCGATCTCCATCACCGCGCCACGCAGCGCCGCGAAGGAGAGCGCAACGGTCCGTCTCTCACCGCGGCTGACCGTGAACGGCGGGCGCCCGACCTGTTTCAACAGCGCCGCGTGGATCTCGGTGAACTTGCGGTACTCGTTGTCCTCGAACAGCTCCCGCGGCAGCCGATGGGTGCGAGCGAGGCCGCTGCTTCTGGCGATCGCCTTGACCACCAGGAGGTCGTCGGTGGAGCTGACCACCGTGGTGTCGAACGGCTCGCCCTCGGGGGCCTCCTGCTCGAGCAGTGACTTGGCGGCCGGCAGCGACGACACCCCTTCGTCGAGCAGCGTCGACTCCTCGAGGAAGCGCACCACCTCGTGGCCGTAGCTGGCCTGCAGCGAAGATCCCCACCCCTCGTACTCTTTCGAGCGCCGGATGTAGGACTGCCAACGGCTCGGGGTGAGTTTGCGGCTCTCCCCCGTCACGTCGACTAGCTCGAACTGCTCGAGCTTGTCGCGCAGCAGCAGCTCTTCGAGTTCGGACTCACGCTCCAGGTAGGTCTCCTGGTTGCCCTGTTTCACGCGGTAGAGCGGCGGTTTGGCGATGTAGACGTAGCCGCTCTCGATCAACTCCGGCATCTGCCGGTAGAGGAACGTGAGCACCAAGGTACGGATGTGGGCCCCGTCGACGTCGGCGTCGGTCGCCATCACGATTTTGTGGTAGCGGGCGTTCTCGATGTTGAACTCGTCGTGGATGCCGGTGCCGATCGCGGTGATCAGCGCCTGGACCTCGGTGTTGGCGAGGACCTTGTCGATCCTGCTCTTCTCGACGTTGATGATCTTGCCGCGCAACGGCAGCACCGCCTGGGTGCTGCGGTCGCGGGCCTGCTTGGCCGAGCCGCCGGCGGAGTCACCCTCGACCACGAAGATCTCGGCGTCGCGTGGGTCCTTGACCGTGCAGTCGGCGAGCTTGCCCGGCAGGGTCGAGTTCTCGAGCGCCGACTTGCGGGTCAGGTCGCGCGCTTTGCGCGCCGCGGAGCGGGCGCGGGAGGCGTCGATCGCCTTCATGATGATGCGTTTCGCCTCAGGCGGATTCTCGTCGAGATACTCCGCCAGTTTGCGGTTGACGGTCTCCTCGACCAGGCTTTTGATCGGCGGGTTGCCGAGTTTGGTCTTCGTCTGCCCCTCGAACTGCGGGTCGTGGAGCTTCACCGAGATGACCGCGGTCAACCCCTCGCGCACGTCCTCGCCGGCGAGGTTGTCGTCTTTCTCCTTGAGAAAGCCTTTGGCCCGCGCGTATGCGTTCAGGGTGCGGGTCAGCGCGCCGCGGAAACCTGACAGGTGGGTACCACCCTCGTGGGTGTTGATGTTATTGGCGAAGCTGAAGATCGACTCCTGGTAGGAGTTGTTCCACTGCATCGCGACCTCGACTTCGCCGTCGCCTTTCTCACCTTCGAAGAAGATCGGCTTGCGGTTGATCGTCTCCTTGTTCTCGTTGAGGTGAAGGACGAAGTCCTCGATCCCGCCGTCGTATTTGAACTCGACGCTTTGGCCCTCGCCACGCTCATCGGTCAGCTGGAGCTTCAGCCCGCGGGTGAGGAAGGCGGTCTCGCGGATCCGCTCGGCCAGGGTCTGGAAGTCGTAGTCGATGTCTTCGAAGATTTCGAAATCGGGCAGGAAGGTGATCTCGGTGCCGTGCCCGTCCGAGGCCGCGCCCTTCTCCAGTTTGGTCATCGGTTTGCCGCGCTCGTAGTCCTGCTCCCACACCGCGCCGTCGGTCTGGATCTTCAGGTGGAGGCGCTCGGAAAGAGCGTTGACGACGGAGGAGCCCACCCCGTGCAGGCCGCCGGAGACCTTGTAGCCGCCGCCGTCCCCGAACTTGCCCCCCGCGTGGAGGACGGTGAGGACGACTTCGGCGGCCGGCCGGCCCTCTTTCTCCATGATCCCGACCGGGATGCCGCGCCCGTTGTCGGTCACGGTGACGCTGTTGTCGGGGTGAATCGTGATCCGGACCTCGTCGCAGTAGCCGGCGAGGGCCTCGTCGACCGAGTTGTCGACGATCTCGTAGACCAGGTGGTGCAGGCCGCGCGGACCGGTCGAGCCGATGTACATGCCCGGGCGCTTGCGGACGGCTTCCAGTCCCTCGAGGACGGTGATGTCCGCGGCGCCGTAGGAGGCGTCGGCTTTAGGTTTGTTCTCAGGCAAGAGATCCTTCCGATTGACACAAAAAGCCCCGACGCCAGGAGTCGATCTCCACGCATGCCGGGGCATAAAGCGAGTTGCCATAAGAATACCAGTTCGGAGCCCTGGATCCAAGGCCTCCGAGCGCCAAATTACCTGCAAATCGTGGAAAAAGAGTGCCTAGTTAGACACCCCTTGCGACCCGGAATTTGAGCCCCTGCGGTGCCCTCTCCCCCAGTACCTCCCGCAAGCGGTCCAAAAGCTGCCCCTGCATGAGGTCGAGCTCCTGCACCCAGACGCTCTGCGTGCACTCGATCGTCACCGTTCCCGCCCGCTCTGAAACCGGGGTCGAGACGGCGGCGATCTGCTCGCCCGCGGCCTCCGCCCAGGCCGCCTGCACACCAGCCAGCCCGGTCTTCGGCGCGACCCGCTCGCGGGCCACGCGAAACGCCTCGCCGGCCGGGCGGGGGGCGCGGCGGCGGGTCACGCGGCCTCGGCGCCGGGCGTCGCGGGCATCGCCGTCGCCCGGATCCGTCATCGACCACGCCCGGGCTCGGCATCCGCACCATCGACTGCCGCGCCGGGGCGGGCAGCGACTCTTCGTCGGCGGCGGTGATCAGGGTCTGCCCGCCCGCCGCGAGGCGGGCGACGAGCAGCTCGCGCCTGCCCGGGTCGAGCTCGCTCATCACGTCGTCGAGCAACAGCAGCGGGGTGACGCGGCGCGCCTGCAGGAGCGCCTCGCGCTCGGCGAAGAGGAGGGCGAGGAGGGCGGCGCGCTGCTGTCCCTGCGAGCCGTATTTGCGCAGCGCCCGCCCGTCGGCGGTCAGCTTCAGCTCGTCGAGGTGGGGGCCCCAGGAGCTCCGCCCGAGCTTCAGGTCGGCGTCGCGGCGCTCCCGCAGCCCCTCGCGGATCGCGTCCGAGTCACCCTCGGCCCGCGGCGCGTAGATCAGCTCGCCGCCCTGGAGCCCGAGCTCGGCCAGCGCCGCGGCGAAGGCGGGCGCCAGCTCCCCGACCGCCTCGGCCCGCGCCGCGACCAGCGGCGCGGCCGCGTCGGCGACCCCGGCGTCCCAGACGTCGAGCCCCTCCGGCGAGCCGTAGCCCGCGGCGATCCGGGAGACCATCGCGTTGCGCTGCGCCAGCGCCTGGCCGAAGCGTTTGCGGAGCTCGCCGCGCGACGGCCAGCGGGCGGCGAGGAAGCCGTCGAGATGGGCGCGGCGCTCGGCCGGCGGTCCCTTCACCAGGCTCAGGCGGTCGGGGGCGAAGACCGCCACCGGCGGGCGCGAGCGGGCGATCGTCGCCGGGTCCGCGGCCTGGCCGTCGAGCAGGTGGCGCCGGCCCTCGGTCCGGCTCACCGAGGCGAGCAGGCGCCGCTCGATCCCGTCCTCGTCGCGCACCGTCGCCTCCGCCCGCGCCAGGCTCTCGCCGAAGGGGATCAGGTCGCGACGGTCCGAGGTGCGGAACGAGCGCCCGGTGAGGGCGAAGTAGAGCGCCTCGACCAGGTTCGTCTTGCCGACCCCGTTGGGCCCGACCACGCTGGTGATCCCCGGCCCGAGCGGCACCCGGACGCGCTCGAGGCTGCGCAGCGGTCGGGCCTCGATCGCGGTGACCAGCACCGGCGCCGCGCCCCTCTAGACGTTCAGGCGGATCGGCATCACGAGGTAGCGGAAGTCCTCGTTGTCGACCGGCTGCATCAGGCCCGGCCGCAGCGGCGAGATCAGCCGCAGCAGCACCTCGTCGCCGCCGACGCTTTCGATCCCCTCGCGCAGGTAGTCGGGGTTGAAGCCGATCTCCATCGGCTCGCCCTCGAAGGCGGCGGGCATCGTCTCGCGCGCATCGCCGACGTCCGGGGTCTCCGCCGACACGGTCAGCTCACCCGGCTCGAAGGAGAACCGCAGCGGCGCGTTGCGCTGGGCCAGCTGGCTGACCCGGCGGGCGACGTCGAGGAATTCGCCCCGCGGCAACCGCACGTCGTGCTCGTAGGACTCGGGAAGGAGCTGGCGGAAGTTCGGGAACTGGCCCTCGATCAGCCGCGTGGTCAAGGTGATCGAACCCGCCTCGAAGATCGCCTGGTTCTGCTGCAGCGTGATCGCCGCCGCGTCGACGCCCTCGCCGGCGAGGATCCGGGCCAGCTCCCGCAGCGCCCGGGCCGGGATGTTGGCCTCGATCTCCCCGCTCAGCGGGCGTCTCCAGCTCGGTCCGCTTCACCGCCAGGCGGTAGGAGTCGGTGGCGACCATCGTCATCTCGTTCGCGGAGGCGGTGACGAAGACGCCGGTCAGCACCGGGCGCATGTCGTCGCGCGACGCCGCCCGGGCGACCAGGTCGATGCTCGCGGCCAGCGCCGCCGCCGGGATCCGGATCGGCTCGCCGTCGGCGCTCGGCAGCTTCGGGAAGTCCTCGGCCGGCAGCACCCGCAGGTGGAAGCTGGAGCTGCCGCTGCGGATCTCCACGTCGCGCTCGGCCTCCCGCGTCTCGATCTCGACCGTGTCGTCGGCGAGCGAGCGCGCGACTTCGGCCAGCAGTTTCCCCGGCAGCAGGACCGAGCCGCCGCCCTCGACGGTCGCCTCGATCGAGGTGCGCAGGCCGAGGTCGAGGTCGGTGGCGGACAGGGTCACCGAGCCCTCGCCGGCCTCGAGCAGGACTCCGGACAGTGCCTGGGTCGCGGCGCGGGTCGAGACCGCACGCGAGACGGTGGAGAGCTTGGCGACGAGTTCTTCGCGTTTGGTCGTGAGCTTCAAGAGAAAGAGATTGCCTTATGGAGTTGGTTTAGATCCTGTGGAAAGAACGTGGGACGAAGCCTATTCGGCGATGCAAGGCCGAATGTGGCCTGTGGACGCGCCTGTGGACGGGCGGGGATTCTTGCAGCGGCGGCGGCGGGCCGGATCTGCGCCTGTGGCTAACCGGCGGCTGGGTTGTTGATGGCTGTGCGCAACTCGGCGACTTTTACACCGAGCGCCTCGTCCTCGCCGAGGCTGGCTTCGACCCGCCGCAGGCTGTTCATGACGGTGGTGTGATCGCGGCCGCCGAAGAGCCGGCCGATCTGCGGCAGCGAGAGGTCGGTCATCTCGCGGGTCAGGTAGATCGCCACCTGGCGGGCGCGCAGCGGGGTGGCGCTGCGGCCGGAGCCGATCAGCTCGGCGCGGGAGATGCCGAAGCGTTCGGCCACCTGCTGCTGGATCTCCTCGACCGAGCCGGCCTGGGCGGAGCGGGTCGAGCGCGGGATGACCTCGGCGATCAGCTCCGAGCTGAGTGGCTTGGCGAGCAGGGAGGCGTGGGCGACCACCCGGGTCAGGGCGCCGTGCAGCTGGCGCACGTTGGCGTCGATCCGGTTGGCGAGCTCGTGGAGGGCGCCGGTGTCGGCGATCTCGATCCCGGCCTCCTCGACCAGGTGGCGCAGGACGGTGAGGCGGGTGGCCAGGTTGGGCGGCTCGACCGGCACCGTCAGGCCCCACTCGAAGCGGTCGCGGAGGCGCGAGGCGAGGGTCGAGAGCTCGCTCGGGATGCGGTCGGCCGAGAGGACCAGCTGGCTGCCGGACTCATGCAGTGCGTTGAAGGTGTGGAAGAACTCCTCCTCGGTGGCGGGCTTGCCCTCGAGGAACTGGACGTCGTCGATCAGCAGCACGTCGATGTCGCGGTAGCGGGCCTTGAAGCCGTCGACGCCGGTCGATTTGAGCGCCCCGACGAACTCGTTGGTGAACGACTCGGCGGTCGTGTACCGGACGCTGAGGCCGGGGGCGTTGTCGTGGAGGTAGTTGGCGATCGCCGCCAGCAGGTGGGTCTTGCCGAGGCCGGGCGGGCCGTGGAGGAAGAGCGGGTTGTAGGCCTCCGAGGGGGCCTCGGCGACGGCCAGCGCGGCGCCGTGGGCGAGCCGGTTCCCGGGGCCGATGACGAAGCGGTCGAAGGTGTAGCTGGGGTTCAGGTCGGGGCCCCGCGAGGTGGTCTCGGCGGGCTCGCGCGGGGCGGCGAAGCTGACTTGGGTCAGGCCGGCCCCGGTGGCTGTGAGCGCCTGGGAGATCAGCCCGGAATAGCGGCGCTCGGCCCAGGCACGGATCCCCTCCGGTGCTTCCAGGTAGAGGGTGTCGGCATCAGCGCCGACTGCTTTCAGCGGCTCCAGCCAGAGGCGAAAGGTCGACTCGGGGACCGATCCTTCAAGGCTTTCCTGGGTGTTTCGCCAGAGGGCGTGGAGGTCTGTTTGGGAGGGGTCGTCAGGCACTGGGGGCGGCGACCATAGCGCCGCGATTTGCTGGGGGATCCTGACCGACCGCAAATGCCGGGGAAAAGATTTCTCCCGGGTCCCTATACTCCCGCCGGCAATGAAGCGCACTTACCAGCCCAAGAAGCGGAAGCGGGCAAAGACCCACGGCTTCCGCGCCCGCATGGCCACCCGAGGTGGCCGCGCCGTCCTTCAGCGTCGCCGGCGCAAAGGTCGGAAGCGCCTCACCCCTTAGATGCCGTCGAAACGCCGTCGGCTCTCGCGCAGCGGCGAGTTCGACCGCGTCTATCGCGACGGCTCATCGCATGCGACCCGCTACCTCGTCCTCTATTCGTTTCCGCGCCGCGACGAGGAGCGCGAAGAGGTGAGGCTCGGCGTGTCGGTGTCCCGCAAGGTTGGTGGAGCTGTTGACCGCAACAAGGTCAAGCGGACCCTGCGTGAAGCCTTCTGGTCGCTTTCGGAGCGCCTGCCGGACAAACATGACTTTGTAATCGTCGCCCGTGCCGACATCGGCGGGCTGATCGAGAAGGAAGGGACCGCTGGCGTCACCAAGTCGCTCGAAGAGGCGATGGACGCCAGCTTCGGCGGGGGGCGTTCCACGTGAAACGGTCCGCCGAGTCCACTGAGGGTGCGTTCCACGTGAAACGCATCGCACTCGCCCCGGTCCGCGCCTACCAGCGCTGGATCTCCCCTTCCCGCCCGCGCCGCTGCAAGTACGAGCCCACCTGCTCGGCCTACGCGGTCGAGTCGGTCGAGCGATTCGGCGTGATCCGCGGCTTCCTCCTCGCCTCTTGGCGCGTCCTGCGCTGCAACCCCTTCAGCCACGGCGGCTTCGACCCGGTGCCGGACCGCTTCACGCTGCGCGGCCTCGGCCACATCCACCCGGCCGACTACCACGGTGAGGCGCGCTCCTGATGTTCGTCCCCGACGCAAACATCCTGCAGCCGCTGATCGACGTCGCCAACGCGGTCCTCAAGTTCTTCCACGACAACGTCGGCCTCTCCTGGGGCATGTCGATCATCGCGATCACGGTCTGCACCCGCGCCCTGCTGATCCCGCTGACCTACAAACAGCTCAAAGGCATGCGCGCGATGCAGGCGCTGCAGCCGCAGATCAAGGAACTCCAGGAGAAATACAAAAACGACAAACAGCGCATGCAGCAGGAAATGATGCGCTTCTACAAAGAGAACAAAGTCAACCCGTTCGCGTCCTGCATCCCGCTGATCGCGCAGCTCCCGGTCTTCATCACCCTCTTCTACACGCTGCGCCACGAGCTCCCGAAAGACATCTGTTCCAACCTCGGGCTCCCGAACGGCTGCGAAACCGCGGGCCACGCCTCGTTCCTCTTCGTCAACGACCTGACGGCCTCGGCGCACGGCGCCGAACTGATCACGCTGCTGGTCCTCTACGTCGGCACCCAGCTGCTCTCCGGCTTCTTCATGTCGGTGACGGCCGACAAATCGCAGCGCACGATGATGTTCGTCCTGCCGCTGATTTTCGTTCCCTTCGTGCTCAACTTCCCTGCCGGGCTGATCGTCTACTGGATCACCACCAACATCTGGACGATCGGCCAGGGCCTGGTGATCAAACGGATCATCCCGGCGCCGGTGGTGGCGACGGTGGAGGAGAAACGGGCGGCGAAACCGCCGCCTAAACCGCCGAAGAAAAAGAAGAGGCGGCGTTAGAGAGGGCTCCTGCGGGGGCCCTTTTGTTTTGGGCTTGCCGGGGAGGGAGTCGGGGCACCCTCCTCACTTCTACTCGGGGCGGGTCGCCGCCGGCCTTGCCGTGATCGTTCTAGGCCCCTCGTTCAGGGCGTTCGGAGGGTGCCCCGACTCCCTCTTCACAGGCGCTTGCGGGGGCCCACTCAGCGGCCCGCACGCCGCTGGCTGCCGAAGCCCGCAGGCGTTCGGGCCTCTCGCGGAGGCCCGAACCTCTCGTACCCGGCCCTTCCGCCTAGCCCCGCGGGCGCTTCTTGGCCATCCCCGGCCTGCGCGGCAAATCGTCCGGCGTTGGGCCGGACTTGCGCATGACGTGGAGGTGTCGGTGCTCGGAGCCGGCTCGGTGACCTACGTCGAGGATCTGCTCGGGGCGCATCGATAGCTGCTCAGCGGCGCGGGCCATCTGCTGCTCTTCCTCCTCGTCACGCTTGCCCTTCCAGGCGACCAGGACGCCGCCTTCGCGGAGCAAGGGTGAGGCGAGCTCGGCGAGGGTCGAGAGGCGGCCGACTGCCCTCGCGGTGACCACGTCGTAGGACTCGCGCGCGGCCTCTTCGCTGGCGAGGTCCTCGGAGCGCGCGGTGATCGCGGAGGCGTTGGGGATGCCCGCCGCCTCGGCCGCGGCGGCGATGAAGGCCGTCTTTTTGCCGATCGAGTCGATCAGGTCGACCCTTGCCTCGGGCAGCGCTACCGCCAGGACGAGGCCCGGAAACCCAGCTCCAGAGCCAAGATCGGCGATCCGCGAGGCGTGGCTCAGCTCGCTTACCTCTAGCCCGGTGAGGCTGTCCTCGACGTGGACTTTCCAGGCCCGCTGGTCGGTGACGCTGCTGACCGAGGCGCGCTCCGCCGCGAGCAGTTCGAGCACGGTCTCCAAGGACCGGCGCTGGGCGTCGGAGAGGGCCGCGGAAGGGTCTGGGCTCACTCGGAGACGAGCGGTGCGACGATCACGCAGCGGTGGGGCTCGTCGCCCTCGCTGTAGGTCTCGACCCCGGAGCGGCCTTTCAGCCGTTCGTGGACGACGCGGCGCTCCTGGGCGCTCATCGGATCCATCTCGACCACGCGGCTGTTGGTCAGCGCCTGCTCGGCGGCGCGGTCGGCGCGGCTCTCGAGCGTCTCTTTGCGCCTGCCGCGATAGCCCGCGGCGTCGACGATCACGCGTTTGCGGTCGCGCAGTCCGCGGAAGGCGGCTTGGTAACAGAGGAGTTGCAGGGCGTCTATCGTCTGGCCCCTTTTGCCGATCAGGAGGCCGTAGTCGTCCTCGCCGACGACAGTGACGACGATGCGATCGTCGTCCTCCTCGATCTCCACGTCGCCGTCGAGATCGAGCTCATCGAGGACGCCCTCGACCAGCTCACGGGCGCGCTCGGCGGGCGAATCGGGCCAGTCGGCCAGGTCGGACACGCGCTCAGGCTACCCGACCGCCGCCCAGCGCGGGGCGAGAATTCGGCCCGCGGCGCCAGATCGCCGTGCTCGCGCCTCGCGGGCAGCCGCTCATCTAGTCTGGGCGCCGATGGGCACCGTCTACGCGATCGCGAACCAGAAGGGGGGCGTAGGGAAGACGACGAGCGCCGTCAACCTCGCCTCCTGTACCGCCGCCGAAGGCGAGCAGACGCTGCTCGTCGACCTCGATCCGCAGTGCAATGCGACGGTCGCGCTGGGTGGCGGCCGTGACCTGCACCCCTCCTCTTATGACTGCCTGACCGGCGATACCGAGGTCGCCACTGCGGCGCGCCCCGCCGGGCCCGACAACCTCTGGCTCGTCCCCGCCAACGTCGACCTGGCCGGCGCCGCGGTCGAGTTGCCGCGCGTCGACAACTCGGAGATCCGCCTGCGCGAACGGCTCGGCCCGGTGCGCGAGCGCTTTGCCCGCACCTTCCTCGACTGCCCGCCCTCGCTCGGCCCGGTCTCGGTCAACGCCCTGGTCGCCGCCGACCGCGTCATAGTCCCGGTCCAGGCCGAGTACCTGGCCTTGGAGGGCCTCGTCCAGTTCCTCGAGACGCTGGGCCTGATCCGACGCCAGCTCAACCCGCGGCTGGAGGTGTCGGGATTGCTCATAACCATGTACGACGAGCGCACCAGGTTGGCCCAGGACGTCGCGGCCGAGCTGCGCGACCAGTTCGCCGGGATGGTCTTCGACACGGTGATCCCGCGCAGCGTCCGGGTAGCCGAGTCCCCTAGCTATGGTCTGCCGGTGACCGAGCACGCCCCCTCTTCACGCGGCGCCGTCGCCTACCGCGAGCTGGCCAAGGAGCTCGCCGGCCGTGGCTAGCGGGACCAAACGGCGGGCCGGGCTCGGCCGCGGACTCGCCGCGATCCTCCCGGAGACGCCGGCCGACGCCGCTGCCGGGGAGCTGCTCGAGCTGCCGGTCTCGCTGATCAAGCCGAACCCGTCCCAGCCGCGCACCACCTTCGACCCTGACGCCCTCGGCGCCCTGGCGACCTCGATCGAGGCCACCGGCGTGGTCCAGCCGCTCCTCGTCCGTCCCCTCCCCGACGGTAGCTTCGAGCTGGTCGCCGGCGAGCGCCGCTGGCGCGCCGCCCAGCAGGCCGGCCTGGAGAAAGTGCCGGCGGTGGTCCGCGACCAGGCCGAACCGGAGCGGCTGCAGGCGGCGCTGATCGAGAACATGGTGCGCGAGGACCTGAACCCGGTCGAGGAGGCGAAAGCCTGCGCCGCCTTGGTCGAGGACCTCGGCCTGACCAAAGAGGAGCTGGCCCGCCGCGTCGGCCGCAGCCGCCCCGCCGTCTCCAACCTGATCCGGCTGCTCGAGCTGCCCGACGAGGCCCTTGACCTGCTGCAGTCCGGCGAGCTCAGCGAGGGCCACGGCCGCGCCCTCCTCGGGGCCGCCGGCAACGACGTCCGCAGGCGCCTGGCGCGCGAGGTCGTGGCGGGGGGGTGGTCGGTCCGCGAGACCGAGAACCGGGTTCGGCTGGCCGGCCAGCCAAAGGCCCGACCGAGGAAGGCTCCGATCGATCCCGACCAGCGGGCCGCCTTCGATGACGCGGGCGACGCGCTCGAGTCGGCGCTCGGGCGGGAGGTCAGCGTGAAAGGCCGCGGCACCGGCATCGTCGTCGAGCTCCGCTTCGATGACCTCCGCGAAGCCCATGAGCTCGCCCGCGAGTTGCGCCGGCGGGGCAAGTGATCTGGACGACGATCCGTCGCTATCATCGCCGTCCCCGGGCGATTAGCTCAGTTGGTTAGAGCGCGTCTCTGATAAGGACGAGGTCCCTGGTTCGAATCCAGGATCGCCCACTCGGCCGCATTACTTGACGGACCGTAGGTGTTGCGCCGCGCCGCCTCGGAGTTGCTTTCGCATCAGGCTGCGCTCAGATCTCCCTAGCTCGTCGAGGCGGTCTGAGAGGGCCAGCAGGGCGTCTAGGAGGGCTTTCGTCTCGCCGGCGGCCCGTACCTCCCACGGCTGGCCCCGCGAACCTGCCGGACGCTTGATGAGATCGGCCTCCGCCAGTCGGCCCAATTTCTTATGCAGAGTGGGTTGAGGGATATCCGGAAGCTGTTCCACCAAGCGCTTCTCGGGCAAAGACTGGCCGCACAGCGCGGCCAAGATATCTGCCGATACCGGATCGAGTGACCGCAGTACCTGAGTCGTCCGACTATCCATCTACATTCACTTTTTGAATATAGGGGGAGAACCACCCTCGCCCAAATCCTTGGAGGAACTGATGCCCGATTTGATGGCGAACATCCATCTCGACTCCAGCGTCGACGACACCAGAATTCTCGAGATCTCCTACACCAATTACCGCGGAGAGACGGCCGAGCGCAGCATCCTTCCCCAGAGGGTCTGGTTTGGGTCGACGGATTGGCACCCCGAGCCGCAGTGGCTCCTCGACGCAATCGATGTAGACAAGTGCGCAGAGCGCTCCTTTGCCTTACGAGACATCCGATTTGTGGCCAGCTGACCGGTGTATCTGTCGGACCGTGATATCCGGGACCTGCTTCCAGAACTGAGCTTTGAGGGGAACCACCCAAACCATCTCTTCAACGCTGACGAGCAAGTTCAACCCTGTTCAGTCGACTTACGCCTTTCGAATGTGTTCTGGAGGAAGCGGCGCGGACATTGGCTGAAGCGCCTCCTTCGCCGGGGTCCGACGGTGGATCTAAGAAAATCTCATATGCAGCTGCTCGATCCCCGCCGCGAGTGGCGAAAGGTTGAGCTTCACGATGGTGAGTCCGTGACGATCTGGCCGGGCCAGGTCGTTATGACGCGTATCTACGAGCGTTTCCGGATCCCCCCCGAATATGCAGGGAAGGTCGAGGGGCGGAGTAGCTATGCGCGCCTAGGCCTCTCGATCCACTGCACCGCTGACTTCATTAACCCGGGGTGGAATGGATTTCTTCCTCTCCAGCTGTTTAATGCGAGTCCGTTCCCCATCAAGATCCTTCCTTACCTGCCGATTTGCCAGCTAATGATCGTCAAGTTGTCGTCCGCTCCCGATCGTTCGTACGGGGACGAGGATCTTGCGAGCAAGTATGTAAATGACGATGGGGGTCCGTCCTATTGGTGGCGTGACCGGAGCGTCGAAGCTCTCCACAAAGAACTAGGCCAATCGAACCTGCCGTCTGCGATTCAAGGCGAGATCGTCGATCTAGTTCGCTTTGAGGATGTCGAGCTTCTCGCTCGTTTCGAACGGTTCGTCTCCCGGAAGAGGATCGGAGAAGTCGATAACGCAGACACTCTTCTCGGCGAATTTTCAAGAAGCGAGTCAAGGCGCAAGTGGCTCGACCGGGCCGCTGGATTTCCCTTCCTTTTACTGCTGGGAATAAGCGTCGGTGTTCTAACCACGGGGTTCGAGTGGTGGCACGTTCTCGTCTGGGCCGGGACCATCGTTATGGGGCCAGGAGCTGTCTACGCCGTTGATCAGCGAGACGGCGAGTATCTAGACGCGAAGCGGCTGCACCGATTGCGCGCAGACGCAAGATCGCGACTGAATTAGCCAGCGAGGAGCCCTCCTATAATCCGGCGAAACCGCGGGCTTGGAGTTCTCTTGCAGCAAATGCAAATTTACGGCGTCAGTTTCGACATGGTCGGCAAGCAGCCGATCGTCTTGTTGAAGACCGTCGACGGCAATCGGTTCCTGCCGATCTGGATCGGGCACCCGGAGGCGGCGGCGATCCTGATGAAGCTGCAGGGCGCCTCGACGCCGCGGCCGATGACCCACGACCTGCTCTCCGACATGCTCGAGAACCTCGATGCGAAATGCGAGCGGGTGGCGGTCACCGAACTGCGCGACAACACCTTCTACGCCTCGATCACGGTCTCGGTCGGCGGCTCGGAGATCGAGATCGACTCGCGCCCCTCCGACGCCCTCGCCCTGGCGGTCCGCGTGGCCGCCCCGATCTTCGCCGCCGAGGAGGTCATCGAGGAGTCGGCGATCGAGTTCGAGCACGAGGTCGAGGACACCGAGGAAGTCGTCGACAAATTCAAAGACTTCCTCGACGAAGTCACGCCCGAGGATTTCGCCTCGGGCGATTCCTGAACCGGTCGTTAAACGGAGTAGCGACTCCGTTCTGAGCCGAGGATCAGGCGGCGCTGGGCGCCAGGGCCATATCCAGGATCCGCGTCACCAGATCCTCGAAGCTCATCCCCGCCGCCTCGGCGGCCTGGGGGAGGAGGCTGGTGTCGGTGAGGCCGGGGATCGCGTTGGCCTCGAGGACCCAGGGGCCGTCGGCGGCGAGGATCAGGTCGACGCGGGCGAAGCCCTCGCAGCCGAGGGCGCGGCAGGTGGCGAGGGCGGCGTCGGTGACTGCGGCACGCTCGGTGGGGGAGAGGTCGGCGGGGCAGACGAAGCGGGTGCGGCCGATCTCGTAGCGGGCCTCGAAGTCGTAGCGGTCGCCGCCGTCCGGGATCGCTTCGACGATCGGCAGCGGCTCGGTGCCGAGGACGCTGACCGCCAGCTCGCGCCCCTCGACGAAGCGCTCCAGCATCACCCGGTCGTCGTAGGAGAAGGCGGCGACAAGGGCGCTGGGCACCTCGGCGGGAGCGGCGGCGAACTTGATCCCCAGCGAGGAGCCGCCGCGGCTCGGCTTGACCACGAGGGGGAAGCCGAGGGTGCCCTCGAGGTCGGCGAGGGCGTCGGCGGCGCCGAGCTCGCGGAAGGCGGTCTGGGTGAAGGCGAAGGAGTCGGGCGTGGGGATGCCGGCGCCGCGCATCGCCGCCTTCGCCAGCACCTTGTCGATGCAGCGGGCGCAGGCGGCGGCGTCGGGACCGGTGAAGGGGATGCCGAGGATCTCGAGCAGCTCCTGTGCGGTGCCGTCCTCGCCACCGACCCCGTGCATGGCGACGAAGGCGACCTCGGGCGTCTCCGCGCGTAGGCGTTTGACCAGGTCGGAGCCGACGTCGATCGGGACGACTTCGTGGCCGAGGCGTTCGAGCGCGTCCTCGACCCGGGCGGCGGAGCGGAGCGAGACCCCGCGCTCCAGGGAGCGGCCTCCTTTGAGGACGGCAACCTTCACGCGTTCGCGCCCCCGGCCTTGCGCAGGGGGAAGACGTTGCTTGCGTCCTCGTCAACCGGCACGTCCTCCGCTTCGCCTCCGGGCGTGCCGGGCGAGGCTTGGGCCGCGGGGGGCGACGGCGCGAGCGTCTCGTAGAGGTCGACCTGTTCTTTGATCACGCGGCCGATCCTCATGATCCCCTCGCGGATTTCGGCGTCGTTGACGCCGCTGAAGTTCAGCCGCATCGAGTTCTTCCCCCGCCCGTCGACGTAGGCCGCCGCGCCGGGCACGAAGGCGACGTCGGAACGCAGCGCCTTGGCCAGCAGGTCTTCGGTGTCGATGTACTCCGGCAGCGTCGCCCAGATGAAGAGGCCGCCTTCCGGCTCGGTCCAGGTCGCGGCGGCGGGGAAATGCTCGGTGAGCGCCGCCAGCATCGTGTCGCGCCGGCCCCGGTAGAGGTCGGTCAGGTCTTCGACGTAGCTCTTCCAGCCGCCTTCGGAGAAGTACTGGCGGACGAAGAACTGGGTCAGGGTCGAGGTGCAGAGGTCGGCCGCGCCCTTGCCGAGCACCACTTTCTCCAGCACCGGCGGCGGCGCCACGACCCAGCCGAGCCGGATCCCGGGGGAGAGAATCTTCGAGAAGGTCCCGAGGTAGATGACGAAGTCGCCGCCGTCGAGCTGGTAGAGCGGCGGCAGCGCCTCACCGCCGTAGCGGAGCATCCCGTAGGGGTTGTCCTCGACCACCAGCAGCTCGAACTCCTGCGCCAGTTCGACCAGTCGCGCGCGCCGCTCTAGCGAGAGTGTCACCCCGCCCGGGTTCTGGAAGGTCGGCACCGTGTAGATGAACTTCGGCCGCCGGCCCTCGGCCCGCAGCTCGGCGAGCAGCTCTTCGAGCAGGTCGATCCGCATCCCGTCGCCGTCCATCTCGATCTGGCGCACGTCGGCCTGGTAGCTGCAGAAGACCGGCACCGCGCCGGGGTAGGTCGGCGCCTCGCAGATCACCACGTCGCCGGGATCGACCAGCGTCTTGGTCACCAGGTCGATCGCCTGCTGGCCGCCGGTGGTGACGACGATGTCATCGGGGTCGGGCAGCATCCCCTCGGCCGCCATCACCTCGACGATGCAGTCTTTGGTCTCCTCGAAGCCCTCGGTCGGCCCGTACTGGAGCGCCGCGGCCGCGGACTCGGCGGCTACCTTGCTCATCTGCGCGGCGAGGGTCTCCGGCGGGAAGGTCGAGGTGTCGGGCAGCCCGCCGGCGAGCGAGATCACTTCCGGCCGCGCGGTCACCGCCATCAGGTCGCGCATCGCCGAGGAGCGCATCACCGTGGTCCGCTCGGCGAAGAGGCCGGCGTAGCGCTCGAGGTCGCGGGTCGAGGTGTGGGCTCGACGTTTGTGCGGCGGTTGTGGGACCTCCGTCATCGACTCAAGTGTGGCGGATTGGCGCCGGGGTGCCCAGACGGTTAGGTTTCCGGCCGTGCAATTTCTTACCGACCTCGGCATCGGACTCGCGATCGGCATGCTCGCCGGCACCACCGGCACGCAGGGCGGCGCCCGCGGGCGCATGGTGCTCCTCGCCGCGATCGTCGGCCTCGTCGCCGGCTTCCTGGTCGACGGGGCGCTCGGCGCTGTGGTCGCCGCGATCGGTGGCGCCGGCGCCTGCCTGGTGATCTCCGACGTCGTCTTCGGCGCCTCCCGCCGGGAGGGCGCGGGAGGCGGGGCGCTCGGCTTCATCGTCGCCCTGGCGGCGCTGGTGGTGCTGGCGATCGCCCTCGTCTTCTCCTGGCTGATCATCCTCGTCGTGATCGCCCTGATCTGGCTCGGCATCAGCCGCCGTCGGCGGGCGCAGCGCAAACACGCCGGGCTCCGCGTCCTCCGTTAACCGTCCGCGATCACGGCCGCGGCCGCCGTCCGCGATCATCACCTCCTAGCGATGCCCGGCGCACGCCGCAAGAAGCTGATCCTCACCTACGTCGACTCGCTGCGCACCGACATGCTGCGCCGCGCGATCGACGAAGGGCGCGCGCCGAGCTTCGGTGCGTTGGTCGAGCGCGGCGTGCTGATCGAGGACTGCGTCTCCAGCTTCCCCTCGGTGACCCCGGTCGCCTGCTCGGAGATGGTCACCGGCGTCGGCGCCGACCAGCACTGGATCAGCGGCATGAACTGGTACCACCGGCTCGAGCGGCGCTACGTCGAGTACGGCTCCTCGCTCGAGGCGACCCGCGCCTTCGGCGTCTTCCGGGCGCTCTACGACCTCGTCTACAACATGAACCTCGCCCACCTCTCGCCCGAGATCGAGACGGTCTTCGAGGAGCTCGACGACGCCGGGGCGCGGACCGCCTGCACGCCGTACCTGATCTACCGCGGCCGGCACCGCCATGAGGTCTCGCTCGACGGACTGCTGCGGATGGCCGTGGACGCGACCCGGTTGAAGTTCCGCCACCACACCTGGGGCCCGAAGGAGCTCTTCTACGGCGACCTCTACGCGAGCCAGGAGGTCCCCTGCAAGTCGACCTCGATCCCCGGCGTCCGCGATCCCTACGCCGCCTGCTGCGCGGTCGAGCTGATGAAGGAGGACGGCTTCGACTTCCTCCTCCTCTCGCTGCCCGACAACGACAACTACTCGCACCGGCACGGCCCCGAGGCCTCGCTCGAGTCGATCGCCAAGGCCGACGAATGCTTCGCCACGCTGATCGATGAGGCGGGCGGCATCGACCCCTTCCTCGCCGAGCACGCCGTGATCCTGGTCGCCGATCACGCCCAGACCGACGTCCGCCGCGGCCTGCCGCTGGCCGACATCCTCGGCGCCGAGTGGTCGGTGCTGCAGCCCTCGGAGGAGAAACCGGAGCTGGCCCAGCTGGCGGTCAGCCCGACCGGCCGCGCCGCCCATGTCTACCTGCTGCCGGGGGAAGGCGAGCGCGCCGACCCGACCGCGGTGGGGGAGAGGCTGGCCGAGATCGAGGGCGTCGACCTGGTCTGCCGGCTGCTCGACGCGGCGGGCGCGCCGCTCTACCGGCCCGAGCCGGGGATGCCTGCCTCGGGCGACGAGTGGGCGACGGTCGAGCGGGGAGGCGCCCGGATTCGCTTCCGGCCCGGCACCGACGTCACCGACCTGCGCGGCGGGCGCTGGGAGATCGACGGCGACCTCGGCGTGCTGGAGGCGACGGTCGAGGACGGCAAGCTGCGCAGCGAGACCTACCCCGATCCCCTGCAGCGGGTCTGGTCGGCGCTGACCGCGCCGCACTCGGGGGACTTCGTGCTCTCGCTCGCCGACGGCTACGAGGCGGTCGACTGGGGCGGCGTCACCCACGCGGGCGGCGGCAGCCACGGGGCGCTCCACGCGGGCGACAGCCTCGGGCCGCTGCTCTTCGTCGGCTGCGGGCCGGAGTCGGCGGCCGAGCGCGAGCAGTGGACCCTGCGCGACGTCGCTCCCGCGATCCGCGCGCACTTCGGCCTGGGCGGCGAGTGACCGCGCGCCGGGGGCTGCTCCTCGTCCTCGTCCTGGCCCTGGCGCTGCTCGCCCCGGCGAGCGCGGGCGCGGCGGGCGAAGGGGAGCCGAAGCCGCCGAAGATCGACCAGTCCGAAGCGCAGGAGATCGCCGAAAAGGACCCGAACTTCCTCAAGGAGAGCAAGGAGCACCCGCACCTCCTGCCAAGCCCGACCTACAAGAACGAAAAGTGGGAAGTCGGCTTCTTCGAAGACGACCACGAGTACGCGCTGGTGATGGTCGACCCGGAAACGGGCGAAGTGGAAGAGTCCTGGACCGGCTATCAGGTGGCCTGGGAAATGGCCCGCGGCTACTCCGGCGAGTTCGCCCACTCGCTGAACTCGCCCTTCATCTGGCTGCCGCTCTGCCTCTTCTTCCTCGTCGGCCTGTTCGACTGGCGGCGCTGGCGGCGGATCGCCAACCTCGACCTGCTGGTGCTGCTGGGCTTCGGCGTCTCGCACTTCTTCTTCAACCGGGGGGACATCGGGGTGTCGGTGCCGCTCGCCTACCCGGTGCTGGTCTACCTGTTGGGGCGCTGCCTCTGGATCGGGTTCCGCGGCCGCGGCGCCGGCCTGCGGCCGGTCTGGCCGACGATGTGGCTGCTGATCGCGGCGCTCTTCCTGATGGGCTTCCGGGTCGGGCTGAACATGGCCGACGCGGGGGCGATCGACGTCGGCTACGCGGGCGTCACCGGCGCCCACCGGATCATCCACGGCGAGCAGCTCTACGGTGACTGGCCGCAGGACATCCACTCCGGCGACACCTACGGGCCGGTCAACTACGCCGCCTACGTGCCCTTCGAGGTGATCTGGCCCTACACCGGCGAATGGGACGACCTGCCCGCGGCCCACGGCGCCTCGGTCACCTTCGACATCGTCACCTTCCTCCTGCTGATCGTGCTCGGCATGCGGATCCGACCGGGACCGACGGGGAGGAGGCTCGGCGCGATCCTCGCCTTCGGCTGGGCCGCCTTCCCCTACACCGCCTACGTATTGGAGTCGGATTCCAACGACTCCCTGATCGCCGCCTTATTGGTGGCGACGCTGGTCCTGCTCGCGAAGCCCTTATGGCGCAGCGTGACGCTGTCCCTGGCGACGTGGGCGAAGTTCACCCCGCTGATCCTCGCGCCGATGCTGCTCACCTACGAAGGCTGGAAGCCGCGCAAGCTGGCGCTCTTCGCGGGTGGGTTCGCGGTGGTCACGGCCGCCGCGGTCACCTGGCCGCTGATCAACCCCGGCTTCCACACCTTCTACGAACGCACGATCGCCGCCCAGGCCGGCCGCAGCTCGCCGTTCTCGATCTGGGGCCAGGACGAATCGCTGGAGCCGCTGCGGGTTGCGATCCTCGCCGCCACCGGCGTCCTCGCGATCGCCCTCGCCTTCGTCCCGCGCAGGAAGTCCCTGCTCCAGGTGGCGGCGCTCTCGGCGGCGTTGATGCTGGGCGTGCAGCTCACCCTGCACCACTGGTTCTACCTCTACATCGTCTGGTTCTTCCCGCTGCTGCTGATCGCGCTCGCCCTGCTCGAGCCGAGCGAGGAGCCCGGACCCGAGGAGGTGCCCGGCATCGTCCGCCGGATCAGGCGGCGGCGGGAGCCGGAACCATCACCGGAACTATCGAGTCCGCCAGTCCCGACTGGTTGACGTCGACCACCGCGCCCATCACCCAGACGTCCTTATCGGCGGTCTCGAAGCGGGTCGGCATCTGCGTCACCAGGGCCCCGAGCGCGTCCTCGATCCGCACCCCGAGGATGCTCTCCCGCGACCCGGTCATACCGACGTCGGAGATGAACGCGGTCCCCTTCGGCAGCACCCGGGCGTCGGCGGTGGGGACGTGGGTGTGGGTGCCGAGCACGGCGGCGGCGCGGCCGTCGAGGTGCCAGCCCATCGCCACCTTCTCGCTGGTCACCTCGGCGTGGAAGTCGACGATCGCCGCGTCGGCGTCCGAGCGTTCGAGGATCGCGTCGACCGCGTCGAAGGGGGAGCGCGCCACTTTCAGCCCGACCCCGCCGCTGAGGTTGATCACCGCGATCCGCATTCCGCCCGCCTCGACCAGGGTGTGGCCGCGGCCGGGGTTGCCGCTCGGGTAGTTGGCCGGGCGGATCACGCGGTCGGCGCGTTCGAGGTAGGGGTAGGCGTCGCGGTGTCGGTAGACGTGGTTGCCGGTCGTGATCACGCCGGCGCCGGTGTCGAAGATGTCGTTGGCGGTCCGCTCGGTGATCCCCATCCCGCCCGCCGAGTTCTCGCCGTTGACGACGATCAGGTCGGGCGCGTACTCCTCGCGCAGCGAGGGCATCGTCTCGCGCAGCCCGCGCCGGCCGGGCCCGCCGACCACGTCGCCGATGAAGAGCAGCCGCATGGCGGCGAGCCTAGTCGGTGCGCTCGTCCGCTGTGCGAGGGTGAGGCGATGGAGGCGCGACCGGATACGGACGAGTTGGTGCGCAGGGCGCTCGCCTATCCCTACGACCCGCCGAAGGGCTCGTTCGTCCAGCTCGGCGACCGGACCCTGCCGGTGCCGCCGCAGGAGATCGAGATCGAGGGCCGCCGCGCCCTGCTCGCCTACGGGGCGAACGCTTCGCCGGAGGCCTTGACCCGCAAGCTTGCCCACCTCGAGCCCCGTCCGATCCCGGTGCTGCGCGTCTCGCTCAGCGGTTGGGACGTCGTCTACTCCGCGCACGTCACCCGCTACGGGGCAGTCCCGGCCGCGGTCGTCGCCAGCCCCGGCACGGTGGCGAGCGTCCACCTCGTTTTCCCCGACGACGAGCAGCTCGCCGCCCTGGCCGCGACCGAGGGGCGCAACTACCGGCTCGAGCAGCTGGCCGACTTCACCGCCGAGCTCGAGATCGGGGGAGAGGGGCCCGTCGAGATCGACGCCTTCATCAGCATCCACGGCCCCGTCCTCCTCGACGGCTCGCCGGTCGCCCTCGCGGCGATCCCGGCCCGCGACCGAGCCTTCCCGGAGCTGACGACGCCGGCGATGATCGACCGCGTCCGCGCCGCGCTCCATCCCGAGCTGACCCTGCGCGAGTTCATCCTCCACCACGTGGAACACGGTGGCGTCTCCCCGCTCCCCGAACTCCGCGGTTGACGGGCCGAAAAGTCCTGACATAGAGGACTTTTCGGCCCATCAACATCGCCGGCGGCGGAGCGTCGGCTAGACGCGGGCGAAGCGGCGCAGGGCGAGGCGGGCGATCAGGCCGTAGGCGACGATCAGGATCGCCAGGTGGAGCAGCGGGCCGCCGAGGCTGCCGTTGCCGGCTTCGAGCGCCGCGGTCATCGCTTCCAGCGCCGGCTTGAACGGGAAGAGCGCGGTGACGACCTTGATCACGTCGTAGAGCCCGGCCCCGACCGTGCCCGCCGGGACCAGCGAGAGGAAGGCGACCGGCAGGGTGACCATGAAGGCGAGCAGGGACACCGCGCGGACCTCGCGCGCCGCCGCGCCGAGCGCCGCCCCGGAGGCCGCCAGCGCGCCGGCGCCGACCAGGATCGCGGCCAGCCAGAGGCCGATGCGGCCCCATTCGAGCGGCACGAAGATCTGCAGCCCGGCCAGCATCAGGACGGTGACGACGAGGCCGACGGCGACCCCGAGCAGGACCTTCTCGCCGAGCAGCGCCTCGCTCGAGACGAGCCCGCGGGTGAGCCGCGGGAAGGCGTTCTCCTCCCGCTCCAGCGCCAGCGATCCCGCCACCAGGAGCACGGTGACGAAGGCCAGGGTGAGGGTCGCGGCGATCGCGATCGCGAAGGTTTCCAGCGGCGGCGAGGAGCCTCCGACGGCGACCTTGTGGACTTCGATCGGCTGCGCCAGCCGCGCGATCAGCGGCCCGGCGATGTCGAGGTTTTCACCCGCCTGGTTGGCGAATTCGATCACCTGGGAGAGCGCCACCCGCAGCGGCCCGCGCGGCAGCGCCGGTTCGATCGCTTCGAGGATGTGGGCGCTCGTTTCGAGCCCGAGGATGTGGATCGCCCCGGCGAGGACCGGCAGGTCGCCGCCCTTGATCACCAGGTTCAGGTACTTGCTGCCTTCGACCGCGATCCGCTTCGCGATCGCCAGGTTGGCCTGGGCGAGCAGCGCGGTGATCTTGTCGTCGACGCCGCTCGACTTCAGCGGGTTCGATTCGTTGACCAGCACTTCAACCTTCGGCGTGCCGGGGGAGAGGGTGGCGAGCGAGTTGATCTTGTTGATCAGGTCTTCGGGCAGGATCAGCGCCGCGAGGACGTCGCCCGATTCGACCTTCCGCTGCGCTTCCGCGTGAGAGTGAACCTGGACGCACTCGACTTTTTCGCAGATCCGGGCCTGGACGTTGGCGGAGGGGAGCTTCTGGCCGCTGAGGCTGATTCGGGCGTTCTGCGGCACTTCGTTGAGGAAGGCGACCTTGGGCTTTTCCGGCCCGCGGGAGACGGCGAGCCCGACCAGGATCGCGATCAGCACCGGGTAGACGACCAGGAGCACCGCCTGCAGCGGCGAGCGGCGGAGGATCTGCAGGTCCTTGAGCAGCAGCCAGCGCATCGCTCAGTGCCCCCGGTGGTGGAGGTAGGCGACGAAGGCGGTCTCGAAGTCGCGGTCGGCGGCCGCGGCGCCGGCCGCGTCGGACTCCTGGCGGACGGTCGCCCGCAGCTCGTCCGGGGAGCCGTCGAAGAGCGCCTCGCCGTCGGCCAGCACCAGCAGCCGGCCGCCGTAGCGCTCCGCCTCCTGGATGTCGTGGGTGGAGAAGATCACCGTCGTCCCCCGCCCGGCGAGGCCGGAGACGAACTCCCAGACCCGCGCCCGCTGGCGCGGGTCGAGGCCGACGCTCGGCTCGTCGAGCAGCAGCACGCTCGGCCGCGAGAGCAGGCCGATCGCGATGTTGATCCGCTGCTGGTTGCCGCCGGAGAGGCGGGCGACGATCTCGTCCCGGCGCTCACCGAGGCCGGTCAGCTCGAGCATCTCCGCGACCGAGGCGCGCGGGTCCTCGTGCTTCTCCAGCCGCGCGAACAGCAGCAGGTTCTCCTCCACGGTCAGCCGCCGGTAGAGCGCCGCCTGCTGGGGCACCCAGCCGACCGCGCCGGAGCCGACGATCAGCTCGCCGCCGTCGGGGTCGACGATCCCGGCGAGGATCGAGAGGAGGGTCGTCTTGCCGGCCCCGTTGGGCCCGATGATCGCCACCAGCTCGCCCGGATCGGCGGCGAAGCTGACCCCCCGCAATGCCTCCCGCTCCCCGTAGCGCTTGACCAGCTCCCGAGCCTCCATCGCCGGCGAGCCTAGCTACCTATCTAGACTTGAGGGGATGCCCTTCCCCTCCACCCGCATGCGCCGGCTCCGCAGCACCGACACCTTCCGCTCTCTGGTCCGCGAGACCGAGCTGTCCCCGGCCCACCTGATCATGCCCGCCTTCGTCACCGCCGGGGAGGACATCCGCGAGGAGATCCCCTCGATGCCCGGGATCGAGCGCTACTCGATCTCCAACCTGGTCGAGCACGCCGGCGAGGTGCACGCGGCCGGGATCGCGTCGATGCTGCTCTTCGGCATCCCCGCCAGCAAGGACGAGTACGGCACCGGCGCCTACGACGACGAGGGGATCATCCAGATGGCGGTGCGGGCGCTGAAGGACGCGCACCCGGACCTCACCGTGATCACCGACGTCTGCCTCTGCGAGTACACCTCGCACGGCCACTGCGGCATCCCCGACGCCGACGGCAAGATCCAGAACGACCTCAGCGTCGAGCTGCTCGCGAAAACCGCGATCTCGCACGCCGAGGCGGGCGCCGACGCGGTCGCGCCGAGCGACATGATGGACGGCCGGATCGGGGCGATCCGCTACCAGCTCGACGAGGAGGGCCACGCCGACGTGCCGATCATCGCCTACAGCGCCAAGTACGCCTCGGCCTTCTACGGGCCGTTCCGCGACGCGGCCGAGTCGACCCCGGGATTCGGCGACCGGCGCGGGTACCAGATGGATCCGTCCAACGGCGCCGAAGCGGTGCGCGAGGCCGAGCTCGACCTCGAAGAGGGCGCCGACATGCTGATGGTCAAGCCCGCCACCCCTTACATGGACATCATCCGCCGGGTCAAGGACGCGACCGGGGCCCCCGTCGCCGCCTACCATGTCTCCGGCGAGTACTCGGCGCTGAAGGCTGCCGCCCTGAACGGTTGGCTGGACGAGCGCCAGGCCGTCCTCGAGACGCTGACCGGGATCCGCCGCGCCGGCGCCGACGCGATCATCACCTACTACGCGAAGGAGGCCGCAGGTTGGCTTCAGTAAAGACGTCAGCGACGACGTCAGCAATCCATCAGGGAAAGCACCCCAGTCGAAGGCGCGCTCGCGCAAGGACGGCTCGGCGATCCCGCTCGACGAGACCGACAAGCGGCTGATGAACCTGCTGCAGTCGAGGTTCCCGCTCGACCCGGAACCGTTCGCCGTGGTCGCCGGTGAGGCCGACCTCGAGTTGAGCGACGTCCTCGGCCGCACCCAGCGGCTGCTCGACGGCCGGATCATCCGCGAGATCACGCCGATCTTCGACACCCGGGCGCTCGGCTACGAATCGATGCTGGTCGCCGCCAAAGTCGACTCCGACAACCCGCAGCGGGCGGCCCGCATGGTCAACGCCCACCCCGGCGTCTCGCACAACTACCTGCGCACCCACGACTTCAACCTCTGGTTCACGATCGCCACGCCGCCTGACTCGAAGATGGGGCTGAAGGGCCAGATCGAGGCGCTGATGGAAGAGACCGGCGCCGAGTCGATGCGCGAACTGCCGACCCTGGTCCTGTTCAAGATCAACATGAACCTGGAGATGGAGGGCGACACCGACGCACTCGCCGCCGCGGTCGAGGCGGCGCCGCCTCGCGAGCTCGAGGCGCAGCCCTACGACGCCACCGACGAAGCGGTGATCAAGGCGCTGCAGGGCCCGATGAAAGCGGTCGAGCGTCCCTACGACGAGGCGGCGGCCGAGGTGGGCATGACCACCGACGAGCTGCTCGAGCACCTCGGCGGGATGGTCGACCGCAAGATCCTCCGCCGCGTCGCGGCGATCCTCTACCACCGCCGCGCCGGCTTCTCCGCCAACGGGATGGGCGTCTGGAAGGTCCCCGAGGACCAGATCCTCGAGGTCGGCGGGATCATGGCGGCGACCCGCGGGATCAGCCACTGCTACCAGCGGCCGACCTACGACGACTGGCCCTACAGCGTCTTCACGATGGCCCACGGGCGCTCGAAGGAGGAGTGCGACGCGGTGCTCGACTCGATCGCCGACAAATGCGACATGGGCCCCGACGACCGCTCCACCCTCTACTCGTCGACCGAGTACAAGAAGATCCGCCTGAAGTACTTCACGCCGGACTACGCCGAATGGGAAGCGGCGCACTCTTAGAGTGCCCGCCAAGTCGACCCACGCATGAGCGTCTACGACCGCGCCCGGGCGGTGCTGCCGGGCGGGGTGAACTCACCGGTCCGGGCGATGCGCCAGATCGGTCGCGAGCCGATCTTCATCGAGCGCGGCGAAGGCGCCGAACTGGTCGACGTCGAGGGCAACCGCTACATCGACTGGGTCTGCTCCTGGGGCCCGCTGATCCTCGGCCACGCCGACCCGGCGGTGGTCTCCGCGGTGATCGAGGCGGCCAAGCGCGGCACCTCCTACGGGGCGGCGACGGCGGTCGAGGTGCAGCTCGCCGAACAGGTCGTCGACCGGTTCCCCTCGGTGGAGATGGTGCGGATGACCAGCTCCGGCACCGAGGCGGCGATGAGCGCGGTGCGCCTGGCGCGGGCGATCACCGGGCGCGAGGTCATCGTCAAGTTCGCGGGCGCCTACCACGGCCACTCCGACGGGCTGCTCGCCGAGGGCGGCTCGGGGATGGCGACGCTGTCGGTGCCCGGCAGCCCCGGGGTGCCGCCGGCGATGGCGGCGCTGACCGTGGTGGTGCCGTGGAACGACCGCGAGGCGGTCGAGAAGGCGCTCGCCGAGCACGAGGTCGCGGCGCTCCTGGCCGAGCCGGTGGCGGCGAACATGGGCGTCGTCCCGGCCGACGACGGCTTCCTCGAGTTCCTCCGCGAGGCGACCCGCGCGGCGGGGACGCAGCTGATCTTCGACGAGGTGATCACCGGCTTCCGGGTGGCGCGCGGCG
>CAWBRE010000019.1:0-278566 GCA_963791095.1 uncultured Solirubrobacterales bacterium
GGCGTCGCGCTCTACGTCCACGAGGCCTTCAACTTCGTCGTCTTCGGCGGTGACCCACACCGCGGCGGCATCGTCACCCTGCCGATCGAATCCGAGGTCCTGACCGTGCCGAGGCCACGATGAGCGCGACGCCCGTCCCGGTCACCGAGCCGACCGCGAAGCCGCTCCGCGAGGTCAAAGGGCCGACGGCGCTCGGCGGCGGCTTCCGCCGCTTCTTCGATCTGCTCTGGCTGATCTCGGTGACCGAGTTCCGCCGCGTCTACTTCGGCACCGTGCTCGGCTACCTCTGGTCGCTGATCCGGCCGCTCGCGCTCTTCGGCGTCCTCCTCTTCGTCTTCACCAACGTCTTCCGCGCCGGCAGCAAGAAGTCGAGCACTACCCGGTGATGCTGCTGATGGGCATCGTCCTCTTCACCTTCTTCCAGGAAGCGACGACGAACGCGCTGACCTCGGTCGCCCAGAGGGGATCGTCCGCAAGACCCAGTTCCCCCGCCTGGTGATACCGTTGGCGACGGTGGTGACCGCGCCTTCAACCTCGGCCTCAACCTGATCGTGGTCTGCTCTTCGTGCTCGGCTTCGGCGTCGACCCCCTGGACCTGGCTGCTCTT
Source organism: uncultured Solirubrobacterales bacterium (assembly GCA_963791095.1). GTDB lineage: Bacteria > Actinomycetota > Thermoleophilia > Solirubrobacterales > 70-9 > VAYN01. The sequence continues at coordinate 608 of CAWBRE010000019.1, forward strand.
CCCCTTCGCGGTCATCGCCTCTGCGGTCCTCACCGCGACGGTAGCGATGGGCCTCTCGGTCATCTACGTGCGCTTCCGCGATCTGGCGATCATCTGGACCGTCGCCACCCAGATCCTCTTCTACGCGACGCCGATCCTCTATCCGGTCACTTCAGCCATGACCAACTGAGCGGCCGCGGCAGCGACCCGCGAACAGCCTTGATGTGGTCAACCCGCTGGCGGTGATCTTCGAGCAGGTGCGGGTCTGGGTCCTGGCCGAACCGAGCGCCCCGACGCGCCCTCCAGGCGGCCGGCGGCGGCTCGTCTGCACCTGTCCCGGCCCTGATCCTTCGCTCGCCGTCTCTGGCTTCGGCGTCTGGATCTTCAACCGCGAAGCGCCGCGGATCGCCAAGGACCTGTAGCGGGCCCTAGCGGCAGACGCGGACCGTCTGGCCCGCGCCGACGTGGACGTACCAGGGGTTGGAGCGTTGTCGCGCGGGATTCCAGCACCGTGGTCGATTCGCCCGGGGCGTCCGGCAGGTGACCGGGAATTCGCCCGGGCTGGCGAAGCGCCGCATCGCAGATCGACGCTTCCGCCCCGGGCGCGACTTCGATCCGCGCTTCGCCCGGGCCGACGGCACTTCTTCGGCGCCCGCATCGCCCGCCGCCGCGCAGTCCTTGCCACCGGTGGCGTCGTACTTCGCGTATTCGTGTCTCGGCTCGTGATCGGCAGGGCGTAATAAAGGACGATGTCGGCCTGGTGGCGACCTTCCGGCGGCGCCGCTTCGAGTTCGGCGAGCGAGTAGGCGGGCGAGCCGCGCCTTCGGAGACCGCTTCCAGATAGGGGCCGGCGAAGATGTTGACCAAGGACCCGTTACCGCCGGCGTCTTCGGGTTCAGCTGAAAGCCCGGTTCGACCGTCTCGGGAAGCGATTTCGAGGGCCGCCGTGTCAGAGCGGCTGACCACCGTTTCGCGCTTGTAGAGCTTGCTCGCTTCGTGCAGGACGACGATGTTGGGGCCGATCGCCAGCGCCGTCGCCACCGCGCCGGCGATCAGCCAGTTGCGGCTCGGCCGGCACCGACGAAGAGGCAGGCGAGGATCGAGTAGGACGAAGATCGCGCCCGCGTACTGGTAGCGGCTGGAGGTGGGCTCGCGCCCGGCGAAAGCGTTGAAGGCGGCGAGCACCCAGTTGGCGAGCGCGACGGCGAGGACCGGCCAGAGCGACCCGGTCGACGCGCGGCCGGCGGCGGGTCCACCACAGCGCCACCACGGCGATCAGGGCGACGGCGAGGATCTCCCTCCAGGCGAGGTCGACGATCAGGCCCGCTTCGGTCCCCAGCCCGCTCAGCGCGCCGACCGCCACCGAGATCGGTCGGACGACGAAGGCCGGCGAGGCGAGGATGTTGTGGATGGTGATGTGCGATTCGGCTTCGTGGCCCCAGCCGAGGTACCAGACGACGAACAGGAGCAGCGGGACCGCCCAGACGTAGGAGCGGGCGACGCCAGCGCTCGCGCGGGCCGATCAGCACGCGCGACCAAGCCGGCGAGCAGGAACGGCACGCCGAGGTCGGAGAAGCCGAGCCCGAGGCTCAGGCAGAGGCAGGCGACGATGTCCCCACGCCGGGTGTCTCCCTCCAAGGCCAGCAGGGCGGCGAAGCCGAACATCATCGGCCCGACGAAGGTGATCTCGAAGGGCCACAAGAGCACCTCGTAGGCGGGGCCGAGGAAGAGGATCAGCGAGGCGGCGAAGAGCGCCGGCCAGGACCCGACCCTGCGCTCGACGTAGGCGAAGATCAGCCCGGCGGTGGCGCAGAGCATCGCCACCAGGAGGAAGAGTTCGGCGTGGTCGTTGCCGATGCCGAAGATCGCGCATCGAACAGCTCGTAGATCAGGATCGGGAAGACGACAGGTGCTCGTTATGCGGCTTCAGCAGCGTGTCGATGCTGGGGTCGCGCCGCTCGACGCATCAGTTCCCAGGTGTCGGCGAAGAACGTCGTGTGCCAGGCGAAGGCGATGATCAGCGCGGCCGAGAGCACCATCGCGGCCCCGAGCAGGATCACGGGCGATTGGCGGGGCAACCTCGGCATCGGCGGCGTGAGTGTATTGCCGGGCAGCCGTCGCAGCCCTGCGCGCTGGGGCCTGCGGCTAGACTGCGCCGCTATGCCCGAGCAGGCCACTTCGACGCCCGCGGCAGGCGGCTCCGCCGAGCCGGACAAGCTGTACGGCGAGGATTACTACGCCCATTACTGGGGCGGCGGTGGCCCCTACGAGCGCAACGACCAGTGGATGGCCTTCTTCGGCCAGGTCGCCGACGGGCTGATCCGGGACTTCCACCCGACCACCAGCCTCGACGCCGGCTGCGCGCTCGGCTTCCTGGTCGAGCAGCTGCGCAAAAAAGGCGTCGACGCGAGCGGCTTCGACATCTCCGAGTTCGCGATCTCCCAGGTCGACAAATCGATCGCCGAGCACACCAAGGTGGCCTCGCTGACCGACCCGATCGACGGTCGCTACGACATGATCACCTGCATCGAGGTGCTCGAGCACCTGCCGCCCGACCAGGCCGACGCGGCGGTCGCCAACCTCTGCTCGGCGACCGACGTGGTGGTGATGTCGAGCACCCCGGGCGACTACGGCGAGCCGACCCACCTGAACGTGCTGCAGCCCGAGCAGTGGGCGGTCAAGTTCGCCCAGAACGGCTTCTACCGCGACCTCGATCGGGACCTCAGCTACCTCTCGCGCTGGACCGCCGTCTTCGTCCGCAAAGCGGAGTCCCAGGATGAGACCGTGGGCCGCTACGACCGCGGCTGGTGGCGGCTGCGCCGCGAGGTCGGCGAGGTGCGTGAGTCCCTGCTCGTCACCCAAGGCGAACTGGACGCCGAGCGCGACGCGGGCAAACCGCGCGATCCCGACGCCGAGACCAAAGCCCGGCTCGACTGGCAGGAGAACGAGATCATGCGGCTGCGCGACCTGCTGATCGGCAAAGACCACGAACTCGGCGTCGTCCGCGGTCACCTGGCGGTCGCCGAAGACCGGATGCAGCGGCTGATGGCGGTGCGGGAACGGATCACCACCCGGGTCCCGGGCCTGCGCGGGCTGATGCGCGCGGCGATGAAACTGATGCGCGGCCGCGGCTAGCCCCGAGCGTCGTGCCCCGCTTCTCGATCCTCACCCCCGTCTACGAGACGCCGCCGGTCGTCCTGCGAAGATGCTGCGCTCGGTCGCCCGCCAGGGCTACGGGGACTGGGAGCACTGCCTCGTCGACGACGGCTCCAAGGAGCCCCACGTGCGGGAGATCCTCGACGCCGCCGCCGCTGCCGATCCCCGCGTCCGCGTCCTCCACAACGAGCGCAACGCCGGCATCGTCGCCGCCTCCAACGACGCCCTGGAGATGGCCGGGGGCGAGTTCGTCGTCCTCCTCGACCACGACGACGCGCTCCACCCCGACGCGCTGATCGAGGTCTCCGAGGCGATCGACACCGCCCCCGACGAGGTCGACTACGTCTACACCGACGAGGACAAGATCGACGAACGCGGCATCCACTCCGCCCCCTTCTTCAAGCCCGACTGGTCCCCCGAGCGGATGCGGACCCAGATGTACACCTGCCACATGAGCGTCCTGCGCCGCTCGCTGGCCGAAGAGGTCGGCGGCTTCGACGCCGAGTTCGAAGGCTCCCAGGACTGGGACCTGGTGCTGAAGGTGACCGAGCGCGCCCGCCGCGTCCTCCACGTGCCGAAGATCCTCTACCACTGGCGGATGATCGCCGCCTCGACCGCCTCCGGCGGCGACGACGTGAAGCCGTGGGCGTTCGAGGCCGGGCCGCGGGCCGTCCAGGCCCACTGCGACCGCATCGGCCTCCCGGCCAAGGTCGTGATGGACCCCGAGGACCCGGGGATCCTCCACGTCAATCCGGAGCTGACCGAGCAGCCGCTGGTCAGCATCGTGATCCCGACCGCGGGCACCCTGCGCGAGGTCCGCTTCGAAACGGTGGTGCTGGTCGAGAACTGCGTGCGCAGCATCGTCGAGAACTCGACCTACGAGAACTACGAGATCGTCATCGTCGCCGACCATCTGCTGCCGCCCGAGGTCACGCCGCGGCTGGCGGCAATCGCCGGGGACCGCCTGCGCGTCGTCCCGGCGACGCCGGGCGAGTTCAACTTCTCGCGGAAGATCAACGACGGCGTCGTCGCCTCCGAGGGCGAGTACGTGCTGCTGCTGAACGACGACATCGACATCGCCACCCCCGACTGGATCGAGCGGATGGTCATGTACTGCGCCCAGGACGGCGTCGGCGCGGTCGGCGGGCGGCTGGTCTGGGGCGACGGCCGCCTCCAGCACGTCGGCGTCGGCTTCGACGCCGGCCTCCCCGGCCACACCTACCGCGGCTTCCCCGGCACCTACCGCGGCTACGCCAACCACGTCCTGATCGCCCGCAACTGCCTCTGCGTCACCGGCGCCTGTCTGATGACCCCGCGGGCCCTCTTCGAGGAGCTCGGCGGCCTGACCCTGGAGCTGCCGGTCAACTTCAACGACGTCGACTACTGCCTCAAGGTCTTCGCCTCCGGCAACCGGATCGTCTACGACCCCGACCTCTTCCTCTACCACTACGAGTCCTCCAGCCGCGAGCCCGTGGTGCGCGACTGGGAGCAGTATCGGATGGTCGACCGCTGGGCCCACGTCGCCGCCGTCGACCCGTACAACAACCCGAACCTGCGCCGCGGCCTGCCGCGCGTGGGCGGCCTCTTCGTCTGGGCCAAACGGCGCCGCCCGCGCCTGCGTCAGCTGGCGCGCCGATAGTCTCCGGCCTCAGCCCGAAAGGAAGACCCGCCCAGATGAACTTCGAGCGCCTCTACAACTACCGCTTCCACGACATCGACCAGGACGGTCGGATCGCCGTCTGGGGGGAGATCGCCCCGCACGTGCACGGGCTGATGGGCAAGCCGCAGAAGGTCCTTGACCCGGCCGCCGGTCGTGGCGAGTTCATCGGTTCGGTTCCCGCCCGCGAGACCTGGGCGGTCGACGCGGTCTCCTACCCGCAAGCGCTCTACAAGCCGGACACCAAAGTAGTGACGTCGATGATCATGGACGCCGACCTCCCCACCGATCACTTCGACGGCGTATACGTCTCCAACTTCCTCGAGCACCTCTACGACCAGGAGGCAGTCGCCGCCTTCCTCGAAAAGATGCGCGACTCGATGGAGACCGGCGGCCGCATCGCGATCATGGGCCCCAACTATCGCTACTGCTCGAAGGAGTACTGGGACTGCGCCGACCACTACGTCGCCCTCACCCACGTCGCGATCAACGAGCACCTCTACGCGGCGGGCTTCGAGATCGAGCGGACCATCCCCCGCTATCTCCCCTACTCCTTCCGCGGCATCCTGCCCCCTCCCCGGCGCTGACCAAGCGCTACCTGCAGACCCCGCTGGCCTGGAAACTGCTCGGCAAGCAGTTCCTCGTCATCGGCCGCAAGCCCTGACTCAGCGCGGAGCGTCGCTGAACAGGACCATGCGGTTGGGGGCCACCTCCCCTTCCGGAAGGGGAGGTTCGCTCTCGGCGACCTGACGGTAGCCGTAGTTTTTGAGGGCGGGGATGATCTCAGGCCAGACTCCCGGCATTTCCTGGAAGAACACCTTGGTGCCGTCGGCTTCACGTAGCTGGGCGATGGTTTCCTTCAGCTGGATCCGGGCCGGCATCGAGGGGACCGCCGAGTAGGGGGTGACGTCGTCGACCCCGGCCTCGCGGCTCATCCGCTGGCCGAGGTTCGTCAGCAGCGCCACGGTTCCCCGGGCCGGGTGTGGGCGGCGACGAAGGCCGCGTCGGCTTGCGGCTGGAAGGTCTCCGGGCTGTTGCGTTCGAGCCGGTGGAGTCGACTTCCAGGGCGCCGGGAACTGCGCCAGCGAGCAGACCATCAGCCCGAAGGCGGCGAAGAGCGCCAGCTTGCGCGGGCGACGGGCGCGCGCCGCGGCGGACCAGTTCCTTGGTCACGATCGCGAGCATCAGGACGATCGTCAGGCCCCAGACGGAGAAGAGCGCGACCAGCACTTCCGAGTGCGAGCGCCCGGCGTAGTAGGAGCCGAGCCCGAGCCCGAAGATGCCGACCCAGGCCGAGCGCGCCGACCTCAGCCGTCGTGCTCGCGGACGCAGCAGCAACAGCGCGGCGACGACCAGCGCGGCGCAGAAGGTGAGGTAGATCGCCACCCAGAAGCCGAACCAGGGCATCGGCAGCAGGTAGTAGCCGGCCAGGGCGAAGAGGTGGGCGTAGCGGAAGACGAGCGAGAGGTCGGGCAGCTCGCCGGCCCGGGCGAGGGTGACGATCGAGACCAGGACGAAGGCGCCGAGCAGCCCGCCGGAGCGCTTCGCCGGCCCGCTCCGAGCCAGCCAACGCCGGGTCCGCGGCACGTCGGCCGCGGCGACCACGGCGACCGCCGTCGCGCCCAGCGCGGGGATGCCGAAATCGCCGTTGTTGAGGACCGCGAGGCCGGCGACCAGGAAGATCCAGACCGGCCCGGCGCGGCCGCTCGCCCGCGAGGTGGCGGGCGAGGAAGTAGAGGACGAAGAACGGGCCCGCGTAGCGCAGCGGAAAGACGCCGAAGTAGTCGGCGAAGCTGTAGCGGTGGATCGGGGTCCCGCGCAGGATGAAGAAGCTCGTCGCCATGAAGGGCGAGGAAGAGCGCCAGCGCCGCGACCGGGCTCTCGGCGACGCGGCGGATGACGCCGTAGACGGCGAGCATCGCGACCAGCGTGATCGACGCCATCGAGGTCGTGTAGGCGCCGAGCGAGCCATTGCCCAGATGCATCGGGATCGCGATCACGTACGGCCAGAGGGAGCCGTACTGGGCGACGTAGTTGACCAGCGGCGAGTGGCCGTTGAAGACCGACAGGCCTCGTCGAAGGTGAAGATGAGGTCGAAGCGGTCGCGGGCTCGCGTGGGCCACGGTCGCGTCCCGCTGGATCGCCGGCAGCAGCCAGATCGCGGTGAAGAGCGCGGCGATCGCGACCGCCCCCCAACGCAGGACGAGGCCGCGCCGGGCCGAGCAGCGCACGCAGCCGCGCGAGCACGGCCGGGAGCGCGGAGCGCGACGGCGAAGGCGACGCAGATCGCCAAGCGCGACGGCGACCGTCGGCAGGTCGAAGTAGGAGATGTCGAGGTGGACGCTGCCGCGGCGGCAGAAGACGGCGAAGGTCAGCACGGCGACGAAGACGAGCTGCAGGACGATCACCAGCGCCCGCGGGATCACCGGCCGGAACCCGCGCTCGTCCGCCCAGAGCACGTAAGAGGGGAACCAGGACCGCTCCCAGCAGGGCCAGCAGGTAGCGAGCCTCCTCGGTCGGCTCGGGCTTGACGAAGGCCAGCGCCGAGGGCCAGAAGTCGCTCGTCTCGACCGGGAAGAGCAGGCGACCCAGCGGCGGCCCGAGGAGCGAGGATCAGCGAGCAGGGCGATCGCCGCCGCGGGAGCAGCGGCCAGCCAGGCGAGGCTCGGTGTCGATCCCCCCCTCCGCCTTCGCCGGCCCCCGCCGCGCTCGCTCATCCGCCATCCGTCGCCATGCTTTCGCAATCGACGGTCGGCAGGCGGTGCGGTCGCTCGGATCGGGCGGGCCTTTCGATAGCCTCCGCCCGAGTGAAGGCGGTGATCCTGGCAGGCGGCCTCGGCTCGCGACTGAGCGAGGAGACCTCGACCCGGCCGAAGCCGATGGTGGAGATCGGCGGCAAGCCGATCCTCTGGCACATCATGAAGATCTATGCCGCCCACGGCATCGAGGACTTCGTGATCTGCCTCGGCTACAAGGGCTACATGATCAAGGAGTTCTTCGCGAACTACTACCTGCACACGTCCGACGTCACCTTCGACCTCGCGGCGCGGGACGACCGAGGTGCACCGCTCGGCGACCGAGCCCTGGCGGGTGACGCTGGTCGAGACCGGCGAGGAGACGATGACCGGCGGCCGGCTGCGGCGGGCTCTGCCCTACGTCGGCGACGACGACTTCTGCTTCACCTACGGCGACGGCGTCGCCGACATCGACATCAGGGCGCTGATCGCCTTCCACCAGGAGCAGGGGCGCGACGCGACGATCACCGCGGTGCAGCCGCCCGGCCGCTTCGGCGCCCTCGACGTCGAGGGCGACCAGGTCCGGCGACTTCGAGGAGAAGCCGCGCGGCGACGGCCTCGCCACCAACGGCGGCTTCTTCGTCCTCAACCCGAACGTCGCCCGCTACCTCACCGACGACTCGACGGTCTGGGAGCAGGAGCCGCTGCGCGGCCTGGCCGCCGACGGCCAGCTCGCCTGCTACCGCCACGAGGGCTTCTGGCAGCCGATGGACACGCTGCGCGACCGCCAGGTCCTCGAGGAGCTGTGGGACTCGGGCGCGCCGCCCTGGCGGATCTGGGACTCGTGACCGCCGCAGCGCCGCGGTCGAGCCCGCCTTCTGGCACGGCCGGCGCGTCCTCCTGACCGGCCACACCGGCTTCAAGGGCGCCTGGCTGGCGCTCTGGCTGCAGTCGCTGGGCGCCCGCGTCACCGGCTTCTCCGACGGCGTCCCGACCGATCCCTCGCTCTACGAGCTGGCCCGGGTCGAGGAGGGGATGGAGAGCGTCGATCGGCGACATCCGCGACCCCGAGGCGGTCGCCGCGGCGCTGCGCGGCTGCGAGCCCGAGGTGGTCATCCACATGGCCGCCCAGCCGATGGTCCGCCGCTCCTTCGTCGAACCGCGCGCCACCTACGAGACCAACGTGATGGGCACGGTCAACCTGCTCGAGGCGGTCCGCGCCGCGCGACGGCGTCCGCGTCGTCGTCAACGTCACCTCCGACAAGTGCTACGAGAACCGCGAGTGGGACTGGGGCTACCGCGAGAACGAGCCGATGGGCGGCCACGACCCCTACTCGAGCTCCAAGGGCGCCGCCGAGATCGTCACCAGCGCCTACCGCCGCTCCTTCTTCTCCGACCCCGACGGGCCGCGGCTCGCCTCCGGCCGCGCCGGCAACGTGATCGGCGGCGGCGACTGGGGCGAGGACCGCCTGGTCCCCGACGTGATGCGGGCGGTGCTGGCGGGCGAGGCGGTCCGGGTCCGCAACCCGAACGCGATCCGCCCCTGGCAGCACGTGATCAACCCGCTGAGCGGCTACCTGGTGCTGGCCGCAGGCGCTCTGGGAGGACCCGGAGGCGGCCGACGGCTGGAACTTCGGCCCCGCCGACGAGGAGGCCCAGCCGGTCGGCGACCTGGTCGAGCGCCTCGCCGAGCTCTGGCCGGAGCGGGTCCGCTGGACCGTCGACGACGGCCCGCACCCGCACGAGGCCCACTACCTGAAGCTCGACTCCTCGAAGGCCCGCGCCGCGCCTCGGCTGGCGCCCCCTGGCCCCCCTCGACGCCGGCGCTCGCCGCGACCGCCGACTGGTACCGCGAGTTCGAGTCCGGCGCCGACATGCGCCAGGTGACGCTCGATCAGCTGGCGCAGCTGACCGACGCCGGCTGACCCGGCACGGCGTCACGCGCTGAGCGCTAGGTCGCCTCCATCGCTTTCGGGGCGACGAAGGGCTCCATCTCGGAGATCGGGTAGCCGAAGGCGATCTTCGGATAGGCGTTGGCCTGCAGGTCGATCGCCACCTCGAGCATGTACGGGCCCTCGTGCGCCCACATCTCGGCGATCGCGTCCTCGACCTCGTCGGGGTCCTCGACCCGGCGGCCGGGGATCCCGTAGGCCGCCGCGACGGCGACGAAGTCGGGGGCCGAGTAGCCCCAGACGGTCGACTGGTAGCGGCCGTCGAGGTAGGACTCCTGGAACTGGCGGACCATCCCGTGGGCGCCGTTGTCGAGGACGACGACCTTGACCGGCAGCTGGTTGCGGGCCAGCGTCTGCAGCTCCTGGATGTTCAGCTGGAAGCCGCCGTCGCCGTTGATCGAGACGACCGGGGCGCCGCTCTCGATCGCGGCGCCGATCGCCAGCGGCAGGCCGGAGCCCATCGCCCCCATGCCGCCCGAGGTGAGGAAGCGCTGTTCGCCCTCCAGCTCGACCGACTGCGCCGCCCACATCTGGTGCTGGCCGACGTCGGCGACGTAGGCCGCGGCGCTCGGGTGGGCGAGCTGGTGCATCACCTGGTTGGGGTTGATCCCCTCGATCCCGGGCAGCTCGCCGGTGTCGGGCCAGCTGCTCGCGCAGCTCGGCGATCTCGGCCGCCCAGGCGGCGTGGTCGCCCGGCTCGCCCGCCGTCGCGGCGGCGCGCGAGGTCGGCGAGCGCCGGCGCCAGGTCCTGGACCAGCGCCTCGACCCCGGTGACCCGGTTGTTGATCTCGCCCGGGTCGACGTCGACGTGGTGGATCTTGCCGCCGGCGATGAAGGCGTCGGTGTCGGCGCCGGTCTGGCGGATGTCGAGCCGCGAGCCGAGCACCAGCAGCGCGTCGCACTTCGACAGCGCGATGTTGCCCCAGCGGTTGCCGTAGGTGCCGATCATCCCGACCCGCAGCGGGTGGTCGAAGGGCAGCACGTCGACGCCCATCAGCGAGTTGACGACCGGGACGCCGAGCGCGTCGACCATCTCGCGGAAGGCGCCGACCGCGCGCCCGGCGCGCAGGCCCCCGCCCGCCAGGATCAGCGGCCGCTCGGCGGCGGCGAGGTCGGCGACGGCAAGCGCCGCGGCCTCGGCGGCCGAGCGGATCGTGCGGCGGCCCGAGCGGCACCGGCCCGTCGGGCACCGGCGCCTCGACGTCGGCCAGCTGCAGGTCGAGCGGGATGTCGACGAGGACCGGGCCGGGCCGACCGGAGCGGGCCAGGGCGAAGGCCTCTTCGAGGCGCGTCGGCAGCTCCTCGATCGTCTCCACCCGCCAGGCGGCCTTGGCGATCGGCGCCGCCATCGCCGCCACGTCGGTCTCCTGGAAGCCGAGCTGGCGGATCGGCCGGTCGAGCTTGCGCTCGTGGCGGTTGACCTGGCCGGTGATGAAGACGGCCGGGGTCGAGTCGAAGTGGCAGCTGCCGAGCGCGGTCAGCAGGTTGATCGCGCCGGGGCCGCTGGTCCCCATCGCGACGCCGGGCACGCCGTTCATCCGCGCGTGCCCCTCGGCGGCGAAGCCGGCGGCCTGCTCGTGGTGGCAGGCGACGATCCGCACCTGGCCGTCGCGGTGGAGCGCGTCGATCAGGTTGACGATCATCCCGCCCGCGACTTCGTAGACCGCCTCGACGCCCTGCGAGGCGAGGAACTTCGCGATCCAGTCGGAGGCGCGCAACTACTCGCGCTCCGCCGCGACCACCGGGTCGGCGCCGCTGCGAGCGCGGCCGGCGCCCCCGGTGAGGACGTCGTGGAAGCTCTCGATCATGTAGTCGACCATCGCCTCGGTGAGGCCCGGGTAGACGCCGACCCAGAAGACGTTGTCCATGACGAAGTCGGCGCCCTTCAGGTCACCGACCCGGCGGTGCTCGGCGTTCAGGTAGGCGGGCTGGCGCACCAGGTTGCCGGCGAAGAGCAGGCGGGTGGCGATCTGGCGGTCGTTGAAGAAGCGCAGCACGGTGTCGCGGTCGACCGGGCAGTCCTCCCGCAGGGCGACCGGGAAGCCGAACCAGCTCGGGTCCGACTGCGGCGTCGCCTCGGGCAGGATCAGGATGCTCCTGGAGGTCGGCGAGGCCCTCGTAGAGGCGGCGGAAGTTCGCTTTGCGGGCGGCGGTGAAATCGTCGAGCTTGTCGAGCTGGGCGAGCCCGACGGCGGCCTGCATGTCGGTCAGCTTCAGGTTGTAGCCGACGTCGGAGTAGATGTACTTGTGGTCGTAGCCGTGCGGCAGCTCGCCGAGCTGGTGGTCGAAGCGCTTGCCGCAGGTGTCCTCTTTGCCCGGCTCGCACCAGCAGTCGCGGCCCCAGTCGCGGAACGACTCGGCGTAGCAGCTTCAGCGTGCCTTTGTTGGTGAGGACGCAGCCGCCCTCGCCCATCGTGATGTGGTGGGCCGGGTAGAAGCTGACCGAGGCGAGGTTGCCGAAGCTGCCGACCGGCTTGTCGCGGTAGGTCGAGCCGAGCGCGTCGCAGCAGTCCTCGACCAGCCAGAGGTCGTATTTCTCGCAGAAGGCGGTGACCGCGTCGAGGTCGAACGGGTTGCCGAGCGTGTGGGCGACCATCACCGCCTTGGTCTTCGGCGAGACCGCCTCCTCGAGCTGGGAGACGTCGAGGTTGTAGGTCGGCACGTCGACGTCGACGAAGACCGGCACGAGGCCGTTCTGGATGATCGGGTTGACCGTGGTCGGGAAGCCGGTCGCGCAGGTGATCACCTCGTCGCCGCGTTCGAGGCGTTTGGCGCCGAGCTTGGTCGAGGTGAGGCAGGAGAGGGCGACCAGGTTGGCCGAGGAGCCGGAGTTGACCAGCAGCGCGTGGCGCAGGCCGAAGATCTTGGCGAAGCGCTTCTCGAATTTGGCCGCCCAGGGCCCGGTGGTCAGCCAGAATTCGAGCGAGGAATCGACCAGGTTGACGATCTCGCGATCGTCGAAAACCCGCCCCGCGAAGCGGATCGGCGACTCTCCGGGCTGGAAATCTTCGTCACCGAACTTCGCGTCGTGGTACTCACCGACCAGACCAAGGATCTGCTCGCGAAGCTCGGCGGCACGCTGAGGATCAGGGCTCACCGTTCTCCACGTTAGCAACCACGCGGACGTCGGCATGGACCAGTTCCTCGGGCACCGTTTCGACCGGATCCCGCGTCCGCGGCGGGTTCAGGACCTGGCTGACGATGTAGGCCGGGCGTCGCTTGATCTCCTCGTACATGTGGGCGAGGTATGAGCCGACGACGCTGAAGCAGATCATCTGCACGCCGCCGATGAAGAGGATCACGATGATCAGGGTCGCGTAGCCCTTCGGCGCCGCGCCGGGGTCGACGATCCGCAGCACGATCTCGACGATCGCGGCGAGGATCGCGACCGTCGTCGTGATCGCGGCCAGCCAGATCATCAGGTCGAGCGGCGCGTAGGAGAAGGAGACGATCGCCCTTCGCGCCCAGCCCATGTTGGCGAGGAAGTTGTTCGAGGAGACGCCGAAGAGGCGCTCGGGGCGGTCGTAGGGGATGCCGATCTGGCGGAAGCCGACGAAGGCGCGCAGGCCGCGCACGAAGCGGTGGTTCTCCGGCAGCTCGTTGATCGCGTCGACGGCCTTGCGGTCGAGCAGGGAGAAATCGCCGGCGTCGACCGGCATCGGCACGTAGGCGGTGCGCTGGAAGACGCGATAGAAGGCCTTGCGGCCCGCGTTCATCAGCGCCGGGCCCTCGCGCGTGATCCGCTCGCCGTAGACCACCTCGTAGCCCTCCTGCCAGCGGGCGAACATCTCCGGGATCATCTCCGGCGGGTCCTGCAGGTCGCCGTCGAGGAGGATCACGGCGTCACCGGTGGCGATCCGCATGCCGCTCGAGTAGGCGCTCTGCGAGCCGAAGGCGCGGGTGTGGTGGACCACCGTGGTGCGGCGGTCGGTGGCGGCGAGCTCGGCCAGGACGCCCGGCGTCGGGTCGCCTTCCGGGCTGCCGGAGTCGACGAAGATGATCTCCCAGTCGACCCCCATCTCGCTGAACACCTTGGTCAGGCGTTCGTGCATCACCGGGATCGACTGCGCCTCCCGGTAGCAGGGGACGACGGCGCTGAGCCTGATTTGATTCTCGCTTCCCATGCCCGAACGGAGCAATCTAGCGTCCACGTCCGCAGAAACACTGCCGCCTCTCAGTCGGATCGGTCTCGGCGCCTGGGCCTTCGGCGGCGTCGGCTGGGGCCCGCAGGACGACCGCGACTCGATCGCGACGATCCGCCACGCCGTCGCCGCGGGGGTCAGCTGGATCGACACCGCCGCCGTATACGGCGATGGCCACGCCGAGCGAATCGTCGGCGAGGCGCTCGCCGGGATGCCCGCCGCGGAGCGCCCGCTGGTCTTCACCAAGGCCGGGGTCCTGGTCGATCCCGACAGCGGGAAGACCCGCCGTGACCTCAGCCCGGCCTCGCTGCGGGCCGAGTGCGAGGCCTCGCTGCAGCGCCTCGGGGTCGAGCGGATCGACCTCTACCAGCTCCACTGGCCGGTGGAGGACGTGGAGGTGGTCGAAGCCGCCTGGGCGACCCTCGGCGAGCTCCGCGAGGAGGGCAAGATCCGCTGGGCCGGGGTCAGCAACTTCGGCCCCGACCTGCTCGAGCGCTGCGCGGCGATCCGGCCGCTCGACGCCGCCCAGCTGCCGCTCTCGCTGCTCGAAGACAGGATCACCGGCGCCGAGCTGCCCTGGCTGGCCGAGCGCGGCGTGGCGACCCTCGTCTACAGCCCGCTGGAGTCGGGGCTCCTCTCCGGCAGCTTTTCGCGCGAGCGGCTCGCCGCCCTCCCGGAGGACGACTGGCGCCGGCGCCGGCCGCGCTTCCAGAGCCCCGAGCTGGAGCGCGCCCTGCACCTGGTCGAGTCGCTGCGCCCGCTCGCCGCCGAGCTCGGCACCAGCGTCGCCGAGCTGGCGATCGCCTGGGCGGTCCATTTCGAGGGCGTCGCCGGGGCGATCGTCGGCGCCCGCACCCCCGCCCAGGTCGACGGCTGGATCGGCGCGGCGCAACTTGAGCTCGGGTCCGACGTTCTCGTCAGGATGGCCACGCTACGCGCCGACGCGAGCACCCGATGACCTGGCGGAGGATCCAAGAACGAGCCGCGGCTCAGCCCGTGGCGACCGCGATCGCGCTCTACGCGGTGGTCGCCCTCGCCGCCCTGATCGCCGCCTATTTCGCGATGTTCAGCGGCTTCGCTCCCTACGACGACGAGGGCACGCTGCTGATCACCCTCAAAGCGTTCGTCCACGGCGACCCGCTCTACAAGGAAATCTGGTCGGTCTACGGGCCCTTCTACTACGAGCTTTTCGGCGGCTTCTTCAAGGTCTTCGGGATCACGGTCAGCCAGGATGTCGGTCGCTCGATCGTGATCGTCCTCTGGGTCGGGGCCAGCATGCTGGTCGGCCTCGCCGCCCACCGGCTCACCGGACGGCTGGCGCTGGGGCTGACCACGATGGTCTGCGCCTTTGCCGCGCTGCGCGTGCTCACCGCCGAGCCGATGCACCCGCAGGGCCTCTGCGTCGTCCTCCTCGGGGCGATCGTCCTCGTCGCGGTGTGCGGCGGGCGGCGACGCAGCCTGCTCACCGGCGCCGGCTGCGGCGCCCTGCTCGCCGCCCTGCTGCTGACCAAGGTCAACCTCGGCATCTTCGCGATCGCCGCCTTCGCCGTCGCCGCCGTCCTCGTGATCGAGCCCCTCCACCGTCACGGCTGGTTGCGTCGACTGGCGATGCTCGCCTTCCTGCTCGTGCCGGCGGTCGTCCTCGAGCGGGACTTCAGCCTCCCTTGGGTGCGTGAATTCCTCCTGCTCGAGGTCTTCGCTGGGGTCGCCGTCCTGATCGCCGCGCGGCCGCTCTGGCCCGCCCCGCGTGAGCCCGACGACGGGGTGCTGCGCTGGATCCTCGCCGCGATCGGCGGCTTCGTCGTCGCCGTCGTCGTGATCCTGGCGATCATCGTCGCCACCGGGCCCTCGCTCCGTGACGTCTACGACGGGACGATCAAGGAAGCCTTCGGGATCCGCGACGTGCTCACCAGCGCCTTCCCGTTCCCCGCCAACGCCGCGGTCGAGTGGGGCATCGGCGCGATCGTCGGAGCGGCGATCGCCACCCGACTGGGTCGCGGCGGCGCGGACGGGCCGTCGATCTGGCCGGGCCTGCTGCGCGCCCTGGCCGGCCTCACGATCATCTTCTCCGTCGCCGGCATCGCGCCGTTCGGCCTGAACCCGGTCGCCGGCAACCCGGTGGTGCCGGCGATGGTCCTCGCCTGGGTCGCGGCGATCGCGCCCCGCGGCCGGGTCGAGTCGCCGCACCGGCGCCTGCTGCGGGTCTTCGTGCCGTTGCTGGCGTTGGCCGAGTCGTTGCAGGTGTACCCGGTGCCGGGCAGCCAGATGGGCATCGCGGCCTTCTCCTTCGCCCTCGTCGGCGCCGTCTGCCTCGACGACGCCCTGACCGAACTGCGCGCCTGGAGCGCCGCCCGCAGCACCTCGGCACTTGCCGATTACGGCGCGGTCGTCCCGGTGGTCGCGATCGCGGTGCCGGCGCTCTTCGTCGTCGTCGCGATCCTCCTGCCCGGCGCCACCAGCATCTCCGACTACCACGACGAGAAGATGCTGGAACTGCCGGGCTCCGAACTGATCCACCTCCCCTCGACGACGACGGAAGAGTTCGAAGACGTGGTCGAACTGATCGACAAGCACCACTGCACGACCCTGATCGGCTGGCCGAGCGTCAACGCCTTCTACTTCTGGTCGGAACTCGAAGCGCCGCGGCCGACGCTCCCGAACGCCTGGGTGTACGCCTTGAACGAATCGCAGCAGGCCCAGGCGCTGAGCGAACTCAAAGCCTCGCCGCGGCCCTGCGCGATCCGCAACGACGAACAGGCGGTGATGTACCTGAAAGGCCTGCCGCCGCCCGACAAGCCGTTGGTCAACTACGCGCTGAACGACTTCGAACCGTCGGTCGAAGTCGGCCCCTACGTGTTCGAGCTGCCGCGGCCCTCGGCGACCGACCGCTGAGCGCCGCGCGGCTTCGGGCCGCGCCTCAGGCGGCGGGCGCCAGCCAGCGGTCGAGGTTCTGCTCGTACATCTCCTGCAGGATCTCCTCGATCCCGTAGCGCAGCTTGAAGCTCGGGTAGTCGGCCTGGAACGGCTCCAGGTCGGAGATCCACCAGCGGTGGTCGCCGATCCGCGGCTCCTCCCCCATCGTCCAGGCGAGCGTCTTGCCGGAGACCTTCTCGCAGACCTCGATCGCCTCCAGCATCGAGCAGTTGGAGAAGCGGCCGCCGCCGATGTTGTAGACGGCGTGCGGGCGCGGGTCCTTGCGGAAGGCGTCGAAGGCGGCGATCAGGTCGGCGCTGTGGATGTTGTCGCGGACCTGCTTGCCCTCGTAGCCGAAGATCGTGTACGGCGTCTCGGTGACGGTGCACTTCATCAGGTAGGCGAGGAAGCCGTGCAGCTTCGCCCCGGCGTGCTGGGGGCCGGTGAGGCAGCCGCCGCGGAAGCAGACGGTGGGCATCTCGAAGTAGTAGCCGTACTCCTGCACCAGCAGGTCGGCCGCCGCCTTGGAGACGCCGAACAGCGAGTGGGTCGAGACGTCGATCGACATGCTCGTGTCGATGCCCTTGTAGTAGGGATGGTCCTCGGGCAGCTCCAGCCGCTTCTCCAGCGACTGCAGCGGCAGCCGGTTCGGCGTGTCGCCGTAGACCTTGTTGGTGGAGGTGAAGATGAAGGGGGCGTCGATCGCGTGCGCGCGCGCCGCCTCGAGCAGGTTCAGGGTGCCGTTGGCGTTGACGCCGAAGTCGGTCTGCGGCTCGCTCGCGGCCCAGTCGTGGGAAGGCTGCGCGGCGGTGTGGATGACCAGCTCGATCTTGCCGGCGTGGTCGCGGAAGATCCGCTCGATCTCGGCCGCGTCGCGGATGTCGACGTTCTCCCACTTGAAGCTGTCGTACTCATCGACGAGGCGCTGGGTGACGTGCGAGGTCGACGACTCCGGGCCGAAGAAGCGGGCCCGCATGTCGTTCTCGATCCCGACCACGTCGAAGCCCTGCGCGATGAAGTGGTCGACGGCCTCGGAGCCGATCAGGCCGCCGGCGCCGGTGATGATCGCTACTGGCACAGTTCCTACTCCTTTTCCCTGACTTGGGTGTCGATTTCGAGCGCCGCCGCGATTCGATCCTCATCGGCTGCGATCCAGTCGTGGATGTCGGCGAGCACCTGGTGGGCTGAGCGCCGTGGCCTCCACTCGTCGAGCTCGAACAGCTTGGTGCAATCGGAAAGATAGATTGGCACGTCCCCCTGCCGGGTCTCGGCGACCGGCGCGATCGGCACCTCGTTGCCGGTCAGCTCCTGGCAGATCGCCGTCGTCTCCCGCAGCGAGAGGCTGCACTCGCGGCCGCCGCCGGCGTTCACGGTCTGGCCGTCCCAGCGTGCCGGATCGAGCAGCTGCCGCTCGACCAGGTCGACCAGGTCCTCGATGTGGAGGAGATCTCGCACCTGCTTGCCATGCCCTCCGAAACCGATATACGACAGCGGGTTGCGGAAGTAGTGGGCGAGCATCCAGTGGGTGAAGACGCCCTGATCGACCTTGCCCATCTGCCAGGGGCCGGCGATCACGCCGAAGCGGTCGATCACCGCGGGGACGCCGAGCGCGGCGCGGTACTCCTCGACCAGGAGCTCGGCCGAGAGCTTGGTCGCGCCGTAGAGGGTGCGGGCGCCCTCGAGCGGGAAGTCCTCGGAGATGCCGGCCGCCGACGCGCCGCGCACGGGCTGGGAGGCGGCGAGCTCGAAGCGCGTCTCGGCCTCCTCCAGCGCCAGCTCCAGCTGCGGCGCCACCGGGTAGACGCGGCTGGTCGAGAGGAAGACGAAGTAGGCGCCGTCGCGGCGGGCCAGCTCGAGGCAGTTGTAGGCGCCGGTGAGGTTGGTGTGGACGAGGTAGCCGGTGTCGCCGTCGACGCCGCTCATCACCGATGGCTCGGCCGAGCACTCGACGATCGCGTCGAGCTTCGGCAGCGCGCCGAGGTCGTCGGGCTCGCGCACGTCACCATTGACGAACTCGACCCCGGCCTCCTCCAGCCGCGGCAGGTTGAGCGCCGAGCCGCGCCGGTAGAGGTTGTCGAGGACGATGAGATCCCAGTCGGGATGACGGCCGGCGAGGGAGACGGCAAGATTCGACCCGACGAACCCCGCCCCGCCCGTGATCAGAACCCTAGGCATGAATCGCGACGGTATCGCAGACCCCCGCTATCCAGACGCGCCGGAGCCACCCGCGCGCGGCGAGGCGCACGTCTGGCGGGTCGCGCTGCCGGCGACCGGCGGGCGGACGGCGGCGCGGCGGGCGCTGCGCGAGATCCTCGGCGCCTACTTCGGCGTCGAGCCGGCGGCGGTGGCCCTGACGGCGGGCGAGAACGGCAAGCCGGAGCTCGCGGACGGGCAGCCGCAGCTTTCCTTCAACCTCAGCCACTCGGGCGGGCTGGCGCTGGTCGCGGTGGCGGTGGGCGAGACGGCGGTCGGGGTCGACGTCGAGCGCCTGCGCCCGCGCCGCGACCTCGCCCGCCTGGCGGCGCGTTGGCTGCCCGCCGACGACTCGGCAGCGGTCGCGGCGGCAGCGGACGACGAGCGCGAGGCGGTCTTCTACGCCGCCTGGACGCGGCACGAGGCGCGCGCCAAGTGCACCGGTGCCGGGCTCGCCGGGCCACCCCCCGGCCCGGAGGTGATCGCGCTCGGGCTTGAGATCGACCCGGGCTACGCGGCGGCCCTCGCCGTCGATGCGGCGCCGCGTCGGCCGGCGGCGACCCGATCGAGGTCCGCCGCCTCGAGTTCACCGCATAGATCCCTGACCGCGCGGGTACCGACGCCGTGTGACCCGGACCGTCGCGGTACTTCGCCGCGCTCCTCTCGCTCGTCCTCGGCGCCGGCGTCGCCCAGGCGACGACGCTGCAGACGATCGGCGGCTTCGAAGAACCGATCTACGTCACCTCCGACCCCGGTAACCCGAACCACCTCTTCGTGGTCGAACGCAGCGGCCGGATCGAGCTGGTCCAGGAAAGCGGCGTCACGGTCTTCGCCGACCTGCGCGCGGACGTCTCCTGCTGCGGCGGCGAGCAGGGCCTCCTCTCGATCGCCCTCGCCCCCGACTTCGACACCTCCGGCCGGCTCTTCGTCGACTACGTCGGCAAAGAGGCGCAGCCGGAAATCCACGTCGCCGAACTGCGGGCGAGCGGCGCCAGCGCCCCGATCTCCTCGCTGCGACAGATCCTCACCATCCCCCACCCGAATCAGACGAACCACTACGGCGGCCAGCTCCAATTCGGCCCCGAAGGGGACCTCTTCGTCTCCACCGGCGACGGCGGCGGCAGCAACGACCAGGAACACAACGCCCAGGCGCTGAACAAACCGCTGGGCAAGATCCTCCGCCTCGACCCCGACCCGAGCGGCGTCCTCCCCTACACCGTCCCCGCCGACAACCCGTTCGCCGGCGGCCGCGAATGGGAACCGCTGGTCTGGAGCTACGGCCTGCGCAACCCCTTCCGCTTCTCCTTCGACCGCGACGGCTCGGCGCTGATGATCGGCGACGTCGGCCAGAGCGCCCGCGAGGAGGTCGACCGGGCGCCCGCGCCGACCTACGGCCGCGGCGCGAACTACGGCTGGAACTGCCGCGAGGGCAAGATCGCCGGCCCGGCCACCGACGAAGGCTGCCCCGGCGCGGCCGGCGCCTTCGTCGAACCGATCTTCGACCTCGAACACAACGCGCCGCCGGAAGGGGGCACGGCCCGCTGCGCGATCATCGGCGGCTACGTCGTCCACGACCCCGGCCTCGGCTCGCTCGTCGGCCGCTACATCTACGGCGACAACTGCGCGCCGGGGATCCGCTCGATCGAACCGACCGCCGCCGACCCCTACGCCACCGACCGCGGCGAGGGCATCGCGGTCAAAGGCCTGACCTCCTTCGGCGAAGACTCCTGCGGCCGGCTCTACGCGACCTCGAGCAGCGGCGGGGTCGGCGTCGTCTACAGGCTGGTCGGCGTGGCGCCGACCGTCTGCGCCGGCCCCGCGCCGGTCGGCGTCGGCCCGATCGCCGGCCCGGGGGCGAAGAAGGGCGCTCGCGCGACGAGCCACATCCACCTCCGTGCCAAGGACGCTTCCGTCGCCGGTGACAGACGCGCCTACCTCACCGTCACCGTCTCCCCCTGCCCCGGCCGCCGCGGCGAGCCGGTGCGCCTCCGGGTCGGCAAGCACGCGATCGACAAGCAGCACCTGAGCCGCACCTGCAAGGCCCACTTCCGTCCCAAGATCAGCCGCCGCGTCCACTTCCGCGCCGTGATCGCCGCCGACGCGACCTACGCCGCGGCTACCTCGCGCGCAAGCTCACGATCCAGGCCGGCTAAGGGTGGGTCCGGCCGTGCGTGATCTGCACGAAGGCGCGCCAGGAGGGCTTCGCCCGGAAGCCGGCACCTGAGTGGAAGAAGCCGACCGAGTCGCAGAAAGCGCAAGATTCGGGCAGGTCCTTCCAGGAGAACCAGTAGACCGCCTTCAGGTCGAGCCTGGTGCGGTTGGCCAGCAGGTAGGCGTAGGCGCTTTTCAGTTCTTCGACCTGGCCCCTGACGCCGTGCTCGAAGGCGTCGATGTGGAAGTCGTTCTGCGAGCCCCAGCCCATCTCGGTGATGTAGAGCGGCACCCGGTCGTGGTTCTTGACCGTGACTTCGTGGAACGCTTCGACCAGTTCTTCGAGTTGTTCTGAGTCGATCGCGTACGGGTGCAAGGCGACGCCGTCGAAGTCGCTCTTGATGCCCGGGACCTTGTAGAGCTGTTCGAGGAACTGGGCGGCCGGCATCCCTCGTTTCGCGCCCGCCGTCGGTTCGCCGAAGAGGCCGGTGAGGATCACCTTGGCGCTCGGCTCGGCGCGTTTGATCGCCGGCGCCGACAGTTTCAACAGGCGGGCGTAGTCATGAGGGCTGACCGGATAGGCGAAGTAGAAGAAGTTGGCCTCGTTCCAGATCTGCCAGTTGCGGATCGGCAGCGGCTTGGGAATCGGGGTGAGGTTGGCGCCTTCGAGTTCGTAGACCGGTCCCCGTCTCTCTTTTTCCTTTTCCGCGCGGATCGTCGCCGGTGCGTGCAGCTTCCAGAATTCGCCGCCGGGCCCGTAGCGCTCGGCCGCCGCTTCGAGAAACTTGGTCCAAGCCCCGCGCTGAGCCGCATTGTGGATCGGCAGCGTCGTCGGCTTCTTCGCGAGCCAGGCCGGCGTGGCGACGACGAAAGGCAGGACGGTGAGGCCCCGCAGGGCTGCCTGTTCGACCACCGGATCGAACCATTCCCATGCGTATTCGCCCTTCTTGGTCGGCTGCATCACCGACCAAGGCATCGTCCAGCGGATCGTTTCGATCCCGCCCGCCTGCATGTATTTCGTGTCCTTTTCGGTCAGCCCCGTCTGCGGCACGATGCCGAAGAAGCCCTTAGGCGTCCCGGCAACGCGTGGGGTCGTAGCCGCCGAGGCGGGGGTCGTCGTCCCCTGCGAGAGGAGATAGACGCCGCCTGCGAGGGCGACGAGGACAAGTGCTGCTGCGAGCAGGCGCCTCAAAGGAGTTGGGGAGGGTAGCGGGATGCTTCGGTCGTCACGGGCTGGAGCAGTCTTCAACACGAGTTCGCCCAGGATGTAGCAGGCTTGTCACCGAGCGCGAGAAGGAGACCTCGCCCGCGCCATGTGTGGGCAGGGACGCGGGCGAGGCTTGGGGGGCTCCTATATGAGGTGGATCATCTGTGGGAGGAAGATCAGGAGGTGAACGCGGCGACCACTGCGGCGTCGAGGGTGATGCCGGCCTCTTCGTTCAGGATCGCGATCGCGCCCTCGCGGGAGAGCGGCTCCCGGTAGGGCCGCAGCGAGGTGAGCGCGTCGTAGGTGTCGATCACGCCGACGATCCGTGAACCGAGCGGGATCGCCGCCCCGTGCAGCCCGTCCGGGTAGCCGCTGCCGTCGAGCCGCTCGTGATGGTGGCGGACGATCGCCGTCAGCTTGGGGTCATCCAGCGAGGAGACGAGCCGCGCGCCGAAGACCGCGTGCCGCTTGACCTCGGCGAACTCGGCGTTGGTCAAGGCGCTCGGCTTCTCGAGGATTTCCGGCGAGACGATTATTTTGCCGACGTCGTGGACGAGCCCACCGCGTTCGATCCGCGCCACCTCGCACGGGTCGAGGCCGAGGCGGGCCGCGACGAGCGCACTCATCGCGGCCACGCGCCGGCAGTGCCCGGCCGAGCCGGGAAGGCGGGTCTCGAGGGCGGTGACAAGTCCTCGCAACCGGGCATCCCAGGTTGGACCTGGCTTCGGGACCCCAGGGGTAAGGGTCCCCATCTGGATCGTGTCTGGGCTGTTCAGTGCTTGATACATCTCTCTGTGCCCGTCCCCGGCCGTTCAGACCGACGACGCTCACAGGACCACTATCGGCGCTTCTACCCACTATTCCTATAGAACGAATGGTGATTCTCTGTATGAATCACGTTTGCTGACTGGGATGCATCGCTGGATGCAACCCCTCCTCCGCGGGCTGGAAAGTGCGGCGGTAAGCGGTCGGGGTGGTCGCGGTGGCGCGGCGGAAGTGGTCGCGCAGGGAGGCCGCGTCGCCGAAGCCGGCCCGCACCGCCACCGTCTCGACCGGCAGATCGGACTCCTCGAGCAGCCGCCGCGCCTCCAGGACGCGGCGCGAGAGCAGCCACTGCAGCGGCGTCGTCCCGGTCTCGGCCCGGAAGCGGCGGGCGAAGGTGCGCGGGCTGACGTTGGCGTGGCTGGCCATCGCGGCGACGGTCAGCGGCTCGGCCAGCCGTTCGCGGGCCCAGGCGCGGGTCGCCTCCAGCGAGTCGCCGACGACCGGCGCGTGGACCGCCGGCTGGGGCGGCTGGAAGAACTGCGCCTGGCCGCCGTCGCGGTGCGGCGCGGCGACCATGTGGCGGGCGACCCGGTCGGCGCAGGCGGTGCCGTGGTCGGCGCGGATCACGTGCAGGCTGAGGTCGATGCCGGCGCTGAGGCCGGCGGAGGTGAGGACCCCGCCTTCGTCGACGAAGAGGACGTCGGGGTCGACGGTGACGGCGGGGAAGCGCTTGGTCAGGAGCGGCGCGAAGGCCCAGTGGGTGGCGGCGCGGCGGCCGTCGAGGAGGCCGGCGTCGGCGAGGGCGAAGGCGCCGGTGCAGACCGAGAGCACGCGGGCGCCGCGGCGGGCGGCGGCGCGCAGGGCGGCCAGCGCGGGCGCGGCCGGCGGCTCGAAGATCCCGTAGAAGCCGGGGACGACGACGGTGTCGGCGCGGCGCAACGCGCCGAGGCCGGCGGCGACGACGATCTCGAAGCCGCCCAGTTCGAACCCATGGGTGGTCCCCACCGGGGCGCCGTCGAGCGAGCAGGTGGAGAAGTCGTAGAGCGGGGTGCCGTCGGCGGCGGCGGCGAGGGCGAAGGCCTGCTGCGGGGCGGTCAGGTCAAAGGCGACGGTGCCGGGCAGGCAGAGGGCGACGACCCGGTGCCTCACCTGCGGCGCGCCTCCGCGCCGTGCGCCGCTCTTTCGTGCCATGGCAGAAATCTAGCGGGCATTGTCTTTCCTGCCACTGGCGAGGCCGGCGGGATACGGGCACGATGTCGCCATGCAGATCTCCGTGCTCACCTTCCCCGGCCTCACCGCCCTCGACGCGATCGGTCCCTACGAGGTCCTCCGCTCGGTCCCCAACTGGGAGGTGTTCTTCGTCGGCAAGGAGCGCGGCGAGGTGCGCACCGACGCGGGCAGCCTCGGCATCACCGTCGACCACGACTTCGCCGAAAAACCGGAGGCCGACGTCGTCCTCGTCCCCGGCGGCGAAGGCAACCGGGCGCTGCTCTCCGACGAGGAGACGCTCGACTGGCTGCGGCACGTCGACGGCGGGTCCCGCTGGACGACCTCGGTCTGCACCGGCTCGCTGGTGCTCGGCGCCGCCGGCCTCCTCACCGGCCGCAAGGCGACCGGCCACTGGCTCTACCTCGACCCGCTGCGCGAGTACGGCGCCGACCCGGTCGGCGGCCGCTGGGTGCAAGACGGCAAGTACCTGACCGCGGCGGGCGTCTCCGCCGGGATCGACATGGCCCTGCACCTGGTCGGCAAGGAGGTCGGCCCCGACTTCGCCCAGGCGGTCCAGCTGGCGATCGAGTACGACCCCCAGCCGCCCTTCGACGCCGGGTCCCCCGAGAAGGCCCCGGCGTCGATCGTCGAGCTGGTGCGTACCTACGAGCGCGCCTCCGCCCGCGGCTAGCGCTGCTTCTTGCGGAAGCGGCTAGGCGGCCGCTTCGGTGGTGTTGATCTTTTCGCCGGCGGCCTTCGCGGCCGCCAGGGTGACGGTCGAGCCGAGGACGCCGAGGGCGAGCGCGCCGAGGGCGGCGCCGGCGCCGGTCTCCTCGATCCCGAGCACGCCGTCGACCGACAGCGCGCCGGGGCCGCCGTCGACGATCAGGAGCAGCGCGGCGATGATCGTCAGGTTGTACTCGTAGCCGCCGCCGGTCGACCAGAAGCCGTTCTTCAGGTGGACGGTGCGGATCGCGGTGGTCATCGTGCCGATCAGCGACGCCGCGGCCAGCGGGGTGAAGGCGCCGAGCGCGATCGCGGCGCCACCGACCGCCTCCGAGAGCGAGGCCGCGTAGGCGTTCGTCCGCGGCGGCGCGAGGCCGAGTTTCTCCATCATCCCGGTGGTCCCGTCGATGCCCGGGCCCCCGAACCAGCCGAAGAGCTTCTGGGTGCCGTGGCCGATGAACATGCCGCCGATGAACAGGCGGGCGAGCAGACGGGCGAGCTTCATGCGAGTACCTCCGAGGGAAGAAAGGGGGAAAAGATCAGTCAGCGGGGAAACTGTTTCTAAGGAAACAATAGTGACGGACGACTTAGGCCGGCGTCAGCCGCAGTACCCGCCACGGCCCCTCGCCGCACATCGGCTGCGTCTTCCCCGCCGCCCAGCGCGCCTGCAGGTCGGCGTAGTGGGGGCTCGCCGGATGCCCCGACTCGCCGCTGAACATCTGCCAGCGGGAGCGGTCCGGGTCGGTCGGGTCGGCGACCATCCGCCAGCTCGGCGCCCAGACGGCTCTGTAGGGGTCGTTGGGGTCGTAGGCGATCTGGCAGATCGTCTCCTGGGCGCCGCCCGCCCGCACCTGTCGGTTCAGCAGCCGGTGCAGGACCGGGTTCGCCTGGCCGAGCGCGTGCGGGAACTCCATCTCGTGCACGTCGCCCCAACGCCAGTTGCCCTGGTCGGCGCCGAAGCGCTCGCCGAGGTCGTCGAGCGCGCCCGCCAGCGCCTCGATCACGAGGCCGTCCCAGGGCCGGTGGATCAGCTCGTCGTCGGCTTCCTCCCAGAGGTCCATCAGGTGCGAGTGCCAGCGCCACGGTGAGGTGATGTGCGGGGTGAAGCCGTTGTCGGCGCGGTCGAGCCAGCGCTCGATCAGGTCGCGGTCGCCGATCGCCGCCCGCGCCACCTCGCGGCCGAGCCGCAGGAGGAAGGCCTGGTAGATCGTCCCGGCGATGGTCTCGGTGTCGAGCCGGCCGTCCCAGTTGCGCAGCCGCTCGATCGCGGCGCGCTCGCGCTGGCCGGCGGGCCGCAGGCGGGAGAGCCGGCGCGCCGCCTCGAGGCCGGGCAGCGAGAGCACGTCGGTCTGCATCTCAGCAAAGCCATGAAGGTCGTGCTGGTCTTTGCCCCTGATCAGTTCTTCGATCCGCTTGGCGCGGAAGCCGTCGAGCCATTCGGAGGTGATGTGGTGCGGGTAGTCGTCGCCGACGATCCGGTTGTTGGCGGTGATTAGGTAGCCGGACTCGGGATCGACGACCTCCGGCAGCTCCTCGTAAGGGACCGTCCCCTCCCACTCGAACTCGCCCGTCCAGCCCGGCTTCGGCAGGTCGGCGACCCCGCCCTGGCGGCGCGGCAGCCGGCCGATCAGCTTGTAGCCGATCGAGCCGTGGCGGTCCGCCCAGATCACGTTCGAGGCGGGCGAGGTGTGGCCCGCGATCAGCTTCACGTACTCCGGCCCGGAGGTGACGTCGAGCAGGTCGAACATGCCGCGGAAGGCGGTCGGTTCGCGCAGCGTCTGCCAGGCGAGGGCGAGCGGCTCGGCGTCGTCGGCGCCGAGCGCCTCGTTGACGATCGGCCCGTGGTGGGTCTCCCGCACCTCGATCGAGACGGGCGCCTCGCGGCCCTTGACGACGATCTCCTCGGTCCGCGTCTCGAGCGGCAGCCACTCGCCGCGGAAGAGGTACTTGTCACCCTCGATCCGCTCGATGAAGAGGTCCTGGACGTCGCCCATCACGTTGGTGATCGTGGTGCAGACGTCGTTGCCCTGGCCCATGTAGATGCCGGGCATGCCGGGCAGCGAGGCGCCGCGCAGGAAGCGCCCGCCGCAGCGCAGCTCGAGCTCGTGCCAGATCGGCGGCATGCTCGGCGGCAGGTGCGGGTCGCCGGCGATCAGCGGCATCCCGGTCACCGAACGCGCGCCGGCGACCGCCCAGTTGTTGGAGCCGCTCGCCTCGGTGGCGAAGCCGAGCGCCTCGCGCACCGCGTCGATCTGTTCGACCAGCGGCAGGCCCTCGCCGTCCCAGGCGCTCTGGTCGACGATCGGGTTGTCCTTCGGGTAGGCCGGGTCGAGCCGCGCGGTCAGCTCCGGGCCGAGCGCCCGCACCATGTCGGCCCGCAGCAGCTCGCGCTCCCAGTTGGTGGAGAGGCCGAAGGCGAGCAGCTTGCCGAGGCTGAGCACGTCGGTCGGCGTCCACGGCTCCCACTCGAGGCCGAGCAGCCGCATCTCCAACGGCGGTGCCTTGGCCGCCGCGGCGCCGGCGTTGACCCCGGCGCAGAAGTGCTGCAGCAGGGCCCGGAGCTCCGGGTCGAGCTCTGCCTCCTCGCGTTCGGCGGCGCGGCGGATCCCGAGCGTCCGCACCAGCCGGTCGACCGGCAGGGTCGAGGGCCCGGCGAACTCGCTCACGCGACCGCTCACCACCCGTTGGTAGAAGTGCATCTGCCAGAGCCGGTCCTGGGCGTGGACGAAGCCCTGGGTGAAGTGCATGTCCCAGCGCTCCCCGGCCTCGATGTGGGGGACGCCCCAGCGGTCGCGCCGCACGGTCACCGTCCCCCGCAGCCCGGGCACACGGAGCTCGCCCTCTTCCTGGGGAAGCGCCCGGCGCGCCAGCCGCTGCCAGGCGATCCCCACCGAGGCCGCCGTGATCCCGGCCCCGGCGACACTCGCCAGCAGGCCCGCCTTGGCCACGCGCTTCGCGTTCACCCCCGCCATCCACCCATCTTGCCATGGCCTGGCCGGCCGGCCAGTTTTTGGCCCTGAACCGTCCGAAACATGGCGCAACTTTCGCTGAACGCATTGGTTTGGCAATTCAGATGAGACCGCTGAAGCCGTTCACCGTCATCCTTGTCCTCCTCGGCCTGCTGCTTGCCGCGCCGCTCGCCCAGGCGCGCAGCGATGTCGGACCGAAGCTCGATCGGGGCTTCGGCCAGAACGGGCGCCTCAACTCCGTTCCCGGACTCAGTCGCGAATGGTCCCGCGTTCCGGCGAAGACGGCGATCGCCGGGGACGGCGACATTTACGTCGCCGCCGAACGCCCGGCGGTACTCGAACCAAGTGGCGCGAGCGGCGCCGCCCCGGTGGCGGGAGCGGTCGAACTGCGTCGCTACCTGCCCGACGGCAAGCCCGATCCCAGCTTCGGCAACGGCGGCGCGATCGTCGTCACGCCGGCGCCGGAAACCCAGTTCGTGCTGACCGAACTGCTGCTCGACGGCCAGGAACGTCCCTACCTCGTCGGCACCTCCTGGGCCGCGCAGCCGACCAAGTTCGTCGGGCCCTACCCGAGCGGCCCGATCTACAGCGCCGACGCAACCGTGATCCGTTACACGACCGCGGGTGCGCCCGACCCCGGCTACGGGAGCGGTGGCTACGTCCTCACTAACTTCGCCCTGCCGGCCACCGGTGCCTGGGTGGAACCGCCGGCCCCGAAGGGCCCGAACGTGTCCGCCAAGGCGGCGGCGATCGACTCACGCGGCCGCGTCGTCCTGGTCGCCGCCGAGGAAGAAGCGGTCGCCGGGGAAGTCCGCTCGGTCTTCGGGCGGGTCGACAAGCTGGTCGCCCGGCTGACCGAAACCGGTGCCCTCGACCCCACCTTCGCCCAGGGCGGGATCCTCCCCTTGCCGAGCGGGATCTCGGTCGGCGGCCTCTCCGCCGCGAAGGCCGGCGCGGTCGACCTGATCCTGCCGACGAGCGAAGCCGGGAATGCTGAATTCCAGATCGAACAGCTGACCGCCGCCGGCACCGCCGACCCGTCGTTCGGGAGTGGGGGCGCCCGCGGCTACGCCGGCTCGATGCCGATCGCCTGGGGCCGCGAAGCAGGCAGCGGCTTCTTCCTCGAAGAAACCGCACGGGAAGCCGGCGCCCCCAACTCCTCGACGACGGTGCTGAAGCTCGACCCCGCCGGCGCCCCGGTCGCCGGCTTCGGCAAGCGCGGGCGCGTCACCGTGAAGCTGCCGGGACCGAGCTACCTCCGCGGCATCGTCGCCGACGGCCACGGTGGCGCCTACCTGCTCGGGACGTACTTCGATCGCGAACCGGGCGACACCTGGAAGACGGCGCGGCGCGAATTCCTCGCCGTCCACGTCGGCTCCGACGGCAAGGTCGATCAGGGCCTCGGCAGCGGGGGGCGGCTGCGCATCCGCTTCGGCGGCGACGCCGGCGCCTTCGCCGGCGGACTGACCCCGGGTGGCGATCTCCTGGTCGCGGGCAACGCGGATCCCGCCTCCGCGACGGGCCTGTCGCGAGTGGCACTCGCCATGCTTAAGCGATGAGGATCCTGCGGCGAGCCGTCCTTCTCATCCCCGTCCTGCTCGCCTTGCAAGCGGGCACCGCCGCGAGCGCCGCCTCGGCGGCAGGTCCCTCGGCGGGACTCGACCAGAGCTTCGGCAACGGGGGCCGGATCACCGTCGCCGTGGCCGTCGCGGGCCGCCACGAAATCCCGAAGGTGCGGGGCATGGCGATCGGCCCGGACGGTCGGACCTACGTCCTGGCGAATTCGGTCCTCCTTGCCTTCGAAGCCGACGGCAAGCCGGCCGCCGGCTTCGGGGCGGGCGGCCGCGTGAGGGTCCAGCCGGTGCGGAGCGCAAACGAAGTGGAGGGCCTGGCGGTCGACTCGCAGGGGCGTGTCCTGGTCACCGGATCGGTCTACCGCGGGCACCAGCCCGGGCACGCGTACAACACGGTGTACGCCGCGTACGTGGTCCGCTATCTCCCGGACGGCAACCGGGACGTGACCTTCGGCAGCGGCGGGGAAGTGCAGACGACGTTCGGATTGCCCCGGCCGGCTGCGGAGCCCCGGGGCAAGCGCGAGCGAGCGAGCGTGACGGCTACCTCGATCGTCGTCGACTCGATGGATCGGCCGATCGTCGGCGGCGGCTTCGTCAACACGTTGGCGGATTGCGGCACGCCCGCTACCGATCCGTTCGTCGGGCGGCTGACCGCCGCGGGGGCCCTGGACACGACCTTTGCCGGAAAGGGGTACGCGCTCGCCGGCGGCCACGGCAACGTGACCGCCCTTGCCCGGACCTCGGAAGGGGGAGCGGCGACGCTCAGCTTCGGTACCAGCTGCGGGGCAAGGACGGAAACGGAACCCTCCACCCTCAGCGCCTTCACCGAAAGCGGCGAACCGGCCCCTGGCGTCAACTCGAGCGCACCGCTGTTCTACACGGGGAGCTCGATGGCGATCGACCCGCAGGGCCGCATCCTCGTCGTCCGGATCCCTGAGCCGGCGGCGGAAGGGCGCGCGGCCCTGGTCCGCCTGCTGCCGAGCGGCGAACTCGACCCCAGCTTCGGCGTGAACGGCGAAGTGGTGCTCAAGGGTCCGCTCAGAGGACTGGACGCGTTCACCGTCGACGCCGAAAGTCGGCCGATCTTGGCGTTATCCGCGC
The DNA here is from genome assembly GCA_963791095.1 of uncultured Solirubrobacterales bacterium. Classification (GTDB taxonomy): domain Bacteria; phylum Actinomycetota; class Thermoleophilia; order Solirubrobacterales; family 70-9; genus VAYN01. The sequence continues at coordinate 31,037 of CAWBRE010000019.1, forward strand.
GCCGGATCGAACTGCGGCGCCTCACCGCGAACGGCGCGGTCGACCCCCTCTTCGGCCCCGGCGGTCGCCTCTTCGCCGGCGGCGGTGGGACGCAAGCGGTCCAGGTCGACGGCCAGGGCCGGATCTACACCGCGGGTGCGGTTAAGGGCGCCAAGCTGAAGACGGGCGTCGGTGTCCAGCTCGCCCGCTTCATCCCCGCTAGCTGAACCGAGGCCGCGGCGACCCCGGCCCCGGTGAGGGCGACAAGCGCCGGCCGGCCAGTTTTGCCTGAACGTTCGTTGCGCAACTTTCGACCAATGCAACGGTTCTCGATGCACCATGAGATTGCTGAAGCCGTTCTTCCTCGTCCTTGTCCTCCTGGCTGCCCTGGCCCCGACCGCCCTCGCCGCCGGAGGCAATGCCAGGGGAGCGCGGCTGGACCCGACCTTCGGCAGCGGCGGCAAGACCGTCGTCGGGACGCCGCGGGTCGAAGGCAAAGAATTCGCCAGCGACCAGATCGCGACCGCCGCAAACGGTGCCTCCTACGTCCTTCAGGGCAGCGGGCAGGGCAGCGGGCGGAACGTCTACGCCTTCGGCCCGGAAGGCCGGCAGAGCAAGAACTTCGGCAAGAACGGTCGCGTCCGCCTGCCGATCGCGGTCGACTCGATCGCGGTCGACTCGAAGGGCCGCGTACTTGTCGGGACGACGATCTTCACCGGCTTCGACAACGCTCCCGGCGTGACCGTACCGGCTCAGGGATTCGAAGCCGAGATCATGCGCTACCTGCCGAACGGCAAGCCCGACCCGACCTTCGGCACCGAAGGCGTCGTCAAGTCCGATTTCGGGATGCCCGTGGCGGCCGCGATCGCTCCCCCTTTCGGCAGCTCGGCCCCGGACGGAACGGCGACCTTCGAACGGCCGATCGTCGCTCTGACCGCGCTCACCGTGGACGCCCATAACCGCCCGATCGTCGCCGGCAGCTACGCCGAACACGCCGGTGGCTGCGGCGAAAACAGAGTCGGCTTCGTCGTCCGCCTGGCCGAAGATGGAGCCCTCGACGGGAGCTTCGGCAGCGGCGGCCGCGCGATCGTCCAGACCGGAGGTGAAGGTGGGGCGACGCCGGAAATCGCGTTGACGCCCGAACCGGGCATCGCGGTCGTCGTCAATCAGGGCCGCAACAGCCCCTGTGTCGAGCACGAGGGCAACAGCACGACCACCGGCATGACCAGCCTCGACGAATCCGGTGCGACCTCTCCCGGTTTCGGGAGCACGGCATTACAGATCGGCTCGACCCCGGACCTCACGGTCGACCGCCAGGGACGCATCCTGCTGCTCTCGACCCCCGGCTTCGAACCGACGGAAGCGCCGGCCGTGCTGCGCTTCGGGCCGAACGGGGCGATCGACTACAGCTTCGGCGTCAGCGGCGGCGCCTCGCTGAAGTCGCTCGGCTGGGAAACGATCGAAGGCCTCGCCGCCGACAACCGCGGTCGGGTCTTCGTCGGCGGACGGCGGGCGGGCGACGCGAAGCACTTCGAGCTGGCCCGACTCAGCGCCTCCGGCAAGCTCCAAGCCGGGTTCGGCACCAAGGGCGTGCTCTCGATCGGCTTCGGCAAGGGCACCAGCGGCCTCCTCGGCGGGCTGACCGTCGACTCGAAGGGGCGCGTCCTCGCCGCGGGCCCGGTCTCGGGCACCGCGGTGAAGGGTGGCCAGGGTCTCGGCATCGTCCGCATCCTCCCGGGCAGCTGAGTCCTGAGCTGACCCCCTGCTACTCGACCAGGTCGAAGGGGAGGCGCTCCTCGGCCTCGAGCTTTTCGAGGTGGGCCTCCATCGCCATCGCCGCCATCGGCAGCAACTCCACCGGGACGTCGTCCCAGGCCGCGGCGAGGAGGGCGGCGCGGGAGTTCTCGCCCTCCTCGAGGGCGGCGAGGAGGCGGCGCTCGCGCATCATCCGGTGCTCGACGTATTCCGCCAGCTTCGCCTCCGGGTCGGTGATCCAGGGGCCGTGGCCGGGGCACATCAGCGCCAGGTCCTCGGCCTGCAGGAGGGCCAGGGAGTCGAGGAAGGCGGCGAGCGAGTTGCCGCCGGGAGGCACGATCGTCGAGCCGAGGCCGAGCACCAGGTCGCCGCAGAAGCAGACCCCGTCGGCGCTCAGGTAGACGACGTGGTCGGCGGCGTGGCCGGGGGTGGCGAGGGCGCGCAGGCCGCCGTGCTCCTCCCCGTCCTCGGCGAGGACGACCGGGGCGCCGAGCTGGTCGGCGCCGGAGATGTGGTCGCCGTGGGAGTGGGTGACGAGGACGGTGCCGATGCCGCCGCGCTCGGCCGCCGCCGCGCGGATCGCGTCAAGGTGCCCGGCGTCCTCGGTGCCCGGGTCGATCACCAGGCAGGGGTCGGCGCCGTAGAGGTAGGTGTTGGTGCCTTCCAGCGTCATCGGCCCCGGGTTGGGGGCGACGATCCGCAGAACCTCAGCGTGCCCCGGCGCCTGCTCGGTCATCCGTTCACTTGAACCGGCCCTGACCGGCTCAACTGAACAGTCGGCCGGCGAGACATCTCAGTCGGTGACCTCGGCGGCGATCGCGGCGCGGGCGTCGGCGGGCTCCAGCACCACCAGGTCGCCGGCGCCGCGGAGGATCTCCCGCACCAGCCAGGCCTTGCCCGCGTAGGGCAGCTCGACCACGACGGCGCCGTCGGCGAGCTCCTCGACCACGGTCCGCTCCTCGCGCAGCCAGCGCGCCCGCTCCGGCGAGACCCAGACCCGGGCCACCTCGGCGGCGGGGACCTCGCCGTGGGTCATCCAGCCCTCGACCCGGGCGAACTCCTCGATCTCCGGCCGCGGCTCGAAGGTGTCGCCGGTCAGCGCGGCCTCTTTGATCCGGTCGAGCTTGAAGTGGCGCACGCCGGACTTCTTCAGGTCGTAGGCCTCGACGTACCAGCCCTCGCGACCGTTCTGCAGCCGGTAGGGCTCGATCGTGCGCGAGTTCAGTTCGTCCTCGTTCTCCTTGTAATAGGAGAGCTCAAGCACCTTGGAGTCGGCGATCGCCTGGTTCAGGAGCCGCGCCACGCTGGCGTCCCCGCCGCCCGCCGGGACGATCTCGAGGCCCTCCTCGGAGGGATCGTGGCCGAGGGCTTTGACGATTTTCTCGCGCGCCTTCTCCAGGTTCGACTGCGGCAGGTGGTCGCCGAAGAGGTCGATCGCCGCGATCAGCGCCTTCGCCTCCAGCGGCAGGAGCCGCGCCGGGCGGGCGAAGTTGTCGCCGTAGGGCTCCGAGTCGACCTCGATCTCGTCGCCGAGGATTTCGGCGTAGAGGACGTAGGTGCCGCCGCCGAAGTTGACGACGTTCAGCAGCTCGATGTCCTCGCGCAGCTCGTCCTCGGTCAGTTCGAGCCGACCGCGGAGGTCAGCGATCTGCAGCCGCTCGCCGGCTTTCGCCGCTTCGATCAGCATCCCGGCGAGGGTGACCAGGCGGGCGAAGCGCTCCGGCCGGATCGCCGCGTCGCCGCGGCCGTTGGAACGCGAGCGGCGAGGCGCGTCGCGCAGCGGCCGGTCGACCACCTCGGCGGGGCTGAAGCCGTTGTCGTGGCGATCGCGCAGGGTGGCGACCCGTGCCTCGGTCTCCTCACGCAGGTCGTCCGGGGCAAGCACCTTGGCGTTGGCGCGCCAGCGCAGCGCGAAGGCGATCAGCTCGCGGTGCGAGGCGTAGTCGGTTTCGTAGATCTTGCCCTTGCCCGGCGCCTTGTCGGAGGCTTTCGCCTCGCGCAGCTCGCCGTAGGTGCCGAAGTCGCGCTCGATCAGCCAGGCGATCCGCTCGCGGATCCAGATCTTGGCGCGGCCCTGGACCTCGCCCAGCTGCCAGTCGGCGCGGCTGCCGTAGTCGCGGCGGTCGAAGTCTTCCGGCGGCGAGAAGTCGTGCTCGGCCTTGGTCGCGTAGCCGACCTTACCCTGGATCCGGGAGAGGCGGAAGACGCGCACCGCCTCGCGCTCGTGCGAGTAGCCGATCAAGTAGAACTGCCCGCCGCGGAAGACCAGGTGGTACGGGTCGACCTTGCGCTTGGCCGAATCGCCGCGCTCCATCGTGAAGTAGGTGAACTCGATCGTCTTGCGGCGCGAGATCGCGGTCTCGATCTTCGACAGCCGCTGCGAGAGGTCGCGGCCCCCGGCCGACGCGGTCATCGCCATCTCCACCGGCGCCCGCGTTTCGCTCTCGGTCAGCGGGTTGGGATGACCCCAGGCGACCTGCTGCAGGGCGAGTCGCAGCGGCTCGGCGTAGGCGAAGCCGCCGTCGGTGAGCAAGAGCAGCGCGGTCGAGAGCGCCGCCAGCTCGGCGTCGTCGAAGGAGATCGCGTCGAGGTAGAAGTTCTCCGGCGGCAGCGAGTAGAGCTCCGCCTCGAAGAACCCCTCCCCCGGCTTCTCCACCCCCAGCTGGATGCCGAGGCTCTCCAGCTCGGCGCGGTCCGCGTAGAAGCGGCGCGCGAAGGCGTCGTCGTTCATGTCGCTGTAGCCCTCCACCTCGCGCTTGATCTCGAGGGCCGAAACCGGCCTCCCCTGAGCCATCAGGAACGAGATCAGCGAGAGCTGTCGGATCAGCTTCTCGGTGTCCTTTGCCACGAGTCGCAGGATAGTCTGCGAGCGCCCGATGGCACTGCTGCTCGCGCCGCTCCGCTGGCTTACTTCCTCGATTATCCGGCTGGCGATCCTCGCCGCCATCCTCGCCGCGGCCTATTTCCTCCTGCTAAAGCCGGCAATCGACAGCGGCGAGAAGAAGGTCAGCCACAGCCTCCACTCGCTGGAGAGAAAAGCCAGCCCGAAGCACCTCGCCCACTGCCTCAGCAAGGCCGACGGCGACGTCGACAAGATGAAGCGCTGCGCGCGGATCTTCTGAGCGCCCTTCAAGCCTCCGGCCCAGGCTTGAACTTTAAGCCGCTAAACTTCAAGCATGGCCAAGAAGCTTGAACCTTCCGCGGCGCGCGGCCGCTACCAGGAGTTGACCTGGGCTCCGGTTGCCGCCGGCGCGCGCAAGGCGGAACGCTCGCCGCGTCGCTACCGCGCCTGGATCCCGGCGGGGGTCGCCGACTACGAGCCGGCCCTGCCGACCGCGACGGCCGCACTCTGCGAGCGGGGCGGCGTCGAGGTACGGCGCCTGAACGCGGACCCGGCCGCGCTGTTCGCGCTCGAGGGCCTCGGCCGTCAGCTCCTGCGCTCCGAGGCCCTGGCCTCGTCCCAGATCGAGGGGCTGAGCATCTCCCACCGCAAACTCGCCGAAGCCGAGCTCGCCGATCTCGCCAACTACCGGGCCCGGGAGATCGTCGGGACGGTGCGGGCGATGGAGCGTGCCTTGGCGACCACCTCAAGCGATGGGCCGTTCACGGTCGCTTCGATCGAGGGGATCCACCGGGAGATCGCGGTGGTGCCGCCGCTCGACAAGATCGCCGGCCGGCTCCGCGACGGGCCGAGCTGGATCGGCGGCGTCGACCCGAGCCGCGCCGAATACGTCGGGCCGCCGGCGAAGCGGGTGCGGCCGCTGCTCGAAGACCTCTGCCGCTTCATCGAACGCGACGACATCTCAGCCCGTAGCCCAGGCGGCGATCGCCCACGCCCAGTTCGAGGCCATCCACCCCTTCGGCGATGGCAACGGCCGCGTCGGCAGGTGCCTGATCCAGGCGATCTTCAGACGGCGCGGCCTGGCTCCGGGTTACGTGCCGCCGATCAGCATCGTCCTCGGCGCGCGGAAGGACGTCTACATCAGCGGGCTCGAGGTCTTTCGAAGCGGCGACGTCGACAGCTGGGTCGCCTACTTCGCCCGTGCGACCGAGACGGCGGCGTTGGAGGCGCGTGTGTTCTCCGAAGAGGTCGAGGCGCTGCAGTCGGACTGGCGCGCGCTGCTGGCGCCGGTTCGCGCCGACGCGGCCGTCTTGGCGCTGATCGACCTGCTGCCCCGCTTCCCGATCGTGACCGCCGCCGCCGCGGAGGGCGAGATCGACCGGTCCCGACGGGCCACCCTCACCGGCCTCGAACGACTCGCCGATGCCGAGATCCTCACCCGCCATCGCAACCAGAAGAAGGGCGACAGCTGGGAGGCGAAGGAACTCTTCGCCCTGCTCGACGAGTTCGAGCGGAGGCTCGGCCGGCCCGCCTGATCCCTAGGAGAAGCCGCGGTCGCGGGTTAGGCTGGCGCCGCAGATGGAATTTCTTCAGCAGCTTTTCGGGAATCTGACGTCCGGGATGATCCGCCTGGCGGTCGCCGTCGGCATCATCGTCGCGGTCGGGGTCTTCATCGTGAAGCCGATCCTCGACACCACCAACCACGCCGTCGACAGCTCCGACAAGGTGTTCGAAAAGAGCTTCGAAGGCACGGACTTCAACGTCAAAGCGATCGAAAAGCAGATCCACGAATCGCTCGCAGGCGTGAACGGCCAGGTGCAGGTCCAGGTCGAACACTCGGTCCACACCGCGAAGGCGCACGGCGGCGACAAGCGGACGCAAAAGCTCCTCCACTGCGTCCAGCGGGCGAACGGCAACGTCTTCCGGATGGAACGCTGCGCGAAGAAGTACTAGGGCGCGGCGGTCGCCGCTAGGCGGCGCGCTGGGAGAACCAGGCGGAGCCGGAGAGGGCGCGGTCGAAGCCGGACCAGGACTCGCCCTCGGGGAGCTGGCGCTCGAGCCGGTCGAAGGAGCCGAGCCGGCCGCCGAGGTTGTCGATCATGTGGACGAGGACGGCCTCGCGGGTGGCGGGGACGACCGGCGAGCCGTGCTCGAGCTGGCCGTGATGGCTGAGGATGATGTGGAGCACGCACTGCGCCAGATGCGGGTCGAAGCCGGGGAGGTCCTCCATCGCCCGGCGCACCGTGTAGTAGCCGAGCGGGATCTCGCCCTGCAGCCGGCCGGCGTCGGTGAGGTCGATCGCCAGCGGGTCGTCGTTGTAGGCGAGCAGCTTGCCGATGTCGTGCAGCAGCGCGCCGGTGACAGCGACGTCGCGGTCGATGCCGGGGAAGAAGTTGGCCGCCGCCGAGACCGCCTGGGCGACCGAGAGCGTGTGCTCGAGCAGCCCGTGCCGGTAGGCCTGGTGGTACGTCTTCGCCGCCGGGGCGTCGCGGAAGCGGGTCCAGGTCTCGCAGTCGGGGGCGAAGAAGTGGTCGAGCAGCTCGCGCAGCTCGCCGTTCTGCACCGTCTCCAGCAGGTCGCGTAGGTCGGCCTCGAGCCGCTCGGCCGAGACGTCGGAGGGGACGGCGAGATCGTTCAGCTCGTACTCGCTCTCCTCGGCGACGCGCAGCTCGGTGATCTTGATCTTCGAGCCCCACCTTTCCGAGGTCTCGAAGATGCCGCTGACGTGGACCGGGGAGCCGGTCGCGCAGAGCGCGTAGCGAACCTCGGCCTCGTCCCAGCAGACCGCCTCGGTGGTCCCGGTCGCGTCGCCGACGGTCATCCGCAGCCACGGCTCGCCGTTCTTCTTGCGCCGCAGCTCGCGGCCGCGGACGGCGTAGACGCCGTGCACCCGCTGGCCGTCCTCGAAGTCGCGGATCGCGATCCGCACCGCCTCGGTCACCGCTTCGGCGAGCGGCTCCGGCGCACGGTCCGCGATCGGCTGCGGCGCCGGGGGCGCGGGCTCGGCAACCAGCTCCGGCGCCGGCGCCTCCACCGGGGCGAAGGCGGGCTCGCTCGGCATCAGGCTTTCCATCTGCGTCTGCTCGGCCATCTCCAGACGGAAGGTAGAGGGCGTTTCGGACGCAATAGCTAACACCTATCGCCGCCGCCCGCGGGCCGAAAAGTCCCGCAAAGAGCGGTTTTTCGGCCCGCGCATCCGGACTCCTGCTCAGACGTTGCTCGGCACCTCGGCCTGCGGCGGCGTGGCGGCCTGCTCGGCCCGCTCCAGCCCCCTGGCGACGCGGTTGCCGATCTCCTGGTCGACGTTCGACCAGTAAGTGACCACCCGGTCCTGGGTCTCGCCGCTGACCTCGGCGCTGGCGTGGCCGACGATGTTTTCCACCAGCGCGTCGCGCTTGGCGTCGTCCATCACCTCGCGCACCAGCGTCCCGGCCTGGCCGAAGTCGTCGTCCTCACGATGCTTCGGGTTTTCGTAGCGACCGAGCTCGCCGCCCTCGACCTCCCAGGACAGGTCGGCCCCGTTCTCGCCGTCGGCCACCGGGCCGCCCTTGCTGTTCGGCGCGTAGACAGGCTGGGCGCCCTTGTTGACGTAGGTCATCGGCCCGTCGAAGTTGTAGGAGTGGACCTCGACCTTGGGCGAGTTGATCGGCAGCTGCTCGTAGTTGGCGCCGATCCGGTGCAGATGCGTGTCGTGGTAGCTGAAGATTCGACCCATCAGCATCTTGTCGGGACTGAGCCCGATCCCCGGCACCAGGTTCGACGGTGAGAAGCCGGCCTGCTCGACCTCGGCGAAGAAGTTGTCCGGGTTGCGGTCGAGCACCATCCGGCCGACCTCGATCTCCGGGTAGTCGGAGTGCGGCCAGATCTTGGTCAGGTCGAACGGGTTGAAGCGGTAGTCGAGCGCCTCCTCGAACGGCATCACCTGGACCAGCAGCTTCCACTCCGGCGCGTCGCCGTCGTCGATCGCCTTGCGCAGGTCGCGGCGGTGGGCGTCGGGATCATCCGAGGCCATCTCGACCGCCTCGTCTTCGCTGTAGTTCTCGATCCCCTGGACCGTCTTGAAGCGGTACTTGATCCAGAACTTCTCGCCGCCCGCGTTCTGCCAGGAGAAGGTGTGGCTGCCGAAGCCGTGCATGTTCCGGTAGGTCTTCGGCACGCCGCGGTCGGACATCAGGATCGTGACCTGGTGCGCGCTCTCCGGCGAGAGCGTCCAGAAGTCCCACTGCATCTCGTTCGAGCGCATGCCGGTGTCGGGCAGCCGCTTCTGCGAGTGGATGAAGTCCTGGAACTTCGACGCGTCCCGGACGAAGAAGACCGGCGTGTTGTTGCCGACCAGGTCGTAGTTCCCCTGCTCGGTGTAGAACTTGAGCGCGAACCCGCGCGGGTCGCGCGCCGTGTCCGGGGACCCCTGCTCGCCGGCCACGGTGGAGAAGCGGGCGAACATCGGCGTGCGTTTCCCCGGCTGGAACAGATCGGCCTTGGTGAACTGGCTGACGTCCTCGGTGACCTCGAAGAACCCGTGCGCGCCCGAGCCCTTCGCGTGCACGACCCGCTCCGGCACCCGCTCGCGGTTGAAGTGCTGCATCTTCTGCACGACGTAGTGGTCGTGCAGGACGGTCGGCCCCTGCGGGCCCACCGTCAGCGACCGTTCGTCGTTGGTCGCCGGAACGCCGGAATCGGTGGTGGTGGTCGGTCGCTTCTCTTCGCTCATCGGAGTTCTCCTCAAGATCGTTGTCCCACCCTGCTACCCGTCTGGATTCAGTCCAAAGACCCGATCCTGAGACTTCGCTGGGAGTAGACGACGTCAGGCTCTCCCGCGAGCGACTGCGCCAGCTCGAGCCACCGCTCCGCCCGCTCCGCCGTATCGACCGTCTCGACGATCAGCGGCACGTCGCGCCGCAGCGCGAGGACGCGGTCGCCGTGCGGCGCGACGTCGCCGCGGAAGCCCCAAACGCCCCGCAGGGCGGTTGCGCCCGCAGCGCCTTCGCGCCGCAGCGCGTGAACGAACTCGAGGTACCGAGGCCCGCCGCCGTCCCGAGCGATCTCCGAGGTGATGAGCGTGACCCGAGCGCTGTGGAGCTTTCCTCCCGCTATCCGGGAGTAACCCTCCACACCGGTCCTGCCGTGAGCTCGCCGTGGAGACTTTCCGCCTCATAGGGACGGTTTCGCTCCACACCCTCGACCCTGTGGAGCGTTGCTCTCGCTATGCGAGAGCTTTGCTCCACGCCCTCGATCGTCACGAGGCTGGCGAGGTCACCGACCTCGGCGAGCGCCGCTTCGATCGCATCGCGCTTGCCGACCGCGACCGTGATCGCGGGGACCCCGCGGTTCGCCGCGACGAAACGAGCGCGCCTCCGCTCACCATCGAGCACCCCATCGACCCCGAGCAACACGGTCGCCGCATCCGCCCCATGGCGATGAAGCGCATCGACCGCCGCCTGGTGCGGCGACCGTGCCCCCGTCCTCTGCCCCCAGATCGTCGCCCGCACCACATCCCCCGCCCCGTCCGCCGAGGGCGCGCCCACCGGACCTGCCACCTCAGCCGCCGTAGTGGTGGCAGGTCCGGTGGGCGTGGTTCCCGCCATCCCCGTGTCCTTCCCAACCCCAACCGCGTTGTCCCCTCCCACCCCGCCCTCGACCACATCGACCGCCTCGATCGTCAAGAGCCCGCCGCTCGCAGCTCGACCCACCTCCTCCGCCAACCCTTCGACCCTCCCCCGCTCCCCCACCGCCACAGCGACCAGCGGCGGGTCTTCCGAGAGCGACAGCAGTCGATCGGTGCGCTCGACGTGCTTCGCGCCGAATCCCTCCACGCCACGCAGCAGCGCTGCCGCCCAGACCCCGTGCCGCTCGCAGAGCGTCCATCACCGCCATGTCGAGCGGGTCGCCGCGGCCGTCCCGATCGCGCTCGCCGAAGTGGAAGCGCAGCTCCACCCCCTCGCGGACGCCGCTCACAGCAGCCCCCCGATCCAATGCCCGAGCGCCACCGCGGCGAGCCCCGCCAGCAGCGACACCGCGATGTTGGCCCACAGCACCCGCGCGTCGCCGCCCTCGCCCGCCCGGTGGGACTCCAGCATCCAGGTCGAGAACGTCGTGTAGGTGCCGACGCCGCCCCCAGCGATGATCGTGTAGGCGCTGCCACTCAGCGCCGCGCCCGCGAGCACGCCGAGCACCACGGCGCCGCTCAGGTTCACCACCAGGGTCCCGAGCGGGAAGCCGCCGACGAGCCGGCGGGTGCTCGGCCGCGCGGCCACCGAGGTGTCGACGACGAACCGCGCGATCGCCATCGCGCCGCCGAGCGCGCCGACCGCCACCCAGGCGAGCGCGTTCATCGCCGCCCCCCGGCGCGATCAAGGTCGGCCATGGCGAAGTGCGCCGTCATCACAACGCGCTCGCCCGTCATCGCAGCACCCGCGCCCGCCGCGTCGCCACGGTCCCCAGGTGGGTGCAGGCAAAGCCACCCGCGATCGTCGCCGCCGCGTAGGCCAGCGCCAGCGGCAGGTAGCCGCCTTCGAGCATCTCGAAGAGCTCCAGCTGCAGGGTCGAGAAGGTGGTCAGCGCGCCGCAGAGCCCGGTCGCGAGGAAGGGCCGGCGGTAGGTCGAGGGCGGCAGCCGCTCCCCGAGCCGGGTGACGAACCAGCCGAGCAGCGCCGCGCCCAACATGTTCACGGCGAAGGTCGCCCAAGGCCAGGCGTCGACCCCGTGCGGCAGCGCCTCGGCGAGCCCGACCCGGCCCAGCGCGCCGATCACGCCGCCCGCGTAGATCGCGGCCAACTCCCGGCGATCGAATCTTCTCTGTCTCATTCCGCAGCCTCCTACGCGTCGTCGTCGACGTCAGTAGGAGCCATCAGCGGTCGCGCCGCGGTTATGGAGCGAGCCCCATCGCTCGGAACAGGAGGCGAACCTTAGCCGAGGTCGAAGGTGCTGCGGAGGAAACGACTCGAGGAGGCAGCGGATGTTGCGGGCGATCGGAAAGCGGCTCACCTACGCGAACGTGATCGCGTCACTGGCGCTGTTCTTGGCGTTGGGCGGCGGGGCCGTCTACGCGGCGTCACACAAGGCGAACCAGGTCGGCACCGGGAAGCTGAAGCAGAACGCGGTGACCGCGGGAAAGATCAAGCCGAACGCGGTGACGCAGACGAAAATCCGCAACAACGCGGTGACCGGCGCGAAGCTCCGCCAGGGCGCGGTCAGCCTCGAAAAAATCGCCGCGGGCACCAACGTGGTCGCCACCGCGACCAGCGCGGCGACCGCCGTCAGCGGCGCCGGCGCCGTCCCGGTCAGCTTCAGCGCCCCCCTCTCCTTCACCCCGACGGCGGGCAGCGTCTACATGCTGAGCGTCGAAGCGCGGGGCACGAACCTCGCCCGCTCCGGCACCGAACAGTGCCGGGTGTCGATCGTGCCGCTCGTCAACGGGGCGGAATGGGACACCAACACGCCGCTCGTCCTCAGCGCCTTCGAGCCGACCGCGGAAGCCCCGGCGGGCGTCGTGCCGGCGGCGGGCCAGACCAGCCCGATCGGCCTCGCGGCGGCCGGCGTCACGCAGACGATCGGCGCCCGGCTGGTCGGTGGCCCGCGCTGCTCGGCGGCCTCGACGGCGACCGTCGCGGTCGCGGTCACCCAGCTGAAATAGGTCCCGATCGCGGGGCGCCCCCCGGAACGGCGGGGGCGCCTCGCGAGCCGGCGTTCCCGCTTCACTAACGTTCTGTAAGTGGAGCGGATCGTCGCCTGGCATTTCACCGACCCGGGGTGCCCCTGGGCCTACTCGTCGCGCCCGGCGATCGCCCGCCTGCGCTGGCGCTTCGGCGACCAGCTCGACTGGCGCCTCGTCCTGATCGGCCTCAGTGAGAACGCCGCCCGCTACCAGGAGATGGGCTACACGCCGGGCCGCATGGCCTCCGGCTGGCGCAAGTTCGAGGACCGCTTCGGCATGCCCTTCGGCCGCGGCCTGAAGCCGCGGATGGGAGCGACCAGCCGCGCCTGCCGGGCGATCATCGCCGCCCGCGAGGAGTCGCCCGAGCTCGGCTACGCCGCCCTCCGCGCCCTGCAGCTGATGCAGTTCACGACCACCGAGGTGCTCGACGACGACGACGCCCTGCGCCGCGCCCTCGAGGACGTCGACGGCCTCGACGCGGCGGCGATCGTGGCCCGCATCGACGACCCCGCGATCGTCGCCATCTACGAGCAGGACAAGGCCCGCGCCCGCTCCGCCGAGGGCCGTCCCACCCACGTTCAGAACCGCCATTCCGAAGCGGGCGGCCCGGTCCGCTACACCGCCCCCTCGATCGTCTTCGAAGACGACGAGCGCTGGCTCGAGGTCGGCGGCTTCCAGCCCTTCGAGTCCTACGACACCGCGCTCGCCAACCTCGACCCCTCGCTGGAGCGCCGCCCCGCCCCCGAGCGCGCCGCCGACGCGGTGCTCGCCTACCCGATCGGCCTCACCACCGCCGAGGTCGCCTCGATCATGCGCGACTCCGACCTCGACGACGCCGACCTGCCGGCCGCCGAGAAGGAACTGATCGGCGCCGTCGCCGACGGTGAGCTGGCCGTCACCCCGGTCGGCTCCGACGCCCTCTGGCGCCCGGCCTCGGCCGTCGCCAGCGCCGAGCCCGACGCGCTCGGCGCCGTCGCCTAAGCCCCTCTAGCCCTCGCCCGGCAGCCCGAACTCGGCCCGCCGGTCCACCGCGACCAGCGGCAGGAACTCGCGGTGCGCGCCGATGTACTCGGCGACGAACCAGCAGAACGGGACCACCTCGAGCTCCTCCTCGCGGGCGTCGCGCAAGGCCCGGTCGATCATCCGCCCGGCGTGCCCCTGCCCTTTGTGGCCGGCGAAGGTTTCGGTGTGGGTGAAGGAGACGATCCCCGGCTGCTTGACGTAGTCGGCGACCGCCACCGTCTCGCCGTCGAGGTGGGTCTCGTAGCGCGACTGCTCCTTGTCGTCGACGATCTCCGCCGCGCTCATCAGGCCAGCTCCGCCATCTGCTCGCGCAGCGAATCGAGCAGCTGCGGGGCTTCGCGCGCCCGCGGGATCAGGCTGTGGTCGACCAGCATCGCGTCGGCGACGAGCCGCACGCTGACCCCGTGGTCGGGACGATCGCCGAGGTCGACTTCGATCGCGTCGCCGGCGCCGAGGTCGCCCTCCTCGATGATCTTCAGGTAGGCGCCCGGCCGCGAGGCCTGGGCGAAACGGCGCAGGAACCCCGGGTCCCCCATCTTCAGCCCGAGCTTGAAGCAGGGCAGCCGCGGCTGCACCACCTCGAGCACGACGGTGCCGATCCGCCAGCGCTCGCCGAGCACCGCGCCGGAGACGTCGACCCCTTCGGTGGTCAGGTTCTCGCCGAAGGCGCCGGCGCCGAGCTCCCGCCCCAGCTCCTCCTCCCACAGCCGCGTCTCCTCGAGCGCGTACGCGTAGACCGCCTTGTCGGGGCCGCCGTGGACGGTCAGGTCGGCCTGCCGGTCGCCGTCGAGGTTGACCCCGCGGACCTTCACCCGGCCCGCGACCGGGTGCTTCCAGATCGCCGTCTCGACCTGCCGCCGGCCGGTGTCGACGACCTGCGGGAGACCGACGTTGACGCTGATCAGACGGCCCGACATCTATGGGGAAAGTTAGCTCAGGCGACCATCGAGGTGGTGGCGCGCAGCGCCCGCGAGTCGCGCTTGGCGCGGTAGAGCTCCTCGTCGGCGTGGGCCATCGCCCGGTCGAGCGTTTCGCCCCGCAGCCACTCGGCCACGCCGACGCTCCAGTGGGCGGGCGAGGCGAGGCGGAGCCGGCGCAGCGCGTCCTCGGCGCCCGCCCGTTCGGTGCCGACCAGCGCCAGCGCGAACTCGTCGCCGCCGAAGCGCGCCAGCACCTCCGAGCCGCGCAGCTCGGCACGCCAGTCGCGGCCGAGTTCGACCAGCAGTTCGTCGCCCGCCGCGTGCCCCTGCTCGTCGTTGACCTGCTTGAACTGGTCGAGGTCGATCAGGGCGATCGAGATCGGCAGGTCGGCGCGGTCGGCGACCGAGCGCATCCGTTCCGCCGCGGCGACGAAGCCGGAGCGGTTGAGGAGGCCGGTGAGCGGGTCGGTGACCAGCTGGGTGCGGACGCGTGAGTTGAGGCGGGCGAGCGCCTCGGTGGCGAGCACCGAGGAGCCGGCCACCAAGGCCCAGGCGGTGACCATGCCGGGCAACCCGCTGAGCCAGAGCGAGACGCCGGAGGCGATGACCAGCGCCGCGGCCTGGAACCGCGCCGCCCGCTGCTCGAAGAACTGGCCCGCGTAGATGCCGATCCAGATGAAGGCGAAGCTGTTCAGGGCGCCGCCGTAGTCGGTGGTGCAGTTGGCGACCAGGACCGAGTTGGCCAGCGTGCCGCAGAGCGCCAGCACCTGCAGGCCGCGCGGCGAGATCCCGGAGCCGAAGCGGAGCAGCGCCAGCGAGGCGCCGATCAGGATCACCCCGAGCACCGTCGCCAGCGTCGTCGGCGCGGTCTTCGAGATCGGGAAGGCGGCGGCGAACAGGCACATCAGGCCGCCGACGCCGAAGATCGCGGCCAGCGCCCAGACCGGCGCGGGCAGTCGCCGCAGCCAACGCGCGAGGCGCCACCGCAGCGAGGCGGGGCGATGGTCAGCGTGCTCGGGCGTCACAAGAAGTGGATCGGCGGGGAGCCGGCCCGGCTTGAGAAATGCTCAAGTTCCATCTACCCGATATTGGGAGAGCCGCGTCGAAGGGTCAGGCGGGCGGGGAGGAGCTCAGCCGTCGCCGCGATCGGCGGCCAGCAAGGAGAGCGCGAATTCCATCACCTTCGCCTGCTTCTCCGCGGGCAGCCGGTCGGGATAGAGGAGCGCGTGGAGGCTGACCCCGTCGATCACCGCGCCGAGCAGCTCGAGCACCTCCTCGATGTCGTGCCCGCTCGCGATCGCGCCTTCCTCCTGGGCCCGCTCGATCAGGTCCCGCAGGAGCGTCCGCAGCGTCTCCGACTCGTGCTGCTGGATCTCGTGCAGCGCCTCGTTGCGCAGCGCCCGCGCCCAGAAGCTCATCTCGATCCGCGTCTCCAGCTCGCGCTGCTCGTCGAGCGGCAGGTTGTCGAGCAGGATCCCCTCCAGCGCGTCGGCGGCGGCCGGCGCCTGCACCTCGGCGTCCTGGCGTTTCTGGATCCGGGTGTGGGACAGCTGCAGCGCGTGGGCCAGCAGGTCGTCCTTGTTCTCGAAGTAGTGCGCCAGCACGCCCGACGAGTAACCCGACTCGCGGGCGATTTCCCGGATCGTCACCTCGTCGATGCCGCGCGCCGCGATCACCCTCCAGGCGGCGAGGACCAGCTCTTCCCGACGTGCGTCGTGATCGACTTTCTTAGGCATCGCGGGTGATTCTCGCATTCGGCCCAGCGGCCGCGTGACTCAGCTTGTCCATTCTCACATTCCTTTCGTATTCCTAACCGTGTTGCAGTTCCGCGGTCGGCAGCAGATGACGGCCGGCGAAGATCGCGGGAAGCGCGACGAGCGGGATCGCGACCGCCAGGACGACCCCCGCCCGCCAGCCCCCCGCCTCGACCAGCGGCCCCGCCAGCGCGGCGCTGGCGCTGACCCCGGCCATCACCGCGAGCAGCAGCCAGGTGAACGTTTCGGTGCCGGTGCCGGGCGGCATCGTCAGCTCGGCGACGCGGCTGCGCAGGGTCACCATCGGCGCCGCGAAGGTGCCCGCCAGGACGGCGAGGAAGACGAGCACGATCGAGCCCGGCGCCAGGAGCAGCGGCGCGATCACCAGCGGCTGCAGGACCGAGAGCCGCAGGCTGGCCTGGCGCAGGTTGCCGAAGCGCGAGCCGACGACGCCGAAGAGGATCGCCCCGAGCATCGAGCCGAGCGAGATCGAGGCGGCGAAGAGGCCGCCGAGGGAGGTCGAGCCGTGGTCGGCGCCGAAGGCCGGCAGGGCGACGTCGAGGGCGCCGAAGCTGGCCCCGATCGGGATCCCGGTGAGGATGACGAAGCGGATCGCCGGCGAGGCGAGGGCGCCGGCGCGGGTGTGGTGCTCGGGCGAGCCGGGCTTCTCCGCCCGCACCACCGGCACGAGCAGGAACCAGGCGGTGCCGCCGAGGACGAATCCGGCGGCGACGAAGAGTGGCGCCGCCGGGCTGACCACGGCGCTCAGCAGGCCGGTGAGGAGCGGCCCGCAGACGAAGACGATCTCGATCAGGACGGAGTCGAAGAGGTAGGCGTGCGGGAGGTCCTGGCGCGGGATCAGCGCCGGCCAGGTGCGCCGCACGACGCCGGAGACCGGCGGCACCGAGGCGCCCGCGACCGCGCAGGCGAGGGCCAGCGGCACGGTCCCGGCGGCGCGTTCGCCGAGCACCACGATCGCCACCAGGGCGAGCGCGCAGACGACGCTGGCGGGCGCCAACACCGGGCGCGGCCCGCGGCGGTCGACCAGCCGGCCGAGGAACGGCCCGGCGAGGGCGAAGCCGAACGTGTAGCAACCGGTGACCAGCCCGGCGATGCCGAACGAGCCGGTGTGGGCGTGGACGAAGATGACCAGCGAGACCCCGCCCATGCCGAACGGCAGGCGGGCGACGATCGAGGCGGTCGAGAGGGCGACGACCTGGGGTGCGGAGAGCACGCGTGCCCAGGGGCCGCGACCGCTGTCCGGAGTCGTCGATTCGGAGTACATATTTGTTCGGACGCCCGATCTAGATTACCTTTCGGCAGGCGATGAGCGGCTCCCCCCATCCCTTCCGATTCGGCGTCGAGATGATGGAGCCGTTCGCCGGGATGACCTGGGCCGAGTCGGCCCGCGAGCTGGAGTCGCTCGGCTACTCGACCCTGTTCGCCCCCGACCATTTCGACGAGGGCTTCGGGCCGATCGCGGCGATGGCCACCGCCGCGGCGGCGACCACCGAGCTGACCGTCGCGACCGCCGTCTTCGCCGCCGACTTCCGCCATCCCGCGGTGCTCGCCCGCGAGCTCGCCTCGCTCGACGTCCTCTCCGCGGGGCGGCTCGAGGTCGGCCTCGGCGCCGGCTACCAGGTGGACGACTACCGCGCCTCGGGCATCCCGATGGACCCGCCGAAGGTCCGCGTCGACAGGCTGATCGAGTACGTCGCGGTGCTGCGCGGCCTCTTCGCCGACGGCCCCTTCAGCTACAGCGGCGAGCACTTCCAGATCGACGCCCTCGACGGCACCCCCCACCCCTTCACCCCCGGCGGCCCGCCGATCTTCGTCGCCGGCGGCGGCCCGCGGATGCTCCGCTTCGCCGCCCGCCATGCCGACATCGTCGGCGTCAACCCGTCGCTGCCGACCTCCGAGCGCCGCGAGGAGGCCCGCCGCGACGGCGTCGCCGCCCGCGTCGACGAGAAGTTCGCCCTGATCCGCGAGGCGGCCGGCGAGCGCTACGAGCGCCTGATCTTCCACGGCTGGCTGCAGGCGGCGGTGATCACCGACGACGGCCGCGGCGCGGCGACCGAGATCGGCACCGCGCTCGGCGGCCTCGACCCCGACGACGTCCTCGGGTCCCCCTTCGTCCTGATCGGCTCGGTAGAGGAGATCGTCACCCAGCCTGCACGAGCGGCGCGAGCGCTGGGGCTACAGCTACTACACGGTGCAGCAGCCCGCCGCCCAAGACTTCGCCGCCGTAATCGCCGCGCTCGGCGAGTAGCGCGTCGCAGGTCCGAGGACGGGAAAGGGACGCGGCCCTCACGGCGGCGAGCCCGGGCAGGCTGTGGCCGCCGCCGAGAGGGCCGAGTTACGGGGAGACGGCGAGAGATGCGGAGTCCGTGCGGGAGAGCCGGGGACCTCAACGGTCAGGAATTTGCGCGGTTACTTATCCACGTATGAGGGGGATAAGTAACCGCGCAGTTATCTGACCGTTCGAATCTGTCGCAAAATCGCAACGGCTCCGTCCCGGGCGTTTCGGAGGCGGCCACGCCTGCCCGGGTCCCTCCGAGACGACCGGCCTTCCCGTCCCCCGCCGCGCAAACTTGCCGCCGTCATCGCCGCGGTCGACCTAGTTAGCCATGGGTTTACTTAGGTCGACCGTAGGCGATGCGCATCCGGGGGTCCGGATGCGGGTGGGAGTTCAGCAGCGCCTGGGTGTATTCGTGCTTCGGGTGGGCGAAGACCTCGATGGTCGGGCCGGTCTCGACGATCTTGCCGTGCTGCATCACCGCGATCCGGTCGGCGACCTCGGCGATCACCGCCAGCTGGTGGGAGATGAAGAGGACGGCGACGCCGAGCTCCTCGCGCAGGTCGAGGAAGAGGTTCAGCAGCTGCGCCTGCACCGACACGTCGAGGGCGCTGACGGCCTCGTCGGCGATGATCACCTCCGGGTCGACCGCCAGCGCGCGGGCGATCGAGACCCGCTGGCGCTGCCCGCCGGAGAGCTCGCGCGGCTTGCGGGAGGCGATCCGGTCGGTCAGCTGCACCAGGCCGAGGAGGCGGGAGACGAAGGCCGCCTCGTTCTCCGAGCCGGGGCGGTTGTGCACCTTGCCCGCTTCGTGCAGCGCGGCGCCGATCGTCAGCCGCGGGTTGAGCGAGGCGTAGGGGTCCTGGAAGACCATCTGCATCCGCCGCCGCAGCTCGCGCAGCTCGGCGCCCTTGTGGGCGCGGATGTCGATCCCGTCGACGCGGACCGCGCCGCCGTCGGGCTCGATCAGCCGGATCAGGCAGCGGGCGAGCGTCGTCTTGCCGGAGCCCGAGCCGCCCGCGATGCCGAGGATCTCACTGCGGTCGAGGGTGAAGCTGACGTCGTCGACGGCGCGGTGCGGGGCCACCTCCTTGCGGGCGATCCGCTCGGCGAGCCCGCGGCGCAGGCCGAACTCCTTGACCAGCGACTCGACCTCGAGCAGGTGGGCCGCCTCGGTGCCGAGCTTCTCCGCCGCCGCACTCACGCGTCGACCCTCGCCGCGTCGGACGAGGCCCGGGCGGCCTTCGTCGCGGTCCGCGCGCCGGCCTCCGCGTAGGGACGGACCGGGCAGGCCGAGTGGTGGTCGGGGCCGACCGGCAGCAGCTCCATCGAGACCTGCTCGCAGCCCGGCCGGGCGTGCTCGCAGCGCGGCGCGAAGACGCAGCCGGGGATCACGTCGGCGAGCTCCGGCGGGTGCCCGGCGAGGGCGGCGCGGCGCTGCACGTTGCCGGCCGAGTCGAGCTCCGGCACCGAGTTGAGGAGCGCCCGCGTGTAGGGGTGTTCCGGTTCGTGGTAGATCGTCTCCACCGGGCCGGTCTCGACGATGTGGCCGCCGTACATCACCGCCACCCGGTCGCAGGCCTGGGCGATCACGCCGAAGTCGTGGGAGACGAGCAGCATCGCCATCCCCTCCTCGGCGCGCATCTTCGCCAGCAGGTTGAGGATCTGCGCCTGGGTGGTGACGTCGAGGGCGGTGGTCGGCTCGTCGGCCAGCATCAGCCGCGGGCTGGACGCGGTCGAGATCGCGATCATCACCCGCTGGCACATGCCGCCGGAGAGCTCGTGCGGGTAGGCGCGGGCGCGGTGCTCGGGGTCCTCGATCCCGACCCGGTCGAGCAGCGCCAACGACTCCACCTTGGCGGCCTTGTTCGACATGCCCTTGTTGACCTTCAGCGTTTCGGCGATCTGGGCGCCGATCCGCATCGTCGGGTTCAGCGAGCCGAACGGGTTCTGGTAGATCATCCCCACCGAGTGGGCGCGGAAGTCGCGCAGCTTCTTCGTCCCCAGCGACAGCACGTCCTCGCCGTCGAAGCGGACCTGTCCCGCCGAGACCGCGCCCGGCTCGGGGACCATCCGCATCACCGCGCGGCAGGTGAGGCTCTTGCCGGAGCCGGACTCGCCGACCAGGCCGACGACTTCGCCCTGCTCGACCGCCAGGTCGACGCCCTTGACCGCGACCAGGCGCTCGCCGTCCTCGCCGGGGAACTCGACCCGCAGCGACTCGATCTCGAGCAGGCTCATCGTCCCCCCCGCTCGAGGCCGCGGTCGGAGATGCCCTCGCCGATCAGCCCGACGCCGACGCCGAACAGCACCAGCACCAGGCCGGGCAGCGTCGCGATCCACCAGGCGGTCAGGAGGTAGCCCTGGCCGTCGGCGATGATCCCGCCGAGCTCGGCGGTCGGCGGCTGCACGCCGAAGCCGAGGTAGGAGAGCCCGGCGAGGAGGATCAGGTTGCCGATCAGGTCGATGGTCGAGTAGACGAAGCAGGGCCGGATCACGTTGGGCAGGCCATGCTTGAAGATCGCCCGCCATTTGCTGTAGCCGAGCGCGGTCGTCGCCAGCATGTAGGGCTGCTCGCGCACGACCAGCATTTCCGCCCGGGCCAATCGCGCGTAGAGCGCCCAGGCGGCGAGCGGCACGCCGATCAGGAAGCCCTCGACGCCGGGCCCGACGATCGCCACCACGGCGATCACCAGGACGATGAAGGGGAAGGCGATGAAGATGTCGGCGAGGCGGGAGACGATCGTGTCGGCCCAGCCGCCGAAGTAGCCGGCGAGCGCCCCGGCGAGGACCGCGAACGGCAGCGGCACGTAGGTCACCAGGAGGGCCAGGAGGATGTCGAGGCGGAGCGCGTAGAGGGTGCGGGAGAAGACGTCGCGGCCGGTGTCGTCGGTGCCGAAGAGGTGCTGCCCGGAAGGCGAGGCGAGCAGCGAGAAGGGGTCGATTTCGTTCGGCCCGTAGGGCGCGATCAGGGGCGCGAAGATCGCCGCGAGGGCGAGCACGCCGAAGATCCCGGCGCCGACCTTGACCGTGGTCGGCCAGCCCTTGATCCGCCGGCGGATGCTGCGCCGGCGGGGTGCGGCGACGGTGCCGACGTCGGCGGTCGCGGCGCTCACGAGCGGCCCGCCAGTCGGATCCGGGGATCGAGCCAGGCGTAGGCGAAGTCGGCGAGGAAGCCGACGATGACGACGAACGCGCCGCTGAGGAAGACCAGGGTCTGGACCAGCTGGTAGTCGCGTTTGGCGACCGCCTGGACCAGCAGCGTGCCCGCGCCGGGGATGCGGAAGACGCTTTCGACCAGCACCAGCAGGCCGACGACGAAGCCGAAGAGCGAGGCGAGGATCGTGATCAGGCCGACGATCGAGTTCCGCATCGCGTGTTTGGAGACGACCCGCAGTTCGCTGTAGCCGCGCGCCCGCGCCGCCTCGATGTACTCGCTGTGCAGCACGGTGACGAGGTTGGCGCGCAGGTTGCGGACGACGATCACCAGCAGGCCGCCGGCGACGGTCAGCGCGGGCAACGTGCAGGTGCGGAGGATGCCGCTGATCCCGGTTTCGTAGCCGGAGACCGGGAACCAGCCGAGCTTGTAGCCGATCAGCAGGGCCAGCATCAGGCCGAGCCAGAAGGGCGGCATCGCGAAGGTGAAGGTGGTGACCACCCGGATCGCGTTGTCGATCCAGCCGCCCTGGCGAAGCGCCGCCCAGATCGCCAGCGGCACCCCGACCACCAGCGAGATCAGGATCCCGTAGGCGAGGATGACCGCGGTCGGGCCGATCCGGCTGCCGACCAGTTCCGAGACGCCGGAGCTGAACGCCGTCGATTCGCCGAAGTCGAAGGTGACGATGTTGCCGAGGTAGATCCAGAACTGCTGCGGCAGGGACTTGTCGAGGCCCCACCGCTGATGGAGTTGTTCGACCGCCGCCGGGGTCGCGTGGACGCCGAGCTGGATTTTCGCCGGGTCACCTGGGATCAGGTGGATCATCAGGAAGGTGCCCAGCGCGATCCCGAGCAGGACCACGATGCTGACGATCAGTCGTTTGACTAGATAGACGAGCATCGTGGTCCCTCGGGTTACTCCTTCAGTCCTCTAGGAGGATTTTTTCGCGATCCACGTTTCCTGCAGCTGGTCGACGCCGAGGCCGTTCGCCTTGGTGCCGCAGATGTTGGATTCGTGGCCGTTGATCAGCGGGTAGTCCATGACGTTCAACGACGGCATTTCTTCGTTGAACAGTTCCTGGATCACTTTCCATTCCGACTTGCGGGTCGATTCGTCGGTGTTGGTGATGAATTTCTGGACCAGTTTTTCTGCTTCTTCGTTGAGCCAGAACGATTTGAACGCGTCCAGTTCGGCTTCCGGCAGCGCGAAGAGGCTGGCGTACTCGTCCGGCACCGGGATGTCGGAGGAGGTGCCGGCGAACGGGAAGGTCATTTCGAATTCGCCTTCCAGCCACTTTTCCGCGATCGTCGACGCTTCTTCTTCTTCCAGCTTCACGTTGACGCCGATTTCCTTCAGCTCGGCCTGCAGCAGCAGCGACAGCTGTTTGTAGTAGTCGAACCCGGCCGGGTACTTCATGCTGACCGAGAAGCCCTTGGCGAATTTCGA
This sequence comes from uncultured Solirubrobacterales bacterium, assembly GCA_963791095.1. Lineage (GTDB taxonomy): Bacteria > Actinomycetota > Thermoleophilia > Solirubrobacterales > 70-9 > VAYN01. The sequence continues at coordinate 53,863 of CAWBRE010000019.1, forward strand.
TTTCGCCATTTCTGCTTTCGCTTTTTCGAGGTCGAATTCGAACGGTTTGACTTCCTGCGGGGAGGCGTCGAGTTCGAACTTCTGGATCACGCTGTTGGGGATCGTGCCGGTGCCGCGGAACACCGCTTCGTTCAGCTGTTCACGGTTGATCGCGAGGCTGATCGCCCGCCGCACGTGGACGTCGCCGAGCGCCTTCACTTTGTTGTTCAGGATCAGCAGCGCCTCCTGCGGGAATTCCACGTTCTGGATCGCCAGGTTCGATTCACCCTGCAGCGATTCGACCTGGTTGAACGGGATCCCGTCGGCCAGGTTGGCCTGCCCCGATTTGAGTTCGAGGACGCGGGTGTTCGAGTTGGGGACGAAGTTCCACTGCATCGTCTGCAGGTAGGGCTTGCCCTTTTCGAAGTAGTACGGGTTTTTTTCGAAGGTGATGTGCGAGCCGCTGGCGAAGTCCTTCATCACGAACGGGCCGCTCGAGATCGGGTGCTTCCAGAAGGCCGCGCCTTCGGCTTCGACCTTGGCTTTCGGCACCACGAACGCCGGGAACACGGCGATGTTGTAGAGGAAGGCGGCGACCGGGTATTCGAGTTCGATCACCACGGTCGACTTGTCCGGGGCGGTGATCTTCTTGATCCCTTCGCCCAGCGACGGCAGCGAGACGTTGGTTTCCGGGTTGGCGAACTGTTCCATGTTCCAGGCGACGTCTTCCGCCGTGATCGGCGAGCCGTCGGAGTATTTGATCCCCGGTTTGAGGGTGAAGGTGTAGGTCGTGCCGTCTTTGGAGACGTCCCATTTTTCGGCCAGCGCCGGAACCACTTTGGCGGACCCGTCGGGGTCGTTGCGGACGAGGCCCGAGTAGAGCATTTCGTCGGCGAAGATGTCCCCGTTGCCGTTCTTGATTTCACGCGGGTTCAGGGTCACGACTTCGAGCTGGCGGGCGTAGGTGAGGCTGCCGCCGGCCACCGGTTCCTGTTCGCAGAGTTCGGTGGCGGCCGTCGCTTTGCCTTCGCCTTCGTTGGCCACGGAGATCGAGCCGCCACCGCCGCTGCTCCCTCCGCAAGCGCTGACGAGCAGCGCCAACAGCGCGCCCATCGTTCCGATCAGTAAGAGCTTCCTCATGCTTCTCTCCTCTTCATGGTCATCAACGACGGACGCCTGCGTGGAGCAGACTCTTGTGCTTCGGACTCATTCTTGGGGTTGCAGTGACCCAAGGTCAACCGATGTTCGTTCCCGAGGCCACTGCGTCGACGCCAGCCTCGACCGCGGTGAGCGCCTGGTCAAGGTCGCGCCCGTCCATCGCCGCGGAGACGAACCAGTTGTGCCGGGGGTGGAGGTACAGCCCGTGCTTGCCGCACGCGGCCGTGAAGATGTCGGCGATGGCGCGGTCGTCGTCGTCGGCGACGAACCGCGCGTAGGGCATCGTCGGCGGCCCGGTGACCACGACCTCGACCCCGCGCGCCTCGGCGGCGGCGAGGATGCCCTGCTGGAAGCTGGTGCCCCAGGAGCGCATCTTCGCCAGCGAGTCGTCGCGCTCCATGATCTCGAGCGTCGCCAGGCTGGCCGCCATCGCGTCGCCGGTCCACCAGAAGGAGCCGGTGGCGAAGACTTTGGCGGCCGCCTCGCGCACCTCCTCTTTGCCGACCAGCGACGCCAGCGCATAGCCGTTGGCGGTCGCCTTGCCCCAGGCGCTCAGGTCCGGGACGACGCCGAACTGGCGCCAGGCGGAGCCGAGCTCCAGCCGCATCCCGGTCCGCACCTCGTCGTGGATCAGCAGCGCGTCGTGCTGATCGCAGAGCTCGCGCAGGCCGACCGCGAACTCGCGCTCGGGCGCCTGCTGGTCGAAGCCCGCCGGCTGCCGGTACGGAGAGACGATCAGCGCGGCGACGTCGCCCTGGTGCGCCTCCATCGCGGCGCCGACGCTGTCGAGGTCGTTGAAGTCGAAGTAGGCGAGGTCGGCGCGGTCGCCGGGCACCGTGCCCTGGACGTCCGGGTTGCACCAGGGCAGCGAGCCGTGGTAGGCGCCGTTGGCGACCAGCACCGTGCGCTTGCCGGTGTGGGCGCGGGCGAGGGTCACGCCGAGGGTGGTGACGTCGGCGCCGTTCTTGGCGAACAGGGTCCAGGCGGCGTCGTCGATCAACGACACCAGCTTCTCGGCCAGGTCGACCATCACCGGCGCCGCGCCGGGGCCGCAGTCGACCATCGCGTGCTGATGGGCGACCGCCTCCTCGACCTCAGGATTGAGGTAGCCGAGCACGATCGGGCCCCAGCTGCACATCATGTCGATGTACTCGTTGCCGTCCACGTCCCAGATCCGGGAGCCCTCCGCACGGGCGATGAAGTGTGGTGAACCGGGCCAGTTGACCTGCGGGGAGAAGTGTCCGGCAACGCCCCGGGGGAGGGCTTTCGCGGCTCGTTCGTCGAGTTCGAGCGCGTTCTGGCCCGTGGCGGTGGTCGTCATTGCGGGATATTAAACAGACGTGTGAAATAGAAGCAAGGACTTATTTCAGACGTACGTATAAAATCGCGCCGCGCCGCCTGTACACGTGGCGCAATGGGAATCTTGCCGGTTACAGAGAGGAACGTATGTTGACGTGTCGATCGGAGGAGGAGCGATGAGCGCCCCCGCCGAGGTGCCTACCGAACAGGTTCAGGAAGTTCGCGACCGCGCCGCGCTGGTGCGCCGCGAGACGATCCGCCTGATCGAGATCGCCGGCAACGGCCACTACTCGAGCGTCTTCTCCTGCGCCGAGCTGATGGGCGCGCTCTACAGCGGCGTGATGCGGCTGGCCGAGGATCCGGACTGGCCGGAGCGCGACCGCCTGATCCTCTCCAAGGGCCACGTCGCGATCGGCCTCTACCCGCTGCTCGCCGAACGCGGCTACTTCCCCGCCGACTGGCTCGACGGCTACACCCGGCTCGGCAGCCCGCTCGGCGACCACCCGGACATGCGCCGCATCCCCGGCGTCGACTTCTCCTCCGGCAGCCTCGGCCACGGTCTCTCGATCGGGGTCGGGATGGCGCAGGCGGCGCGCCTGCGCGGCTACGACGAGACCCGCGTCTGGGTGATGCTCGGCGACCAGGAGCTGAACGAGGGCCAGGTCTGGGAAGCGGCCGGGTCCGCCTCCCACTTCGGGCTCGGCAACCTGGTCGCGATCGTCGACGCCAATCAGATGGGGCTCGACGGGATGGTCGATGAGACGATGCCGGTGGAGCCGATCGGCGGCCGCTTCGAAGCCTTCGGCTGGGAGGTGGTGGAGATCGACGGGCACGACCCGGAGGCGATCCTCGCCACCGCCGCGGCGCTGCCGCCCGCCACGTCCGGAAAACCGCAGTGCATCATCGCCCGCACGGTCAAGGGCAAGGGGGTCTCATACATGGAGCTGTCGCGCACCTGGCACATCGGTTACCTCGATCCCGACGACGCGGCCGCGGCGCTGGTGGAGATCGATCAGCGTGGCTGAGCGCGAGGGAGTGGACGTCGCGCCGACGCCCGGCGGCAAGAGCTGGGACCTGGCCGGGATGGCGAAGCTGTCGCAGTCGTTCGTCGCCGGCAAGGTGATCGCGTCGATGGCCGACGAGGACCCCGACATCGTCGTCATCACCGCCGACATGAAGTTCTCCAACATGACCGTCGACTTCGAGCGGGTCCACCCGGACCGCTTCATCAACGTCGGCATCTCCGAGCAGCACATGGTCTCGATGGCGGCGGGGATGGCGAGCGTCGGGATGAAGCCCTACATCGGCGCCTTCGCCCCGTTCGTCGGCCTGCTCGGCGGCGAGCAGATCCGCACCGACCTCGCCTACCCCGGCCTGCCGGTGCGGATCCTCGCCCACCACGCCGGGATCGCGATCGGCTTCTACGGCACCTCCCACCACGCCACCGAGGACCTCGGGCTGATGCGCTCGATCGCCGGGCTGACCGTGGTCTGCCCCTGCGACGCGACCGCCACCGAGGCGGCGCTGCGCCAGACCGCCGACCTGCCCGGCCCGGTCTACTTCCGGCTCGGCCGCGGGCGGGACGTCGACGTCTACGACGCGCTCCCCGAGGGCACCTGGCGCTTCGGCGAGGCGGCGGTGCTGCGCGAGGGCGAGCGACCTGACGATCGTCGCCAACGGGATCACCGTCTCCGGCGCGCTGGAAGCCGCCGAGGTGCTGGCGGGCGAGGGCGTCACGGTCTCGGTGATCGACGCCCACACCGTGCGGCCGTTCGACGGCGCGACGATCGCCGCCCACGCGGGCCGCAGCGGCAGGCTGCTGGTCGCCGAGGAGCACAACGTGGTCGGCGGCGTCGCCAGCGCCTGCGCCGAAGCGCTGGTCGAGCACGGGCTCGCCGGCGTGAAGATGGAGCGGATCGGGATGCCCGCCGACGAGTACTCGCTGATCGGGCCCCCGACCCACCTCTACCGGCACTACGGCATGGACGCCGCCGGGATCGAGGCCAAGGCGCGCGAGCTGCTCGCCTAGGCTCGGATCGTCAACACCGCCCCATCAAGACCACACCGAAGAGAGAGGAACCAGTGGCGAACGAGCAGTTGGAGCAGGCGAAGCTCGAGGTGATCGAGTACGCCAATCGGATGCTGACCGAGGGCCTCGTGAAGGGGACTTCGGGGAACGTCAGCGTGCGGGTCGGCGACCAGGTCGCGATCACGCCGGGAAGCGTCCCCTACGCGGAGATCACTCCTGACCTGGTCGCGATCGTCGACCTCGAGGGCAACCACGTCTCCGGCGGCAACCCGTCCTCGGAGACGCCGCTCCACACCCTCGTCTACCGCGAGACCGACGCCGCCGCGGTCGTCCACACCCACTCGATCTACGCGACGACGCTCGCCTGCACGGTCGACGCGCTGCCCGCCGTCCACTACATGATCCACGCCTTCGGCGGGGACACGATCGAGGTCTCCGACTACGAGCGCTTCGGCTCCGATGAGCTGGCGGCGGCGGTGCACGCGGCGCTCGGCGACCGGCGCGGGGTGCTGCTGCGCAACCACGGTGCCGTCGTCCACGGGCCGAACCTGACCCGGGCCTACGACCTGGCGGTGCTGCTCGAGTGGCTGGCCGAGCTCTACTGGCGCTCCTCGGTCTTCGGCGAGCCGCGGATCCTCAGCCACGAGCAGCTCGCGGAGGTCGCCACCGAGGCGGCGCGGCGGGCCTACGCGGGCGCGGGCGACGGCGATGCGGGAGACGCCGCCGGCGCGGAGGGTGACGCGGGAGCCGGGTCGTGAAGTCGCCGAAGGTCGTCTGCCTCGGCGTCCACCTGCTCGACATCCTGGTGAAGCATCCGGAGGCGCCGGTCCTGAACCCCGGCTGGCAGCTCCTCGACGACCTGCGGATCACCGCGGCGGGGACCGCTGCCGGGCCCGCGGTCGACCTGGCGAAGCTCGGCGCGCGGCCGATCTCGATGGGCGTGATCGGCGACGACTACGAGGGCGGGCTGATGGTCGACCTGATGGCCGGGTTCGGTTGCGACATGAGCCGCATGGTCCGCGACCCGGGCGCCCCGACCCACATCTCGCTGCTCTTCATCGGCCCGACCGGCGAGCGCAATCCGATCATGATCCGGCCGACCGGGGCGCGCGCCGCTGACCCTCGACGACGTCGACCTCGACGTCGTCGCCGACGCCGACGTGCTGCACGTGGGCGGCGCCGACCAGATGGGCGAGTTCATCGGCGAGCCGCTGGTCGAGCTGATCCGCCACGCGCGGGCCAACGACACGATCGTCACCGTCGACGTGCTGGCGGAAGTCGACGAGGCGTTCCGCGAGCGGCTGGCGCCGGCGCTCGCCGAGTCGGACTTCTTCTTCCCCAACGAGGGCCAGCTGGCCGGGATGACCGGCACCGAGGATCCGGGCGAGGGCGTCGCGCGGCTGCGCGAGGCGACCGGGGTGGAGACGGTGGTCGGGACGCTCGGCGAGGAAGGCAGCCTGATCCTCGGGGCCGCGGGCGAGGCGCGGGTGCCCGCCTTCGAGATCGACCTCGTCGACACCACCGGCTGCGGCGACGCCTACGTGGCGGGCTTCATCGTCGCGATCGCGAACGGCTGGGACGCCGAGGCGGCGGGCTGGCTCGGCGCCGCGGCGAGCGGCCTGGTCGCGACCGGCCTCGGCTCGGACGCCGGCATCGTCGACCTCCAGGGCACGCTCGACTTCATGGCGACCCAGGCCCCCGAGCGAATCGCCGAGCTGGCCCGCGGCTCCTAGCGCTCGCCCACCCTCCGACGGGCGGCGCGGTCGACCTTTCGCACCTCTCGCGCGGGCGTGGTCGACCTAACGCACCTATAGCGCCACTTAGGTCGACCGCAGTCGTCCTTCGGTCGGATAGGTCGACCGCACTCAGAGCACCGCCATCGGATTGACCGGCCCGCCGACCCCGCCGCGCAGTGGCAGCGGCTGGCCGGCGAAGAGGAAGTCCCACTGGCCGGCGGCGGCGCAGGCGTCGGCGAGGGCGTCGAGCTCGAAGTTCTCGCCGAGGATCATCCCCATGTAGACGAGCGCCAGCTCGTGGACGGGGAAGTCGGGCGGGCCGCCGGTGGTCTGCTCGACGGCCCAGTTGTCGCAGGCGATCGCGCAGACGCCGAGCTCGTGCAGCAGCGGCAGGGCATCGACGGCGATGCCGGGGTTGCGCGGCAGGTTCGGGCCGCACTGGGCGAACTCGCTCCAGGCGCCGGTGCGCTTCGTCGCCCCGAGCAGGCCGGTGCGGACGAGGAGCGCGTCGCCGGGCCGCACCTCGACCCCCTGCGCGTCGAGCACCTCGCGCAGCTCGTCGGCGCCGATCCCGTGCGCGGGCGGCAAGACGTCCAGGCCGCGGTGCCGCGCCACGTCGGCGAGCACGCCCCGGGTGACCATCCGGCGGGCCACCGGCAAGATGTCGTTGCGCTTCGCCCCGTGCGTGGCGGTCACCTCCTCGGCGCCGATTCCCCCGTACATCTGGCCGCGGTGGAAGAAGTGCGAGAGCGCGTCCCAGTGAGTGGCCGCATGGACCGCCATCGACAAGAAGTCATCGGCGGAGACCGGCCCGACCCAATCGTCAGGAAAGTCGCCCGGCACCTCGGTCATCAGGTGCAACGGGTTCTGCCGCCCCGAGTTCGGCGGCTGCGGCAGGTCCGGCCGCAGTTCGAACCCGAGCGAGAACGCCTCCCCACTCCGCACCGCCGCACTCGCCTCGAGCCGCTTAGCCGGCGTAATCAGGTTGAGCGCCCCGACCCCGTCGTGCCGGTCCCAGCGGTCCCAGTTGCAGAGCCGCGGCGCCAGCTCCTCGACCAGCTCGCCGGCTCCCCGATGATTCATCCCGGACGTCCGTCATATCTCCCACCGCAGACTTTATCGCTGCCCGCTCACCCATACGGGTCCCGACATGGCCCGACGCGGCGATCACATCGAAAGCACACGAGCGGATAGGCGATCCAGCAGAGCGGCCGCCCGCCGATCCAGTAACTCGGGAGCATCGCGTTCGAGTGCGTCGAGAAGATCGTCGCTCAACTCGCCCTGCAGATAGAGAAGATCGCTGATGTCCTCTGCATCGAGCCCGTCCAAGGATCGCCGAATTGACCACTCTCCCGGATCGATCCGCCACCAACCCTGCATAGGCTGACAAGCCGGTTCGCCTAGTCGCACCAGCTCCCCCATGAGGTCGTCACGCAGATAGTCATCGGCGATCGGACGCCCGGCGGCACGAAGCAGCACGGGTAGAGGTAGATGGCGCGGCTCGCAGAGAACGATCCCGGTCGCACAGCAGAGGCGGCGAACTGGTGTGGGAACGATCTCCGAGCTCACCAGAAGCGGCCACCAGGTTTCCGAAGTCGTGCCTCGGGCATCCGCCCTGGCCTCTGCGATGTAGAGGTCTTCGCACTTGATTTTGAAAGAGGCCACGTCGTGCTTCATGAGCACCTTGCGCGCCTTTGCCTCGATCCACACGCCGGAGCCCGAGCCTGATCCGATCCCGTCGAGCTCGTGCTCGGCGCCCAGCTCGATCCTCTGCCGAACAATCCGAGCGTCCCAGCGAGCTGACGCCGATCAAGACCGGGTCTCCACAGGAGTTGTGAGACAGCCCCCTCCCAGGCTTTTCCATCGGGAGGTGCCTCGCCTGGCGGCGCGAAACGCCCGAGCAGGAAGGCGTCCAGCGACAGGCCTGCGAGGAGGTCGAGATCGACAGCCATCTAGGCCAGCAAGTCGGTCACATCATCTACGTACTCTTCGTCCTCGACCGTCACGCCCCCGGTCCTCGACCCTTTGAGATGATCACGGGCGAAACTGGCGTCGATAGCGCCGACCTGCGCTTCGGCACCAGCCTGGAAGAGCTCCCGCGCGTACCGGAGAAGGATCCCCGGTCGCCCTTGCGAGATGTCCCTCAGGATCGTCAACACCTCGCGCTCGAACGGGGCGATCGAATCGGCCGACTCGGTGCCATCGCGATGCGGCTCCATCCAAACCCGAAGAAGCTTTTCGACCTGATCGTCGTCTCCCATTCCGTGCAGGACAACCACCGAACCCTGATTCGAGGGCGTGTCCTCGAACGGGGGAAGGCGGTTCGTCTCCCAAAAGGTCTCCAGGTCGGCGGCGGCCGTTGCATGGAAGGTGAACGACTGGTGCAACATCGAGGCGTAGGGCTCGGTTCGAGGAGATCGCGGATGCGGCCGATCTCCCGTCGACGCTTGGCGGCCGGCAGCGCCTTGTTGGTCGCCAGATCCTCGAGCTGGTCCACCATCAGGAAGACTTTCTGGGCGCCGGCCGCCGCGAACGCGATCAAGGCGAAGTTGAGGTACTGGATCCCGTTGCGTATCTGGCCCGCGTCCGAGACCGAGCCGAGAAATTCCGGCAGTTCCTCGTGGCTCTCCGAGAAGATGTCCAAGAGATCGGGGCGCAGCGCAGAGCTCGTCGGCGCGACCCTGATGCGCGCCTGGGTAAGCGCATCCCGTATCGCCGCCGGCCCATCGTCACCGACTATCTCGGAGATCTTCTGCCGCGCCTGCAGGAGGGGCGCGTCGGGACCGGACGCCGTGCTGAGCACAGCGTTGAACAGGACCGGGTACATCCCGGTCCGGCTCAGCGTGTTGAGCTCCGAGAAGGCGGCGACGACCGGGACGATGCGCTCCTCCTTCATGCCGGTGGCGATCTGGACCCCGTGCCCCCAGTCCTGGTTGATCTCGCGCACGGTGCGCTTCATCAGCGCCGTCTTGCCGAATCCGGTGTCGCCACCGCGCCCGCGGCTCCAAAGGAACCCCATCGGACTTCCCCCCTGCAGGGCGCCGCGGATCATTTTGGTCTGGAACTCGGCGGTCTCCTCGGGAAATACCTCGGTGCTGTAGGGCTCGCTGCCCGACGCGATTGCGGTCTGACTGAAGGGGTTGGCCTCGAACCCCCAGGCCTCTTCGATGTGGTCGTAGGCGCTGCTCATGATTTTTCCTCATTTCTCTTTTCGCTGGTCATGGTGAGCTCAAGCCGGCGGCGGCCCTGATAGCGGAACGGCGGCTCCGAGCCGGGCCACGCCGATCGAGTCCCGATATGCGCGAAGGCGGTGACATTCAGTTGGGGGTACTCACCGTCGAGCAGCGAGCGAGTACGAGGTCGACGAGAGCACGCGTCACACCGGTGTCGAAGCCGCCTGCGCCCGCACCCGGTGAGGGCAATAGGCTCGGCAGGGAGGAGGCGGGGGCTTCCGCCTGCGGGAAGACGGTCGACGAGAGCGCGCGCGACCCGCTCGCCGAGGACACGGAGCCCCCGACGCGTCGGAAGCGAGGTCAGGTGCCTGATCGAGATCGACCGCCAACATACGACGTGCGGCGATCGAAGCCGGCAATAGCGCGATTGGTCCGCCAGCGGAAGCTCGTTGACCCAGCGCAGGAGCGTCTTGTCGTGGTCGCGTCGAGCGCCATGCCGCGGCGGGAAACCGGCGACGAGAAGGTCGTTCGTGACTTGCCGTCGCCTGTGGCGCAGGCGGTTCGACCACGCCGCCGGAGGTGCGCTCGATGATCTCCCGGACTGATCGGCTCGATGCCCGGGCCGATCATCTCGGGGCCGAGGTTGCACAACCCGCGGCCCGGTCGCGGCGGCGGCCCGCGTTGGACGGCTCCCTCGCCGAGCACGGGGCAGACGACCGACCCGGATGCCGCCGAAGTGAGGAGGCGCTGAAGATGCGGGTGCCCCTCGATAAGGGCCTCGGAGATTCGGTCGACGTAGGCGGCGCGTCCGCCGGCGGCGGCCTCGGCGAGCACCGTGCCGCGCTCCGTCAACTCGTATTTCTCGTCGCGGTAGACGTCGATGAATTTCCGCGCGGAGGGAAGCGGCTTGCGCTCGATCACGCCGAGCCGCATGAGCTCTGACAGCAGGTCGGCCGTCGGCGACCAGTTGCGCTCGCTCTCACCGATGCGGGACGCCGTCATCCGGCCTTTGCGTTCGCGGGCGAGACGCTCCTGGGTGCGGCCGTAACGCACCCGGCACTCCTCGAACGTCGACTGTCCCGCCGCGAACCCAAGCAGCTGGTCGCGAGAGTGATCGACGATTCGATGGGTGCGAGGGATGGTGTCTCCGGCTGATTGCTCGTTCACGGGACTAACTATACAGATACTCAGGTCCCTTGCGAGAGACCTGAGCGCATATCAATATTTCCAATCACGGATAAGCGGACATAAGGCGCGCCAGAGCCCCTTGGTCGGCCTGTCAGGTCCGCCCTCGCGGCAATCGCGCGAGCCGGACCCGTGAGCCCTCCGAAACGGAGCGCGGTCAGCGGAGGTAGCGATTTCCTAACCGCTGCCCAAAACGAGTGAATAGTGGCGAGGGCGGGATTCGAACCCGCGACACCACGATTTTCAGTCGTGTGCTCTACCAACTGAGCTACCTCGCCGCGACCGGGCATGTATGGCGGCAGCCGCGGCGGGGCAGTCGTATCGGTGGCGGCGAGGTCCGGCGGCGCGCGGCTGATTGCATTCGGGCGTGCGCATCGCCCGGCTCGCCCTCCTCTGCGCCGCCGTCATCGCGATCGGCGTGGTGCTGGTCTCCGGCGGCGAGGACGACGGCCCGCGGACGCCCGCGGCGCTGCCGGGCCTGCCGCCGCCCTTCCTCGGCACGGCGGTGGCCGGGGAGGGTGGACTGACCGCGGCGGTCGACGCCTACGGGGACGTCGTCGACCTGCGGCCGGGCCCGGCGGGCAAGGCGCTGATCGACAACCCCGCCGACCGCCAGGCGGCGGGGACGGTGGCGGAAGACACCGGGATCGTGCCGCGGGTGAGCGTCGGCGGGGGCGACCCGATGGCGATGTGGGAAGCGGACCGGGTCACGCAGAGGTATCTCGCCGGGACGAACGTGGTGCGGACGGTTGCGCGGTTCGGCGGGGACGGCAGAGGCACGGCGCGGATGGTGATGACGGTGGCGGCCAGCGGGGACGAGCTGGCGGTGGCGATGCGAGCGAGCGGCGGCGATGGGGACGCGGTCACTCCCTCGATCGGAGTTGAGGTCGCGGGTGGGGTTCGCTGCGCGCGCCAGCGACGGGCGGCACTCCTCGACCTCGTCTGCGGGTTAGGTCGAGGAGTGCCGCCCGTCTCGGGCAGCGCCGCGGGGGACGTGGAGCGGAGGTCGCGGCCGTGGTTCGCAGGGCGTCGGCGGAGGGCAGGCGGTGGCTCGCGCGGTCGCTGCGGCTCGGTCCGGGGCCAGCGGGGGCGGCAATCGCTCACCGTCGCTCGGCGCGGTGGCGCCGGACTGGGCGCGGCGGATGTACTCGCGCTCGCTGTTGACGATGCATGCGCTCACGTCGACGAAGACCGGCGCGGTCGGCGGCGGGAGCGCGGGACGGGTGGGCGTACGTGTGGCCGCGGGACGCGGCGACCGCGGCGCTCGCGCTCGAGGCCTCCGGCCATCACGAAGAAGCGCGGGCCGTGGCGAAGTTCCTCGCCGGCCTCGACCTCACCGCCGCCGCGCGCTTCACCGAAAGCGGCGCGCCGGTGCCGGGCCGCGCCGCGCAAGGCGACGCGCTCGGCTGGGTCGACGCCGCGGCCAAGGCAACCGGCGTCCCCGGCCCGTCGGCGCCCTTCCCCTGGCGCGACCGCGCCGACTACCAAGAGTCCTCCCCCGGCACCTACCTGGGCAACGCCCTCGCCGCCGCGACCTCCGGTGTTGGTGGGCCGAAAACCGGACATATAGGCGGGTTTTCGGCCCGTCAACACCAGGTCGCCGGTGAAGGCGCGGGCGTGCTGCGGGAATTCGAGGAGCCGGATGGGCTCGTGCGGGCGGCGGGAGATCCCGGCTCCGGCCTCGACTCCGCCGCCGGCTGGGCGATCCGCCCGTTCGAACTCACGGCGCTCTACCCCGCGGCGGAAAGACGCTGCTTCGACTCCTCGAGGCCGGCACGCCCTACGGCATCACCCCCGGCGAAGGTTGGCAGGGCGGCGAAGACCCCTGGACCGCCCCGACCGCCTGGTCCGCCTGGTCCCTCGCCGCACTCGCAGCAGCTTCCCGTGAGGCCGACGGGAGGGGACCTCGGACGAACCTCCCTGTTCGTGAGGGAGGGGTCCCCTCCCGTCGGTCCCGCAAAGCCGCGATCGAACTCCTCGCCGATCTCCGCCGCGCCGCCACCGAATCGGGCGACCTCCCCGAGCGGGTGGGCGCCCACACCGGCATCCCGACCTCGACCACTCCCCTGCTCTGGTCGAGCGCCTTCGCCGTCCTCGCCCTGCGCGAACTCTGGCCCTAGCCGGCAACTGCCGGGGGGGTTGTTGTCCTTTGTCACCCAGAGGGTTACTAAGGACAACAGCCCCTACGGGACGCGCCAGCGGTGGAGGGAGTTGCGGTAGTGGAGGGTGCGGTTCGGGGCCTCGCCGGTGACGCGGAGGCTCTCCGCGGTCGCCGGGGCTTCGGCCCGCAGGCGCTCGATCAGCTCGGCGTTGGCGGGGCCGCCGGAGCCGCGGTTCAGCCACTCCTCGAAGTCGATCTCGAAGGGGACGACGCGTTCGAGGTCCGGCTCGAGGCCCACCCGCTCGCCCAGCGCGGCGATCCGCGACGGCGTCAGCAGGGCCCAGTGCGAGGGATCGCGGAGGCGCTCGATCTGTTCCTGCCAGGCCGCGCTCGCGCCGTCGTCATCGGTGACGAAGTCGGAGACGACGACGTAGCCGCCCGGCTTCACCACCCGGCGCATCTCCTCCAGTACCCGCACCGGGGCCGGGATGTGGTGGAGGCTGAAGCGGGTGATCGCGCCGTCGAGGGAATCGTCGGGAAGGTCGAGCGCGGTCGCGTCGCCGACCTCGAAGCTGACGTTCTCGACCCCGGCCTCCGCCGCGTCGGCGCGCGCTTTCTCGATCATCGCCGGGGTCAGGTCGGTCCCCAGCACCGAGCCGACCCGCGGCGCGAGCGCCCGGGAGATCAAGCCCGGCCCGCAGGCGGTCTCGAGCCAGCGTGCCTCGGGGTCCTCGGGGACCAGGTCGATCAGCACGCCGAGCGTCTCGGCAAGGGTCATCGTCGGGCTGCGGGCGAAGGAGTCGGCCTGGTGGGCGAACTCGTCGCGGATCGCGCCGGAGTGGGCGTCGGTGCTCATCGCGCCATCCTAGGCAACGCCCGGCGCCGGCCTACAGCTCGGCGAGGGCGGCGGTGACGGCCTCTGCGGCAGTCTCGACCGGGACCACCCCGGGCGCGCCCTCCATCCCGTCGCGACCGACCAGGCCCCAACTGCGCAGCGCCACCACCTTGCGCCCGATCGAGCGCGCGTGCCCGATCTCCGAGAGCGTCCCCCACTCCCCGCCGATCGCGATCACGACCTCGCCCGATCCGACCACCGCCAGGTTCCGCGCCTGCCCCACCCCGGTCGCGACCACATGAGTGCAGTCCGGATTCGCGTCCCCCGGCTCGGTCCAAGGCAACACCCCGATGACGTCCCCGCCAGCGCCAGCAGCGCCCCGAGCCACGGCAGCCATGACCCCGCCCCGTCCTCCACAGACGACAGTGGCGCCAGCTTCAGCCAGCCGCCGTCCAACGTCCTCGGCCAGCACCCAGATCTCGGAGTCCTACTCGGCGCCACCCGCACCGATGACGGCAACCTGACGCCGCCGTCCCGAAGCATTCACGCGACCCGCCGCCCGCGCCCGTTGGAGCCGCGTGAGGGGGTCCCGGACGAACCTCCCTGTTCGTGAGGGAGGGGTCCCCTCACGCGGCTCCCCGCAAGGCCCCGCCGATCCCTGCATCTGCCCCATCAGCTCCAGCGCCCCGGCCTTGTGCAGCGGTTCGTTCAGGTTGCCGCACTTCGGACTCTGCACGCAGCTCGGGCATCCGCTCTCGCAAGGGCACTCGGCGATCAGCCGCTCGGCGTCCCCCAGCAGGCGCTCGAACACTTCGAAGCCCCGCTTGGTGATCCCGACCCCTCCCGGGTGCCCGTCGTAGATGAAGATCGTCGAGCGGCCGGTCTGGAAGTGGACGTTGGTGGAGAGCCCGCCGATGTCCCAGCGGTCGCACATCGCGATCAGCGGCAGCACCGCGATCTGGCCGTGCTCGGTCGCGTGCAGCGCCCCCAACAGCACATCCGGCGGCAGGCCGAAGTTCCCTTCCGGCAACACGTACCAGAGCGCCTGGGTGACGAAGTTCTGCTCCGGCAGCTCGAGGGCAACGATGTCGATAGGTTCGTTGTCGGAGATCGAGACCCGCTGGAAGGCGATCACCTGCTCGGTCACCGAGACCTCGCCGAAGTTCAGCTGCACCCCCGCCACCTCGCGCTGCTGGTGGATCCGCTCGATGTAGATGTCGGTCTCTTTTTTCGGCCGCGTGTACCAGTCGCCGTCGAAGCTCGAGACCAGCGCCCGCCGTTCGCGCACGTCGAGCTGCTCGACCTCATACGAACGCCCCAGGTGCAGGTAGACCGCCCCCGGGTGGACCGTGGTGAACGCCCGCTCGGCCTCGACCAGCCCCAGCATCTCCCCCGCCTCGCGCTCGATCACCGCGACCGAGTCCGAGGAGGCCGACCGCAAGGGGATCCGCGAGGCGACGTGCTCGTTGCGCTTCGGCGCCAGTTTGCCGCCCGCGCGCCGCAGCTCCCCCGCCGCCAGCAGCCGCTCGGTCCGCTCCCGCCAGCCCGCGCCGAAGAACTCGTCGTCGGCGTCCGACAGCGGCAACTCGTACGCCGCCGCGATCAGGTGGCGCATCGCGATCTGATCGTTGCCGTGGTCGAGGATCGCCGCCTCGACCGGCCGGCCGAGGAACTCGTCGGGGTGCCGGCAGAAGAACTGGTCGAGCGCGTCCTGCCCCGCCACGTACACCGCCAGCCCCCGCTGCCGCCGCCCCGCCCGGCCCCACATCTGCCGCAGGCTGGCGACGGTGCCGGGGAAGGTGACGCAGATCGCCGCGTCGAGCTCCCCGACGTCGATCCCCAGCTCGAGCGCGTCGGTCGCGACCACCGCCAGCAGGTCGCCGCGGGTGAGCCGGTCCTCGATCTCGCGCCGCTGCTGCGGCGTGTAGCCGCCGCGGTAAGGGGCGATCCGTTTCGCCAGCTCCGGCTTCCCCCGCCGCTCCAGATTTTCCCGCGCGAAGCGCTGGATCAGCTCGATCCCACGCCGCGATTTGAGGAAGCAGATCGTCCGCACCCCGTGGGTGACCAGCTCGGCAAGCAGGTCGGCCGCCTCGGCCAACGAGGAGCGGCGGGTGCCGGTCGCCTTGTCGATCAGCGGCGGGTTCCACATCGCGATCTCGCGCCCCGCCCGCGGCGCTCCGTCGTCGTCGATCAGCTCGAACTCGGTGCCGACCAGCCGCCCGGCCAGCTCCTCCGGGTTGGCGATCGTCGCCGAGGCGAGGAGGAAGCGCGGGTTCGACCCGTAGGCGCGGGCGACCCGCCGCAGCCGGCGCAGCACGTTGGCGACGTGGGAGCCGAAGACGCCGCGGTAGGTGTGCGCCTCGTCGACGACGACGAACTCGAGGTTGGCGAGGAAGTCGCCCCACTGCCGGTGGTTCGGCAGCACGCCGACGTGCAGCATGTCGGGGTTGGTGAGGATCAGGTTCGATTTGCGCCGGATCGCCGGGCGCTCCTCGCGCGGCGTGTCGCCGTCGTAGATCGCGTGGCGCAGGTTCGGCGGCCGCAGGAGGGCGAGCTTGCGCGCCTGGTCCTGGGCCAGCGCCTTGGTCGGGTAGAGGTAGAGCGCCCGTGCCTTCGGCGCCCTCGCGATCGCGTCGAGCACCGGCAGGTTGAAGGCGAGGCTCTTGCCCGAGGCGGTGCCGCTGGTGACGATCAGGTCCGAGCGCGGCGCCGTCTCCCAGGCGCGCAGCTGGTGCGAGTAGAGCGACTCGATCCCGGCCCGGCGGAGC
This sequence comes from uncultured Solirubrobacterales bacterium, assembly GCA_963791095.1. Lineage (GTDB taxonomy): Bacteria > Actinomycetota > Thermoleophilia > Solirubrobacterales > 70-9 > VAYN01. The sequence goes on from CAWBRE010000019.1 coordinate 70,126, forward strand.
GCCTCGGCGAGGTCGGGGGCGAGGTCGCTCGGCATCGCCACCGGCTTCGCCGTGCGGTCCGGCTCGGAGGACTCGGCGACGATCCTCCCGTCGCGTCGCGCCGGCGCGATCGCCACGCCCCACTTCTCGTTGATCAGGGAACTAGGCACGGACCGCCCCCGCCAGCCGCATCGCCTGCAGGCTCGAGCGGTCGTGGATGCGCAGGATGTCGGCGCCGGCGCGCACCGCGAGGGTGGTCGCGGCGACCGTCCCCCACTCGCGCTCGCCCGCCGGCAGCCGCTCCTCCCACGAACCGGCCCCAGGATGGCGCCGATGAAGTCCTTGCGCGAAAGCGAGACGTAGAGCGGCAGCCCGAGCGCCTTCAGCTCACCGAGCCGGCGCATGATCTCCAGATCCTGCTCGGGCGAGAGGTCGAAGTCGAGCCCCGGGTCGATCGCGATCTGCTCCTCCGCCACCCCCAGGCCCCGCATCCGTTCGACCCTCTCCTCGAACCACCGCAACATGTAGACGACGACGTCGCCGTAATCGCGCCACGGCCGGTCGACCCGCGGCGGCCCCTCGATGTGCATCAAGACATAGCCGCAGCCGCGCTCGGCGATCAGCTCGAACATCTCCTCGCACCCTCCGGAGATGTCGTTGACGCAGCAGGCCCCGGCGTCGAGCGCCCGGCGCGCCACCTCGACTCCGAAGGTGTCGGCCGAGACCGGCACGCGCCCGCCCGCCTCGCCGTCCTCACCGTCGTCGGCGCCGACCTCGAGCGCCGCCATCCCGGCGATCGCCGGCAGCAGCGCCGCGCACTCCTCCTCGGCGCTCACCGGCGGGCCGCTGCGGGCCGCCACCGCGCCCACGTCGAGCATGTCGAAGCCCGCCTCGACCAGCCCGATCCCGTCCGCGATCGCCCGCTCCGGGGTGCCGGATCGCGCCCCCTCGAACATCGAGTCGACGGTCACGTTGACGATCCCGGCGCCGACCGGCTGCGCCAGATCCAGAGTCAAATCCCCAAGCCGCCATTCCATCGTCGCTACGGTAGCGAGCGGCCGATGTCGCTTCGCTGTGTCTACACCGACCTTGATGGGACCCTGCTCGGTCAGGGAGGCGCCCTGTTCCTCGATCGCGAGGGCAACTTCTCGATGGCCCAGGCGCGGGCGCTCGAGGCCTGTGCCCGCGCCGGGGTCGAGGTGGTGATCATGTCCGGCCGCCGCGAGCCCCAGGTGCACGAGGCGGCGCGGCTGATGGCCCAGCGCTCCTACATCTTCGAGGCGGGCTGCGCCTTCGCGATCGACGGCGAGACCACCCTGCTGACCGGCGAGATGCAGCCCGACGAATACCAGGGCACCGTCTACGAGCAGATCGAGCGAAGGGGCATCCCGGCGATGCTCTTCGAGCACTTCGAAGGGCGGCTCGAGTACCACTCGCCCTGGCACCACGGCCGCGTCCACTCCCACCTCTTCCGCGGCAAAGTCGACGTCCACGAGGCCAACGTGCTGCTCGGCGAGCACGGCGACGACGACCTGCGGCTGCTCGACAACGGCGCGATCGGCACGCCGATGAAGACGGTCGAGGGCCAGACCCACGCCTACCACCTGGTCCCCTGCGAAGTCTCCAAGGCGGCCGCCGTCGCCGCCCACGCCCGCGCCCAGGGCTACGCCCGCGAGGAGTGCATCGCGGTCGGCGACTCGGTCGAGGACCTCGAGGTCTCCGCCTCGGTCGGCCGCTTCTTCGTCGTAGCCAACGGTCCCGAGGGGGACCCCGGCCTGCGCGCCTACCTCCCCAGCTTCGACAACGTCACCGTCACCGAGGGTACGAACGGGGACGGCTTCTACGAGGCCGTCGTCTCGGCCTTGATGGATCGCTGAGCGCGGGACGCGCCGGCGATCTGCGGCGCCTCCGGGTTGAGGACGGGGCCGTCGACGGTCGCCCCCTCGCGCTTCGCTGCGGGGACGCTCGCCGCCGGCACCTCCGCGCGCTTGCGCGGACGCTTGACCCGCCAGTACTCGGCGCCGAAGTAGGACCCGAGGACGAGCCCCGCCGCCAGCACCTGGGCGAGCAGGCCCTCGACCGTCGGGAAGACCGCGAACCAGAGGCCGACCCAGCCGGGGATCGAGAGCGCCACCGCCGTTTCCGGCAGCCAGCCGGCGAGCTGCATCTCCTGCACCGACTCGCCGACCATCACGATCAACACCACGCCCAGCATCACCCCGGTCAGCACCAGCATCCGCTTGTACGGCAGGTGGCGATGGGCGAAGAAGGTGATGCCGCCGACCAGCGCCGTCAGCGCCAGGCCGAGGGCGACGCCCTCGAGCACCGTCCCGGCTCCGTAGGACAGGCGCAGGTTCTGCAGGAAGAGGACGATCTCGAACCCCTCGCGGTAGACCGAGGTGAGGCCGAGCGCGATCAGCCCCCAGATCGTCGCCCGACGCCGGTCGACGCCATCGCGGGAGAGGAGCGCCCGCTTGTGCTTGTTGCGGTTCTGGATCCAGCCGGTCCAGTAGACCTTGTGGAAGAACCAGTTCATGACGACCAGCAGGACGATCACCGCGAGCAGGCCGGTCGCCGCCTGCACCGCCAGCCCGCCGGCGCCGAGCTGGCCGAGCACCCAGGCGGCGAGGAACCAGGTGGCGACGCTGGCGAGGAACCCGGCCCCGGCGCCGAGCGCGATCGGCCGGCGGTAGACCCGCGTCGCCCCGACCATCGAGGCGGTCACCGCGGCGAGGACGAGGATCGTCTCCAGCCCCTCGCGGAAGACGAGCAGGGCGCTGTCGAGGACCACGGCGCCGTGGCTGAGGTGCTCGCCGGAGGTCGGTTCAGGGGTGCCGCCGTGGGCGTCGAAGGCGCTCCAGGCAAGCAGCGCGACGAGCAGGCCGCCCAGGTAAAGTGGCCAGTGGCGGCGCAGTGAGGTCTGGATCGTCGTCAAGACTTCAATGATGTTAGGTGACCCTGATTAGGGGCGCCTTAAAGGAGAGGAAAAAGTTGGCAGTCGAGCAGGCAACCGTGGCGGAGCAGGAGTACCTCGAGGTCATGTTCTGGATCGACGAGGCGGGGCTGCCGATGACCGGTGCCAACATCGCCCGCGCGATGCAGCTCTCGGCGCCGACCGTGCACGAAATGGTCGGCCGACTGATCAAAGACGGCTACATCGAGCGCAACAAGGACAAATCGCTCGCCTTCACCGAGGACGGCCGCGAGCGCGCCTCCTACATCGTCCGCCGCCACCGGATGATCGAGCGCTTCCTTACCGACGTGCTCAACATCCCCTGGGACGAGGTCCACGAGGAGGCGGAGCGGATCGAGCACGCGATGTCGCCGGTGCTGGAGGAGCGGATGCGCGAAGCGATCGGCGACGCCACCACCTGCCCGCACGGCCACCCGATCGTCGAGGGCATCCGCGAGCGCGGCTCGCTGCTCGCCGACGTCGAGATCGGCGCCGACGTGGTCGTCCTGCGCTTCGAGAACGAGGCCGAGGAGCTGCTCCACTACCTCAAGGACGCCGGCTACAACCCGGGCCTCGAGGGAAAGGTCTCCGAGTCAGACGACGACCACGTGACGATCAAGTCGGCCGATGGCGACCACGTCGTCAGCCGCTCGGTCGCCGAGACGGTCTCCGTCCGTGCCGATCCGGCACCGCCGCCGCGCGCCGCGATCCCCGAGCAGCTGGTCCTCAGCAGCGACCGTTACGGCCGCTGACCCGCCTTGCGCTAGCTGTCCTCGACCGGGACTTTCACGAACGGCGTCGTCGTCGGCGACTTGGTGCCGCCGGCGGGCTCGCGCGTGACCAGCACCGCTTCGGCGTCCTTCAGGTTGTCGATCTGGGTCGTCGCGGCGCCTTCGCCGTTGGGCTTGAAGAGCATCTTCACCGGTTCGTAGGTTTCGCCGCGCTTCACCCAGGCCTCCAGCGTCTTGCCCTTCGGCACCTCTTCGAGCCCGGTCAGCCGCAGTTCGCCCTGGTCTCCTTCGCGCACGACCGACGCCTGGATCCCGCCCGGCTGTTCCGCCTCCCAGGTGTGGACGTTGCCGGAGCCACCGCCGTTGCCGACCACGTAGCCGACGCCGGCGGCGACGACCAGGATCGTCGCGGCCATCCCGGCCAGCGGCTTCCAGGTCAGGCCGCCGAGGCTGACGCCGGCGACCCAGTCGCGGAAGCCCTGGCGCGAGGCGGCGCGCTCGCGGCGCTTGTCCGCCCGGGCCTGTTTCGCCTCCGCGTCGATTTCGGCGCGGACCTCCTCCATCAGCCGCACCTTGAGCGCGGGTGGCGGCGCCTGCTGGGCGACCGTCTCGGGCAGCGCCCGCACGGCGGGAGCCAGCCAGGCCAGCTCGTCCTGGCAGCGTTTGCAGTCTTCGAGGTGCTCCTTGAAGTCGTCCGTCTGCTCGGCGTCGAGGGCGCCGAGCACAAAGGCGGCGACTTCCTCGAGCCGGCGTGCGTGCTCGTCGGCGTTCATGCCATCCCCTCCGCCAGCTCGGCGCGGACCTTCTCCAGGCCCAGTCGCATTCTCCCCTTCACCGTGCCCAGCGGCACGTTCAACATGCCCGCGATCTCCGATTGGCTGAAGCCGCCGAAGTAGGCGAGCTCGATCACCTTCGACTGCTCGCCGGGTAGCAGCGAGAGCGCCCCGCGCACCTCATCGGCGGCCTCCGCGGCGAGCACTTCGGCCTCGACGTGCTCGTCGGCCGCCCGCGCCTCGAGGATCGCGTCGTCGTCGAAGGTCAGTTTCGGCGCTTTGCCGGCTTTGCTGCGGAGGCTGTCGATCGCCCGGTTGCGGACGATCGAGAGCGTCCAGGACCGGACGCTGCCGCGGGTGCGGTCGAAGCGGGCGCCGCTCCGCCAGATCGAGATGAAGGCCTCCTGGATGCAGTCTTCGGCGGCCGAGCGATCGCCGAGGATCCGGTAGGCAAGTGAATACCCGGCTCCGCCGTGGCGGTCGTAGAACACCTCGAAGGCCTCAGGGTCCTTCTCGGCGATCCACGGCATCAGCTCCTCATCGGCCAGCCGCTCGGCTTTCTCACGTCGCACAGGGGTCATGTACCCAACCTCTACGCAAAAGACCGTAAGGTTGGATCACTCAAACAAACTGTTCTACCCGAACTTGGACGGATGAATCAGGCAGGCGAGCCGGCGCGCAGTTTCTCCAGCGCCTTGGCGATCCGGCCGACGCCCTCGGCCGCGTCGGCGGCGGGCACCGGGGCGAACGACAACCGCAGGCTGTTCTCGCCGCCCGCGATCATGAAATCGGGGCCGGCGACGAAGGCGACGCCCTCGCCTTTCGCCTCGGCCAGGAGCGCCTTGGCGTCGGTGCCCTCGGCGAGGTCGAGCCAGAGGAAGTAGCCGCCCTGGGGGACGACGAAGACGGCCTCCGGGATCTGGTCGCGGAGCGCCTCGACCAGGGCGTCGCAGCGCGCCTTCAGCTCGCCTTTGACGAACTGGATGTTCTCGTCGAGGACGCCCGAGGTGCAGAGCTCGAGCACGATCGACTCGGCCAGCATGTTGGGCGAGATGTACTGCTCGTTGGCGTGCTTGGAGAGCTTCGCGATCTCATCGGCGGGGCCGATCAGGTAGCCGACGCGGACGCCGGGGCTGACCGTCTTCGAGAACGAGGAAGCGTGGAAGACCTTGCCGCCGTCATCGGGCGAGAGCATCGTCTCCAGCGGCTCGCCCTCGAAGGGGAGCTCGCGGTAGGGGTCGTCCTCGAAGATCCAGAAGTCGTGCTCGGCGGCCAGTTGGACGAGCCGCCGGCGCTTCTCCAACGAGAGCGTGCAGCCAGCCGGGTTGTGGGCGTTGGGGATGACGTGCGCGAACTCGATCGGACCCTCGGCGAGCGCCGTTTCGAGCGCGCCGACGTCGAGGCCGTCGCTCTCCAGCGGGATCGGCACCAGCTCGGCGCCTAGCTGCTGCAGGAGGAGGAGCGTGCGGTCGTAAGTCGGCTGCTCGACCGCGACCCGCGTTCCCGGCTTGACCAGGTGGGCGAAGAGCATCGCCCCCGCCTCGAGCGAGCCGTTGGTGATCATCACCTGCTTGGGGTCCACCCCGCCGTGCCGCTCGGCGACCCATTTGCAGAGCCCCGGATGGCCGATCCCGACGCCGTAGGAGAGGGCCGTCTCCCAGTCGTCGGTGAGCGCCCGCTGGGCAGCGTCACGGACCTGTTCGTGGGGCAGGATGTCGGCGCTCGGGGCGCCGCGCGCGAAGGAGATGGTGTCTGGCATAGGACGCTCGACACTAGCAACGCGGCGCGCCTGCCGGTCACGTTCCCCTGCCTATACTCGCGCGGCGATGAGACGCTCGGGAAAGATCGCGGTGGTCGTGTCCACGGTCGCCCTCCTGGCTGCTGCCGCGCTGGCCGCGATCGCCCTCGCCGCGGGCGGCTCGAGCCGCGGTGAAGAAGCACAGCTGCTGCGCCTGAACGACCTGCCGCTCGGCTACCTCGGGGTCGAACTGCAGGAGGAGCACGGCAACGTCCCGGAGTGCGAACCGCTGACCGAACCGGCGGACACCCCGGCCCGGATGCTGAAGTTCGTCCGGCGCTACCACCCCCGCGGCTGCATCTTCGGCTACCAGCTGATCTTCGGCGAGCCCGGTGGGGCACCCGGGCCGCTGTTGGTCGGTACCGGCATCCTCGACGCGAAATCGATCGCCGAGGCCAAGGCCGGTTGGTCGGTGATCGCGGAAATGATCGGCAGGCTGGTCGGCGACCAGACCCCGGTGCCGGCCAAGGCCCCGGCCAAGATCGGCACCGCCACCCGCCTCTTCCACACCCACCTGAAGCTCTTTTTTGCGCACGCCGGCAAGAGGCCCGTCTCCTTCCTGGTCTGGCGCTCCGGCAAGAAGCTGGCGGCGGTGATGACGGCGGGGCGCTCCTTCGCGGTCGACGACGCCGCGGCCGCTCTCTTCGCGCGGCGCCAGCAGGTCCACATCGCCAAGCCGACCAGGTACACGAACGCCGAACGCTACGAAGGCGAAGTGCCGCTGGAAAACCCGGCAATCGATCTGCCCGTCTACTGGCTGGGGCGCAACTTCCACCCCGCCGGCTTGCCGGCCGCCCGCCTCACGGACTCCTTCTTCAACCCCGAACCGCTGGCCGAACGCGAAGAAAAGGCTCCCTACGGCGGCGAAGAAGTCTTCTACGAAGGCCCGCTGCCGCCGCTGCACCTCGGCTACGGCGAAGGCGTCGACCTCTCCACCTGGGGGCCGGCGGACTGGCCCCTCTACTCCGAATCGAGGACGGGCAGGGCGATCGTCAAGTGGAAGTGCACGACGACCAAGACGCTCGCCGTGCCGGGCGGGACCGCGACGATCTACGCCGGCTACAAGCGCAACTACGCCAAGTGCCCGAAGGCCGCGCCGGACGCCTTCACCGCCTGGGTCAAATTCGGCGAAGACACGGTCGTCGTCGATGCCCCCTTCGCCGCCGACTACATCGAAACCGGCGGCCCGTACCGCTCGTTCGCCGGGATGGAAGCAATCGTCGGCGCGCTGCGCCTGCGCGTCCCGCCGGCCCGCTGAAGCCGGGCCGCTGAGCCGGCCGCTCGGGTCGAGCCGCGGCTAGAGCGCGCGGAGGGTCTCGACCGCGATCGCCGCGGTCTCGGTCGGGCTTTCGCCGACCCGCACGCCCTTGGCTTCGAGCGCGTCTTTCTTCGCCTGGGCGGTTCCCGAGGAGCCGGAGATGATCGCCCCGGCGTGGCCCATCTGCTTGCCGGGCGGGGCGGTGAAACCGGCGATGTAGGCGACCACCGGCTTGGAGACCTCGGCGGCGATGAACTCGGCCGCCCGCTCCTCGGCGTCGCCGCCGATCTCGCCGACCATCACGATCAGCTCGGTGTCGGGGTCGGCCTCGTACAGCTTCAGGATGTCGATGAAGTCGGAGCCGACGATCGGGTCGCCGCCGATGCCGACGATCGAGGAGTTGCCGGTCCCGGCCTGTTTCAGCTCGTTGCCGATCTGGTAGGTCAGCGTCCCCGACTTGGAGACGACGCCGATCGGGCCGGGGTCGAAGAAGCGGTCGGGGATGATCCCGACGTTGGCCTTGCCGGGGCTGAGGATGCCGGGGCAGTTCGGGCCGATCAGCCGCACCCCCGCCTCCTTCGCCTTCCAGTAGGTGGAGAGCATGTCGAGCACCGGGATCCCCTCGGTGATCGCGATCACCGTCTCGACCCCGGAGTCGATCGCCTCGTTGATCGCCGGCGCCGCGAAGCGCGCGGGGACGAAGATCATCGAGGTGTTGGCGCCGGCCTCGTCGACGGCTTCCTTGATCGAGTCGAAGACCGGCGTCCCCTCGACGTCCTGGCCGCCCTTGCCGGGCGTGACGCCGGCCACCAGGTCGGTGCCGTAGGCCTTGTTGCGCAGGCCGTGGAAGGAGCCCTCGCGGCCGGTCAGGCCGGAGACGGCGAGCTTGGTGCTGCCGTCGACGAGGATGCTCATGAGGCGCCCCCGGCGAGCTCGACGACGCGGCGGGCGGCGTCCAGCATCGTCTTCTCCTGATGCAGGTTCGGCAGGTTCGCCTCGGCGAGGATCGCCAGGCCCTCTTCGAAGTTGGTGCCGTCGAGGCGGACGACCAGCGGCATCCCGAGGTCGATCTGCTGCGAGGCGGTGACGATCCCCTTGGCGATCTCGTCGCAGCGGGTGATGCCGCCGAAGATGTTGAAGAGGATCGCCGTCACCTTGGTGTCGCTTTTGATGACTTCCAGGGCGTTCACGATCGCGTCGGCTTTCGAGCCGCCGCCCGCGTCGAGGAAGTTGGCCGGCGCGCCGCCCGCCTGGGCGACGACATCGAGCGTCGACATGCAGAGCCCGGCGCCGTTGGCCAGGATCCCCACGTTGCCGTCGAGTTTCACGTAGGTGAGGCCCTTTTCCTTCGCCATCTGCTCCTGCGGGTCCTCGACCGTGTCGGCGATCTCGGCCAGGTCCTCGTGGCGGAAGAGCGAGTTGCCGTCGATCGTGACCTTGGCGTCGAGGGCGACCACGTCGCGGTCGGCGGTGACGATCAGCGGGTTGACCTCGATCAGCGTCGCGTCCTCCTCGCGCGCCACCTCGACCAGCTTCGCCAAGGCGTCGGCAGCTTCGCCGAGCGCGTCCTCGGCGAGCCCGGCGGCCTCGACGATCGAGCGCGCGGCGGCGGCGTCGAAGGGCTTCGTCGGGTCGATGTGGACTTTGGTCAGGTCATCGGGGTTGGCGGCGGCGACCGCCTCGACGTCCATGCCGCCCTTGGCGGAGACCATCGTCAGGAGCTTCTTCTCGCCGCGGTCGAGGATCACCGAGGCGTAGTACTCCTCGGCGATGTCGGAGCCGCCCTCGACCCAGACCGAGTCGACGTGGAAGGGGCCCTCGCCGTGCGGGCCGGTGATGTCCATGCCGATGATGTCGGTCGCGTACTGGCGCGCCTCGTCGACGTCCTTGGCGATCTTCACCCCGCCCGCCTTGCCGCGCCCCCCGATCAGTACCTGGGCCTTGATCGCACACGGGTAACCGATGCGCTCGGCGGCGGCGACCGCGTCATCGACGTTGTCGGCGACCTCGCCGCTCGGGACGGCGATCCCGTGCTTGGCGAAGAGCTGCTTGCCCTGGTATTCGAGGAGGTCCATGAGGGTGGAAAATGCGGCGGCCTGGGAAGGGCGCGGCGCGGACCCTATCCGAATGCCATAATCTCGCGCTCCGCGATGGCCCTTCCCTCTTTGAAAAACATCAACTGGGTGACTACCGACTGCTACGGCACCCTCATCGATTGGGAAAAAGGCATCGTCGACGCGGTCAAGAAAGAGGCTGCAAAAGACGGCTTTACCTTCGAGGAAAAACCGTTCTTGGACCGCTTCTTCGAGGTCCAGGCCGAAATCATGGCGGGCTCGTACGAGCTCTACGCCGAGGTGCTGCGCCGCTCGATCGTCAAAGTCGCGGGCGAGTTCGGCTGGGAAATCGAGCCCTCGCGGGCACAGTTCCTGCCCAACAGCGTCGCCTACTGGCTGCCCTTCCGCGAGTCGAACGCGGCGATGGACCGGCTCGGCAAAAAGTACGAGATCGGGATCATCTCCAACATCGACGACAAACTTCTGGGGATCTCGCGACGCCACCTGCGCACCGAACTGGACCTCGTCGTCACCGCCCAGCAGGTCCGCAGCTACAAGCCGGACCCGGTCCACTTCAAAGAGTGCGCGCGGCGGATCGGCGGCAAAAAAGGCTGGCTGCACATCGGCTGCGACTACACGACCGACATCGCGCCGGTGCTGAAAATGGGGGTTCCCGTGATCTGGGTGAACCGCCACGGCGAGAAACTCGAAGGCCGCAAAGCGCCTTCGGCCACGGTCAAAAACTTCCGCGAAGCCGCGAAAAAACTCGGCGCGTCTTAAGCGCCTTTTAGTTTTCAGAGCGCAACTCCGGCGTCGCCGGAAGGTTTTCCACCCGGTAGGCCGTAATGCCTACGGAGTCCATGGACATGCGTGATCGTCAAACCCAGTCGCGCCGCAGGGGCGTGGTGGCCAAGTTGGTGGCCGCCCTTGCCGTGCTCGCGCTCGCCCTCGGGCTGGCCGTCGCGACCAGCGAGGAAGCGAGCGCGGCGCGGGCCAAAGCCTCGGAAGTGGAAGGGCAGAAACCGAGCTTCGTCGTCGTCCAGACCGATGACGAGACGATGGAAGAGCTCTACGACGGCGTGCGGATGCTGAGCGGCGCGGAAGAATTCGCGATGCCCAACACGCTGCAGCTGTTGGGCGAAAAAGGCGTGACCTTCAGCCGCTACTACACCCCTTACAGCCTCTGCGCCCCGTCCCGCGTCAGCCTCCTCACCGGCCGCTACGCCCACAACAACAACGTCCGCGGCAACGTCCCGCCGAACGGCGGCTGGACCGGCTTCCAGGCCCGCCAGGCCTACACGCACAACATCGCGACCTGGCTGCAGGGCGCCGGCTACCGCACGATCCACATCGGCAAGATCCTCAACGGCTACGGCGACGCGCCCTACAGCCCGGGGACCGAAGAGCCGCCCGGCTGGACCTCCTGGCACACGATCCTCAACTCCGACACCGACCACTACGCCTACGGCTACCTGCTGAACAACAACGGCGTGGTCGAAGGGCCGTACGGCGACTCGGGGAGCTGGGAAACGCGCGAATACGGCGAAATCGACGACGCCGGCTGTCCCTATGCGCCGTTGAACGGCAAACCTTGTTACTACGAGACCGACATGTTCAACGGGCTCGCGGTCGGCGAACTCGCGGCGACCCCGCCGGAACAGCCCTTCTACATGCAGGTCGACTACACCTCGCCGCACGGGGACTTCCGCAAACCGGCCGGGCCGCAGCCGGCGACCAGGGACATCGGGCGCTTCGCCGGGGCGCCCCTGCCGGACACCCGCGCCGAAGGCTTCAACGAGGGCAACGTCAACGACAAGCCCCGCTTCATCCGCGAAGCGCCCTACCTGAGCGCCACGGAAATCCATACCTACCGGGTCTACTACCAGAACTGTCTGAACGCCCTGATCTCGGTCGACGAAGGGGTGAAAGGGATCGTCGACGAGCTCGGCGCCCTCGGCCGGTTGCGCAACACCTACATCATCTTCACCTCCGACAACGGCTTCTTCTTCGGCCAGCACCGCCTGGTCGGTGGCAAGTTCCTCGCCTACGAGCCCTCCACCCACCTGCCGCTGATCATCCGCGGGCCGGGGATCAAACCGAACACCCAGAGCGGCCAGCTCGTCAATACCACCGACATCGCGCCGACGATCCTCGAACTCGCCGAAGTGGCGCCGGACAAAAGCATCGACGGGGTCTCGCTGGCGCCCTACGCCAAAGACCCGACCTTGCGCTCCCGCCGGCCGCTCCTCTTCGAGTCCTTCGTGCAGACCGACGACGTCGAAGCCAACGGCCAGGCGCCGACCGAAGCCGTGGCCCCGGAAGCCGCCGCGGCGGGGCCGGCGCGGGGCAAGCTGCTGAGCGGCGCGGCGCGCAAGGGCAGCGCCGCGAACCCGCCCGCCCACGCCTCGGTCGTCGCGCCGCCGAAAAACTATTACGGGATCCGCCTCGGCCCCTACAAGTACATCGAGTGGCCGGACGGCGAGAAAGAGCTCTACGACATCAACAAGGATCCGAACGAGCTCAACAACATCGTCCGCGACGGCAATTACGCCCCGATCCGCGCCTTCCTGCACACCGAACTGGAACGCCTCGAGGAATGCTCAGGCCGTACCTGCCAGGAAGTCTCGGAAAAGCTCCCGCTGACCCGCGACCAGGCGCTGAAGGTCAAACTCGAAAAAGAAAAAGAACAGCGGGAACGCGAACACGAACGTGAAAAGCGCGAACGCGAACGCGAACGGCGCGAAGAAGAAAAGAAAGAACGCGAACGCGAACGGGGCAAAGGAAAAGCCCACAAACCCTGAGGGCGCTCTGCCGTTCCTTCGGCGCTCCCAGCGCCATGAAGAACAGCGGAAGGAAGCTGGTTATTCGATAGTTGCTATGACGTCGCCGGAGCCGATCGCGGCCCCTTCGGTGACGCTCAGCGAGGTGACTTTGCCCGCCCGGTGGGCGGTGATCTCGTTCTCCATCTTCATCGCCTCGATCACGCAGATCAGGTCACCCTCGGCGACCTCGGCCCCCTCGGCGACGGCGACTTTGAGGACCGTGCCCTGGAGCGGCGAGGGCAGCGACTCGCTCGAGGCGGCGGCACCGCCACCTGCCGCCCGCTCGCGTTTCGGCGGTTTGCGCCCGCCCGCGGCCGGGGCCGCGGCGCCGGCGACCGCCTCGCCGATCACCTTGACGTCGAAGAGCTTTCCCGCCACCTCGACCTTGTAGTCGCGGGTGACGATCTCGGCGCCCTCCTCCGAGGGCTCCGGCGCCTCCACTTTCTCCGGCGCGGTCGACTTGAGCCAGTCGTTGTCTTCCATCAGGTCGCGGCAGGTCTCGCCGTCGGCCCACTGCTGCGTCCGCAGGATCGCCTTGTGGAAGGGGATCAGCGTCTGCAGGCCGCCGGAGTCGTATTCGTCCAGCGCCCGCAGCATCCGCCGCGTCGCCTTCTCCCGGTCGACGTCCCAGACCACGAGCTTGGCGACCATCGGGTCGTACATCGGGGTGACCTCGCCGCCGCCCTCGACGCCGGAGTCGACACGCACGCCGGGACCCGAGGGCTCGCGGTAGGACGGGCCGATCGGGCCTGGGGCAGGGGCGAATTTCTTCGCCGCGTTCTCGGCGTTGATCCGGCACTCGATCGACCAGCCGCGCAGGTCCACCTCGTCCTGGGAGATCGAGAGCGGCTCGCCCGCCGCCACCCGGATCTGCTCGCGGACGATGTCGAGGCCGCTGATCATCTCGGTGACGCAGTGCTCGACCTGGACCCGCGTGTTCATCTCGAGGAAGAAGTACTCGTCGCCGACCTGCATGCCCTCGATCGTGCCCGCGCCGCGATAGCCGACCGCGGCCGCCGCGTCGGTGGCGATCTTGCCGATCCGCTCGCGCATCTCCTCGTCGACGTGCGGGCCGGGGGCCTCCTCGATCACCTTCTGGTGACGGCGCTGGATCGAGCAGTCGCGCTCGCCGACGTGGATCACGTTGCCGTGCGAGTCGGCCAGCACCTGCACCTCGACGTGGCGCGGATCCTCGAGGTAGCGCTCGATATAGACGCGCGGGTCGCCGAAGAATTTGTCCCCTTCGCGGGCCGAGCCTTCAAAAGCATCTTGCAGGTCATCCGGGGTCATCGCGACCCGGAAGCCCTTTCCGCCGCCGCCGCCCGCCGCCTTGCAGGCGACCGGGTAGCCGGCTTCGTCGGCCTGCTTGCGCGCGGCCTCGATGTCCGGGGCGACCTCGGTCGAGCCGGGGACGATCGGCACCCCGGCTTCCGCCATGATCTCGCGGGCGCGGGTCTTCGAGCCCATCGCTTCGATCGCCTCCGGCGGCGGCCCGATCCAGGTGATCCCGGCCTCGTCGCAGGCGCGCGCCATCTCGGCGTTCTCGGCGAGGAAGCCGTAGCCGGGATGGATCCCTTCGGCGCCCGCCTCCTTGGCCACCTCGATGATCTTGGCGATGTTCAGGTAGCTCTCCGCCGGCACCGCGGGACCGAGCAGGAACGCCTCGTCGGCGGCGCGCACGTGCGGGGCGTCGCGGTCGATCTCCGAGTAGACGGCGACCGAGCCGATCCCCATCTCGCTCAGGGTGCGGGCGACGCGGATCGCGATCTCTCCGCGGTTGGCAATCAAGACCTTCTCGAACATCGGCGGCGCAGTCTATTTGGGTTTGCGGTGAGGGGGCGGGCAGACCCTCTCGGGACAGCTCGCTGCGCTCGCTTGAGTGTCCCGAGAGGATCTCCCCGCCCCCTCCAACGGGCCACTGCGAAGCCCGCCGAAGCAGCTTCATCAGCTGAAGATACGGGCCGTAGTTAGGCTCCGCGGATGACTCTCATCGAGCTGCAAAGTCACTCCACGCATTCCGACGGGCAGTTGCCGGCCGCGGAAGTCGTTGCCGAAGCCGCGAAGGCCGGCGTCACCACGCTCGCCCTCTCCGACCACGATTCGGTTGCCGGGGTTCCGGACGCGCTCGCGGCCGGGAAGGAGCTGGGGGTCGAGATCGTGCCGGCGGTGGAGATGTCGGCCGTCCACGAGTACGCCGAAGACCTGCACATCTGCGGCTACTGGATCGACCTGGAGAAGATCGCGCCGGCCTGCGAGCGCGCCCAGCAGGAACGGCGCAACCGGGCCGGGGAGATCGTCGAGAACCTGCGCGGATTCGGCTTCGAGCTGACGCTCGAGGACGCGATCCGCGAGGCGGGCGGTGCCGACTCGATCGGCCGCCCCCACATCGCCAAGGCCGCCGGCGCGACCGGCGATCTCGGCCCGTTCTTCGAGGAGTACCTGGTGCCGGGCGCGAAAGCCTTCGTGCCGCGCCGCTGGCCGAGCGCCGCGGAGGCGATCGGGCTGATCCACGAGACCGGCGGCGTCGCCGTCATCGCCCACCCCTACTGGGACATCAGCGCCCCGGAAGAGGTCGACGACCTGATCCGCTCCCTCGGCGCCGACGGGGTCGAGACCTTCTACCCCACCCACTCCGAGGAGCAGACCGCTCACCTGCTGAAGCTCTGCGGCGAGCTGGGCCTGATCCCGACCGCCTCCTCCGACTACCACGGCCCGACCCACAAGACCTTCGCCAAGTTCGGCGCCTACGACACCTACGGCCTCGGCGAACCCAGGGTGCCGGCCAAGCCTTAGGGCTGCGCTAGCCGCGCTTCTCCTTCAAGGTCAGCCGCTTGGTCTGGCTGGTCGCGCTCCCCCCGTCGGGCGCGAACGAGATCTTCAGCGTCACCTTCTCCACGCCCGTCCTCGCCAGGGTCTTCTTCACCTTGCCGGCGGCGATGACGTAGAGCGTCGCCGACCGGCCCGCCCGCGCGGTCGCACTGGACTTCTTCACGCCCTTGCCGCTGAGAAGGAACTTCCCGGCGGCGACCGGCGTGACCGTCAGCTTCGCGGTGCCGTTCTTATCGTCGTAACGGAGCTTGCCGAGCTTGAACCTGCCCGACGGCTTCGGCGCGAGCGCCGAGGGAGTCGCGGCTTTCGGCGTCGTGGTGACGGTGCCCGCGCCGCCTGCGGCCACCGGCGTGGCCGGATCGGCGAAGTTCTCTACCCGGAAGAATTCGCCCGGCGCCTGGACCTTGTACTCGACCACCGACAGTTCGCCCGCAGGGTTGGGCGCCATCCCGACCGGTTCCCCGGTCGAGCCGGCCTGGGTCGATTCGAGACCACGCCGGCAGATGGAGGTACACACCTCGAAGGCTTCGGCCCCGGTCGCCACGCCCTCACCGAAAGCGCGCACGAAGGCGCCGGCTTCGGTGAACTCGCTCACCCGGCGCGCTTCCCCGCCGACGTAGAGGTTCCCGGCGGCGTCCGCGGTCACCGAGAGCGGGCCCGGGAGGGCTCCCGGCCCGAATCCGGATTCCCCTCCCCGACAGGTGGTCGCTTCGGTGCAGACGCCCTCGCCCGCCGGGCCCACGCCGGCCGCGATGCCTCGGATGAACGTCCCCTGGGCGGTGAAGAGATCGACCCGACGGCTGGACAACTCGGCGACCGCGAGGTCGCCCGAAGGGGTGGCGGCGATGCTCCAGGGCCGGTCGACCGTGCCCGCTTCGGCGGAGGCCGCGCCGGCGGAGCAGACTCCGGAGGAAGTGCAGACGTTGATGCCGGCTCCGCCGACGTTCTTGCCGAACGCGCCGACGAACGTCCCCGCCGGGGTGAAGCTGTCGATCCGGTAGTTGTACGAATCGGCGACAAAGATGGTGCCGCCCGAGGCCACGAGGCCGTCCGGATTGTTGATCGCGCCGTTCACGCCCGTGGATTCGCCTTCGCGGCAGCCCGACATGGTCGTGCAGATGTTGCCGCCGGAAACGTCGACTTCCTTGCCGAAGGCTCGCAGGAATTCGCCGCTTTCGGTGTAGACGGAGACGCGGTTGTTGGCGAAGTCGGAGACGAACGCGTCGCCGCCGAGGAGCGTCACGGCGCTCGGTTCGATGAATTCGCCGGCGCCGGTTCCGCTCGTACCTTTTTGACAGCTGCTCGCCGCCGTACACAGGTCGCCTTCGGTGGCGACGTTCACTTTTTTGCCGAAGGCAAAGAGGAATCCACCGGTCGAGGAGAAGACGTCGACCCTCCGGTTGCCGCCGTCGGCGAGGTAGAAGTCGCCGTCGGCCGCGTAGGCGCCATCACCCGGTCTACTGATCTGGCCGGCTTCGGAGCCGGTGGTGCCGAAGCTGGAGGTCGGCTGGATGGCGGCCGAGGCGACCGCCGGAACGACCAGGACGCCAAGGCACAACAGACCGAGTACTGCCACTCCGAGACGGCTCCGCATCAAAATCTCTCAGGGCAGGAGGCCGAGGACCTGGCGGACGGCCTCTTCGAGGTCCGCCGCGGTCACCAGGTCGGGGCTCGTCGGCTCCTCATACGGCGAGCCGACGCCGGTCAGGTTGGTGATCTCGCCGGCGCGCGCCTTCGCATAGAGGCCCTTCGGATCGCGCCGTTCGCACTCCTCCAGCGGGGTGTCGACGAAGACCTCGAAGAACGGTATGCCCGCCTCCTCGTGGATCGCCCTCACCCGGTCGCGCTCGGCGCGGTAGGGGCTGACCAGCGAGGCGATCGCGACGGTGCCCGATTCGGCGAGGATCTTCGCCACCTCGCCGACCCGGCGCACGTTCTCGTTGCGGTCCTCCTCGGAGAAGCCGAGGTTCGAGTTGAGCCCGTGGCGCAGGTTGTCGCCGTCGAGCATGAAGGCGGGCTTGCCCGAGGAGACCAGGGTGTGCTCGATCGCGGTCGCGATCGTCGACTTGCCCGAGCCCGAGAGGCCGGTCATCCAGATCGTCGCCCCCGCCGTCCCCAGCGCCTTCGAGCGCTCCTCGCGGGAGAGCTTCGAGGGGTGGAAGGTGATGTTCTCGGCGACCGGGGTGGTCGTCGTCACCGCGGGCGATTCGGTGGTGATCGGCTCGTCGCCGCCGGCGCCGATGATCATCCCCGCGGCGACCGTCAGGTCGGTGCCCGGGTCGACCAGGATGAAGCTGCCGGTGGTGCGGTTCAGCCGGTAGGTGTCGAAGAAGAGCGGCGAGGCGGTCTCGATCGTCACCCGGCCGATCTCGTTGACCTCCAGCGTGCTCGCCTCACGGTCGGCGTGCAGGGTGTCGACGTTCAGCTTGTAGTGGAGGTTCGAGATCTCCGCCGCGACCCAGCGCGTCGTGTGCTTCAGCTGGTACGGGATGTCGGTGCGCAGGTGCGAGGTGTCGTCGAACCAGCAGATCCGCGCGTCGAAGCGGCGGTTGACGGTCGGCTGGTTCTGCGGGCGGCAGATCAGGTCGCCGCGGGAGATGTCGACCTCGTCCTCCAGCCGCAGCGTCACGGCCATCGGCGGGAAGGCCTGCTCGACCGGCCCTTCGGGGGTGTCGATCGAGGCGATCTTCGAGGCTTTGCGCGAAGGCAGCACCATCACCTCGTCGCCCTGGCGGAAGATGCCGCCGGCGACCGAGCCGGCGAAGCCGCGGTAGTCGCGGTACTCGGACGACTGCGGCCGGATCACGTACTGGACCGGGAAGCGGTTGTCGACCAGGTTGCGGTCGGAGGCGATGTGGACGTCCTCAAGGTGGCCGAGGAGCGGCTGCCCGTGGAACCACGACATGTTCGGCGACTGCTCCACCACGTTGTCCCCGGCCAGCGCCGAGATCGGCACGAAGCTGAGGTCGGTGATGTCGAGCTTCGCCGCGAAGGCGGTGAACTCTTCGCGGATCTCGTCGTAGATCCGCTGGTCGTACTCGACCAGGTCCATTTTGTTGACGCAGAGGACGAGGTGGGGCACGCCGAGCATCGACGACAGCAGCGCGTGGCGACGGGTCTGTTCGAGCACGCCTTTGCGCGCGTCGATCAGGAGCAGCGCCAGGTTCGCCGTCGAGGCGCCGGTGACCATGTTGCGCGTGTACTGGATGTGGCCGGGCGTGTCGGCGATCACGAACTTGCGCTTCGGCGTGGCGAAGTAGCGGTAGGCGACGTCGATCGTGATCCCCTGCTCGCGCTCGGCCCGCAGGCCATCGGTCAGCAGCGCCAGGTCGGTCTGCTCGTCGCCGCGCTTCTCCGAGGTCCGCTCGATCGACTCGAGCTGATCTTCGAAGATCGATTTGGTCTCGTAGAGGAGTCGCCCGATCAGGGTCGACTTGCCGTCGTCGACCGACCCCGCGGTCGCGATCCGCAGCATCTCGGCCATCAGGCCCTCGCCTCGTCGCGGGCCACTAGAAGTAACCCTCCCGCTTGCGATCCTCCATCGCCGCTTCCGAGAAGCGGTCGTCGCCGCGGGTGGCGCCGCGCTCGGTGATCCGCGAGATCGCGGTCTCCTCGATCACCGCCGCGTACTCGGTCGCCTCCGAGGGCACCGCCCCGGTCAGGGTGGCGTCGCCGACCGTCCGGTAGCGGACCTTCTCGACGTGCGACTCCGCCCCCTCGGGCAGCGGGAAGAACTCGTTGACGGCCATCAGCAGGCCTTCGTTGTCGACCACCTCGCGCTCGTGGGCGAAGTAGATCGGCGGCAGCTCGATCTCTTCCCGCGCCAGATAGCGCCAGACGTCGAGCTCGGTCCAGTCGGAGATCGGGAAGACGCGGATGTGCTCGCCCTTGCGGTGGCGACCGTTGTAGAGGCGCCAGAGCTCGGGCCGCTGGTTCTTCGGGTCCCACTGGCCGAATTTGTCGCGGAAGGAGAGCACCCGCTCCTTGGCGCGGGCCTTGTCCTCGTCGCGCCGACCGCCGCCGAAGACGGCGTCGAAGCTGCCGTCCTTGATCGCGTCGAGCAGCGCCCGGGTCTGGTGCCGGTTGCGGCTTTCCAGTTCGTGGCCGACTTTGATGATCCCGGAGTCGATCAGGTCCTGGACCGAGGCGACCTCGAGCCGCAGCCCGTACTGCTCGACCACCTTGTCGCGGAAGGCGATCACCTCGGGGAAGTTGTGCCCGGTGTCGACGTGCAGGATCGGGAACGGCACCGGCGACGGCGCGAACGCCTTGCGCGCCAGCTGCAGCATCAGCACCGAGTCCTTGCCGCCGGAGAAGAGCATCACCGGATGCTCGAACTCCGCCGCGACCTCGCGGATGATGAACATCGACTCCGCCTCGAGCGTGTCGAGGTCGCCCAGCTCCACCGAGGTCGGTCGCACTTTGGTCGTCTCGTCCATTAGTTGCCCAAGTTAATCAACAAGATGGGAATCAGGAATTGAGGGAGACATGGTCGCCCGGACCGCGGCGACGGCTACGCCACACCGGGAAAGCCCTCTAGTTGATTCCGCACTCGGTCTTGGCGACGCCGGCCCAGCGGCCGTCGCGAAGGTCGCCGCCGGGGCCCACCGGCTGGGTGCAGTGCGTGCAGCCGATCGAGGGGTAGCCGCGATCGTGGAGCGGGTTGTAAGGGAGGCGGTGCTCATGGATGTAGTTCCAGACGTCTCGCTCGGACCAGTCGGCGATCGGGTTCAGCTTCCAGAGGCCGAACTTCTTGTCCCAGGCGAACTTCGGAGACCCGGCTCTGGTGCTGGAATCCGACCGCCGGACGCCGGCGACCCAGCAGTCTACGGATGAAAGGGCGCGACGCATCGGCTCGACCTTGCGCACCCCGCAGCAGGCGT
This sequence comes from uncultured Solirubrobacterales bacterium, assembly GCA_963791095.1. Taxonomy (GTDB): domain Bacteria; phylum Actinomycetota; class Thermoleophilia; order Solirubrobacterales; family 70-9; genus VAYN01. Next base: position 90,206 of record CAWBRE010000019.1, read on the forward strand.
CCGGGTCCCGCTTCCAGAGCTCGTCGCCGTACTCGGCGGCCTGCTCCTCGATGGTCAGGTTGTGGTACCGGTGGAAGTCGATCCCGAGCGCCTCGGCGAGCCGGTCGCGGGTCTCGTACGTCTCCGGGAAGAGCACGTCGGTGTCGAGGTAGAAGAAGCGCGCCTCGGGGTTGATCTGGGTCGCCAGGTGGGCGGTCACCGAGCTCGTTTTCTGGAACGAGCAGGCGATGAAGTGGTCCTGCCCGAAGTGGTCGAACATCCAGGCGATCGTGTCCTGGGCGCTCTTGCCCTCGAGCTCGTCGGCGATCGCCTCGTGATCGAGGTCGGCGACTGTCGGCACGTTGCCGGAGAGAGTGATTGGAGGCGGTTTCATGCGCGCGGGCGCGAGGACTAAATCGCGCACTCCCCCTCGCCCCGCTCAACTTTATACGGGGTAGCGCGCTGCCAGTCGATGAATTGCTGCATGGTCTCCAGGGAGAACTCGGCCGGGAGGGTCAGATCCTTGACCTCCGCTTCGAAGCGCGGGGCGCCGACGCGGTCGGCGAAGGGGTTGAACTCCTCGCCCTCGGCCCGCTCGGCCTCGTACAGGCGCACCCAGCGTTCGACCGCCTCGGGGACCCGTTTGGCGGGCAGGCGCGATTTGAGCCGCGTCCCGTAGATGACCTCGCCGCCCTCGTAGTTGCCGCCGATGTGCGGGATGTAGGCGGGCATCTGGCGGTCGTTGACCTTCAGCGAGGCGCCGTAGAAGCCGATGTTGGCGATGTGATGCTGGCTGCAGCCGTTCGGGCAGCCGCTCATTTTGATGTGGATGCGGCGGGTCAGCTCGTCCTCGAGCTGCATCGCGTCGACCCGGTCTTTGACCGCCCGGTTGAGCCCCATCGAGGAGGTGATCCCGAGTTTGCAGCTGTCGGTGCCGGGGCAGGAGACCACGTCGGTGATCTCACGCGCGCCGGGGTCGCCGAGGCCGAGCTCGACCAGCTTCGTCCAGACGTCGTAGACCGACTCGTCGCGGACCCAGCGCAGGACCAGGTTCTGCTGCACGGTCGAGCGGGCGTTGCCGCCGCTGTAGTCGCGCATGATCTGGCCGAGCCCGCGGAACTGCTCCGGGGTCAGGTCGCCGCGGGTGATCTTCACCTCGACCGCGGAGAAGCCCTGCTGGCGCTGGCGCTGCACGTTGGAGTCGACGAAGCGCTCGAAGGCTTGGCGGTCGCCGTTCGGCGAGGCTGCCTCGGCGTGGGGCTTAGGGGCGCGCGCCTCCTCGTTGTCGTCGAAGCGCAGGCGCTCGACCAGCTCGGGGCCGAATTCGCGCTCCTGCACCCAGTCGCCCTGCAGCTCCTCGTCGAGCAGGTCGCGGAAGGCGTCGGCGCCGATCTTGTCGACCAGCACCTTGATCCGGGCGCGGGCGCGGTTGACGCGCAGCCAGTCCTGGCGGTCGAAGATGCGGAAGACCGCCTCGGCGACCTTCAGGTAGTCGCCGTTGTCGGCCTCGACGAACTCGCAGATCGTCGGCGCCACGCGAGCCATGATCGAGGTGCCGCCGCCGACCCGGACCTCGAAGCCCTTGACCCCGTCGCGTTCACGGGCGAGGAAGGCGATGTCGTGGATGCCGGTGATCGCCCGGTCCTCGTCGGAGCCGGAGAAGGCGGTCTTGATCTTGCGCGGCATCAGCTGCGTCGTCGGGTGACGGACGAAGTAGCGGACGTAGGCGATCGCGTGCGCGGTCGGGTCGAAGATCTCGTCGGCGGCGATGCCCGCCCAGGGGTCGCCGGTCACGTTGCGGACGGTGTTGCCGCAGCCCTCGCGCGAGGAGAGCCCGGACTCGGAGATGACCTTGATCAGCTCCTCCATGTCGCGCAGCGGGACGTGATGGATCTGGATGTTCTGGCGGGTGGTGATGTGGCCCTTGTTCAGGGGCGCCCAACGCTCGACCACCTCGGCAAAGGAATCCATCTGGTCCGGCGTGACGCCGCCGAACGGAAGCTTGACCCGGACCATCTGCACGTCGGGCTGGCGCTGCCCGTAGACGCCCTGTTTGAGGCGGAAGCCGATGAACTCGTTCTCGGGGAGCTCCTCGGCGAGGAACTTCTCCGCTTCGTTGTCGAAGTCCTCGAACTCGCGCTCGATGATCGGGATGATGTGGCCCGGGACGTTGGTGTAGGCCTCAGGGTTCTCCTGGGACCCGACCTTTCCTTTCCCGCGCTGCTCCTTGTTCTCCGCTACGACAACGTCCATGCAGAGCAAATTAGCAAAACCCTGACCGGGATTAGGGTATTTATCCGAGAAGTTTTCTAACTCCGCATGAGGAGCGGGATTGCGGCGTTTCAGAAAACCCGCCGCAGAGCATCAGGAGGCTCTCTTGCGCGCTTCCAACACCGCGGCGGCTTCGCCCGATTCGGCGACGTAGCCGCCTTCCGGTTCGAGGTCGAGGCCCTCTTCCTCCCAGCCGGTCGCGCCCTCGGCGAGCTTCGCCGCGTCGTATCCGGCCTCGGCCAGGGCGGTGGTCGCCATGTCGGAGCGGTTGTCGGAGCGGCAGTAGAGGATCACCGGCCGGTCCTTGTCGATCTCGGCGGCGCGGGCCGCCAGCTCGGGCAGCGCGATGTGGGTGGCGCCGGGCAGGTGCCCCGCCTCCCACTCGTGGTCGGCGCGGACGTCGATCAGTTGGGCGCCCGCCGCGACCATCTCCCGCGCCTCGGCGCGGGAGACTTCCTTCGGGGTCGCGGCATCTGCCATCAGGCGACCTCCGATCCCTCGATCAGAAAGGCGACGCGAACGTGCGCCCGGTACTCGTCGAGGTTCTCGCCGCGGATCCCGGTCGAGACGATGTCGACCGCGCGGATGTTGCGCAGCGAGCCCTGCGCCTGGGCCAGTGCCTGTTTGGCGGCATCGTCGGTCGAGGTCTTGGAACTGCCGACGAGCTCGATGATTTTCACGACTGCCATCTCGCTCCTCCTCGTGCTTGTGGGTCCTGGATGTCCTGCTTGGCGCCCACTCCCTCGAGCAGCGCGGCGCGCTGCCACGGCCCGATCGCGTCCTTCGGCTCCGTCGCCGGTGCGGCGGCGAACTCCGACTCGAAGCGGGCGATCGCTGCGGCGATCGCTGCTGCCTCTGCCCCGGTCGCGGTCTTCTCGGCCACGGACTCACTTTATGCCGGCGCGCCGGGCGAGGTGGCGCCGCACGGAGTCGACGACCGCGGCCGGTTCCCGGTCGAGCCTCACGCCGGTCACCCGGATGGTCTCCACCCCGGCGAGCAGCAACTCGTCGTCGCGAGTGCGGTCGGCCTCGAAGGAGACGCGTGAGCCGTGCGTGGCATAGACGTCGATTTCGACGCCGAAGCGGCCGTCGTCCCAGTAGGCGTCGATCTCATGCCCGGCGACGAAGTGGTTCATCGCGGGCTCCGGTAGCTCCGCCTCCCGGACGAGCGCCAAGAACCGCCGCTCGAGGCCGGAGCGGGTGAACTGGCGCTCGGAGAAATAGGCATCGAGGGTGGCGCTGACCTTTGCCGCTCCTTGGTGCCCGTTGCTGCGATCGAGGAGCGCGCGCATCTCGCCAAGGTCGAAGGCCGTCGACTCGTCCGCCCGCTCGATGTAACGGGCGACGGTCTTCGGTTGAGCACCGACAGCGACGTCGAGGATCGTCCGCGGCAGGGAGGTCGCGGGTATCCCGTCGCGGATGGTTTGGTCGGTCACGGCCAGCTCCGCCCGGTGGGTGACGAAGGATCGCTGGGCCCGGCGTCCCTTCGGGCAGGTCACGTGCACCGTGCCGGGTCGAGATCGGAGTAGTCCCCAGAGCCACCCGGCCGACCAATGGCTGGCGACGGAGGGAGATGAAGCGAGAACCGCCGCCATGCAGCGTCCGTGCCACGTCAGGCGTTTGTACCCGACGACATATACGCCGCGATGCACGCGATGCAGGCGTCCCGCCTTCGCGGTTTTGGCGACAGCGTTCCGCCCGTAGCCGATTCCATCCAGTTGCCGGGTCGCCACCACGCCGTGCTGGCGCTTCGCCAGTTCGGCCAGCTCCCCGTGCCGGGGTGGTTGTCCTTTGTCACCCACAGGGTTACTAAGGACGCGGACCCCCCGAGTTCGCCCCCTCGAAGCCTGCTTTCGTCAGCCGTGGAGGCCGGGGACTGGCTTGCCGTGGACCTCTTTGGCGCACTGGAGGGGCTGGGGGTCGATCGAGTCGAGGAGGGCGCGGCCTTCGGGGCGGCCGGTGGCCGGGATCGACGGGACGCGCTTGTGGTGCTTGGTTTTCGGGACCGCCGGGACGCGGGGGTGGCCGCGGCCGCACTGGATCGAGATGTCCTTGACGCCGTCGCGGGCGTCGATCACGTCTTCGCCGCCGTTGCCGATGAAGATGTCCTTGCCGGGTTGGCCGAGCATCGCGTTGGCGCGGCCGTTGCCGATCAGGGTGTCGGGGCCGAAGGAGCCCTCCATGTCCTCGTCGGTGGGCGACAGGTGGACGCGGTGGCAGCCGGGGATCGCGTCGATCCAGGCGGAGTGGGCGGGGAAGGAGATGATCAGGCGGCCGGGGTGGGCCTGGGTCTCGGCGAAGGAGGCGTCGTCGCGGCCGCTGCCGCCGACCAACGCGCCGCCCGCGCAGCCGCCGCCCGCGGCGAGGAGGTCGCCGCCGGCGCCGCCGTAAAGGTAGGTCGGGCCGGGCAGGCCGCCGACCAGGCCGTCGGCGCCGGGGCCACCGTAGAGCCGGTCGGCGCCGGGGCCGGCCTGCAGCAGGTCGTCCTCGGGGCCGCCGCGGATGACGTCGTCGCCAAAGCCGCCGGCGACGCGGACGAAGCCGACGGCGACCAGCGAGCCCTTGGCGACGAAGCGGTCGTTGCCCGGGCCGAGGTCGGCCATCAGCCAGCGGGCCGGGCCGTCGAGCGGGCATTCGACCTGGCTCGGGAGGCGGATCGGATGTTCGGGTCCGGGGCGGGTCGCGTGCAGGCAGCCGGGGCCGGTGGCGAGGCGCGCCTTGGCGGTGACGGTGAGCGTTTCGCTCGCTTCCTCGAAGGAGACGGTGAGGTCGTCGCGCCCGCCGCCGCCGACGATCTGCACGCCGCCGCCGCCGTTGGGCGCCTCGTCGACCTGCACGTAGGCGCTGCCGGCCGGCGGCGCTTCCGGGCCGCAGGAGGTCGTCCGGCCCGGCGCGCCGCTGCAGCCGATCGGTCCCCTGGCCGCCGTCGAGGGTGTCGTGCCCGCCGCCGCCGATCAGGTGGTCGTTGCCCGGGCCGCCGTCGATCGCGTTCGGGCCGCCATCGCCGATCAGCGTGTCGCGGAAGGCCGAGCCTTCGAGGTCCTCGAATTCGTAGAGCTTGTCGTGGCCGTCGCCGCGGGCGACGTGCTTGGCCAGCGAGGCCCAGATCCCGGTCCCCTTGCCGCCCGCCACCGCGGTGGCGAAGGAGGCGATGTCGTGCTTGCCCGGCCCGCCGGACATGCGGTCGTAGCCGTAGTCCCCGTGCACCAGGTCGTAGTCCCCGGGCCCGCCGTTGACGGTGTCGATCCCGAGCCCGCCGGAGACGTCATCGTCGTCGCCGGCGCCACCGCTCACCTTGTCGTCGCCGAGGTCGCCGAAGACCCGGTCGGCTCCCCGCCCGCCGTAGATTTCGTCGTTGCCGCGGCCGCCGTGGATGACGTCGTCGCCGGCCCCGCCGCAGACCAGGTCGTTGCCGAGGCTGGCGAAGATCGCGTCGTCACCGGGCCCGCCCCAGATCACGTCACGGCCGGGCGTCCCGCGCAGGGTGTCGGCGCCGGAGGTACCGACGATCGTCGCCTCCCGCCCGTGGCAGCGATGCACTTCTTCGGCCCCGCTCCCGGCCGCCACCGCGTGCGCGGCGAGCAGCCCGAGGGCGATGAGCGACGCCAGCAGCACCGCCCGCGTCTTGCCCTGTCCCCGACCCACGAGGCGGGCAGCATATGTGGGGGGCTTATGACGAGGCCGAGCGCGGTGTCGACGGGGACGTACTCCATGCCGACGCCCTCGGCGACCGCCGGGTGGGTCACCTGGCCGCCCGCCACGTTGACCCCCGGCCGCAGCCCCGGGATGCGGCCGATCGCCCCGGCGAGGCCGTGGTCGGCGATCGCGATCGCGTAGGGCAGGGTCGCGTTGGTCAGCGCCTGGGTCGAGGTGATCGGCACCGCGCCGGGCATGTTGGCGACGCAGTAGTGGGTGATCCCGTCGACCTCGAAGGTCGGCTCGCGGTGGGTGGTCGGGTGCGAGGTCTCAAAGCAGCCGCCCTGGTCGATCGCCACGTCGACCATCACCGCCCCCGGTTTCATCAGCTTCAGCTGCTCCCGCGTCACCACATAAGGTGCCCGCGCCCCGTGCACCAGCACCGCGCCGATGATCAGGTCGGCCCGCGGCAGCATCTCCTCCACCGCCAGCGTGGTCGAGTAGACGGTCGAGCAGCGGCCGGCGAAGATCACGTCGAGTTCCCGCAGCCGGTCGATCGAGCGGTCGAAGACGAAGACGTCGGCCTCCATCCCGATCGCGATGAAGGCAGCGTTCATGCCGACCACCCCTCCGCCGATCACCATCACGTTGGCCGCCGCCACGCCGGGCACGCCGCCGAGCAGGATCCCCCGGCCGCCCTCCGGCTTCTGCAGCATGTAGGCGCCCGCCTGCGTGGCGATCTTCCCCGCCACCTCGCTCATCGGCGCCAGCAGCGGCAGCCGCCCGCCGGAGTCCTCGACCGTCTCGTAGGCGATCGCCGTCACCCCCGACGCGGCGAGCCCGCGGGTCTGGTCCGGGTCGGGCGCCAGGTGCAGGTAGGTGAAGAGCAACTGGTCGGGGCGGAGCATCGCGATCTCCTCCGACTGCAGCTCCTTGACGTGGATGATCATCTCGGCGCCGTCGAAGACCGCCTTCGCGTCGGGCACGATCTGCGCCCCCTGCGCCGCGTAGCGCTCGTCGGAGATCGCCGAGCCCTCCCCGGCGCCGGCCTGGATCAGCACCTCGTGCCCGTGCTCGACCATTTCGCGCACCCCGGCCGGGGTGATCGCCACGCGGTACTCGTCGGACTTGATCTCGGTAGGTACTCCAACCTTCATCAGCTCACCAACTCCCTCGCTCGCAGGGCCAGCCAGAACTCGATCCGATCATGGGCGCGGGACAGGTCGCGCCCGGTCAGCTCTTCTACCTTGCGCATCCGGTAGCGCAGGGTGTGACGGTGGCAGTAGACCTGGCGCGCGGCGCGCTCCCACTGGCCGTTCTGCTCGATGAACGCCTCCAGCGAGCGCAGCAGCTCACCGCCGTACTCCTCGTCGCCTTCCTCGATCGGCCCGAGCACGCTGTCGCAGTAGAGCCCGAGCGCGTCGTCGTCCTGGATCGAGAGCAGCAGGGTGAAGGCGCCGAGGTCCCGCCAGGAGGCGACCTCCGGGGCCGATCCGTTGGCCAACGCCGTCGCTTCGAGCGCGCAGCGGGCCTCGTGGAAGGAGTGGCGCAGGGCCTCCGGCGGGGCGGTGCGGCTGGCGGCGGCGCGGACCGCGCCGCGCTCGCCGAGCAGCGCCTGGCGGGCCTTCGCGGCGACGTCCAGCGGGTCCTGGTCGGCGGCGTCGACCACCGCGCAGAGCAACTGGCGGCCACCGATCTCGTGCGGGGCGACGACCGCCGGGCAGCCCTCGGCGGTGAGCGAGGCTTCCAAGGCCACCGCCGCCGCGGCCGGGTCCTCGACGGTGAAGACGAGCACCGCGGTTTCCTCGCCGATCCCGAACGGCTCGAGCCGGCGGCGCAGCTCGACCGGGTCGGCGAGCCCGCCGAGCGCCCCGGCCAGCACGTCGCCGGCCAGCCGCCGCTCGGTCTCGCGGGCGACCCGCCGGCGCATCAGCTCGAGCGCCACGATCGCCACCGCCTGCTGCAGGATCAGCCGCTCGAAGTCCCCCAGCCCGCCCGAGTCGCGGACGATCACCACCCAGGCCTGCGGTGGCCCGCCGCCCGGCGAGACCACCGGGTGGGCCAGCGCCCGCCCGGCCAGCGAGGGATGCGAGGGCACGAAAGGGTGGCCGTCGCCGGCGTGCCCGGCGACCTCGCGGCGGATCCCGCCGACCGCCTCGGCGGAGAGCTGGCGGCGGAAGCCGCGCCCGGCGAGCCGTTCGCCGCGGCCGTCGAGGATCGCCACCGTCCCGCCCACCGCCGAGGCGACGGTGGCGGCGATTTCCTCCAGCCCGCGCTCCTCCAGGACCAGCCGCTCGAGCCTCCGCTGGATCGCCAGCCCCCGCTGCAGCACCTCATACTGCTCGTTGACGAGGCGGGTGAACGCCTTCTCGGTGATCGCGATGAACGGGGTCGAGTAGGGGACCTCGAAGAGCGGGAAGGAGCGCTTGTCGGCCTCGTCGACGAGCGCCACGGGCAGCCGCTTGTGACTGAAGCCGGTGCCGAAGCCGAGCCCGGACAGGTTGCACTCGGCGAGGTCGGCGACGAACGCCCGCTGCTTGGCCTCGGTGTCCAGGGGGATGCCCGTGGTGAGCATCAACTCCCCGCCCGAGAGCCACGGCGTCGGATCCTGCAGCTCGGAGATGTGCACCCAGCGAACCGGCGCCGCGGCCCCTTTGGACCCGGTCGCCAGTTCGAGGTCGAGCTCATCGAGGAGGCTCTGGACGGTGAGCACCCATCCCCCTTGCCGGGCCTACGCCACCAGGTGATCCCAGGCGTCCGAGAGGACGCCCCGGAGAACGTCGTGCATTTCTTCGAACTGCTCGGTGTCGCAGATCAGCGGCGGTGCCAGCTGGATCACCGGGTCGCCGCGGTCGTCGGCGCGGCAGATCAGCCCCCGCTTGTAGAGCTCGGCGGAGAGGAAGCCGCGCAGCAGCTTCTCCGACTCCTCCTCGTTGAAGCTCTCTTTCGTGTCCTTGTCTTTGACCATCTCGATCGCCTGGAAGAAGCCGGCGCCGCGCACGTCGCCGACGATCGGCAGGTCGCGCAGGCTCTCCAGCATCCCCCGGAACTCGTCCTCCTTGGCGAGCACGTGGCCGCAGAGGTCCTCGCGCTCGTAGACGTCGAGGTTGGCCATCGCGATCGCCGAGGCCACCGGGTGGCCGGCGAAGGTGAAGCCGTGGGCGAACGAGGCGTTGCCCTCGCTGAACGGCTCGAAGACCCGGTCGGAGGCGATCACCGCGCCCATCGGCGCGTAGGCCGAGGTCAGCGCCTTGGCGGTGGTGATCATGTCCGGCTGGTAGCCGAAGCGTTCGCAGCCGAAGTAGTGGCCGAGCCGGCCCCAGGCGCAGATCACCTCGTCGGAGATCAGCAGCACGTCGTACTGGTCGCAGATCTCACGCACCCGCTGGAAGTAGCCGTCCGGCGGGACGAAGCAGCCGCCCGCGTTCTGCACCGGCTCGACGATCACCGCGGCGACCGTCTCCGGCCCCTCGAAGATGATCCGCTCCTCGATCGCGTCGGCGGCCCAGAGCGGGTCGCGGTCCTCGGGCCAGCGGTAGATGTTGGTGTTCGGCACGTGGCAACCGCCCGGCGTCAGCGGCTCGAACTGCGTCCGCAGCTCGGTGATCCCGGTCGCCGAGAGCGCCCCCAGCGAGGTGCCGTGGTAGGCGACCTCGCGGGCGATGAACTTGTGCTTCTGGCCTTTGCCATGGGCGCGGTGGAAGTTGCGGGCGAGCTTCAGCGCCGACTCGACCGCCTCCGAGCCGCCGTTGGTGAAGAAGACCCGATTCAGGTCGCCCGGCGCGAGGCCGGCGATCCGCGAGGCGAGTTCGATCGCCTTCGGGTGGGCGTAGCTCCACAGCGTGTAGAAGTCGAGCTCTTCGATCTGGCGCGCCGCCGCTTCGCCGTACTCGGCACGGCCGTGGCCGGCGTTGACGCAGAAGAGGGCCGAGAGCCCGTCGAGGTAGCGGTTGCCGTGCTCGTCGAAGACGTAGGCACCCTCCGCCCTGGTGATCAGCGGGATCTCGTGGTCGGGGCCGTAGGACCCCATCCGCGAGAAGTGCATCCACAGATGCTTGCGGGCGAGTTGCTGAAGTTCTGAATCGACGACCTGCGGTGCGGTGGCCATTACCGCTCTCCTCTCACATGCTTGCGACGTTATGGACAAAGCTAGAGCCCGTTTGCCACGATCGCAAGTTGCTCCAGGGTCAAGCGCCCCGCCTCCGTTTATACACGAGGTATAAGCCGCGGCTGTCCTTTTAGGACATTCGCCACTTGCCACTCGGTCCACATGGGCATACGGTCGAGCGAATGGAGAGTGGCGCTGTTCCGACCCCTGAGACGCCTGGCGCGTCGCTGGGAAGCGGGGTCGAAGACAAGGGATTGAAGAAAAACGCGATCGGCTTCGTGTCGAGCGTGGTGATCGGCGTCGCCTCGACCGCGCCGGGATACAGCCTGGCCGCCACCCTCGGCTTCGTCGCCGCCGCCGTGGCGCTGCAGTCGCCGGCGATCCTGCTGATCAGCTTCATCCCGATGTTCCTGGTCGCGGGCGGCTACTACTACATGAACAAAGCCGATCCGGACTGCGGCACCAGCTTCTCCTGGGTGACCAAGGCGATGGGCCCGCAGCTCGGCTGGATGGCGGGCTGGGCGATCGTCGTCGCCGACGTGATCGTGATGGCCAACCTGGCCCAGATCGCCGGCCTCTACTCGTTCGAGCTCTTCGGTCTCGAAGGCCTCGCCGAATCGACCGTCGCGGTGACCGCGGTCGGCGTCATCTGGATCGTGATCATGACCGCGATCGTGGTGATCGGGATCGAGCTCTCGGCCCGCACCCAGGTCGGCCTGCTGGCGGCGGAGATCTTCACCCTGGCGCTGTTCTCGATCGTCGCCCTGATCAAGGTCTACTCCGGCAGCGCGCCCTCCGGCTCGGTCCACCCGAGCCTCTCCTGGATCAACCCCTTCTCGCTCAGCCCCTCGGAGATCTCCGCCGGGATGCTGCTCGCCGTCTTCATCTATTGGGGTTGGGACACGACCGCGACGGTCAACGAGGAGACCGAGGATCCGGGCGAGGCGCCCGGCAAGGCGACCGTGATCAGCACCCTGATCCTGCTGGCGATCTACATCGTCGTCGCCGTCGCCGCCCAGTCATACGGCGGCGTCGACAACCTGATCAAGAACCAGGAAGACGTCTTGAGCTCGCTCGGCACCGAAGTGTTCGGCTCGCCGCTCGACAAGCTCCTGATCATCGCCGTGCTCTCCTCGGCGGCGGCGTCGACGCAGACGACGATCCTCCCCACCGCCCGCACCACGCTGTCGATGGCCCGCGCCCACGCGATGCCGCACAGCCTCGGCAAGATCCACCCGCGCTACCTCACCCCGCACATCTCGACGATCATCATGGGCGGGCTTTCGATCGCCTGGTACGTCGGGCTGACGATCGTCAGCGAAGACATCCTCTTCGACAGCCTCGCCGCGCTCGGCCTGATGATCGCCTTCTACATCGGCATCACCGGCTTCGCCTGCACGATCTACTACCGCCGCGAGCTCACCCGCAGCGTCAAGAACTTCTTCTTCATCGGCGTCGGCCCGAGCCTCGGCGGGGCGATCCTCTTCTACCTGCTGATCAAGAACGGGATCGAACTCGCCGACCCGGCCAACTCCGAATCGGGCAACTCCTGGTTCGGGATCGGGCCGCCGCTGGTGATCGCCGTCTTCTTCCTCTTCCTCGGGATCTTCCTGATGGTGATCCAGTGGCGGAAGGTGCCGGAGTTCTTCAAGCTGCGGCCGCAGGTCGTCCCGGCCGGCTTCCTCGAGGGCGAAGCGGCACCGCCGCCGCCGGTCGCCGACCAGGCCGCCGAGATCGAGGAGGAGATCAAGTGAGCCAGATCGTCGTCGGCTACGACGGGTCCGCCTGCGGCGAAGCGGCGCTCGAGGCGGCGCTGGCGCTGGCCCCGCCGCTCGGCGACGAGATCACCGTGGTCTTCGGCTACGCCCCGCCCGGCATCTGGGGCGGCGAGATCGCCGACCACGAGGAGGCGATCGAGGAGCTCGGCGAGCAGGTGCTCGGCAAGGCGCGCGAGCAGGCGGCCGGGCGCGGGGTCGAGATCGGCGAGGAGCTGGTGCCGAAGCGCGCGGTCGAGGCGCTGATCGACGCGGCCGACGCGCGCGACGCCCGGCTGATCGTGGTCGGCAGCTTCGGCGAGTCGGCGCTCAAAGGGATCATCCTCGGCTCGACCACCAACAAGCTTCTGCATTTGACCGACAGGCCGGTGCTCGTGGTGCCGGCGAAGGAGGCATGACCGGATGACCGGACCCGACCCCAGCACCACCGCCGTCGCGAGCGAGGACACAACTGCCGCCGTGGTCGAGTCGACCAGCGTCGTCCTGCGCAACGTCACCAAACGCTTCGACACCTTCACCGCCGTCGACGACCTCTCGCTGGAGCTGGGGCAGGGGGAATTCTTCACCTTCCTCGGGCCGAGCGGCTGCGGCAAGACGACGACGCTGCGGATGATCGCCGGCTTCGAGCAGCCGACCGCGGGCGAAGTGGTGATCGAGGGCGAGAACGTCGCCGGCACCCCGGCCCACAAGCGGCCGACCAACACCGTCTTCCAGAGCTACGCGCTCTTCCCCCACATGAGCGTCGAGAAGAACGTCGCCTTCGGGCTGAAGCGCAAGGGCGTCGGCAAGGACGAGATCGCCGAGCGGGTCGCCTCCGAGCTGCAGCGGGTGGGGCTGGCGCGGGAGGCGAACCGGCGGCCCTCGCAGCTCTCCGGCGGCATGCAGCAGCGGGTGGCGCTGGCGCGGGCGCTGGTCAACCTGCCGAAGGTGCTGCTGCTCGACGAGCCGCTCGGCGCGCTCGACCTGAAGCTGCGCAAGGGCCTGCAGATCGAGCTGAAGCAGATCCAGCGCGAGGTCGGGATCACCTTCGTCTACGTCACCCACGATCAGGAGGAGGCGCTGACGATGAGCGACCGGATCGCGGTGATGAACCACGGTCGGGTCGAGCAGGTGGCCGACCCCGAGGAGGTCTACGAGCGGCCGACGACCAGCTTCGTCGCCGGCTTCATCGGCGTGTCGAACCTGATGCCGGCGTCGGTGACGGCGCCGGGGATGGTGAAGCTCGACTCCGGCCCCGAGGTGCAGGCCTCGACCGGCGACCTGCGCCGCGGCGAAGGCTGCGCCGCGGTGGTGCGGCCGGAGAAGCTGCGGGTCGAGCTGGCCGGGGCGGCGCCGCCGCCCGATGGCACCCCCTCGGTCGAGGGCGTGGTCGAGAGCTCTGTGTATCTAGGAACCGCAACCCAGCTCGTCGTCGGCGTCGGCGAGGGAGTGCGGATGACGGTCCTCGTCCCCAACGCCGACGAGTCACTGCGCCAGACGCTGCCGGGGGGCGGCGCCCGCGTCGTGCTCAGCTGGGAGCCCCAGCACATGCACGTGGTGATCGACAAGGACGAGGAGGCTGGCGATGGGACGGAGGCTGATGGTGAGTAGCGGGGCGCGGCGGGCCCTGGGCCGGCGGCCGCTGGTCCGCATCGGCCTGGCGCTGATGGCGCTGGCGGCGACGCTCGCGCTGGCGGCCTGCGGCGGCGGCATCGAAGAACTGCCGGAAAACTTCGGCACCGGCTCGAGCAAAGAGGTGAAGGTCGAAAAGAAGGCCTCGGGGGACATGACGATCTCCAACTGGCCGCTCTACATCGACAAAAAGACCGTCGGCGACTTCGAAAAGGAAAGCGGCGTCAAGGTCAAGTACGTCGAAGACGTGAACTCCAACGAAGAGTTCTTCGCCAAGTTGCGACCGGAACTGGCGGAAGGCAACTCCGGCGGGCGCAGCCTCTTCGTCGTCACCGACTGGATGGCGAAGAAGATGCACGAACTCGGCTACCTGCAGGAATTCGAACCGGCGCAGATCCCGAACTTCGAGAAAAACCTGGCCGACAACCTGCGCGGCGCCAGCTACGACCCGGGCCGCCAGTTCGCCGCGCCGTGGCAGTCGGGGATGACCGGGGTGATCGTCAACAAGGAAAAAGCGCCGAACATCCACTCGGTGTGCGACCTGTTCGAACCCCAGTACAAGGGCAAGGTCGACATGCTGAACGAACTTCGCGACACGGTGCCGCTGGTGATGAAGTGCGAAGGCGTCGACGTCGAACACGCGACCGAAGCCGACTGGCTGAAAGCGATCGAAAAAATCAAAGGCGCCGCCGAATCGGGGCAGATCCGGCGCTTCACCGGCAACGATTATTCGACCGACCTGACCAACGGCAACGTGGTCGCGGCGATCGGCTGGTCGGGCGACGCGGTGCAGCTGCAGGCGGACAACCCGAACATCGAATGGCGGATGCCCGAAGAAGGCTGCATCCTCTGGTCGGACAACATGGTGATCCCGGTCGGGTCGCCCAACCCGACCGCTGCCGAGGCCTGGATCAACTACGTCTACGACCCGGTCCACGAGGCCCAGATCGAGGCCTACGTGAACTACGTCAGCCCGGTCGAAGGGACCAAAGAAGTCCTGGTCAAGAGCGAACCGGAAATCGCCAACAACAAGCTGATCTTCCCGCCGGCCTCGTTCACCAAGAAGTGCTCGATCCAGCCTTCGCCGAGCCCGAGCGAAGAACAGAACATCAACAAAGCCTTCAACGCGGTGCTGAACGGCTAGTCGGATGGCGACGCTGAAACGAAGGGTGGGCGCCTACACCCTGCTGGCGCCGGGGACGATCTGGCTGGTCGTCTTCTTCCTCGTGCCGCTCTACTTCCTCGGGCGGCTCTCGCTGAACGTCAACGTCCAAGGCATCTACTACCCGTTCGACTGGCACTGGAAGAACTACTCCGACGCGCTCAGCCTCTACGACACGCAGTTCGTCCGCAGCTTCATCTACTCGATCGCGGCGACGGTGATCTGCCTGCTGCTCGCCTACCCGCTGGCCTACGCGATCGCCTTCAAGGCGGGCAAGTGGCGGCACGCGATGCTGCTCGCGGTGGTGGCGCCGTTCTTCACCACCTACCTGATCCGGACGATCTCCTGGGTGACGATCCTCTCCGACGAAAGCCCCGTGGTCGAAGTCCTGAAGTTCCTCCAGATCGCGCCCAGCGGGCACATCCTCGCGACGCCGGCGGCGGTCATCTCGGGCCTCGTCTACAACTACCTGCCGTTCATGGTGCTGCCGATCTACGCCAGCCTCGAGCGGCTCGACGTGCGACTGCTGGAGGCGGCGAAAGACCTCTACGCCAACACCGCGACGACCTTCCTCAAAGTGACCCTGCCGCTCTCGGCGCCAGGGGTGGTGGCCGGGACGCTGCTCACCTTCATCCCGGCGACCGGTGACTACGTCAACGCCGAATTCCTCGGCGGGTCGAACAGCCAGATGATCGGCAACGTGATCCAAGGTCTCTACCTCAAGCAACAGGAATATCCGGCGGCGGCGGCGCTCTCGTTCGTGCTGATGGCGATCATCCTGATCATCGTCCTGATCTACATCCGCTTCGCCGGCTCGGAGGCACTGATGGGCGAGGAGGGGGCAGCGGCATGAGGGGCCTTGGCAAATGGCTGCGCGAGCACGCGGTGCTGATCATCGGCGTGCTGGTGATCCTCTACATGCTGGTCCCGATCGCGGTCATCTTCTTCTTCTCCTTCAACAACCCGGCGGGCCGCTACAACTTCACCTGGGTCGGCTTCACGCTGAAGCACTGGAAGAACGTCTTCGGCATCCCGGAATTGAACGAAGCGCTCTGGACCTCGATCAAGCTGGCGCTGCTGGCAACGGTGATCTCGACCGTGATCGGCACGATGATGGCGCTCGCCCTGGTCCGCCATCAGTTCTTCGGCCGGCGGGCGGCGAACTTCCTGATCGTGATCCCGATGGCGACGCCGGAGATCGTGATGGGCTCCTCGCTCCTCTCCTTCTTCCTCATCCTCGGCACGCCGCTCGGCTTCACCACCCTGCTGATCGCCCACGTCATGTTCTGCATCAGCTTCGTCGTGGTCGTGGTGAGGTCGCGGCTGATCGGCTTCGACCGCCGGCTCGAGGAGGCGGCGAAGGACCTGGGCGCCAACTCCTGGGAGACGTTCCGCCTGGTGACCCTGCCGCTGATCCTGCCCGGGGTCTTCGGCGGCGCGATGCTCGCCTTCGCCCTCTCGATCGACGACTTCGTGATCTCCAACTTCAACGCGGGGACGACGGTGACGTTCCCGCTCTACATCTTCGGCGCCTTCCAGCGCGGCGTGCCGGTGGAGGTGAACTGCATCGCGATGATCCTCTTCGGGGTCACGGTGCTGGCGATGGTGTTCACCACGGTGCAGCAGCGGCGGGCGGAAAAGATGGCCAGCATCCGGCCCGACCAGGAGGAGCTGCCGCCGGCGGCGGTCACCGAGATCGCGGCTACGTACTAGCGGGGGCGGGCTCGCAGCCGAAAGCCGGCGCCGACGTCAGCGAAAGTAAGGATTCGACGCCAGGCGCCGGAACGCCTTCAGCGTCGCCGGGCTCGAATCGATCTGCCAGGGGCGCTCCTTGTCGATATCGAACCAGACCAGGGCGCGGATCAGCGGGAAGCGGCGGCGGATCGTCGGGACGATGCTGTCGATCCAGGCGGGCTTGCTGCCGCCCGTCTCGGCCGAGGCCGTCTCGCCGATGATTACCGGCTTGCCCAACTTCGCCAGCCGGCGGTACATCGGCTCGAAGACCTGGGCAAAGGACTCCCAGCCGAAGCCGGGCTGCGCGGTGCCCCAGTTGTAGCCGTCGATACCGGTCCAGTCGACGTAGGAGGAGCCCGGGTAGTAGTCGAGGGCCGGGGGCGTGTGGGGACTGCCGACGTTGTTCGGCGCCCAGACCCAGGTCACGTTGTCGGCGCCCGCTTCGCTGAAGACGTCGTGGATGTGACGATAGGCCGCGACGTACCGGGCGGGGTGGTGGCCGCCCCAGCCCTCGTCGCCGTTCATCTCCGCGGCGAAATCGAGAAACAGCGGCCGGTGAAGGTCCCTGGCCTCGACCGCCCGCCTGGCCAGCATCGGGTCGTAGCGCCCGGCGATGATGTCGTCGAAGTGGATCCCGGCAGGCTCCCAGTTGACCAGGGGAATCCTGCCGGTCGCGAGGTCGTGGGTCGTGCTCCCGGCCGCGGCCCAGTCGGCGTTCCAGTCGAAGTAGGTGAGGTGGACCGGCGGCGCCTCGCCGATCTTCGCGTCGGTGGCGGCTTCGGTCCCCTCGCCGTAGAAGATGCCGAGGTAGGCCCCGCCTCGCGGCGGCAGCTCCGGTCCCGGCGCAACCCGCGCCGCCGCCACCGCGGACGTGATCGCCCATGCCCCGAGCAGGACCGCGACGCAGGCCGCGGTTGTCCGCCACGCCCGCGCCCGCGTGATCGGAGACCCGGAGTGCACCTAACGGCCGATGTGGAAGCCGAGGAGCTCGGGGACCTTCGCCACGGCTGAGGAGATCGGGCCGGGGCGGCGGCCTTCCATCTCCGCCTCCTCCTTCTTTGCGATCCCGAGGCGGATCGATTCTCCTCCGATCCAGTGGAACGGCTCGGGGGGGACGCGGGGGACGTGGGAGTCGACGAAGGCTAGGCGGGTGGGGTCGTCGCTGCGGTCTAGCGCCAGTGAGGCGAGGGTGAGGCCGACCATGTTGGTCGGGCCGACGCCGTTGCCGGTGTAGCCCGCCGCCACCCAGGCGCGCGAGCGGGGCAGCGAGGTGACCGCCGGCAGGTGGGTCGGGGAGGCGTCGATCGGCCCGCCCCAGGCGTGGGTGACGCGGCGCCCGGCGAGGTCGGGGAAGTAGTCGAGCAGGTGGCCGTGGATTTCGCGGACGACGGCGGCGTCGACCTCGGCGCGGCCGTGCAGGTGGGCGCCCATCATGATCTTGCCGCCACCCCAGCCGAAGGCGATCCGGCCGTCCGGGGTGGTGCGGAAGTAGTGGACCAGGGAGCGGCCGTCGGTGATCGCCTCGCCGCCGGTCCAGCCGACCTTCTCGATCACGTCGGGGACCGGCTCGGTGATCACGATGTGCGAGGAGGCGACGGTGAGCCGGCTGCGCAGCGGACCGCCGTGCGCCTTGGCGGCGGGGCCGATCGCGAGGACCCCGCGCGGCGCGCGGACGCGCGCCCCGGTGGCGACGGTCGCCTCGACCCCGTCGGCGCCCTCGCGGAAGCGGCGCACCGGCGAGGACTCGTAGATGTCGACGCCCTCCTCGATCAGCCGACGGCGCAGGCCGAGCGCGAGGCGGGCGGGCTGCACGGTGGCGGTGACCGGTTCCATCGCCCCGGCGCGGAAGGCGGGCGAGGCGCAGTGCTCCTGCACCTCGGCGGCAGCGACCGCGCGCAGCTTGTCGGGCACGCCGAGCGCCCGGCAGGCCTCGATCGCGTCTACGTCGATCGCGTCGTGGGCGGGGCTGGTCGAGACCTGCAGGTAGCCGCCCCGGCGGTACCAGGCGTCGACGCCCTCCTCCTCGCAGAACGCGCCGATCCGCAGCGCCGCCTCCTCGGCGGCGACGGCGACGGCGAGCGCCGGCGCGTCGCCCCAGCGGGCCCGCATCGAGGCCAGCGAGGTCCACATCGCCTCGCAGAAGCCGCCGTTGCGGCCGCTCGGCCCGCGTCCGCAGACCGGTTCGGACTCGAGCAGGACGATGCGCGCGTCGGGCGCCAACTGGCGGGCGTGCCAGGCGGTCCACATGCCGGTGTAGCCGCCGCCGACGATCAGCAGGTCGGCGTCGCGATCCTCGTCCAGCGGCGGACGGGGTGTGACGTCGCCCGCCTCCTCTATCCAGTAACCGAGACGAGTGTGTTCCATCTCCCGGAAGTCTTACCAACCAGACGGTTCGGCGTGGCTAGACTCGCCGCATGGCTGATCACAAGCAGGAAGAGACCCCTTTCGTCGACGCTCTGCTCGAGTACTCGGCCCGCGACCCGGGCCGCTTCCAGGTGCCGGGCCACAAGGGCGGGATCGGTGCCGACCCGGGCATGGTCGCCCTGGTCGGGATGACCGGGCTGATCAACGACATCCCCTCGGTCACCGAGGGCGTCGACATCGGGCCCGAACCGACCCCGTTCCAGCAGGCGCAGCTGCTCGCCGCCGAGGCCTGGGGGGCGAAGCGGTCCTGGTTCCTGATGAACGGCGCCTCGCAGGGCAACCACGCGACCTCGATGGCGCTCGGCCACATGGGCGATCGGGTCGTCGTGCAGCGGAACGTCCACAGCTCGGTGATCGACGGGCTGGTGCTGAACGGGATGCGGCCGACCTTCGTCGCGCCGGAGCTCGACCCCGAGCTCGGCATCGCCCACGGGCTCACCCCGGAGAGCCTCGCCGCGGCGCTCGACGCGACCCCCGGCGCGGTCGCCGCGATGGTCGTCTCCCCCACCTACTTCGGCGCCTGCGCCGACGTCGCGGCGCTGGCCGAGGTCGCCCACTCGCGCGACCTGCCGCTGATCGTCGACGAGGCCTGGGGCGCCCACCTCCACTTCCACCCCGACCTGCCGCCGGACGCGCTCTCCTGCGGCGCCGACCTGGTCACCTCCTCGACCCACAAGATCGTCGGCAGCCTCACCCAGGCGGCGATGCTGCACCTCGGCCACGGCGATCGGATCGACGCCGCGGTGGTCGACCGCTGCGTCAGCCTGGTCGAAACGACGAGCCCGAGCGGCCTCCTGACCGGCTCGCTCGACGCGGCCCGCCGGCAGGCGGCCGTGCACGGGGTCGAGCTGCTGGACGAGACGCTGGCGGCGATCAAGCGCACCCGCGAGGCGATCGTCCAGATTCCCGGCCTCGCCGTCCTCGACGAGTCGATGGTCGGCCGCCCCGGGATCGCCGGGCTCGACCCGCTGCGCCTCTCGATCGACGTGCGCGGCACCGGCTCGACCGGCTACCGACTGGCGAAAAAGATCTTCTACTCGCAGGGGATCGACCTCGAGCTCTACTCGGAGAACGTCGTCGTCGCGATCTTCGGCCTCGGCGAGCCGGCCGCGGCGACGGGCGAGCGGCTGGTCACGGCGATGCGCGCCGCGGTCGGCGAACTGGAAGCCGAACCGGGCCCGGCGCAGGAGAAGCTGGCCCCGCCGCCTCCGTGGGGCGAGCTGGTGATGACGCCGCGCGAGGCCTACCTTGGCCCGCAGGAGGTGATCCCCTTCGAGGACGCCGCCGGGCGAGTCGCCGCCGAGGGGCTCGCCGCCTACCCGCCCGGGATCCCCAACGTCCTCCCCGGCGAGCGGCTGACCGCCGAGACCCTCGCCTACATCCGCGAGTCGATCGCCCACGGCGGCTACGTCCGCGGCGGCTCCGACCGCCAGCTGAAGACGCTGCGGGTCGCGCTCGAGCGGGACCCGAGCTAGGCTCGCCCGATGGCCTCCTACGACGCGATCAAGGATCTGCCGCTCGAGGTCGAGGAGTGCGCCTTCGAAGGGCTCGAATTCGCGATCGGTGAATTCGAACGGCTGACCACGGTGGTGAAGCTGCGCGGCGGCGGCGCGGAGGGGATCGGCGAAGACGTCGTCTACGACGCGGTCGACCACATCGGCCAGCAGAGCCACGGGCCGCCCGACGGGCTCGCCCACTCCGGCACCTTCGACGAGTTCTCGAAGCGGCTCGACGGGATCGATCTCTTCCCGGCCGGCGAGCCGGAGCGCGCCGAGGTCTCCCGCGACTACCGCCGCTGGGCGTTCGAGTCGGCGGCGCTCGACCTGGCGCTGCGCCAGGCGGGCACCAACCTCGCGGCGGTGCTGGGGCGCGACCCGCGCCCGCTGAACTTCGTCTGCTCGATGCGGCTGGCCGGCTTCGCGCCGGGCGAGAGGTCCTCGATCAAGCCGCTCGAGGAACGACTCGCGGTGTACCCGAACCTGCGCTTCAAGCTCGACCCGTTCAACGACTGGGACGACGAGCTGATCGAGGCGCTGGTTGCTACCGGGGCGATCGACTCGCTCGACCTGAAGGGCTTCTACAAAGGCACGCCGGTCGACGTGATCACCGACCCCGAGCTCTACGCGAAGCTGATCGCGGCCTTCCCCGACGCCTGGCTCGAGGACCCCGACGTGACCGACGAGACGCGGCCGCTGCTCGACCCGGTGCACGAGCGAGTGACCTGGGACGCGCCGATCCACTCGATCGCCGACATCGAGGCGATGCCCTGGTCGCCGCCGAAGACGGTCAACGTGAAGCCCTCGCGCTTCGGCCCGATCTCCAACCTCTTCGCCGCCTATGACTACTGCGAGGAGCGCGGCATCGGCGCCTACGGCGGCGGCCAGACCGAGCTCGGGCCGGGCCGCGGGCAGATCCAGTACCTGGCCTCGATCTTCCACCCCGACACGCCGAACGACGTCGCGCCGAGCGGCTACAACGACCCGAAACAGGCGACCGCGCCGGGCCTGCCGTCGAGCCCGCTCGAGCCCCGGATCGAGGCGCTCGGCTTCCGCTGGGGTTAGGCCCGCCGAACCGCCTCGTAGGGCAGCCGAATTTGAGCTTTCGGCTACGTTGACCCCTCGTCTCAGCCACAACCTAAGGAGCCACACGATGGCCGAGAAGTCCTTCGCCGCCGCCCTCAACGAGCAGATCTCCAACGAGTTCGGGGCCTCGCAGCAGTACGTCGGGTCCGCCGTCTACTACGACGCCGAAACCCTCCCCCGCCTCGCCGCCTTCTTCTACCGCCAGGCGATCGAGGAGCGCGAGCACGCGATGATGATGATCCGCTACCTCCTCGACGTCGGCGAGCAGGTCGAGATCCCCGACGTCAAGTCGGTGTCGACCACCTACGCCGACGGCTCCGAGCCGGTGAAGATCGCGCTCGCCCAGGAGAAGCGGGTCAGCGACGAGATCTTCTCCCTCTTCGAGCTCGCCCGCGAGCTGAAGGATTATCGCGCCGAGCAGTTCCTGCAGTGGTTCATCAAGGAGCAGGTCGAGGAGGTCTCGCTGATGGAAGACCTGCTGAACGTGGTCGAGCGCAGCCGCGACAACCTGCTGCTCGCCGAGGAGTTCATCGCCCGCGAGAGCTTCGGCGCCGAGGGCTCCGACCCGACCGCTCCGCCGGCCGCGGATGAGGCTCACTAAGCACCTGCTGATCGCCGCCCTGGCGCTCGCCCTGCTGGCGGGCGCCCCGGTCGCGGTCGCCGGGAAGCCGGTCGGCATCGCCGAAGGCTTCCCGACCAAGTGCAACATCGACGACGTCGCGGCGCTGCCGGACGGCGGCGCCTGGTTCGCCTGCACCGAATACTTCTTCGGGTCCCATCGGTCCTTCCACTCCCGGGCCAAGGCGGGCCGCATCACGGCGACGGGGCAGGTGACCGAATTCTCCGGGCCGGTGCCGAAGGAAACCGAACCGGGCCGCCAGGCCGACGGCGTGATCGCCGCCGACGGCAGCTTCTGGTTCCCGGTCGAAATCTCGCTCGAAGCGTTGAACCACTTCGTCAAGACCGCGGTCAAGCCGTCCCTCGCGCGGGTGACCCCGAGCGGTGAAACGAAGCTCTTCCCGGTGACCGGCGGCTACGTCGCCGAACTGGTCGCCGCCCCCGACGGCTCGCTGCGGATGAAGACCGCCGAAGGCGAAGGCAAGAACGCGACCGTCTGGCAGGTCTCGCCGAGCGGCGAGATGACGCAAGACGGCCGACGACCCGGCGCTGCCGCTCGGCGAAACGGCGACCTTCCCGGTGAAGCCGGCCGCCAAGCCCGGCGCGATCTACGGCAGCAGCGTGATCGGCGCCGACGGGAACCTCTGGTTCGGCATCCAGACGAACGCTGCGATCGGCCGCCTCACGCCGACCGGCGAACTGACCGAATTCCGCGAATGCCTGCGCTACGGCCAGCCCTTCTTCGGACCGGAAACGCTGGTCCGCGGCGTCGAAGGGAACATCTGGTTCACCAGCCTCGCCCAACGCTCGTTGCCGAACATCGCCGACCCGCCCTCGATCGGGTTGATCACCCCGGCCGGCGCGATCACCCAGATCTACGCCGGGGTGACGGCCGAACTGAAAACCATCGCCGCCGACTCCGAAGGCGGGGCCTGGTTCGCCGGCGGCCTCGAAGAAATCCAGCGGATCAAGCCGCCGCAGGGCCCCGTCAACACGGTCCACATCGGCACGCTGGAGGAAGCGCCACGCGGGGGCAGCGGCCTGCTCACGGTCAAGGTGCCGGGCGCCGGCAAGGTGCGGGCGAAGGCGGTAGCGATGATCACCGGCAAGAGCAAGAAGACGCGCAAGCGGATCGCGATCCACGCGCCCGCCGGCTCGGCGTCGGCCGCCGTCTGCGGGTCACCCCAGGTTCCCGTCAAGCTCACCGGCGCCGCACTCCGTCGCCTCCGGACCGACGGCGAAGTGCGCGTCGCGGTCGCCGTCACCTTCACCCCCCAGGGCGGCCTCCGGCTACACCGAAGAAAAGGTCTTCCGCTTCCACCTCCTCCGCCACTAGCGACGTCGATGGGCCGAAAAGCGCTCTATATCAGCGCTTTCCGGCCCATCAACCGAGCCAGCCGGCGCGGCGGCGCATCGTTTTGATGCGGCGGAACTCGGCGATGTCCTCGCGCAGGGCGGCGGGCGCCGGGGCGGGGAGGAAGCGGGCGGGCAGCGGGCTCTCGTTGGCGACGCCGTCGCGGGCCGTCACCCGGTAGGCGCGGGCGCCGCGGCGGGCGGTGACGGCGGAGGGTGAGCCCTCGCCCTCCCAGAGCAGGCCGGCGTAGTCGTCGAGGCCGTAGCCGCCCGGCATCCCGTCGCCGACCGCCTCCAGGTAGGCGGCGCGGCGGGCGGGCTCGTTGTTGTAGTGGACGCAGAGGCTGCCCTGGAGGAGGCCGAGGCCGGCGGCGGCCAGCGGCTTGCCCGAGGAGGTGGTGATCCCCGCCTCGAACCAGCACATCGCCCCGGCGCTCTGGCCGGCGAGGACGATCCCGCGGCGCCAGGCGAGGCTGAGGATCGAGGCGATGTCGTGCGCCTCCCAGACCGCCAGCAGGTTGACCATGCTGCCGCCGCCGACGTAGATCAGGTCCTGGGAGAGCAGGTGGTCGCGGAGCGCCATCGGCCGCCGGCCGAGGCGGAAGAGGGAGACGTCGGAGGGCTCGCAGGGCCGGTCGCCGAAGGCCTGGTAGAAGTGGGCGATCTGCTCGGAGGTGTCGCCGCTGGCGGTCGGCAGGATGCAGAGCCGCGGCCGCGTGCCGCCGCGCTCGGTCGCCAGGCGGAGGAGGAACTCGCAGACGGCGCGGTCGGGCGGGCGCGAGGTGAAGTCGTGGCCGCCGAGGGTGAGGATGCGGCGGACCGGCGTCGTCGTCCCCGGGGTGTTGCCGTTCTCTCCGATCCCCGCGGCCATCAGCGGGCCGCCACCGGGTGGACCAAGCCCGGCACCTAAGCCGCCGCGACCGCGGTGGACAGCGCCTCGGGCGTCGGCGGGGCCGGCACGACCCCACGTTCGCCGAGGTAGGTGGTGGCGATCCGCATCTCCACCACGCGCTGCCCTGAAACATCGAGCCGGTACCCGCGCGCCTCCGGACGGGAGGCGACCACCTGGCTCAGCTCTTCGCCGATGAAGTGCAACGCGGCACCGTCCTCGGCGGCGTAACCCGGACACATCCCTTCGCGCAGGAAGCCGTGGTAGGACTGGCGCCGGTCCGACTTGCGTTCGTAGTGGACGCAGTTGCTGAACGGCAGCAGGCCGAGGCCCTCGAGCCGTTTCGGCGCCCCGTGGAAGCCGGTGACGGCCTCCGCGAACCAGCACAGCGACCCGGCCGAGAGGCCGCAGAGGATGATCCCCGCCTCCCAGCATTCGCGCAAGATCTCGTCGATCCCGTGCGCTTTCCAGACGCCGAGCAGGCTGACCACGCTGCCGCCGCCGACGTAGATCAGGTCCTGCGAGAGCAGGTGGCGGCGGATGTCCTCCGGCCCCTGCTCGCGGCGGAACAGGGAGATGTGGCTGGCCTCGCAGCGGTGCGCCGAGAAGGCCCGGTAGAAGCGGACGATGTAGTGGTCGGCATCGCCGGAGGCCGAGGGCAGGAAGCAGACTCGGGGCCGCTCGGCCTTGGTCAGCCCGAGTACGTAATCGTCCAGAAGCGGATTTCCCGACTCCATCGAGAAACCACCTCCGCCGAAGGCGACGATCTGTCGTGGTGCCGTCTTCACCTACTAAATAGTCGGCCGGCGACGGCCATCCGTCCTTATCCAGCCGTCCGAACTTGGACCCGCTCCGCTCGCCCGCGTGTACAGGACTATCTCGGACGCCCGTATAGGTGCGGCCGGGGTCTAGGAGGGGCCAGTCCCTCCTAGGAGACGTAGGCGCGTCGCAGCTTCAGCCGCGCGCGGTGCAGCTGCACTTTGACCGTCCCTTCCGGGATCCCCAGGCGGGCGGCGATCGCGGGCTGTGTCAGATCCTCCTCGTAGCGCAGCGAGAGCAGCGCCCGCTCGCGCTCGGAGAGCAGCTCCAGCGCCGCCCGCAGGTCGGCCCGCTCGACCGTGGCGACGACGTGCTCCTCGTCCCCCGACTCGAGCTGTTCGACCTCATCTGTGGGATCGGGTCGCGGCCGCGAGTAATGCCGGAAGGCCTCGTTGCGGACGATCGTCGACAGCCACTGCTTGCGGCTGCCGGAATCGCGCAGGGTGGAGCGACGACGCCAGGCGCGGAGCAAGGCCTCCTGCGCGATGTCCTCCGCCTCGCTCGGGTTGCTCGCGTAGCGATAGGCCAGCCGCATGCAGATCCTCTGTGCCTCACCCCACTCCCAGCCATCGTCACTTTCGTGGCGTTGGTCCCTCTGAGAGTCGATGCGGCGAACCTATAGGAACGGCGACGGCCTGAAAAAAGACAAGAACGGAATACGCGGATAGAACATTTGGAACGCTATTGAACGAGGACCGGGTCCCAGACCGACATGGAGACCTCCACCAGAGCAGATGCCAACCGACAGCCGACACGCCGAACTCGCCTACGAGGCGATCGCCCCCGTCTACGACGACTTCACCGCCCATCACGACTACCGGCTGTGGGTCAGCACGCTGCTCGAGCTCGGCGCGGCGAACGGTCTCCGGGGCGACACCGTGCTCGACGTGGCCTGCGGCACCGGCAAGAGCTTCATCCCGATGCTCGAGCACGGCTGGAAGGTGACCGCCTGCGACATCTCCGCCTCGATGGTGGAGATGGCCCGGGCGAAGGCGGGCGACCAGGTGCGGATCGAGGTCGCCGACATGCGCGAGCTCCCGGTCTACGGCAGCTTCGACCTCGTCGCCTGCCTCGACGACGCGGTCAACTACCTCCACGACCAGGCCGAACTGGAACGGACGCTGCGCGGCCTTGCGGCGAACATGGCCCCGCACGCCCTCTGCATCTTCGACTCCAACACGCTGACCCAGTTCCACGGCTTCTTCGCCGAACAGTTCGAGCTGGAGATGAACGGCCGGCGGATGATCTGGGAGGGGCACACGAGCGTCGACATGGGTCCCGGGAGAGATCGCCGAAGCGAGCTTCTCCTTCGAGCCGATCGAACCGGGCAAGGGCCCTTCGATGGCCCCGGAGCTGCACCGCCAGCGCCACCACCCGGAGTCCGAGGTGCGCGCCGCGATCGACGCCTCAGGCCTGGAACTGGTGGCCCTCTACGGCCATCACCACGACGGCATCCCCCACCAGCCGATGTCCGAGGACGACCACACCAAGGCCGTCTACATCACCCGCCTCAAGCGGACGACGTAGACGGCCTTCCGTTTCCTAGAGGGCCTCGGAGCTGAAGACCGGCTCGGCCTCGGCCGCTTCGACCGCCGGGGCCTCGTCGGCCGCGGGCTCGGGGCGGAGCACCGCGAGGGCGATGCCGAGGGCCGCGAGCAGGAGCCCGGCCGCGACCACGAAGGCCAGCCGGTAGCCGCTGGTCAACGCCGACGCGGTGGAGTCCCCACCGCTGACGAGGTTGGTCGTGCGGCTGGTCGAGAGGGTGGCCAGCACGGCGAGCCCGAGGGCGCCGCCGACCTGCATGGTCGTGTTGACCAGGCCGGAGGCGAGGCCCGCCTCCTCCGGCTTCACGCCGGTCATCGCCAGGGTCATGATCGACGGGAACGAGAGCCCGGCGCCGATCCCGACCAGCACCATCGCCGGCAGCACTTCAGACCAGTAGCTGCCGTCGGTGGAGATCTGCGACAGGTAGATCAGCCCGACGCCGACCGAGACCAGGCCCGGCAGCAGCGTCGCCCGCGCCCCGAAGCGCATGTTCAGTTTCGCCGAGAAGCCGAGCGAGAGGATGCCGATGATCGCCGTCATCGGGATGAAGGCGAGCCCCACCTCAAGCGAGTCGAAGCCGAGCACTTTCTGCAGGTACAGGGCGCCGAGGAAGAACATCGCGTAGATCCCGGCGACCATCAGCCCCTGCACCGCATTGGCCCCGGAGAGGTTCCGCGAGCGGAAGATCCGCAGCGGCACCAGCGGGTTCGCGGCCCGCGACTCGCGGACCACGAAGGCGACCAGGAGGGCGACCGCGCCGGCCCCGAAGCCGAGCGTGTGGGCGGAGCCCCAGCCGTAGTTGGTGGCCTCGACGATCGCGTAGACGCCCATCATCACCGCGGAGACGATGAAGGTGGCGCCGGGGAGGTCGGCGCCGGCGGAGATGCCGAGGCCCTTGTCCCGCGACAGGTAACGCAGCGAGAGGACGCCGGTCACGACCGCGATCGGCAGGTTGACGATGAAGATCCAGTGCCAGTTGATGGCCTGGGTGATCGCGCCGCCAGCGAGCAGCCCGATCGAGCCGCCGGCGGAGGCGACGAACGAGTAGACGCCGATCGCCCGTGCCTGCTCCCCACGCTCGGGGAACATGGTGACGATCATGCCGAGGATGACGGCCGAGGTGAGCGCGCCGCCGATGCCCTGGATGAAGCGGGCGACGACGAGGACGGACTGGCTGTCGGCCAACCCGCAGGCGAGCGAGGCGGCGGTGAAGAGGGCGAGCCCGGTGAGGAAGACGTCACGACGGCCGAGCAGGTCGCCGAGTCTTCCCGCCAGGAGCAACAGGCCGCCGAAGGAGATCAGGTAGGCGTTGACGACCCAGGCGAGGCTCGACTGGGAGAAGCCGAGGTCGGTCTGGATCTTCGGCAGGGCGACGTTCACGATCGTCGCGTCGAGGACGATCATCAGCATGCCCGCGCAGAGGACCACAAGGGCGATCCAGCGCGAGCGGTCGGAGGTGGACGAAGACTGGGCTATATTTCCATTGGTAAGTGACATGGGATCGTCACTGTAGCAAGGATTATCTTTGCTGCAAGTAGAGTCACGCTAGAATTACGAATACACCATGAATTCTTCGACTCAGACCCCCCAGACGACGGGCACGATGGGACTGCTGTCCCAGCTCAACCGCGTCGTCTACCGGCGCGCGACCGAGGACTTCCTCGGGATGAAGCTGAAGCAGCTGATCGCGCTCGAAATCCTCGTCCGCAACGAAGGCTGCCTGCAGCAGGAGCTCGGCGCGACCCTGATGGTCGACCCGAACAACTGCGTGCTGCTGCTCAACGAGCTCGACGAGCACGGCTACGTCGAACGCCAGCGCGATCCGCAGGACCGCCGCCGCCACATCGTCGTGATCACGGCCGCCGGCATCAAGGCGCTGAAGAAGGCGGAGGCGAAACTGGAGACGCTCGAAGGCGAGGTGCTCTCCAACCTCGACGTCGCCGAACGCGAGCAGCTAGGCGACCTCCTGGCCCGCGCGATGGAGGGCCAGGACCCCAGCGTCGACGTCGTCTGCTCCGACTAGGGCGCGGCGGCGGGCTCTGGAGCTGGCGCCCCGGGGTTAAGGGACGCGGCCTTTTGAAGCTGGCGCCCGGGGAAGGGACGCGGCCGTCTGAAGCTGGCGCCCGAGGAAGGGACGCGGCCGTCTCGGCCACGGCCCGGGCAGGCTGTGGCCGTGGCCGAGACGGCCGGGGGTTCGGTTGACGGGATAGGGACGAAGGTGCGCCGAGGGAGGGACGGGAGTGCGCCGGGAAGGCGACGGGATCGGCGCGAAATGCCGCCTCGTGAGGGAGATGCCGGGAACGTCACGCTTTCTTCCGGGTTCTTCCGACGTTACGAACACGTGACCACCCTTTGACCCCCCTATAGGGGGCCAAACTCACGCAGCGCGTTCCGGAGACCCGAAAAGGGCCCTTCACAGGGCCGGAAGGTGTGACGTTCCTGGCGTCTTCGTCAACGCCCGGGCCTCCCGGGCTTGGAATCGATGAAGAAGGCTCACGGAAGCCCGACTTCGCTCCCGTCTTCCGTCACATCTAGGAAGTTCGTGCCGTCCCCGTGCCGAGACCCTCACGACCCCTCACGTCCCGGGCGTCTCGTGGCGGCCACAGCCTGCCCGGGCCGCCACGAGACGCCCGGGACGCAACTCGGACGGCCGCACGCGCCGGAGATCGCGCCAAGCCGCACCTCGGACGGCCGGCGAGACCCCGGCCCCTAGTCGCGCGGCGCGTAGCGGTGGTGCAGGATCAGGACGTTGCCGTCCGGGTCCTTGAACGGCGCCTGATGGCAGACGCCTGAGTCGATCGTCTCGCCGAGGAACTCGACCCCGGCGCCTTCGAGCTCGGCGCGCGCGTCGGCGACGTCGGCGACCCGCAGGGCGATCGGGCTGCCGCTGGGGGCGAACTCGCGGCCGACCGCGGCGGCGTCGAGGATCTGCAGGGTCAGGTTGCCGGTCTCGAACTCGCCGCCGGGGATCCGACCGTATTCCTTCGACTGCTCGAGGCCGAGGGTGCCGCCGTAGAACTCGACCGCGCGCGGATAGTCGGTGACGAAGACGGCCGCGAAGTCGGTGCCTTCGACCCGCACCGGGCTAATCGACGGAGCCGAAGCCGACGCGGTGGTCGCCCGAGGCGATCCGCATGAAGGCGACCTTGCCGAGGTAGAGCGAGATCACGCCGTCCTCCGTGTGGAGGTCGTGCCAGCCGCCCTTCTCGAGCTGCTTGCGAAGATCCTTGAGGTCGTCCTCGGCGAGGCGGGCCTGGATCACCTGGCCGCCTTCGAAGCCGATCTCGACGCGCTGTGCATCTGCCATCAGTGCCCTCCTGCAGGTTCGACGATCTCGGTGAGTACCCCGCCGGTCGAGCGGGGATGAAGAAAGGCGACGCGGCTGTCGCGGATGCCCACCCGCGGCTCGGCGTCGATCAGCTGGATGCCGGCGGCCGTGAGGCGCGGCAGGGTCGCGTCGATGTCATCGACCGCGTAGGCGACGTGATGGAGGCCGGGGCCGTTCTTGGCGAGGTACTTGCCCACCGCGGTGTCGGGACCGAGCGGGCGCAGCAGCTCGACGTGGCCCTCGCCGACGTCCAGCAGCACCGCCTCGACGCCCTGCGACTCGACCGTCTCCCGGTGGGCGAGCGTCATCTCGAAGCTCTCGCCGTAGAGGGCGAGCGCGGCGTCGAGATCCTCGACCGCAACCCCGATGTGATCAATACGCCCGAACACGCGGCGGAGTCTATGCGGAGGGCGCGGCCGGGGCCGACTCGACGCGGAGGATCTCGGCCATCGCCGCGAGGCTGACCTCGAGCTGCGCCGGGCTCGGCTCCTTGGTCGCCCAGAGGCGCTGGATCTCCCGCCCCGGAGTGTGGAACGCCTCGGCCAGCGGCTCGCCGTGGTGCTTGTCCGACCAGGCGAAGGCCTCGACCGCGAGCGAGGCGCCGGCCAGGCCGACGACGGTGCGGGCGGCGTTGGAGGGCTTCTCGACCAGGCGCTCCAGCAGGATCGTCCCGGCGGCCGACATCAGCATCATCGGGACGACCAGGTTGGAGCCGCAGCGGTCGTGCTCTTTGGGCACCGAGGCGACGTCCTCGACCCCCTGCTCGTAGGCGGCGATCGCCTTGTGCTCGGCGCCGTGGTAGGCGGCGAGGTCACGGTCGGAGAGGGCGACGAGGGCGGGGATCACGCCGATCGCCTGGATCAGGCCCTCGCGGGCGGCGGTGGCGGGGCGGCCGCGGCGCGCCAGGCCGGAGAAGGCGAGCGTGGCGGCGGAGGCGCCGAGCACCCGCTTGTCCTCGAAGGGGAGGCGGGCGGCGCGCATCTTGCGGCGGACCAGCGGCAGCACGAGCATCGACTCGGCGAGTTTGACCGGGCCGCGCAGGCCGGGGATCTTGGCGACGAGGCCGGGGACCAGCTCGGGCTTGCGGGCGGAGGCGACTTCGATCGAGCCGTCGTGGCGGCGGACCGCGGCGGCCCAGTGGGTCGGGCCGTGGACGAGGAGGCCGTTGCGCAACGCCATCCCGCCGAGCCGCAGCTTCTTCGCCTTCGGTTTCCCCTCGCCCGCTGCCATGCACAGACGATACGGCAGGGCGGGCGCCGGGGGCGCGGGCGGGATGGGTCGCTCGCGCCACGGCGCCTGGAGAAACAGAGAGGGCGCCGAGTCAAGGGGCCCGGCGCCCTCTCCCCCCTGTTTCATTCCCGCCGGAAGCCCCCAGTCCGAGCCTCCGGCGGGTGTTGCGGCTCTCCCTGGCATAACTTGGAAAGCCGCCCCTTATAAACCCCTGACTGCAGGGGAGTTGCGCCCTCGGAGGACGTATTTCGACGGAGCCCCGGAGGCTCTGCCGTCAGTCCTCGGGACGCCCGAGGCGGCGGCGCAGTTCGGCCAGGCGCTCGCCGAATGCCTTCTCGCGGCCGTTGCCGGTCGGCTCGTAGAAGCGGCGCTCGACGAGGGCGTCGGGGAGGTACTGCTGGGCGGCGACGTTGCCGGGGTGGTCGTGGGCGTACTGGTAGCCGGTGCCACGGCCGAGGGCCTGGGCGCCGGGATAGTGCGCGTCGCGCAGGTAATCGGGCGGGGTCTGGGCGCCGTTCTGCCGCACCTCGGCGCGCGCGGCGCCGATCGCGGTCGTCGCCGCGTTCGACTTCGGCGCCAGCGCCAGGTAGATCGCCGCCTGGGAGAGGTTCAGCGCCGCCTCCGGCAGGCCGACCCGGTCGACCGCGCGGGCGGCGGCGTCGGCGACCAGCAGCGCCATCGGGTCGGCGTTGCCGATGTCCTCGGAGGCGAGGATCACCATCCGGCGCGCGAGGAAGCGGGGGTCCTCGCCACCCTCCAGCATCACCGCCAGGTAGTAGAGCGAGGCGTCGACGTCGGAGCCGCGGGTCGCCTTGATCCAGGCGGAGATGAAGTCGTAGTGACGATCGCCCTGGCGGTCGTAGTCGATCGCCCGGCGCTGCAGGGCGTCCTCGATCGCGGCGATGTCGACCTCGGCGCCTTGGGCGCGCTCGACCGCGCGCTCAAGGCCAGAGAGCGCCGCGCGGGCGTCGCCGCCGCTGCGCTCGGCCAGCATCGCCAGCGCCTCGTCGGCGATCGGCGGCGGTTCGGCGATCCCCCGCTCGGGGTCGGCGAGCGCCCGGCGCAGCAGCTCTTCCACCTGCGCCGGGGAGAGCGGCGCCAGCTCGTAGACCTGGCTGCGCGAGATCAGCGCCGAGTTGACCTCGAAGTAGGGGTTCTCGGTGGTCGCCCCGATCAGGGTCAGCAGGCCCTCCTCGACCGCGGGCAGGAGCGCGTCCTGCTGGGCCTTGTTGAAGCGGTGGATCTCGTCGAGGAAGAGGACCGTGCCGCGCCCGTTGCCGCGCCGCCGCTCTTTCGCCCGCTCGATCACCGCGCGGATCTCCGCCCGCCCCGCGTTGACCGCCGACTCCTCCTCGAACGCCCCGTCGGCCATCCGCGCCGCGATCCGCGCCAGCGTCGTCTTCCCCGACCCGGGCGGCCCGTAGAGGATCGCCGAGTGCGGCCGCCCCGATTCGATCGCCGCCCGCAGCGCCGA
Organism: uncultured Solirubrobacterales bacterium; assembly: GCA_963791095.1. Taxonomy (GTDB): domain Bacteria; phylum Actinomycetota; class Thermoleophilia; order Solirubrobacterales; family 70-9; genus VAYN01. Next base: position 122,744 of record CAWBRE010000019.1, read on the forward strand.
CCCCTCGCCGACGATGTGCTCCTGGCCGACCATCTCGTCGAGCGTCCGCGGCCGCATCCGCACCGCCAGCGGCGCGTCGGCGGGGACCTGTACAGGAGCTTCGCCGCCGCGCCCGCCCGCGGCTCCGCCGGTGTCGAAGAGCTGGTCGCTCATCGCACCAGTATGAGTGTCGCGCTAGGCGCCCTTTTGCCTGACGTTCGGAAAGAGGTAGTTCACGATCACGAGAACCACCGCCACGACCTCGATGACGTTCGTCCCCATCCAGGCGCTGATCGCAGCAGCCGAGATGTGCCATCCGTTCGTATCGCCGTACCAGACGAAAATCACGTCGGAGGCCGCGACCTGAAGGACCATCACCACGAGAGCGATGATCGCGATCGGATGTCGCATCTTCCGGTTCTGGACCTCGCTGGTCAGCTCCTCCCCTAGCTTCTCGACCTCGGCCTCCAGTCGCCTGACCTTGGTCCGCTCGCCCTGAAGTTCGACCAGGCTCCTCTCGCGGACGATTTCGTCGTCGGTCGGAGCTAAGTCCCTGTCGTCGTCAGCAGACGAGGATCCGGGCGGCGCCATCTCACGCCAGGCGGAGGTTGTCCAGACGGAAGCGCATCGCGTCGCCCGAGACGCCGAAGTCGAGAGCCAGGACCGCCGCGTTCTTCGAGTCGCCGGCCAATTCCTCGACCACCTGGCGGGGCATCAGGAGTTCGGCCGCGAACTGGTTCGCGTAGACCTCCTCCGGCTTCAGCCCCTGCGAGGAAAGCGAGTCGCGGTGGTCGATGTACTCCCACGCTTCGTCCTCCCCGCTCTTCACGCGCTGGGTGTAGTGGCCCAACTCGTGCGCGCAGGTGAAGCGCTGTCGGTTCCGCGAATCACGGGCGTTGAGGAGGATTTCTGGGTCCTCATATCCCGCCTGCTTCCGCAGCATCCCCGAGACCTCCGGCGGCAGGCTTCTGTCGGTGTAGACCTGGATCCCGAGCTGTCGTGCGATCGCGAAGGGGTCGACCGGGAGAACCAGTCGCTCGGGGCCGTTCTCCATCCACGCTCGTTCCAGCAACTCCCGTGCATCGCGTTCGGCTTCCATAGCTATTTGACCATAGCCAACGAAGCCAGCACGACTCGCAATTTCCACAGTTCCTAGACCGGTCGCGCTCATTCTCTATCCAAGGGCTGGGCGGGCCGAATCTCTCCCCCCTCGCGGTACGCTGACCCGATGGAGAGCGCCACGCAGGCAGGGGCGACGGCGGGCACGCTCGAGTCGCGCAGCCCGACCACCGGTGAGGTGATCGGGAGCGTCGCCACGATCTCGCCCGCCGAGGTGCAGGGCGTCGTCGACGAGGTCGCGCGGATCCAGCCCGCCTGGGCGCAGCTGACGACCAAGGACCGGGCCCGGTACATGCTGCGGGCGGCCGACGCGCTGCTCGACGAGATCGACCAGGTCGCCGAGCTGCTGGTCCGCGAGCAGGGCAAGCCGCGGGTCGAGGCCTACACGATGGAGCTGCTGCCGACCGTCGACGCGCTGCACTGGGTGGCGAAGGCGGGGCCGAAGGTGCTTGCCGACGAGAAGGTGCCGATGCGCCAGGCCTTCACCGCGTCGAAGAGCGGCCACTTCTCCTATGAGCCGCTCGGCGTGGTCGGGGTGATCGCGCCCTGGAACTACCCCTGGTCGATCCCCTTCGGCGAGGTGGCGATCGCCTTGATGGCGGGCAACGGCGTGGTGCTGAAGCCGGCCTCGCTGACGCCGCTGCTGGGCGAGAAGATCCGCGCGGTGTTCGAGCGCGGCGGCGTGCCCGAGGGGCTCGTCCGGGTCGTCCACGGCGGCGGCGCGGTCGGCGAGGCGCTGGCGCGCTCCTCGGTCGGCAAGGTCTTCTTCACCGGCTCGGTCGAGGTCGGCCGCCACGTCGGCGAGGTGTGCGCGTCCCAGCTCAAGGGCAGCGTGCTGGAGCTCGGCGGCAAGGACCCGATGATCGTCTGCGCCGACGCCGACCTCGGCAACGCGGTGAGCGGGGCGGTCTGGGGCGGCTTCGCCAACGCCGGGCAGACCTGCTCGGGGATCGAGCGGGTCTACGTCATGCGCGAGGTCGCCGACCGCTTCGTCGCCGGGGTGGCGCGCGAGGCCGAACGGCTGCCGCTCGGCGACCCGCTCGCCTGGGAGACCGCGATCGGCCCGATGACCTCCGAGTCCCAGTACGAGACCGTGGTCGAGCTGATCGACGACGCGGTCGCCGCCGGCGCGACGAAGCTCTGCGGCGGGCCGGTCGAGGTCCCCGGGCTGCCCGGCAAGTTCATCGCCCCGACCGTCCTCACCGGGGTCACCCACGAGATGCGGATCATGCGCGAGGAGATCTTCGGGCCGGTGCTGCCGATCGTCGTCGTCGACTCCGAGCAGGAGGCGATCGACCTCGCCAACGACTCCGAGTTCGGGCTCGGCGCCTCGGTCTGGACGCGCGACCGGGCGAAGGGCGAACGGATCGCCCGGGTGCTCGAGTCGGGGATGGTCTGGATCAACGACCACTCCTTCAGCCACGGGGCCTGCCAGTGCTCCTGGGGCGGGGTGAAGAGCTCCGGCCTCGGCCGCTCGCACTCCAAGTTCGGCTTCTATGAGTGCGTGAACATCAAGATGAACGCCTGGGAGCCGGGGCTGACCCGGGACTTCTGGTGGCACCCCTACGACCGCACCCTGGGCGAGGCGGTGCGGAACTCGGCGAAGCTCCTCTACGGGCGCGGCGAGGTGCGGGCGAAGGCGCTCCGCGACGGCGCCCGGCCGCTGCTGCGCGTCGGCCGCCGCACCATCCGCCGCGGCTAATCGACAGAATCGCCCGATGCCATCGGATCAGGAGCCGGCGATCAAGCTGGTCGGGCTGCGCCGCGTCTACGGCGACCGCGCCGCGCTCGACGGCGTCGATCTCGAGGTCGGCGCGGGCACCTCGCTGGTCGTCCTCGGCCCCAACGGCGCCGGCAAGACCACGCTGATCCGCATCCTCGCGACGCTGCTGCGGCCGACCGGCGGCGAGGTCAGCATCCTCGGCTGCAAGCTGCCCGACGAGGCCTGGAAGCTGCGCGGCAAGATCGGCTACCTCGGCCATGAACCGCTCCTCTACCGCGACCTCACCGGGCGCGAGAACCTCCGCTTCCACGCCAAGCTGCACGGGATCACCGGGGAGCGCGCCGAGGCCCGGATCGAGGAGCTCCTCGCCGCCGTCAACCTCTCCCACCGCGGTGACGAGCGCACCTACGAGTTCTCCGCCGGGATGCGCCAGCGCCTCGCGATCTGCCGCTGCGTCCTCCACCAGCCCGACCTGCTGCTGCTCGACGAGCCCGACTCGAACCTCGACATCGAGGGGCGCGAGATCGCCAAGACGCTGATCGGCCCCGGCCTCGGCCAGACCCGCGTCGTCGTCACCCACGACCCCGACCGCTACCTGCCCGAGGCCGACCAGGTGCTGCGGCTGGCGATCGACGAGAAGGCGGCGATGGCCGGATGACTCCCTCGCGCACCGCCTTCGCCGCGATCCTCGCCAAGGACCTGCGGGCCGAGCTCCGCACCCTGCAGTCGCTGCCCGCGATGGCGCTCTTCGCGGTCACCTCGTTCGTGATCTTCCGCTTCGGCCTCAACCGCACCAGCCTCTCCGGCAGCCTCGCCGGCGGGGTGCTCTGGGTGACGCTGCTGTTCGCCGCGGTGCTCGGCATCAACCGCCTCTTCGTCGCCGAGCGCGAGGAGGGCGGCTTCGACGCGATCCGCCTCGCCCCGATCGACCGCAGCGTCCTCTTCACCGCCAAGGTGGCGGCGCTGATCATCTACCTGGCGGTGCTGGAGCTGATCGCGGTGCCGATCTTCGCCCTCTTCTTCCTGCGCAGCGCCGCCTCGCTGCCGCCGCTGATCATCGTCCTCGTCCTCGCCGACATCGGGCTCGCCTCGACCGGCACCCTGATCTCCTCGATGGCGGTCAATTCACGCGCCCGCGACCTGCTCGTGCCGCTGGTCCTGCTGCCCCTCGTGGTGCCGCTGATGATCGCCGCGACGGCCGCCACCGAACCGCTGATGCTGCTGGGCGGAGTCTCTTACCACCGGTTCGGAACCTGGCTGATAGTGCTGGGTCTATACGATCTGATCTTCGCCCTGCTGGGCTACGCGGTATTCGACTTCCTGCTCGAGGACTGAGCCACGAAGTCCGGCAGCCGGCCCCCCCACCAGGCATGTACGGCAAAGGACTCAGAACGCTTTCCATCGCGACCGTCGTGGCGTTCGCTGTAACCCTTTCGCTGGTCTTCTTCTACGCGCCGATCGAAGCCGACCAGGGCTTCCTGCAGAAGATCTTCTACCTGCACGTGCCGCTGGCGATCATCTCGCTCTGCGGCTTCATCGTCGGCGGCATCTTCGCCGTGCTGCACCTGCGCCGCGACGACCCCCGCTACGACGCCTACTCCTACGTCTCGATCCACATCTCGGTGATCTTCGCCGTCGGCGCGCTGATCACCGGCTCGATCTGGGCGAAGGGCTCCTGGGGCCACTGGTGGGTCTGGAACGAACCGACGCTGGTCAGCTTCCTGATCGTCTTCCTGCTCTACGCGACGTACTACCCCTTCCGCTACGCGATCGAGGACCGCCAGCGCCAGGCGCGCTACGCCTCGGTCTTCGCGATCACCGCGGGGGCCTTCGTGCCGCTCAACTTCCTCGCCGTGCGCGCCTCGGCCTCGCTCGTCCACCCGCGCGTCTTCGCCACCGCCGAAGGCGGCCTGCCCGCCTCGATGATGCTGACCTTCCTCTGCTCGATCGCCTCGATGGCGCTGCTGTGGACGACGCTGGTCAAGTTCGAGCTCTCGGCGAAGAGCGCCCAGGGCCAGCTGAAGCGCCTGCGCCGCGCCCTCGACGCGCCGAACACCCAGGCGACCTCGCGGATCGCCCCGGAGGTCAACTGATGCTGTCCTGGCTCTTCGCCGCGCCGTCGATCCCCAACGACGTCGGCGGCAAGTACGTCGCCGGCGCCTACATCGTCTTCCTCCTGCTGATGCTGATCTACGTCGCGATCATGGGGATGAAACTGGCCCGGATCGAGAGCGGCCTGCGCGAGGTCGCCGAGATCGCCGAGAAACGCAACGACGACGCGGTCGGCGCGGCTGCCGGCGGCGCGGCCTGAGGCGCCGGCGGAGGTCAAGTCGTGAGCGAGATCCTCGCCCTCGGCGTCAGCCACAAGACGGCGCCGCTGGAGCTGCGCGAGCGGCTCTCGCTGACCGAGGGTCGCGCGGTCGCGGCGCTCCGCGAGCTGACCGAAACGGAGACGATCACCGAGGCGGCGGCGATCTCGACCTGCAACCGGACCGAGCTCTACCTGGTCGTCGCCGACCCGGTCGCGGCCGAGTCCGAAGCGCTCGGCGTCCTCACCCGCAAGGCCGACATCCCGCCGACCGAGCTGCTCGGCCACCTCTACAGCCTGCGCGACATCGACGCCGGCCGCCACCTGCTGCGGGTGACCGCGGGGCTCGACTCGATGATCGTCGGCGAGGCCGAGATCCAGGGCCAGGTCAAACGCGCCTACGAGCTGGCGCTGGTCGAGGGCGCCACCGGGCCGATCCTCAACCGCCTCTTCCGCGGCGCGCTGGCGGCGGGCGGGCGGGCGCGCTCGGAGACCGAGATCGGCGTGCGCGGCGTCTCGATCCCCTCGGTCGCGGTCGAGGTGGCGCAGCGGGCGCTGGGCGACCTCGCCGAGCGCAAGGTGCTGATGATCGGCGCCGGCGCCACCGCCGAACTGGTCGCCAAGGCGCTCGTCTCGCGCGGCGTCGAGACCGTCTTCGTCGCCAACCGCCACCACGACCGCGCCCTCGGCCTCGCCCAGCGCTTCGACGGCGAGGCGATCCGCTTCGAGAACCTGCCCGAGCAGCTGGTCAACGTCGACCTCGCCGTCTCGACCACCAACTCGCCCCACCACATCATCGAGCGCGACGGGCTCGAGCAGGTGATGGCGGAGCGCGAAGCACGCCCGCTGCTGCTGATCGACATCGCCGTCCCGCGCGACATCGACCCCGAGTGCCGCGAGGTGGCCGGGGTCAGCGTCTACGACATCGACGACGTCCAGCAGATCGTCGAACGGAACGCGGGCGCGCGCCAGGCCGAGGCGACGCGGGCGGAACGGATCATCGAGACCGAGCTCGACCGCTTCGAGAAGTGGCTCGCCTCGCTCGAGGTGGTGCCGACGATCACCGCCCTGCGCGAGCACGGCGACGAGGTCGTGCGCCGGGTGATGGCGGAGAACGAAAACCGCTGGGAGAACCTCGGCGAGGCCGACCGGGCGCGGATGGAACTGATGGCGAAGGCGATCGCCTCGCGGATCCTGCACGAGCCGACCCGGCGGATCCGCCGCGCCGCCGGCCACGACGACGCCTACCAGTACGTGAGCGCGCTGCGCGAGCTGTTCGGTCTCGACGTCGAGACCTCGGTCGAGTCGCAGGCCGACGCGGCCGGCAAGGTCACCGAGCTGCGCCCCGGCCAGGGCTGAGCCCCGGCCATGGCGCTGCGGATCGCCACGCGCGGCAGTCAGCTTGCGCTGACCCAGGCCGGGATGGTCGCCGAGATGCTCGGCGGCGCCGAGTTGGTCGAGGTCTCCTCCGACGGCGAGCCGGGCGACAAGTCGCGCTTCGTGCGCGCGGTCGAGAACGCGCTGCTCGACGGCCGCGCCGACGTCGGCGTGCACTCGGCGAAGGACCTGCCGGGCGAGGAGGTCGAGGGCCTCGAGATCGCCGCGGTGCCGGCGCGGGAGGATCCGGCCGACGCCTGGATCGGCGCGGGCGGCTCGCTCGAGGACGCCCCCGAGGGGGCGCGGGTCGGGACCGTCAGCCTGCGGCGGAAAGCGCAGCTCCTGGCGGCGCGGCCGGACCTGCGGATCCTCGACCTGAACGGCAACGTCGACACCCGCCTGCGCAAGCTGGCCGAGGGGGACTACGACGCGATCATCCTCGCCGCGGCGGGGCTGCGGCGGCTGGGCCGCGAGGACGAGATCGGCTTCCGGGTGCCGACCGCGCGGATGGTCCCGGCGGCCGGCCAGGGGGCGCTGGCGATCCAGGTCCGCTCCGGCGACGAGGAGACCGCGGCGACGGTGCGGGCGATCAACGACGAGGCCGCCTTCGCCCAGCTGCACGCCGAGCGCGCCTGCTTCACCCGGCTCGACGCGAGCTGCTCGACCCCGATCGGGGTCTTCGCCGAGCGCGACGGGGGCACGCTGCGGATCGGCGCCTTCGTCGGCCTCCCCGACGGCAGCGAGTGGATCCGCGACGAGCTCGACGCCGATGCCGCCGACCCCGAGGCCGCCGGCGAGGAGCTGGCGAAGCGCCTCCTCGGCGCCGGCGCCGCCGACCTCCTCGCCCGCGCCACGGAGCAAGCCCCGTGAGCGCGCGGGCTGGGGTCGTGTACCTGGTCGGCGCGGGGCCGGGGGATCCGGGGCTGATGACGGCGCGTTCGCTGGAGCTGATCGCCGCCGCCGACGCGATCTACTACGACCGGCTGATCCCGACCGGCGCCCTCGACGGGGCGCGCGAGGACGCCGAGCTGATCTACGTCGGCAAGCAGCCGGGGGTCCCCTCGGTGCCGCAGGAGGAGATCGGCGAGCGGCTGATCGAGGCCGCCCGCGCCGGGCGCAGCGTCGTGCGGCTGAAGGGCGGCGACCCGTTCGTCTTCGGGCGCGGCGCGGAGGAGGGCGAAGCGCTGCGCGAGGCGGGGATCGAGTTCGAGGTCGTGCCCGGGGTCACCGCCGGGGTCGCCGCGACCGCCTACGCCGGGATCCCGGTCACCCATCGCGACGACGCCTCGGCGGTCGCCTTCGTCACCGGCCACGAGGATCCGGAGAAGACCGAGACGGCGCTCGACTGGGACGCGCTCGCCGCCTTCCCCGGCACCCTCGTCTTCTACATGGGGGTCAAACGCCTGGGTGAGAACGCGGCGTCGCTGATCGCCGGCGGCCGCGATCCCGAGGAGCCCGCCGCCGCGGTCGAACGCGGCACCTGGCCGGGGCAGCGCACCGTCAGCGCGACCCTCGGCACGATCGCGGCGACGGTCGAGCGCGAGGCGGTCAAGGCGCCGGCGCTGATCGTGATCGGCGCGGTGGCGGCGCGGCGCGAGGCGATCGCCTGGCTCGAGCGCCGCCCGCTGCACGGGCGCACCGTGGTCGTCACCCGGGCGCGGGCGCAGGCGAGCGGCCTGGCGGTGACGCTGCGCGGCCTCGGCGCGACCGTGGTCGAGCTGCCGGCGATCCGGGTCGAGTCGCGGATCGACACCGACGAGGTGCGCGCCGCGGCCGGGTCGATCGCCGAGTACGACCTGGTCTGCCTGACCAGCCCCAACGGGGTCGGTTACCTCTTCGACGCGCTCGCCGCGGCCGGGCTCGATGCCCGGGCGCTGGCCGGCGCGACGGTCGCCGCGATCGGCCCCGGCACCGCCCGGGCGCTCGCCGCGCACGGCATCGCCGCCGACGTGATCCCGGAGCGCTTCGTCGCCGAGGCGCTGGTCGAAGCGCTGGCGGGGGTCGAGGTCGAGGGCAAGCGGGTGCTCGTCGCCCGCGCCGCCGAGGCCCGCGACGTCCTCCCCGACGCCCTGCGAAGAGCGCGGCGCCGAGGTCGACGTCGTCGCCCTCTACGAGACGGTGCGCGAGGCACCCGAGGAGAAGGCGATCGAGGCCGCGGGGGCGGCCGACTACGTCACCTTCACCTCCTCCTCGACCGTGAACAACCTGACCGACGCGCTCGGCGATCGCTTCCCCGCCGCCGCCCGGATCGTCTCGATCGGCCCGGTGACGAGCGAGTCGGTGCGCGAGGCCGGCCTCGAGGTCGCGGTCGAGGCCGATCGCCACGACGTCGACGGCCTCCTCACCGCCCTGCTCGCCGACGCCGCCACGCACTGACGCGATGAGGTGTGGCGAGAAACCGTCGCTATGCGACGGTAAGTCGCCACGCCACGATCGTCGGCGCCGGGTGTGGAGCGAAACTCTCGCTATGCGAGAGCAATGCTCCACAGCGCTCCACGGCGCGCTTGGGCGCGGAGACTTCGTCGGTCGATGACCGAGGAAAGCTCCAGACGCGGCTCAGCATTCGGGTCGCCGCACCGTCACTTCGCTCGCGTCGGGTCGACCAACACCGTCGCGCGGGAGCTTGCCGCGGCGGGGGCGCCGCACGGGACCGTCGTCACCGCCGCCGAGCAGACCGCCGGGCGGGGGCGGCAGGGGCGCACGTGGACGGCACCGCCCGGCTCGGCGCTCCTCTACTCGGCGATCCTCCGCCCGCTCGAACCGGGCCACTCCGTCCTGCCCCTCGCCGTCCCGCTCGCCGTCTGCGAGACCGCCGAGCGCCTCCGACCCGGCATCGAGTGCAAGGTGAAGTGGCCCAACGACATCCACCTCGACGGCCACAAGCTCGCCGGCATCCTGATCGAGGCGCGCCCGCAAGACGGCTGGGCCGTCCTCGGCATCGGCCTGAACCTCACACGTCGCGGAGGCCGAATTCCCGGCAGGAGCTCCGGGACCGCGCCAATCTCACTCGTTCCCAGAGGGGCCCGAGGATCCTGCGACCACGCTCAGTGAATCCCTGACGCGCTGGATCGACGCCGACCCCGCGCACGTGCTCACTGAGTGGCGCAAGCGCGACGCGCTGCTGGGCCGTGAGGTGGCCTGGGAGAAGGGGACCGGCGTCGCCGAGGGGATCGACGAGCGCGGCTACTTACTGGTCCGACTCGCCGACGGTGACCGCGTCGCCCTCGGCGCCGGCGACGTCCACCTGACCAGCTTCTGAGTCGCCGCTCGCGGCTTTCGCTTTCGCTTTTGGTTTCCGTTTGCGTTTCGGTTTGGCTTTGGCCGGTTTCTCGGCCTCGCCGCCATCGGCTTCGACATTGGCGTCGGCGTCGGGCTTGACGTCTTTCGTCGGTTTGCGGCGCGACCGTTTCGGTTTCTCGGCGACCTCCGCCTTCGGCTCATCCCCGGCGTTCCCCGCTGCGTCTACGCCGCCGCCGTCCTTGGCGCCGTCGCCACCGTTCCTGGCAGCGTCGCCGCCGCTTTCGCGGCTTTCGATTTGCGCCGCCGCCGCTTCTTCTGCGGGGGCTGGTCGCCGTTGAAGGACTGCGACTCGAGCTCGGGGTCGTTGCCGTTGCGCCCGGCCTCCGACCCGCCACCGTTGTCACCGTTCTCGTCGCCGCGCTTGCCTCGCTTGCGACGGCGCTTGCCGCCTTTGGGGAAGTTCCGCAGCAGCTCGCGCGCCACCGCGCTCGGTTTGCGCGCCATCCGCATTTTGGCCCCGCGCAGGACCTCCTCGCCCTCCGGCGTGTGCGAGACCGTCGAGGCAAGCAGGGCCACCGCGAGGCGGCGGTCCTGTTTGCGCGCCGCGTGCACCAGCCGGCGGGCGTTCCGCCCGTGGGCGCGCCCGCTCGAGTTGACCAGCAAGCCGAGCAGCCGCTTCGTCTCCGGCCAGCGCTGCACCGCGTACTCCTCGTGCAGTTCCCGCGTGTATTCGGCCAGCCGCCAGACCCACGCCTGCGCCTGGTCGCGACGCCCGATCCGCTTGTCGATCAGCGCCTGCAGCATCGTCTTCGTCCCCGCCCGTTTGTCCTCGCGGCTCCAGGTGCCGACGATGTCGATCGCGTCGTCGAAGGCGTCGCCGTCGCCGAGGTCGGCGATCTCCCCCAGCGCTTTCAGCCGCAGCTGCGCGTTGCGGTTGCGCTGCACGCAGGTCAGCAGGAAGCGGCGACGCAGCTCTTTGGTGCGGTCGTTCTGCAGCATCGCGCGAGCGCGCCGCCAGCCCTGCGTGTTGACCCGCGCGCCGGCCAGCGCCGCCCAGGCGTGCTGCTCGGGGTAGTCGAGGTTCTCCACGGCGATCCGCCAGATCTCCCGTTCGAGCACCTCCATCCGTTTCTCCTCGACGTCGGAGACGGGGACGATCCGCCGCTCGACCCGAACCTTGCGGCCGCGGCCGCGGCGCACCGGGCCGACGACGATCGCGCCGCCGCGGTAGACGTCGCGGTCGAGCAGGCTGTGCAGGGTGACGATCGTCTCGTCGTGGGTCGTTGCCGGGTGGACGAAGTCGATGACCAGGCCCGCCTCCTTGCCCGGCGCCCGCCGGGTGACGCGGCCGACCCGCTGCTGGTAGATCCGCCGCGAGGCGGTCGGCGCCAGGTGCATGCAGATCGTCGCCCGCGGGCTGTTCCAACCCTCGGCCAGTAGCTGGGCGTTGCAGAGCACGTCGACGTCGCCGCGCTCGAAGGCGGCGAGGATCTCGGCCAGTTCGCGCTTCGGCGTCTGGCCGGAGACCGCCTGGGCGTTGATGCCGACCGCGCGGAACGCTTCGGCGACGTTGTGGGCGTGCTGGACGCCGGCGGTGTAGAGGACGCCCGGCGTTTTGCGGAAGCGCGACTTGTAGAGGTCGGCGATCGCGAAGTTGAACGGGCCCTGGTCGAGCAGCGCCGCCAGCTCCTCCTGGTCGAAGTCCTGGTCGACCTCGCCTTTGCGCAGCGGCACCTTGGCGATCGTCCGCACCCCCGGGCCGGGCGGGATCCGCAGGCAGCGCAGCGGTGAGATGACGCCGCGCCGCGCCGCCTGGGCGAGGTCGAAGCGCGAGGTCTGGGTCGGGAAGAGGTCGGCGACGTGGCGGGCGATCAGCGCGCCGGTCGCGGTCATGCCGATGAAGACGGGGCCGGGCCAGGCGCGGATGCAGGCGCTGGTTTTCTCGCCCAGCGCGGTGTGCGCCTCGTCGCAGATCACGACCGAGTAGGCGTCGGAGACTTTCTTGTGGTTGCGCACGAACCACTGGTAGGTCTCGACCGTGACCGGGCCTTCGGCGTCGTCGCGGTTGCCCATCAGCGGCGGGCGCAGGCGCTCCTTGTAACCGCGGTCGGTGATCTCGCCGATGAACTGGTCGACCAGGTTGCGGCGGTGGGTGAGGATCAGGACGCCGCCGGTGCGGGTCGACTCGATGAAGCCGACCGCGGCGACGGTCTTGCCGGCCCCGGTCGCGTGCTCGAACCAGAAGCGGCGCGCCGCCCCCGGATCGTCGGCGGCCTCCTCGACCACCTCGTCTTCGTCGTCGGAGGAGGCGGTTTCGGTCCAGTCCTGAGGCTCCTCGTCTTCGGGCTCGTCGGCGTCGTCGGGCGCTTCGTCTTCTTCCTCGCCTTCCGGCGCGGCGTCGTCGGCGATCTCCACTTCGTCGGTGTCGGGCTCGTCGATCCCGACTTCGCCCGAGTCGCCGTCGGCAACGGCCGCGGAGCCGACCTGCTGCTGGGCCATCAGCTCGGCCAGGGTGCCGGCGAGCGCGTCGACCTGGTGCGGGGACAGCTCGGCGCCGTCGCGCAGGGTCGGCGTGTCGGTGGCGAGGAACCGCTCCAGGCCGAGCAGCAGCGAGTAGTTGCGCCGCCACTCGATCGAGGGCTCCTCGGCCCCCGCCGCGATCTCGATCAGCGCGTGGTCGAGCGCCTCGCGCCGCGCGGTGCCGCGGGCAAGCGCCTCCGGCCCCTCGCCATCGAGCAGGAAGGGCTCACGCGCGAAGTCGGACGCACGCTCGATATCGGCGCTACTGGGTGCCGCGCCGGCAGCAACATCGGTGGTATTGGCCATAGAGGCTTTGGGTGTCTGCCCTCGGCCGCAACTGACTGGGCGACCGCCGGGCGAGTAGAACGAGGGCTACGGGAAGCCGCGAGTACGTCCCCCCGAGAACTCTGAGGCTCGCGAACCGCGAACCAAACGTCCTCGTATTGTAATCACGGAGCGGATGAGAAGGCGGATCACACTCATAATCGCGTTTTCGGCGGCACTCGCGATCGCCATCTTCGCGGCCGGCTGCGGCTCCTCCGGCGGAGGCGGCGGTGGCTCGACCCATCCCGACTACGCCGCGAAGCTGAAGGGCGCGCCCGCGCCGCTGGCGAAGCTCTACGGCGAAGCCAACCAGGTGCTGCCCGGCGGCAAGGACGCGCTGGAAAAGCGGATCGGCGAGCTCGGCTACCCGGTGGTGGTCAACGTCTGGGCCTCCTGGTGCGGGCCGTGCCGGTTGGAGTTCTCGCTCTTCCAGCAGGTCTCGGCGAAGCTGGGCAAGCAGGTCGCCTTCCTCGGGATGGACGCCGAAGACTCGGAATCGGCGGCGGAAGAATGGCTGGCGGAACGGCCCGTCCCGTACCCGACCTACTTCGAAACCGGCAGCGCGATCGCCGCGGCGCTGAAGCTTCCCGGCCGGCCCGACACCGTCTTCTACAACCGCGAGGGCAAGATGGTGCACCTGAAGATCGGCCCCTACACGCACGAGTCCGAACTCGAACAAGACATCAAGAAATACGCAATGCAAGGTGCGTAGGGGCGCATAATCAAGGGATGGAAGCCTTCGTCATCATCGCCCTCATAGGGCTCGGGTTGCTGGCGGCGGAGCTGTTGCTGCCGACCGGCGGGATCCTGGCGTTGCTCGGGATCGTCGGGCTGGTGGTCGGCGGGATCCTCGCGCTCGGCTCCGACTCGAACTCGGCGGACTGGATCGGCGGCGGCCTGATCACGCTCGCCGTCCTCTCCGCGATCACCTTCTTCTTCATCACCCGCAAGGTCGTGCGGACGACCCGCTTCCTGCCCAAACGCGGCGGCACCGAGGAAATGGTCGGCGGCGAGGCGGAGGCGCGCTCGGCGATCGACCCGACCGGCAAGGTGTTCATGCGCGGCACCCTCTGGTCGGCGCGGCTGGCCGACGGTGTGAGCCCGGTCGGTTTCGGGGATAGAGTCACCGTGGAGGCGGTCGACGGGCTGACGCTCGTGGTGCGGCCGGTCTCCGCCACGGCCGATCCATCACTGGTCAGCGAACAGGACCGGCGGCCAACCCAATCAAGGAGCGAACTGAATGGCAGTAGTCGGCGGCATCGTCATCGTCATCGTCCTCTTCGCCCTGATCGGGGTGGGTCTCTCGGTCCGGGTCCTGCGCGAGTACGAGCGCGGCGTGATCTTCCGGCTCGGCCGGCTGATCGCCACCAAGGGCCCCGGCCTGATCCTGCTGATCCCGCTGATCGACCGGATGGTCAAGGTCGAGCTGCGCACGGTGACGCTGAGCATCCCGCCGCAGGAGGTGATCACCCGCGACAACGTCCCCTGCCGCGTCAACGCGGTCGCCTACTTCCGCGTCGTCGACCAGAACCGGGCCGTGGTCGAGGTCGAGAACTACCTCGTCGCCACCTCGCAGATCTCGCAGACGGCGCTGCGCTCGGTGCTCGGCAAGGCGGAGCTCGACCAGCTGCTCGCCGACCGCGAGCGCCTCAACGAAGAGCTGCAGAAGATCATCGACGAGTCGACCGAGCCCTGGGGCGTCAAGGTCACCGCGGTCGAGATCAAGGACGTCGAGATCCCCGAGCAGATGCAGCGGGCGATGGCCCGCCAGGCCGAGGCCGAGCGCGAGCGCCGGGCCAAGATCATCAACTCCGAGGGCGAGTTCCAGGCGGCGCAGAAGCTCACCGACGCGGCCGACATCATCAGCACCAACCCGGCCTCGCTGCAGCTGCGCTACCTGCAGACGCTGCTCGAAATCGGCTCCAACCAGAACACCACCGTGGTCTTCCCGCTGCCGATGGACGTGATCGAGCCGTTCCTCGGCCGCGCCGACCACAACCGCGGCGGCAGCAAAGCCAAGCCGGACGGGCCCCGCCCCGACGCTCCCCCGCCGCCTCCGGGTGGCGGCGAGCCGGTGCCGGGAGTGCCGGACTCCGGCCTGCCGCCGGAGCCCGACCCCGGTCCCGAACCGGTGGTGCCGCCCGAGGACGATTCGCCGCCGGCGCCCGGTGGCGGGACGAGGCCGACGCCCGGAGTCATCCCGCCCGAGGACGACTCGCCGCCGGACCCGAACCTGCCCCCCTCACGCTCCTGAGCGCCGGCCCCGAGATCCGCATCGATCAGCTGAGCGGGCTGAGGAGCATCCTCGCCCCGGGCCGCGCGGCGCGGCCGGACAACTTCACCACCCGCCGCAGCGAGCCGAAGGGGCCGGACGGGTGCCCGTTCTGCGAAGGCAACGAGGCGGAGACGCCGCCCGAGATCTACGCGCTGCGCCCGGACGGGAGCGCTCCCGACACCGCGGGCTGGCGCACCCGGGTGGTGCCGAACCTCTACCCCGCCCTGGGCGCGCCGGAGGCGACGAAGCCGGGCAGCCCGGAGACCGAAGCGGGCTCCTTCTCCTCCAGCGGCGACCCGCTGCTGACCTCGCGGCGGAGCGGCGAACCGGACCTCTTCGGCTCCCGGCCCGCGACCGGCGCGCACGAGGTGCTGATCAACTCGCCGCGCCACGTGACCGCGATGGCGGAACTTGACGACACCGAGTTCGCCGACGCGGTCGCCACCTGGCGGGAGCGGATGAGGGCCCACCGCGACGCCCCTTACCAGCAGCTGATCGTCAACGAGGGGGGCGGCGCCGGGGCCTCGCTCGAGCACACCCACGCGCAGCTCTACGCGCTGCCGTTCGTCCCCGCCTCGGTGGCGCGGGAGCGCGAGCGGGTCGGCGCCTACGGCGAACGGACCGCCGGGGCGGGGCTGCTCGCCGACGTGCTGGTCGAGGAGGTGCGGCGCAAAGACCGGCTGGTGGCGATCGACGACGAGGCGGCGCTGATCTGCCCGTGGGCCTCGCGCGGGCCGTTCGAGCTGCGGGTGATCCCGCGGCGCGAAGTCGAGCGCTTCGAGGACGACGGCGGCGGCGCGAAGATGATCGCGACCGCGATGCGGCTGCTGGCGGCGCGCTTCGGCGAGCCGCCGGAGCTGAACCTCTGGGTCCGCACGGCGCCGAAGGACGCGGAGATGTTCCACTGGCACGTCGACATCGCGCCGCGGCTGACGATCAAGGCCGGCTTCGAGCTCGGCACCGGGGTGGACATCAACGTCTACCCGCCGGAGAAGGCCGCCGCCGATCTCCGCGAATGCATCTGAGGGAGCGCCGCTAAAGCTGCCCGGCCGGGACCGCGGTGGCGAGGACTGAATCGAGCAAGCCGGGGAAGCGAGCGTCGATGTCCTCGCGGCGGAGGCGGCTCATCTTGCTCGTCCCCTCCTTCCACTGCTCGACCAGCCCCGCCTCGCGCAGCACCCGGAAGTGGTGGGTGCGGGTCGATTTGGTGATCCCGGGGGCGAAGCTGCCGCAGGGCCGCGGTGCTTCGCTCGCCGCCAGCTCGGCGACGATCCCGCGCCGCTGCGGATCGCTCAGCGCGTGCAGGACGGCGGAGAGATCGATGTCCTCGCGATCGGGTAGCTCGTAGGTCATGTCCACCATGATACGACGATCGTCGTACTTTGTGGTACGGTGATCATCGAACTATGAAGAGACTCCAAAAAGACGCCCTCCTGCTGACCGTCTGCCTCGCGCAGTTCATGGTCATCCTCGACATCTCGATCGTCAACGTCGCGCTGCCGGACATCCACTCCTCGCTCGGCTTCTCCGACACCGGGCTGCAGTGGGTCGTCAACGCCTACACGCTGACCTTCGCCGGCTTCCTGATGCTGGCCGGCCGCGCCACCGACCTCCTCCCCCGCCGCCAGGTCTTCCTCGTCGGCGTCGGGCTCTTCTCTGTCGCCTCGCTCGGCTGCGCGCTTGCCGACGGCCAGGGCGTCCTGGTCGGCGCCCGCGCGATCCAGGGCTTCGGCGCCGCGGTGATCTCGGCGGCCAGCCTGGCGATCGTCACCGGCAACTTCAAGGAGGGCGTCGAACGCAACCGCGCCCTCGGCCTCTGGGCCGCGATGGGTGGCGTCGGCGGCAGTGCCGGCGTCCTGCTCGGCGGCTCGCTCACCCAGGCCTTCAGCTGGCCCGCGGTCTTCGTCATCAACATCCCGGTCGGGATCGCCGTCCTGATCGCCGGCCGCCGGCTGATCCCGCACGAGAGCGCGGTCGCCAAGGAGCGCCAGCTCGACGTGCCCGGCGCGGTGCTGATCAGCGGCGGCCTGACCGCGATCGTCTACGGCATCGTCCGCACCGACTCGCTCGGCTGGGGCTCGCTCGGCGTGCTGGTCCCGCTGGCGCTCGGCGTCGTCCTGCTCGGCCTCTTCGCCCTGGTCGAGGGGAAGCTGGCGGCCGACCCGCTGATCCCGCTCGACGTCTTCAAGATGCCCGCGCTGCGCGCCGCCAACCTGATCGTCGCGCTGCTCTTTGCCGCGATCTTCGGCATGTGGTACTTCGTCTCCCTCTACCTGCAGGAAGTGAAAGGCGACGACGCGCTGCTCGCCGGCATCTCCTTCCTGCCGATGACGCTGCTCGTCTTCGCCGGCTCGGCGACGGCGCCGAAGCTGGTCGGTCGCTTCGGCGTCCGCACGACGCTGACGATCGGGATGTCGCTGGCGACGATCGGCTTCCTCGTCCTGGCGACGGTCGAGGCCTCGAGCGCCTACGAGGTGGCGATCCTCCCCGGCGGCATGCTCGCGGCGCTCGGCACCGGTTGGTCGCTGGTCCCGGCGACGATCGTCGCGGTCAAAGGCGTCCCGCCCGCGCAGAACGGCCTCGCCTCCGGCGTCGTCAACACCTCGCGCCTGGTCGGCGGCACGCTCGGCCTGGCGGTGCTGACCACGCTCGCCACCTCCCACACCAACTCGTTGCTGGCGAGCGGCAGCGGCCAGCTCGACGCGCTGACCAGCGGCTACCGGATCGCCTTCCTGATCGGCGCCGGGCTCTGCCTCGCCGGCACGGTCGCCGCCGCCACCCTGCTGCGCGGGCGTCCCGAGGGCGTCGTCCGCCCCGCCTCGCAGAGCGCCTGAGCGGGCGGGGCGTTCCGACCGCGCGCCGCGGCCGTGCCCGCGCCGGGTGAGTTCACGTCCGGCCTGTAGGGTCCGCCCCCGTGGCCCCGAACCCGAAACCGATCCCGCGCTTCATCGCCGACACCAGCCAGGAGGGGATCGCCGGCGGCCGCTTCGCCTCCCGCCTGCGCGACGCCTTCATCGGTGCCGTCGACGGGATCGCCGACCTGCCCGCCGGCGCTGCCGTGCCGGAGGAGATCGACTGGTTCCCGGAGCGCTCCTGGGGCGGCCGCGTCTGGGTCCCCTGCTCGGCGCGCACCGAGAGCGACGAGGGCACGCTCGAGCTCTTCGGCCACGTCTCCTACGACCTGCCCGAGGGCGAGGGCGACCCGGGTGGCTTCCGCGCCACCGCCGACTTCACCGACGTCCTCGCCGAGGAAAATCCGGACTGGAAAATCGACCTGAACGACGACGTGATCGGCCGCTGGCGCGGTGAGAACGGTCGCGCCGGCGCCGTCACCCTGGTCTGGGGAAGGCCCCTCGTCCGCGGCGCCGTCGCCGCCACCGCCGAGCTCGACGGCGACACCGTCGACCAGGAAGAGATCGTCCGCGACCGCTTCAGCCTGGTCGCCCTCGACGCCCTCGAGGCCTACGGCGACGACATCTTCATGGAGGTCAAACTCTGGACCCGCCGGGCCCAGGAGCTCGCCGCCGAGAGCCTCTACGCCGCGGTCGAAGAGGACGAGCCCGCGGCCGAGGCCTAGCCGCCCCGCTCGCACCGCCCCACCTCCGCCGACTTGCGCGACAATCCCGCCGCCAGCCCCGATAGCTCAGCTGGATAGAGCGGTCCCCTCCTAAGGGACAGGCCGGTGGTTCGAATCCACCTCGGGGCACTCGGACGGCCGTTATTTTTTCTTCGCCGCCCGTTCGAGGACCTGGCCGAACGCCTTGTCGACTTCGTCGGTAAGCGTGAGGCGGAAGGTGGCGACCATTGCGTCGACGGCGATCGGGCGCAGGCGCTCGACCGCGGCGATCATCTTCGGCCAGTCCTCATCCGGCCGCCCCGCCGCGTCGAAGGGCTTCCAGAGCTCGTCGAGGAAGAGGGAGACGAAGGCGCGGGCGCTGGTGTGGGAGGCGCGACTCAGCTTCTCGATCGTTGCCAGCGCCGGGGCCAGCGGGATCCCCATCCCGACCACCTCCTCCGCGGCGCGCAGGAGGGTCGGGCTCGGCGCCTCGTAGCGTTCGTCGCCGAGGTCGATCAGCAGGCCCAACTTCAGCGCCTTCGCCAGCACCTTCGGGTCGTCGCCGCCGAAGCGCTCGTCGAGCTCCTCGCGCGTCATCACTTCGCTCGCCTCGTCGTCGAAGGGCGCGGTGACCGCCTGGCGCAGACCGACGAAGCGGTCGGCGTCGGCACCGTGCTCACCGATCAGCCGCGAGATCGCACTCAGCTTGAAGCCCTCCGCCTGCATCTCCTGGATCAGGCGCAGCCGGGCCACGTGGTCGGGGCCGTAGTACCCCGTCCGCGCCCGGACCTCGGGCGGCGGCAGGAGGCCCCGGGACTGGTGGTTGCGGATGTTGCGGACCGACATGCCGGTCTCGTAAGCGAGCTGCTCGACCGTCATCTGGGCCTCCGCCTGCTCGTCCTTTGCCTGCCGTCTGGCCGGCGCCTTGCTCTGCGTGTCGGTTCGCACGGAGACGATTCTACCGGACGATGTAACCTCGTTTGAGGTAACTATGAGTCGGGTAATCGAAAAACATGGCTGAGCGCGGCGCCGTCCCCCAGGTCCCGGTGCTGCGTCGGCGCGCCCTGCATGCGGTGCGCTCGCTCTTCACGCCGCTGCTCCCCGACGACTACCTGGAGCTGATCAACCCGCTCTGGTCGACCCAGGAGCTGCGCGGGCGGATCGAGCGGGTCGTGCCGGAGACGCCGGACGCCGTCAGCGTGCTGATCCGCCCCGGTCACGAGTGGCGTGGCCATCAGCCCGGCCAGTACGTGCGGGTAGGCGTCGTCGTCGACGGCGTCCACCACTGGCGCGCCTACTCGCTGACCACCGAGCCGGTGCGGCCCGACGGGCTGATCGGGATCACGCCGAAACGGGTGGACAGCGGCGTCGTCTCGCCCTACCTCGTCCACGGCGCCCGCCCCGGGGACATCGTCCGGCTCGGTGGCGTCGAAGGAACTTTCGTGCTGCCCCGGCCGGTGCCGTCGAAGCTGCTCTTCATCAGCGCCGGCTCCGGGATCACGCCGATCATGTCGATGCTGCGCTCGCTCGATCGCTCCGGCGCGCTCGCCGACGTGGCGCACATCCACTCGGCGCGGTCGGCCGATCGGGTCATCTTCGCCAACCACCTCGACGACCTCGCCGCGCGCCACGACGGCTACCGGCTGCACCTGCGGCTGACCGCCACCGATGGCCGCGTCGCCCCGGTCGAGCTCGACCGCCTCTGCCCCGACTGGCGCGAGCGAGCGGTCTTCGCCTCCGGCCCGCGCGAGCTGCTCGACGGCCTCACCGAGCACTGGCGCGCCGAGGGCGACCCGGCCCTGCTGGCGATGGAGCGTTTCCAGCCGATGGCCGGCGCGCCGGTCGACGCCGGCCAGGGTGGCCGCATCGCCTTCACCAAGTCCGGCATCGAGGCGGAGAGCGACGGCGCCACGCCGATCCTCGTCGCCGGCGAGACCGCCGGGGCGGATCTGCCCTTCGGCTGTCGGATGGGGATCTGCCACACCTGCATCGGGCGCCTCTGCTCCGGCGAGATCCGTGACCTGCGCACCGGCGAGGTCCACGGCAGCAAGGGAGAGATGGTCCGCACCTGCGTCAACGCCCCCGAAGGGCCGGTCGAGATCGCGCTTTAGCGCGCCGCCGGCGACCAACCACACACCTGCAAGGAGAGACCGCACATGAACGCCCCAGGCACCACCGTCACCCCACCGATCGACACCCACGAGGAGAGCCCCCTCGCCCATCTCTCGAAGGCACAGCTGGAGGAGCTCGCGGCCGAGTTCGACGCGATCCAGGATCGGGTCGCGGGCGAGCTCGGCGAACGCGACCGCCGCTATATCGAGGCGATGATCGAGATGCAGCGACGGCTCGCGGTGATCGGGCGCGTCGGCCTGCTCCTGCCCCGCTTCCGCCCCCTCGCGCTCGGCGGCGCCACCGCCCTGGCGGCGGCCAAGATCCTCGAGAACATGGAGATCGGCCACAACGTCATGCATGGCCAGTGGGACTGGATGAACGATCCCCGCATCCACTCCTCGACCTGGGATTGGGACAACGCCTCGACCGCGGCGGCCTGGAAGCACTCCCATAACTACGTCCACCACACGTTCACCAACATCCGTGGCAAGGACAAGGACCTCGGCTACGAGATCATGCGGATCGATCCGCATCAGAGCTGGCACCCGGTCTACCTGCTTCAGCCGCTCTACAACCTGGTCCTGGCGGGGCTCTTCGAGTGGGGCGTCGCCGTGCACGACCTCGACTTCGACGCGATCCGCAGCGGCAAGAAGCCGATGAGCCAGGTCAAGGAGGAGCTGCGCGGGATCGCCGGCAAGGGGCGCGACCAGGTGGTCAAGGACTACATCGCCTGGCCGCTGGTGAGCTCCCTGGCGAGCGCTGCGGCCGGGGCGGCCGAGGAGGCGGCGAAGCCGGAACCGCCCCGCTGGCGACGACTTCGGCGCCGGCCACGGGGTCGCGTCTCCCGGATCGCCCGCCGGGCGCTGGCCGACGGCACCCAGGCCTATCGCCGCACCGCCGCCGCCAACGCCTACTCCAACCTGGCGCGAAACTTCTGGGCCTACGCGATCATCTTCTGCGGCCACTTCCCCGACCAGACCTACACCTACAGCCCTGCCGAAGTGGAGGACGAGAGCCGCGGCGGCTGGTACATCCGCCAACTCACCGGCGCCGCCAACATCGAGGGCTCGCCGCTCTTCCACGTCGCCAGCGGCAACCTCGGCTACCAGGTGGAGCACCACCTCTTCCCGGACATGCCGAGCACCCGCTACGCCGAGATCGCACCGCAGGTCAAAGACATCTGCGAGCGCTACGGCCTCCCGTACAACAGCGGCCCGTTCCTGCAGCAGCTGGGGATGGTGCAGCGGACGATCCTGCGCCTCGCCTTCCCCGGCGGCCGGCCGCGCCCGAAGCCGGGGCCCTACCGGGCCGGAGAAGCCTGAAACAGCCCGGCGCATACGCTTAACAACGGGGCCCGCCGGGGCGACGTAGGCTCGCCGCGTGCGGCTCACCCACATAGGCGGCCCGACCGTGCTGATCGAGCTGGGCGGGTGGCGGATCCTCACCGACCCGACCTTCGATCCGGCCGGCGGCAGCTACCGCTTCGGCTGGGGGACGGGATCGGTGAAGACGGCGGGGCCGGCGATCGCAGCGGCGGACCTCGGGCCGATCGACGCAGTGCTGCTGAGCCACGACCACCACGACGACAACCTCGACGCCGCGGGCCGGGCCTTCCTGCCCGAGGCGGGGACGGTGGTGACGACGGTGCCAGGGGCGAAGCGGCTCGGCGGGGGCGCCCGCGGGCTCGCCGCCTGGGAGGAGACGACGCTCGAGTCGCCGGGCAAGGACCCGCTGGCGATCCTCGCCACGCCCTGCCGCCACGGGCCGCCGCTGAGCCGGCCGATCGTCGGCGAGGTGATCGGCTTCGGCGTGCGGGTGGGCGAGGCACCGGCGGGCGGCGCGCCCGGCAAGACCCCGGTCGACCTCTGGATCTCCGGCGACACCGTCCTCTACGACGGCGTCCGCGAGGTCGCCGAGCGCCTCGACGTCGACGTCGCCCTGATCCACCTCGGCGGCGTCCGCTTCCCGATCTCCGGCCCGCTGCGCTACACGATGGGCGGCGCCGAAGCGGCGGAGCTGGCCGATCTCGTCGCGCCCCGGATCGTCGTGCCGATCCACTACGAGGGCTGGAAGCACTTCCGCCAGGGGCAGGCCGAAGCCGAAGCCGAGCTGGCCGCCGCCGGCCCTCGCGAGCCGTTCCGCTGGCCGCCGCTCGGCACCCCGATCGACCTCTGAGCTGGGCCGGCAGGGGAGATTCGCTTCCTCCCACCCGCCTTCCTTTCACCGACGTGCTGCTACGGTGAATGGGTCGGAGCGGCCGATTCGCCGCCCGAGAGGTTCGGTTTCCTCCACGCGCTGATTGTGCCTTGGGGTTGCAGGATCTCCCAAGAAGTACAAATAGCTGGAGATAACCAAATCACTTCCTTCGCCGATCTCGGCACCTCGCGATCGGTCGTCGATGCCCTCAGGGCTCGTTCGATCGAGCAGCCTTTCCCTATCCAAGAGATGGTCATCCGCGATGCGCTCGCGGGTCACGACCTCCTCGTCCAATCGCCGACCGGCTCGGGCAAGACGCTCGCCTTCGGCATCCCGATGGTCGACCTGATCGAGCCCGGTAACCGCGGCCCGCAGGCCCTCGTCCTCGCCCCGACCCGGGAGCTCGCCAGCCAGATCGTCGATGAGATGGAGACGCTCGTCACCGCTCGTCGCCTGCGCATCGCCGCCGTTTACGGTGGCGTCGGCTTCGGTCCCCAGATCAAGGCCGCCGGGCGCGCCGACATCCTCGTCGCCACCCCCGGCAGGCTCGAGGACCTGATCAGCCGCGGCTCGGTCACCCTCGGTCGGATCCGGATCCTCGTCCTCGACGAGGCCGACCGGATGCTCGACATGGGCTTCCGCCCCGCCGTCGACCGGATCGTCGACCGCACCCCGGCCGACCGTCAGACGCTCTTCTTCTCGGCCACCCTCGCCGGCGCCACCGGCCGCGTCGCCGCCGCCTACACCGAGGACGCCCGCTCCCACACCCACGCCGAGCCGCGGCACGCGGAGGCGAAGATCGACCACCACTTCGTCCCGGTCGCCTCGCCCGACGCCAAGCTCGACCGCCTGGTCGAGCACCTGACCGAGGCCGACGCCGGCCGCTCGCTCGTCTTCGTCCGCACCAAGCGCGGCGCCGACCGCCTGGTCAAGAAGCTCGACCGCCACGCGGTCACCGCCGTCGCCATGCACGGCGACAAGAGCCAGCGGCAGCGCGAACAGGCGCTGGCCCGCTTCGAGCGGGGCGAGGTGATGACCCTGGTCGCCACCGACGTCGCCGCCCGCGGCATCGACGTCCCCGACGTCGCCCGGGTGATCAACTTCGACGCCCCCGAGGACCGCGAGACCTACGTCCACCGGATCGGGCGCACCGGCCGGGCCGGCAACACCGGCACCGGCATCAGCTTCGTGCTCGCCGAGCAGGCCGCCGACATGCGGCAGATCCGCGTCGGCCTCGGCCTCGAAAGCGAGGCCCACGGCCCGATGCCGCCGCGCACCGACACGCCGCGTTCGCGGTCGAACGGCAACGGCGGCGGCAACGGCAAACCGCGTCGCCGACGCAATCGCGGCCGGCGCAACAAAGTGGCGGCCTGAGCGATGGCGCCGCAGGAGGTCAGATGGAGCTGCGCCCGCTGTGAGGTCTCGGTCGGGCGGATCGACGGTGGCTCCTCGGGCCTGCCCGACACCTGGTCCTCCTACGACGGGCGTGACCTACTGCCTCTCCTGCAGCCGCGCCCGTGCCTCGGAGGAGGCGAGCGACTCGGCGCCGGACTCGATCACCCGTGAAGACCGGGTGAAGGTCCGCCGCCGCGCCCTGATCGCCTTCGAGATCGGCCGCACCCCGGAGGCGCCCGACCGCACCGTCGCCAACGCCTGCCGCACCTCCGCCCAGGCGGTCGCCACGGTGCGCGGCGAACTGACCGCCGCCGGCCCCGCCCGCGACCGCGCCCCGCAGGGCGTCGCCTGAGGCAGCTTCGGTGGAGATCGGCATCGGTCTCGCTGTCCTGGTCGCCCTGGCGACCAACCTCGCCGCGCTGCTGAAGCACCGCGGCTGCCAGAACGCCCGCGCCGTCCAGATCGGCCGGCCCCTCAACGGCATCCGCGACCTCGCCCGGTCGCGCTGGTTCGTCGCCGGCTGGGCGCTCGCGGCGGTGGCCTGGATGGCCCACGTCGCCGCCCTCTCGCTGGCCCCGATCTCGCTCGTCCAGGCGATCCTCGCCGCCGGCGCCGTCACCCTCGCGGTCCTCTCGCAGCGCCTCTTCGGCGACCCGGTCGGCCGGCGCCAGTGGCTGGCGCTGACGGTCGGCGCGGTCGGCCTGGTGCTGCTGGTGGTGACGCTGCCCAACTTCCACGGCTCCGACTCGAGCTTCTCCTTCGCCGGGATCGTCAGCTTCGAGGGCGGGCTGATCCTGCTCGCCGCGGCGATCGCGCTCGGCCACCGCTCGGCCCGCCTCTCGGCCCGCCACGGCGTCCTCCGCGCGGTGCTCGCGGGCCTGCTCTTCGCCCTCGCCGGGATCGCGATCAAGGCCCTCACCGGTGGCGCCGGCGGCCCGGCGATGATCGCCGCGCTGGTCGTCGTCGTCGTGGCCTGCGGCGCCCTCGCCCAGTACACCGCGGTGACCGCGCTGCAGGGCGGCGGGGCGATCGAGACGATCGGGCTGATGGGCCTGGTCGCCAACGCCACCCAGATCGTCGGCGGCATCCTCGTCTTCGGCGACCCGCTCTCCCCCAGCCCGCTCGGCATCGTCCTGCAGGTCATCGCCTTCGCCATGGTCTGCGCCTCGGCGTTGCTGCTGCCCGCTCCCCTCGCCCGCCGGGTCGCGAAACCGGCCTGACGGGTCGCGGCCGGGTGCGTAGGCTCTGCGCACCGGTGACCGACGCCCGCCCCCAGGACATCCTCACGCCGATCACCGAGTCGGCGATCTTCCTCACCGTCGTCGTCGACCCGGGCGGCGAGGAGGTGGCGAGGGAACTGCTGCCGGACCTCGGCGGGCTGCGCCGGTCGGTCGGCTTCCGGGCGCCGGAAGCGAAGCTCAGCTGCGTCGTCGGCATCGGCTCGGAGCTCTGGGACCGGTTGTTCGGGGAGCCGCGGCCGGCGGGCCTCCACCCGTTCCGGGAGCTGCGCGGCGCCCGCCACACCGCGCCCGCCACCCCCGGCGACCTCCTCTTCCACATCCGCGCCGGCCGGCTCGACATGTGCTTCGAACTGGCGCGGCTGATCGGCGATCGGCTCGGGCCCGACCTGCGGATCATCGACGAGGTGCACGGCTTCAAATCGTTCGACGAGCGCGACCTGCTCGGCTTCGTCGACGGGACCGAGAACCCGGAGGGGGTCGAGGCGACCGCGGCGGTATTGATCGAGGACGAGGACCCAGGCGTTCGCCGGCGGCAGCTACCTGATCGTGCAGAAGTACAGCCACGACCTCGATGCCTGGAACGCGCTCACGGTCGAGCAGCAGGAGGCGGCGATGGGCCGCACCAAACTGGACGACGTCGAGTTCGCCGACGAGGACAAGGCGCCCGACGCGCACCTGACGCTGAACGTGATCGAGGACGAGGACGGCGAGGAGCAGCAGATCATGCGCTTCAACATGCCGTTCGGCCGGGTCGGCTCAGGCGAGTTCGGCACCTTCTACATCGCCTACGCGCGCACCCCGGCGGTCACCGAGCAGATGCTGGAGAACATGTTCCTCGGCCTCGGCGAAGCGACCCACGACCGCCTCCTCGACTTCTCCACCGCCCAGACCGGCAACCTCTTCTTCGTGCCGAGCGCCGACTTCCTCGACGACCCGACGGTCGCGGCGCCCGAGGACGCGGAGGCGCCCGCCCGCGGCGGCGCCCCCGAGCGAAGGCTCGCTCGGGATCGGCGACCTGCGCGGCACCGGGCGCTAGGCGCCGAACGCGCCGCTAGCCGCGCGGCTTGAGGACGATGACCGGGATCTTCCGGTCGGTCTTCTGCGCGTATTCGGCGAACTGCGGCTGCTGCTCTTCCTGGATCGAGTAGAGGCGGTCGCGCTCCTCACCGGTGGCCTCCTCGGCGGTGACCTCGACGGTGTCGGTGCCGACCTCGATCGAGACCGCGGGGTTCGCCTTCAGGTTGTGGTACCAGCCGGGGTTGTTGGGCGCGCCGCCTTTGGAGGCGAAGATGGCCCAGTTGTCGCCGTCGGCCAGGTAGACCAGCGGGGTGACGAACTCGGTCCCCGACTTGGCCCCGACGTTGTGCACGAGGAGCAGCGGTTTGCCCTCGAACACGCCGCCGGCGGTGCCCCCGTTGGCACGGAACTCCTCGATCACCGCGGCGTTGAAGTCATTCATGTCATTCGGCGTCGTCGTCATGGCGCGAACTGTATCCGGCCGCTCTCGCTCGGCAATCGAGCTTGCCGGTCACCCGACGGGAGCAACTTCGACGCCCGAGACCCGTTTAATGACTGATGCCCGTGATCTCCGGACCCGGCAAACGTCTGCGCGCCGATTTTCTGCTCGGCGCCCTGCTGCTCCTCGCCGCCCT
This sequence comes from uncultured Solirubrobacterales bacterium, assembly GCA_963791095.1. GTDB lineage: Bacteria > Actinomycetota > Thermoleophilia > Solirubrobacterales > 70-9 > VAYN01. Next base: position 149,761 of record CAWBRE010000019.1, read on the forward strand.
CGCGGCGGCGCTCGGCCCTGCGCACGCCCAGGCCGCGGGCGGGCACAGCGTGCACTTCGAAGGGCGGGCGATCCACGTGCCCCAGGGCTACCGCGTGGTCCGGGTCGGCGCCCACTCGCGGACCTGCGTGCGCCTGGACCGCCGGGTCGTCTACCTCGGCGGGCCCTCGACCGAACAGCGGTGCCCGGCCGGGCCGATCCTCGGCAAGCGCCGCGCGATCGTGGTCGCGCCGCACGAGGCGCGTCCCCGCCCCAGCGCCGCACGCGCCTCTGCCAGCCGCGCGGCCACCGCCTCGGTCGGCGGCTCGGTCTTCACCGGGCTCGGCTTCGACACCTGCAGCACCCCCTCGAGCAAGGCGATGGCGGCCTGGGCCGAATCGCCGTTCCGCGGCGTCGGCATCTACATCGGCGGCGAAAACAGCGCCTGCTCGCAGCCGAACCTGAGCGCCAGCTGGGTCAGCGCCCAGACCACCGCGGGCTGGCACCTGATCCTCACCTACGTCGGCCTGCAGGCGCCGACCTCGAGCTGCAGCAGCTGCGCCAAGCTGACCACGGTCGCGGCCGGGAGCCAGGGCGCGGCGGCGGCCGAAGACGCGGTCGCCGAGGCGGTCGCGCTGGGGATCGGCGCGGGCAGCCCGATCTACTTCGACATGGAGTCCTACTCGCCGACCACCAGCGCCACCAAAGCCGTCCTCACCTTCCTCGAAGCGTGGACGGACAAGCTCCACGAACTCGGCTACGTCTCCGGCGTCTACTCCTCGAGCGGCTCCGGGATCGTCGACCTCGCCAACCAGTACGGCACCGCCTACAGCTCCCCGGACAACATCTGGATCGCCAACTGGAACAACCAGGAAAACACGCTCGACTCGGCGGTGCCCTCGACCGCCTGGCCGAACCACCAGCGCATCCACCAGTTCCGCGGCGGCCATGACGACACCTACGGCGGGGTGACGATCAACATCGACAGCGACTACGTCGACGGGGCGACGGTCGGGGTCGGCACGCCGCCGGTCGGCGAATCGGACCCGATCGGCTCGCTCGAAGTGACCGGCGCCCCGGCCAAAGGGACGGTCCGGGTGAAAGGCTGGGCGCTCGACCCGGACGCGCCGACCGAACCGCTCTCGATCAACGTCGTCGTCGGCGGGCGCGAAGGCCAGAAAGGCGTCGAAACCTTCGAACTGGGACAGGTCGCGAACCTCGCCCGCACCGACGTCGCCGCCTCCCACCGGAGCGCCGGGCCGAACCACGGCTTCGACACGAGCTTCTTCACGATCAAGTCCGGCCCCGAGCCGATCTGCGTCTACGCGGTCAACGTGGCGCTCGGCGCCAATCGCCTGCTCGGCTGCCGGACGACGACGATCCCGGTCGCGCTCGCCCTCTCCGGCCTGCGCGCGACCCGCGCCGGGATCGCCGTCAACGTCACCTGCGAATTCCCCGCCGGGACCGAATGCCCCGGCCACCTCGGCCTCCGCACCACCTACAGGGTGGCGACCCCGCGCCGCCACAGGGCGCCGCGGATCCACGCCGTGACCCGCTCGCTCGCCCAGCGCACCTTCCATCTGCAGGGAGCGACCTGGCACCGCTTCGTGCTGCCGCTCTCGACCGGCGGGCGCAAACTGCTGCAGGAACGCGGCAGGCTGCGGACCCTGCTGGTCGCCGCGATCCCGGGCGGGCAGCGAACGGTCGGCGTGCCGCTGGAATCGCCCGCCGCCCGGCGGGCCGCGCGGCGCTAGTCGGCCGCGGCGGTCGGACCGAGCCGGCGGCGAGCTAGTCGCCGAGCGCCTCGCGCAGGCGCGCGATCTCGCCTTTCAGCTCGAGCAGGTCGGCCTCCAGCCGGTCGAGCCGCTTCGTCTCCTCCTCGACCGACGGAGCGCGGTCGACCTGCGTTAACCCCTCGCGACCGCGGTCGACCTGCGTTAAGCCATCCGATACGGAGGTCGACCGCGCTCCGTCCGGGTTAACGGAGGTCGACCGCGGCTCGGGGGCGGCGCCCGGGTCCGGGACCAACTCGACCGCGTCGTCGCCGCCGACCACCTGCTCGAAGCGGTCCTCCTTCTGGCCCGGCCGGCGCGGGTGGCGGATCACGAAGCCGCGCCCGATCAGCCGCTCGAGCACCTCCTGCACGGCGGCCAGGTCGGCGAAGCCCTCGAGCCGCTCGGTCCGCTGCTTCAGCTCGCCCGGCGTCTGCGCCCCGCGCAGCATCAGCACCGCGAGCACGGCCAGCTCGCCGGAGTCGAGGCCGAGCGCGTCGTCCAACAGCTGGCGGTACTTGCGCGCCCGCGATCCCGCCCCGCTGGTGAGGCGCGTCCAGCCGCGCAGCGCGGTGCGCCGCAGGGCGTCGGAGACCGTCTGCTCGTCGTAGTCGACGACCGGGTCGCGGTTGGTCGACTGGTTGCAGGCGAGCCGCAGGGCGTTCAGCGACAGCGGGTAGACGTCCGGGGTCGTCCGCTGCTTCTCGACCAGGCAGGCGACGACGCGGATCTCGACGGCGTCGGGCTCGGCTGGCACGGCGCGGGAGCCCCTAGGAGCGGTCGGGCCGCTCGGGGTAGAGCTCGTCGATCGTGCAGAGGGCGCGGTAGGGCGCCTCGGCGGCGGCCTCGATCAGCTCGGCGGCGCCCGCCAGGCGGTCGACCACGGCGACGACGCCGACGATCTCGAGGCCCTCCTCGCGGCAGCGTTCGATCGCCTTCGCGGTCGAGCCGCCGGTGGTCACCGTGTCCTCGACGATCAGGCACTTGGCGCCCGGCTCGACCGGGCCCTCGACCCAGCGCTGCAGCCCGTGCTGCTTTTTCTCGCCGCGGACGAAGAAGGCGACCAGGTCGTCCCCGGCGGGCACCGCGAGCGCCGCACAGGAAGGGGCGATCGCCGCCGTCGCCGGCCCGCCGACCGCCTCGGCGCCGACCTCGTGGGCCACCGCCGCGATCAGCGCGCCCGCCGCGCGGAAGCCCTCCGGCCGCATCAGCGCCCGCCGCGCGTCGACGTAGTACTGGGCCGTAGCCCCGCTCGACAGCGTCACCTCGCCGATCACCAGCGAGTGCTCGCGCAGCTCCGCGAGCAGCGTCTCCTTGGCGGCAGCGAGGTCAGGCATCAGGCGCGCACTCTACGCGCCTAGAAGACGTAGATGCTCTCGCCGTAGTGCAGCTGTTCGTAGATCCGCGGCTGGTCGGCGATGAAGGTCCGCAGGCAGCCGTGACTGGCGGCGTAGTCGGGGACTTCGTGGTAGCCGTGGACCGCGTATCCGTTGTGCCAGTAGAAGGAGTAGTACATCCCCTCCGAGTTGTAGCCCGGTTCCTGGCGGTAGAACTCGTAGTGGCCGGTGATCGTCGGCGTCGAGGGCTTGCCGGAGGAGATCGGGTAGATCGCGAACGGCTTGCCGTCCTTGATCAGCACCAGCACCTGCTTGGCGAGCGGCGCCTCGACGTGTTCGCCGGCGTCCGGGTACTTGACGTGGTAGCCGCCCTGGTTGGCGAAGACCGACTGGAGCAGCCCCGGGCCGGCCTTTTTGGTCCGGTCCATGTCGTTGACCTTGCGGTAGGCGAGCACCTCGCGCCCGAGCCGCGCGGTGAAGCACTTGCCGCCGCCGCTGACGTAGCCCATCTTCGCCAGGTGGCCTTTGAAGGCGCCGACGACGTCACTGCATTCGCCCCGGTTCAGCTTCGGGAAGGTGACCGTCCAGCTCTTGCGCACGGTCGAGTCGGCGCCCAGGTTCGGGGTCGCCACGTGCTTGGCCGAGACCGCGTACTTGCCGCTTTCCCTGACCACGACGCTCGATTCGAAGGTGCCGGTCCCGTTCGGCCCCGGCTTGATCGCCACCTGGCGGCCGGCCACCTGCTTGCCGTTCAGGTAGAAGCTGACTTCGACGTGCTGGCTTTCGACGTAGGGCGACACCGTTCCGGTGACCGGGACCGTGTCGAGGATCGTCGCCTTGCCGCCGTGCAGGCCGCCGACGTCGATCTTCACCGTCGCCCCTGGCACTTCGGGCTTCGCCACCGGCTTCGTCGGCTTCTGTCCCTGACCGGCTTCCTTGCCGGGCGCGGCCGCGGCGGCGGTGGGCGCCGCGAGGAGCACGGCGGCTCCGACGGCGAGGGCGAGGCGGCGGATCACGCGCGGAATCGTACTCGCAAACCCGGTTCTAGAGGTGCTCACTGGCTGCCGAGGGCGACGATGTTGTTGAGCATGTGCAGGATCATCCCCGGCAGGATCGAGCCGGTCCGCTCGTAGAGCAGCGCCAGCAGGAAGCCGAAGACGATCAGCGGCGGCACCGCGGTGACCCCGGTGAGCGCGTGGAGGGCGCCGAAGATCAGCCCGCAGATGAGCGCCGCGACGATCCGCGGCAGCTTCTCCCGCAGGCCGCCGAAGAGCATCCCGCGGAAGCAGATCTCCTCGCTCACCGGCGCGGCGACGACGATCAGGAGGATCTGGATCGGGATCGTCCCGAACCCCTTGGCGATGTCCTGCTGGTGCGGTTCGGTGATCACCGCCGAGTAGAAGATGTTGAAGGCGAGGTAGAGGACGACGGTCAGCCCCATCCACTTCAGCGCCGACGGCCGGAACGCCTGGATGCCGAGGCGGGCGAAGATCTCCCGCGGGCCGCGGGCGCCGCGCATCGCGGCGAGCGCCATCGGCACCAGCAGGAAGCCGAGCGCGGTGGCGATCTGGGAGAGGACGTTGCCGAGCGTGTCGAGCGAGTCGTCGAGTTCGCGGGCGACGAAGAGGTGGCCGCCGGAGAATTCGACCGCCGTGACTTCGTCCCCGGCGGCGATCTTGCGGCCGGTCCGCGCGGGAGTGTGGTGGGACCTTGCCGAGCTGCCAGGGGCTTCGTATTCGTACAGGTCGCCATCGGGTTCGGCGATCCAGAGGTGGCCCGCGTCGTCGACGGTCAGCGCCGCGAATTCATCGCCGGATTCAGGCTTCATTTCCCAGAGGAAGCGTCCGCTCCGGGCGAATGCCCAGACGGTGCCGTCGCCCTTGCCGGACAGGACGTAGACCACGCCACCGCCGGGATGGTCGGCTCGATCGACCGCGATGTCGTTGTCGTCGGAGCCGAAGTCGAAGGACCCGGCGGGGCTTTCTCCCACCGGCAACTTGCCGCGGTAGCTGCCGTCGGTGTCGACGCGCAGCACCTGATCGTCGCCGACGTCGATCACGGAAAGCTCGCCCTCTTCGTGCCCGCCGGAGAAGACGAGGCGTTCGGGTTCGAAGTCGCCTAGCCCAGCCGGCAGATCGGCCGCGTCGATCGTCTGCCGGGGTTCGGTTTCCCCCTTGGCCGAGACCGGGAGGACGGTGATCCGCCGAGCAGCCTGCTCGGTGACGGCGAGGCTGCCGAATTCATCGAAGGCGAGGCCCTGGGAGTCCTCGAGTTCGAGCCCGGATTCGACTTCGATTTCTTCGCCGCCCGCGCCGAAGACGCGCACTTCGTTTTCGTGGTCGGCGTAGAGGCTGTGGTTCCGCGGGTCGACCGCGATCGCGCTCGCGTCGCCCTTGTCGAAGCTGGCCGAGGTGGTGAAGCCGGGCGGGAAGCGCGCTTCGACCTTCCCTTCCTGGGCGCCGAGGAACAGCGCCGGCACGGCGAGGAAGATCCCCACCGCGAGCGCCGCGAGCACCCCGAGCACCGCCGCCCACGGCCCCCAGTTGGAGTAAGGGAAAGTCCGCTTCGGTTTGGCGACACCGTCGCCGACTAGGTTGGCCTCCATGTCGCCGGCAGTTTCCCAGGTCTCCCGCTCCACCAAGACGCGCCTGACGATCCTGCGCCGGCTGCTGCTGCTCGCCGCGATCCTCGTCGTCGCCGCGATCGTCCTCGCCCAGTTCACCTCGCTGGGCCGGCTGGCGGCCGGGATCTTCGCCTCGACCGCGGTGCTCGGCCTGATCATCGGCTTCGCCGCTCAGAACACGATCTCCAACATCATCGCCGGCGTCCTGATCGCGATCACCCAGCCGATCCGGATCGGCGATCGGATCAGCTTCGAAGACCGCGAGGGCCGGGTCGTCGACATCACGCTCTCCTACACCTACGTCGATCCCGGAGACGGCAGCCGGGTCGTGATCCCCAACCAGATGCTGGTCGAAGGGATCGTCCACAACCACGCCGGGGCAGAAACGCACGCCTGAGCCGGAGGGCCAGGGGCGGCCGGCGAAGGCGGCACGTTGAGCGCGGTGGGGTGCCTCGCGGCGAGGCCCTCCCCTTATGGTCTGGGGCATGACGCAGCGGGGTCGGCGTCGGCAGCGGCGACGCGGGAGCATCGGGGCCAAGGTGGCGATCGTCGCCGGGGTCTTCCTCGCGCTGATCGCGATCGCCGTGATCGGGGTGACCACCTGGGTGCTGAACGTCGCCGCCGACGCCCCCTCCCTGGCCAGCTGCAAGACCGCCGAGAAGCACGGCAACTCGGTCATCTACGCGGCCAACGGCGAGCGCCTGGGCGCGATCGTCTCCCCGGAAGCGAGCGCCCCGGTGGCGGCGGCGAAGATCCCGAAGCGGCTGGAGCTCGCCACGGTGGCGATCGAGGATCAGCGCTTCTACCAGCACGGCGGCCTCGACACGCTCGGCATCCTGCGCGCCGGGGTCGCCGACCTGGAAGCGGGCGAAGCGGTCGAGGGCGGCTCGACGATCACCCAGCAGCTGGTCCGCAACCTCTGCATCACCCACCCGAAGAAGACGATCGAACGCAAGATCGAAGAAGCAAAACTGGCGCTGGAGTACTCCGAACACCACTCCAAACGCGCGATCCTCGCCCAGTATCTGAACACCGCGACCTACGGGACGGTCGAAGGGTCGACCGCGGTCGGGGTCGGGGCGGCGGCGCGGATCTACTTCTCGAAGCCGGTCGGGAAGCTCGACACGGCGCAGCTGGCGCTGCTCGCCGGCCTCCCCCAGGCGCCGTCGGAGTACAACCCGCTGCTGAACCCGAAGGCGGCGAAAGCGCGGCGCAACGAGGTGCTGCAGAAGATGGCGAAGCTCGGCTACCTGACCCCGCCGACGGCCCGCAAGCTGGAAAAGCATGACCTGGGACTGAGTCCCTCCCACGATTACTTCGCCCACCGCGAGCCCTACTTCTTCGACTACGTCGAACACCTGCTGATCGGCCGCTACGGGGCGGAAACGGTGCGCCGCGGCGGGCTCCAGGTCCACACCACGCTCTCGCCCGGGCTGCAGCGGGTCGGCCGCGCGGCGATCGCCGGGGCGCTCTACGAACCGACCGACCCGGCCTCGGCCTTCGTCTCGATCGACCCCCGCAACGGCGACGTGCGGGCGATGGTCAACTCGACCGACTACGCCGACGACCAGTTCAACCTCGCCGCCCAAGGGCACCGCCAGCCGGGCTCGACCTTCAAGGCCTTCGTCCTCACCACCGCGATCAAGCAGGGCATCGACCCCTACGACACCTACTACGAATCGAAGCCGCTGGATCTGAACCTGCCGGAGTGGGGACACTGGGAAGTGCACACCGCCGACGAGGGCTACCAGGGGACGATCAACCTGCAGCAGGCGACGGTCACCTCCGACAACACCGTGTTCGCCCAGCTCGACCTCGACGTCGGGCCGGAGAACGTCGCCGCGACGGCGAAGTCGATGGGGATCACGACCCCCCTGCAGGGGCTTCCCGCGGAAGGGATCGGCGGGCTCAAGTACGGGGTCAGCCCGCTCGAACTCGCCGACGCCTACGCCACCCTCGCCGCGGGCGGGATCCGCCACCGGCCGGTGTCGATCGCCAAGGTGGTGCGGCCGGGCGGCAAGGTCGAACACCCGCAGGGCGCGCAGCCGACGCGCGTCCTCAGCCCGGCGATCGCCTGGCAGGTGACGCGACTCCTGCACGACAACATCACCGAAGGGACCGGTACCGCCGCCTACACCGGCTGCCTCGGGCAGGCGGGCAAGACCGGGACCACCGACAACGAGACCGACGCCTGGTTCTCCGGCTACCAGCCCAACCTGGCGACCGCGGTCTGGGTCGGCTACCCCGAATCGAACGCGATCTCGATGACCAGCGTGCACGGGATCACCGTCTTCGGCGGCACCTTCCCGGCGGAAATCTGGCACGGCGTCTACGAAGGCGCGGCGATCCCCTGCGAGGAATTCGAAGAACCCGAAGAAGAAATCGAATGGGCGCCCGGCTACGGCCAGTTCACCGCCGCGGCGCCGGGGACCGAGGGGTCGAAAACGAAGAAAGGCAAAGGCGGCCCCGGCGAACCGGGCGAAGAACTGGCGGGCCAGAGCAGCGTCGGCGGCTACGACCCCAACGCCTACGCCCCCGGCGTGGGACAGGAACCCGCCCCGGCCCCCCCGCTCCCCGGCGAGGACGGCGGCCCGACCCCCGGCGTCGGCGGCGGCGAAGCGGCCCCCGAATGACCCCTCGGTGTTGGTGGGCCGAAAACTTGCCCATACGTCTAGTTTTCGGCCCGTCAACGCGGAGCCGTCGCGGGCCATGGTGTTGGTGGGCCGAAAACCGGACCATATGACGGGTTTTCGGCCCATCAACCTGGTGGAGTAGCGGCGCATCGACGCGGGGCTTGCGTTCGGCCTGATCTGGGCGGGGTTCCTCGCCTACCTCGGCGTGCTCGCGCTGGCGCCGCGGATCGGCGGGCGGGCGATCGGGGCGCTGATCGTGGTCGCCGTCCTCGCCTTCGCCTGCGCCCCGGTCCTCCTCTCCCACGACGCCTTCAGCTACCTCGACTACGCCCGCCTCGGCGTCCACCACGGCCTCGACCCCTACGTCAACGCCCCCGACGCGGCCCCCACCGATCCCGCCTTCGCCCAGGTCACCTGGACCGAAACGCCGAGCGCCTACGGCCCGCTATTCACCCTCGCCACCTATCCGCTCGCCTGGCTGCCGATCTGGCTCGCGGTCGCGGTGCTGAAGGCGGTCGCCGCGGCGAGCGTCCTCGGCCTCGCCTGGGTCGTCTCCCGCCTCGCGATCTGGCGCGGCGTCGACCCGGCCCGGGCGGCCGCCTTCGTCGCCCTCAACCCGCTCGTCCTCGTCCACGTGGTCGGCGGCGCCCACAACGACGGCCTGGCGATGCTCCTCGCGATGCTCGGCGTCGCCGCCCTGGTCGTCCGCCGCGAGGCCGCGCGCCGGCGCCTCCCTGATCGCGAGCGCCGCGATCAAGTCCTCGAGCCTCTTCGTCGCCCCCTTCGCCCTCGCCGCCGCCGCCCGCGACTCAAGGTTGACGGGCCGAAAACTCAAGCATGTCTGGAGTTTTCGGCCCACCAACACGGAGGGGCGGAGGGGGCGCGGGCCGCTGCGGGGATTCGTGCTCGGCGCGCTCGGCGCCGCCGTGGTCCTCGGGCTCGCCGGCTACCTCGGATTCGGCTGGGAGTGGCTGCACGCCTTCGGGCTCGCCGGGGAAAACCAGGGGCGGACGAGCTACATGTCGATCCCGGTCACCTTCGCCCGCCTCGGCGGGATCGACGAGGGCGCGGTGCGGGTGGCGGCGCTGGCGATCTTCGGCGCCGCGGTCGCCTGGCTCCTGGTCCGCACCTGGCGCGGCGCCGACTGGATCCGGGCCGCCGCCTGGGCGGGGACCGGGCTCCTCCTCGCCACCTCCTGGCTCCTGCCCTGGTACCTGGTCTGGCCGCTGCCGCTCGCCGCCGTCGCCCGCGACCGCGCGCTCGCCTTCGTCCTCCTCGCCCTCACCGCCTACCAGCTCGGCGCCCGCATCCCGCTCTAGCCGACGCTCAGCGTCTTTCGTCCGGGGTCAGAGGATTTCCGGCGTGTGGGCGCGGGTTTCTTCGGTGTCCATCTCCTTCTGCTCCTCCGGCGAGGCGTGAAGGATGCCGGTGTGGATCGACCACTCCTCGCGCCGGCCCATCGCCGTGACGATCGCGACGTAGAGCAATTCGGACACCGTCATCACGCCGCGCACCGCGATCGAGATCAGCGAGCCGACCGCGAAGCTGCGGCCCGGCAGCGCCGCCTTCACCGCCCAGGCGAACGCCGCGTCGCGCACCCCGAGCCCGGCCGGGGCGACCAGCGTCACCAGCGCGGCGAAGTAGCCGATCGCCTGGGCCGAGCCGACCAGGAGGATGTCGCTGGTCGGGATGAAGGTGACCGAGCGGGCGACGCTGTAGATGCCGAAGGCGACAACGATCCAGATCAGCGAGAAGTAGACGATCAGCGCGATCACGTCGCGCAGCGACATCACCACCGGCAGCGGGTCGCGGCCGAAGGCGCGCAGCAGCTTGGTGGAGAGCTTGCCGAAGACCTTCGGGTGCAGGATCACGACCGCCAGCGGGATCAACAGCAGCACCGCCCAGCGCTCCGGCAGGTCCTGCAGATCGGGGTGCTTGATGATGAAGTAGGCCGCGACGACGATCGCCGAGGTCGCCGAGATCGCCTGTTCGTAGACGATCGACGCCACCGTGATCCGCCGCGGGACCCCGACTTTCTCGGAGAGCAGCACCCGCCCGAGGATGTAGAGGATGCTGCCCGGCACGTAGCGGGCCAGCAGAGGCTGCCCCCAGGCCACCTGCGCCTGTCCGAAGCCGATTCGGTAGCCGAGGCTGCGCAGGATCAGGTCCCAGCCGAACGCCGCCATGAAGTAGTAGAGCAGCAGGATGATCAGCGCCGGGATCAGCCAGAGGACGTGGAAGTGGACGCCTTCGCTCTGGATCTCCGACCACTGGTCGATGACGGTCAGGACGAGGAAGCCGAAGACGACGACCGCGAGCCCGATCTGCAGCGCAAGGCGCACCCCTTTGCTGCGGGGCGGTCGGGTCCCGAATCGCGCGCCTGCTTCGCCGAGTCGGTGGAGGAGTGGTGGGCGTTTCTCCACTCCGCGTCAGGTTAGTGACTGCCGCAGAGCCTCCGCGCCGCTGTGGGCCGCCGACCTTCTGGGATAGTCAGCCGATGGGTGAGTTCGAGCTGCTGGCGGCGCTGCGCGAACGACTGCCGGAGCCGGGCGCGAGGGTGCGGCTCGGCAGCGGCGACGACGCCGCGATCACGGTGCCCGGCGGGGCGACCGCGACCTCGGTCGACGCGCTGGTCGAGGGGGTCCACTTCCGCCGCGAGACCGCCTCGCTGCGCCAGATCGGCCGCAAGGCGCTCTCCACCGCGCTCTCCGACCTGGCGGCGATGGGAGCGGAGCCGGGCGAGGCCTACGTGGTGCTCGGGGCGCCGGAGGAGCTCGGCGAGCCGGAGCTGCTCGAGCTCGGCGAGGGCCTCGCCGCGGTGGCGCGGGAGACCGGGACGACGCTCGCCGGCGGCGACCTCACCCGGGCGCCGGCGCTCACCCTGGCGGTGACCGTGGTCGGCCACGCCCCCCGCCCGGAGGACCTCGTCACCCGTTCCGGCGCCCGCCCGGGCGACGTGCTGGTCGTGACCGGGGAGCTCGGCGGCGCGGCCGCGGGATTGCTGCTGCTGGAGGACACCGATCTGGCCGCAAAGGCCTTCGGCGCGGGCGAGCGGGTGCCGGGAGGACCCGATCTACCCGAACGCCCGTCCGGTCCGCGCCTCGACCTCGCGTCCGCCGACGCGCTCCGCCGCCGCCAGCTCGACCCGACCCCGCGCCTCGCCGCCGGGTCGGCGCTCGCCGCGGCGGGCGCGACGGCGATGATCGACATCTCCGACGGGCTGGCCGGCGACGCGGGCCACATCGCCGCCGCGAGCGCCGCGCTGCTCGTCATCGACGCCGAGAAGATCCCGCTCGCCCGCGGGGTCGAGATCGTCGCCGCGACCGCGGGCCGCGAGCCGCTCGAGCTCGCCGTCTCCGGCGGCGAGGACTACGAGCTGCTGGCCGCGCTGCCGCCCGCGGCGCTCGCCTCGGCCCGCGAGGCGCTGGCCGCGGCGGGGACGCCGCTGACGGTCATCGGGAAGGTCGAGGCAGCCGAGGACGCGCGGGGACGCGCGGAAGTCAGGCTGCCCGGTGGCGGAGCTGCGCCGAGCCGTGGCTACGATCAGCTGCGCTCGCGTAAGCGCCGGTAAGCAGCTCGCGGACGCCGCGCCGGCGCAGCATCGCGTTGGCGACGCGGGACGGATCCGGCTTGTAGCTGCCGGATTCGACGAGGTTCTTGATTTCCGTTGACTTCATCGAGTTCATTATCGACCTGCCCAGTTAGATCCTTAGTATCAGGTAGTCGCACATGTGTCCAAGGAATGATCCGGACGTGTGTCCGGAGATTCAAGGGCACCCAGGTACGTTCGCGTTCCAAAGCGGATTACCCTTCTAGCTGTGGCAAATGGGTCTGCCCGCATTCTCCTCGTCGACGACGAGCAGTCGATTCAGACGCTGCTCAGCTATCCCCTGCGCAAGGAGGGCTACCACGTGACGTCCGCGCTGGACGGCACGGAGGCCCTGCAGCGCTTCGACGAAGGCCGCTTCGACCTGGTCGTCCTCGACCTGATGCTGCCCCGCCGCGACGGGGTCGAAGTCTGCCGCGAGCTGCGCGCCCGCAGCCAGGTGCCGATCATCATGCTGACCGCGAAAGGCTCCGAGTCCGACAAGGTCGCCGGGCTCGAGGTCGGTGCCGACGACTACATCACCAAGCCCTTCTCGATGCGCGAGTTCCGCAGCCGGGTCAAAGCGGCGCTCCGCCGCTCGCGCATGGCGGGCCCGGGCACCGAGCCCCTCGACAGTGGCCCGATCGTCCACGAGGACCTGAAGATCGACTTCGACCGCCGCCTCGTCACCCTGGCCGGTGAGGAGATCCGCGTCACCTACGTCGAGTTCGAGATCCTCGGCGCGCTCGCCCGCTCGCCCGGCCGGGTGCTCACCCGCGAGACGCTGCTCGAGCACGTCTGGGGCGACTCCGAGTACCGCGACCCGCGCACCGTCGACGTCCACATCCGGCACCTGCGCGAGAAGCTCGAGCGCGATCCCAAGGAGCCGCAGTTCCTCTTCACCGTGCGCGGAGTCGGTTACCGCTTCGTCGAGTAGATGCTGCGGCGGCGCCTGCGACCGATCCGCTTCGGCGGGCGCATCGCCCTCACCACGGTCGGGATCTGCCTCGGCACCGTCGCGATCGTCTACATCTACGTGGTCGCGATCGGCGGCTCCGGCTCCGGCCTCGGCCAGGTCAAAGAGCAGATCGTCGTCGGCGGGCTGATCGCCGCCGCGATCGCCCTGGCGATCGGCTGGTACTACGCGACGATCGCCGCCGGGAACGTGCGCCGCCTGCAGGACGCGGCGCGCAAAGTCGCGGACGGGAACTTCGAGACGACGATCCCGGTCGCCTCGGTCGGCCAGCTCGCCCCGCTCGCCCGCACCTTCAACGAGATGCAGCGGCGCCTCGCCGAGCTCGACATCGCCCGCAAACAGTTCATCGCCAACGCCTCGCACGAGCTGCGCACGCCGATCTTCAGCATCGGCGGCTTCGTCGAGCTGCTCGAAGAGGAGGACCCGAGCCCGGCCGAGCGGGAAGAGTTCGTCCGCACGATGCGCCAGCAGATCCAGCGGCTGACCAAGCTGACCACCGATCTCCTCGACCTCTCCCAGCTCGACGCCGGGGCGATGGCGATGAGCGCGGGCAGCGTCGACCTCGGCGATCTCGCCCGCGAGGCGGCCCGCGAGTTCGGCCCCCGCGCCGAGGCGCACGGCTCGCGCCTGCAGCTGCGCACGGCCGCACGGCCGGTGACCGCGCTGGCCGACCGTGAACGGGTACGGCAGATCATTCGTATCCTGCTTGACAACGCCCTCACGCACACGCCCGAGGGCACCGAAATATCCGTGACCGCCAACTCCTCCAACCGCCGCCATGCCGAGCTGATCGTCAGCGATCAGGGTCCCGGCATCCCGCAGCGGGTACAGGGACGGATCTTCGAGCGCTTCTACACCGGCGATTCCTCCGGCGGCTCCGGCCTCGGGCTGGCGATCGCGACCGAGCTGGCGCAGCGGATGGACGGGCGGATCACGATCAGCTCGAGCCGTCGCTTCACCGCCTTCACGCTGGAGCTGCCGCAGGCCCGCCCCACCGCGGCGGCGCCGCCGCGCCCGCTGGTCAAGGCCCCGCAGTGAGGTTCCAGCCCCGCACCCGTCGCGCCGCCTCCGCGGCGCTCCTGCTGCTGGCGGCAGCGCTGGCGCTCGCCCTGCTCGCCGGCTGCGGCAGCGGCAGCTCGACGGTGATCTTCAAGGACAAGGCCGACGAAGGGTCCAACTCGACCACCGAAAGCGGCGGCTCCCCCGAGGCCGAAGCCGGCGGCTCGACCGAATCGCCGGAATCCGGCGAACCGCTCCCCGAAGTGGCGATCGAGACCGCCTCGCCGGGCTTCAACGCGGCCCGCATCTACGAAGAGGCGGTGCCCGGCGTGGTCACGATCCGCGCCGTCTACGGCAGCGCCGGCGGCGCCGAGGGCTCCGGCTTCGTGCTCGACCCGGACGGCGAAATCGTCACCAACGCGCACGTGGTCACCGACGAATCGAGCGGCACCCGCAAGGCCGCCTCCGAAGTCTTCGTCGAATTCGAGAACCGCAACGTCCTCGAAGCGAAGATCGTCGGCTTCGACCCGTTCGCCGACGTCGCCCTGCTGAAGGTCGAACCGGAAGGCTTCCCCCTCCACCCGCTGCAGCTCGGCGACGACAGCGCGCTCAAGGTCGGCGAGCCGGTGGCGGCGATCGGCAGCCCCTTCGGCGAGCTGCGCTCGCTCTCGGTCGGGGTCGTCTCGGCCACCGACCGCTCGGTCAAGTCGCTGACCCAGTTCCAGATCGAGGGCGCGATCCAGACCGACGCCTCGATCAACCCCGGCAACTCCGGCGGCCCGTTGCTCGAAGAAAACGCCAAGGTCGTCGGGATCAACGAGCAGATCGAGACCAGCTCCGGCGCCAACGACGGGGTCGGCTTCGCGGTGCCGATCTCGCTGATCGAACACTCGGTCGAGCAGCTTCGTGAAAAGGGGCACGCCGAATACGCCTACCTCGGCGTCTCCACCGAGCCGCTCTACCCGCAGCTGGCGCAGAAGCTGGGGCTCGACACCGAATTCGGCGCGCTGATCGCCAGCGTCGTGCCGGGCGGCCCGGCGGCGAAGGCGGGGCTGCGCGGCGCGACCGGGCAGATCCAGTTCCAGGCGGCCGAATACGAAACCGGCGGTGACGTGATCGTCGAAATCGAAGGCCAGGAAGTGTCCGAACCGGACTCGCTGATCAGGCTGATCGACGAAAAGGAGCCGGGCGAAAAGATCAAGCTGACGATCCTCCGCGACGACAAGCGCGAAGACGTCGAGGTGACGCTCGGCAAGCGTCCCGACCAGGTCGAACCGGAATAGCGCCCGCGCGATTTCGCCCAGGAGGCGGAGCGCGCATACATCGCGGCCGCTTCGGCTAGTAGAACTCCGCTCGTGCTTCAGGAAGTCGCCATCGGACAGAAGTCGCTCGCCGACTACGGCAGCATCGTCGGCAAGGAGACGATGGACCGCATCCGCGAGCTCGCCGAGCCGCTGAAGGGCAAACGGGTCCTGCACGTCAGCGCCACCGCGTTCGGCGGCGGCGTCTCCGAGATCCTCTACACGATCGTGCCGCTGATGCGCGACGTCGGGATCGACGCCCACTGGCACGTGATCTTCGGCGTCGACGAGTTCTTCAACGCGACCAAGCTCCTCCACAACTCGCTGCAGGGCGCGCCGGAGACCCTCTCCGACGAGCAGTGGAAGATCTTCGACGAGATCAACAAGGTGAACGCCGACGGCCTCGAAGGCGAGTGGGACGCGGTGATCGTCCACGACCCGCAGCCGATCGGCCTGCGGCGCGGCGCGGGCGAGAAGGGCAAGAACTGGATCTGGCGCTGCCACATCGACCTCTCGACCCCGAACCCGGCGCCGATCGAGCGCCTGCTGCCGCTGATCGAAGAGTACGACGCGTCGGTCTGGCACATGGACCAGTACGTGCCCAAGGACATGGGCGCGCACCGCGACGCGGTCAACATCATCCCGCCGGCGATCGACCCGCTCTCGCCGAAGAACATGGCCTTCTCGCGTGAAGACGCCGCCTTCATCTGCAAGCAGTTCGGGATCGACCCGGAGCGGCCGCTGCTCACCCAGGTCAGCCGCTTCGACCCGTGGAAGGACCCGATCGGCGTGATCGACGCCTACCGCCAGGTCACCGAGAAGGTGCCCGACGTGCAGTTGGCGATGGTCGGCTCGATGGCCTCCGACGATCCCGAGGGCCGCGAGTACTTCCAGAAAACGTACGAATACGCGGACAACGATCCCGACATCAAGATCCTCAGCAACCTCAACAACGTCGGCGCGATCGAGGTCAACGCCTTCCAGTCGCAGTCCGACGTCTGCCTGCAGAAGTCGATCCGCGAGGGCTTCGGGCTGACCGTGACCGAGGCGCTGTGGAAGGGCCGGCCGACGATCGGCGGCAACGTCGGCGGGATCCCGCTGCAGATCGAGAACGGCGTCTCCGGCTTCCTCGTCGATTCGGCCGAGGAGTGCGCCGAACGCAGCCTCGAGATCCTCGGCGATCCGGAGCTGGGGAAGACGCTCGGCCGCGAAGGCAAGGAGCACGCCCGGCGCGAGTTCCTCTCGCCGCGGCTGCTGCGCGACTGGCTCGACCTGCTGAACCGGCTCGACACCTGACGTAATCTTCGCGGCGTGTCTGACGCGCCCCTGATCATCGTCTCCAACCGCGGCCCGGCCCAGTTCGAGCGCGACGAGGACGGCGAGCGCACGGTGCGGCGCGGGGGCGGCGGCCTGGTCACGGCGCTGTCGGGCCTCGTCTCCCACCGCGACGCGCTCTGGATCGCCTCGGCGATGACCGAGGAGGACGTCGTCGTCTCCGAAGAAGAGGGCGGCCCGGTCTCCCTCGACATCGACGGGATCGACTACCGGGTGGCGATGGTCGAGTCCGACCAGCAGGCCTACGACCGCTTCTACAACGTGATCGCCAACCCGATCCTCTGGTTCATCCAGCACTACCTCTGGGACCTCTCGAACGCGCCGGACATCCGCCAGGAGGAGCTCGACGCCTGGGACTACGGCTACCAGCAGGTGAATCGGGACATCGCCGATGCGGTGGTGAAGCAGATCGAGGGGCAGGAGGAGCCGCTGGTGATGCTCCACGACTACCACCTCTACACCGCGCCGGGGTTCATCCGCGAAGCGCGCCCGGACGCCTTCCTGCACCACTTCGTCCACATCCCCTGGTCGCAGCCGGACAGCTGGCGCGTCCTGCCGCGGCGGATCCGCGAAGCGATCTACGACGGGATGCTGGCCAACGACATCATCGGCTTCCACACCCCCCAGTACTGCATCAACTTCCTGCGCTGCTGCGACGAACTGCTGGAGGGGGCGGAGGTCGACTACGTCAACGCCGAAGTGCGGTACGACGGCCACACGACGCTGGCGCGGGCCTACCCGCTGGGGATCGACGCGGAGCGGCTGCGGCGGGCGGCGGCCTCGGCCGAGGTGGCGGAGGCCGAGCGCGAGGTGCTGGAGCGGCGGCGGCGCTACCTGATCATCCGCGTCGATCGGGCCGACCTGTCGAAGAACGTGCTCCGCGGGTTCACCGCTTTCGACACCTTCCTCACGCAACACCCCGAGTTCCGCGAACAGGTCACCTTCATCGCCCACCTGCAGCCCTCGCGCCAGGACGTGCCCGAGTACGCCGAGTACCGCGAGCGGATCGAAGCGCTGGTCGCGGTGGTCAACCATCGCCACGGGACCACCGACTGGATGCCGATCGACCTGAAGATCTACGAGAACTTCGCCGACGCGGTGGCCCGTTACAAGCACTACGACCTGCTGATGGTCAACGCGATCTTCGACGGGATGAACCTGGTGGCGAAGGAGGCGCCGGCGGTGAATACGCGCGACGGCGTGCTGATGCTGTCGGAGAACACCGGCTCCCACCAGGAGCTCTGGGACTATGTCCTCTCGGTCAACCCCTTCGACATCCAGGAGCAGGCCGACACGATCTACCGGGCGCTGACGATGGACCCCGAGCAGAAGGCCGAGTGGGCCCAGGGCCTGCGCGACATCATCTTCGCCCGCAACCCGGGCGACTGGGTCGACGACCAGCTCGCCGACATCGAGAAGGCCCGCGGCACGCGGGCCTAGGGCGCCGGCCGTCCGCCACGGCGGGGCCTTCTCGGCCTTGTAGGGGGAGAACTCCACCCCTCCCGTCCCTTAGAAGGGGATGGCGGAGGTACGGATCAGGTGGCGCGGGGTCGCGAAGGTCGCGGCGATCGCCCTCGTCGGCCTGCTCGCGGTGCGCCTGCTGCCGAGCCTTCTGCGGGCGCCGGAGCCACCGCCGCTCTCCGCCGACGTCGGGCTGCCGAAGGCCGCGCCGGTGACCGACGTGCCGCGGCCGGCGGCCGATCCGCGCGAAACAGCGAGCGACCGTCCACGTCGCGCGGAGGTCCCGGCCACGCAAGGTCAGGGACGCGCCGGCGGCGAAGGCGTTGATCGGCAGCAAGCGTCGGCATCGGGTCGCGGCGAAGCCGACGCGCGACCCCGACAAGGTGCCCCGGTCGACCCCTCCCCCGGCCCCGCCCTACGTCCCGCCAACCGTCCCCGAAGCGATCCCCGAACCTCCTCCGGAACCCTCCGCTCCGCACCTATCGACGCCTGGCGACGGTAGCCAGGAGTTCGCGCCGCACTGAAACCGCTATGGTCCCCCGTCGCTTTGCCCGACCCACGTGAATATGAGCTTGTACTGATGCTGGATCCCCAGCTCGACGCCCCCGCCAGGGATGCCTTGGCGCAGCAGGCGCGTGGGCAGATCGAGGCCGGCGGCAGCCTGAAACAGGAGAACTCCTGGGGCCTCCGCAAGATGGCCTACGAAATCAACAAGCGCACCGAGGCCGACTACCGCTGGTACCGCTTCGAGGCGCCGACCGATCTCCTCGGTGAGCTCGACCACAACCTGAAGATCGCCGACGGCGTCCTGCGCTTCCGGATCTTCAAGGTCGATCCCGACTCGCCGAGCATCGTGCCGCCCGCCGTCGCCGCTCCGGGGCCGCGCGAGCGCAGCGACGGCCCTCGTGACCGTGGTCCCCGCGAGGACCGCGAGTCCGATCGCGAGCCCGCCGCCGCCGCTGAGCCGGCCGGCGAGTAGCACCCCTCCGCGACGCAGAGCCGCCCCGCTCTTTCCGTAAAACGCTCCCCGCCGGGGGGGAGGATCGCGCCGTCCTCCCGCCTAGACTGGGAGTCAGACAACGATTTCAGAGGAGTGAACTCTTTTGGCAGCTTCGAACGTGAACGTGGTGGTCATCACCGGCAACCTCACGCAGGATCCTGAACTGCGCAGCACCGGCGGCGGTACCTCCGTTTGCGAGATGCGTGTCGCCGTCAACAGCCGGCGCAAAGACCAGAGCGGGCAGTGGGTCGACAAGCCCAACTACTTCAACGTGGTCGTCTTCGGCGCCCAGGGCGACAACTGCGCGACCTACCTCTCCCGCGGCCGCCCGGTGGCGGTGGAAGGCCGGCTCGACTGGCGTGAGTGGGAGGCCAAAGACGGCAGCGGCAAACGCCAGGCGGTGCAGATCATCGCCAACACCGTCCAGTTCCTCGGCTCCCGCGACGGCGGCGGCGCCCCGAACGGCAACGGCGGTGGCGGTGGCGGCCAGCAGCAGCAGCCCTACAGCCCGCCGCAGAGCGACGTCCCCGCCGACGAATCGGACTTCGGCCCGGTATCGACGGGCGG
Source organism: uncultured Solirubrobacterales bacterium (assembly GCA_963791095.1). Lineage (GTDB taxonomy): Bacteria > Actinomycetota > Thermoleophilia > Solirubrobacterales > 70-9 > VAYN01. The sequence goes on from CAWBRE010000019.1 coordinate 169,329, forward strand.
CGGCGCGGAAGACGACATTCCCTTTTGAGCAGCAAAGGCCTCGCGCCGACCGTCGCTAGCAACTGGCTCGGTCGGCGCGAAGGCGCCGACCGGCGCATATCTGTAGTCTCCCCGCGTCGCTTATGCCTAGAGGAGCCAGAGAGAACTCGTCGACCCAGGGTGCCCGCCGCGGCGGCCGTCGTGGCGCCGATCGCGCCCGGCCCCGCAAATACACGCGGGTCAACGCCGAGGTCGTCGATTACAAGGACCTGAACCTGCTGCGCCGCTTCCTCTCCGACAAGGGGAAGACCCGCGGCCGCCGCGTCACCGGACTTTCCCGCGCCCACCAGCGTCAGCTGTCGGTGGCCGTGAAGCGGGCGCGCGAGATCGCGCTCCTGCCGTACGTCGGAGAGCGCTGATGGCACAGGCGATCCTGCTGGCCGACGTCGAGAACCTCGGCGAGCGCGGCACCGCGGTCGAGGTTTCGCCCGGCTACCTGCGCAACTTCCTGATCCCGCGCAAACTGGCCCAGCCCGCCACGCCCGGCGCGCTCGAGGAAGCTCAGCGCCGCATGGAGGCCGCCGCGCGCGCCGCCGAAGCCCGCATCGCCCGCGAATCCGAAGCCGCCGGCCTGCTCTCCAAAACCGTGCTCACGATCCACGAGCGCGCGGGTGAGGACGGCCACCTCTTCGGCTCGGTCGGGCCGCAGCAGATCGTCGACGCCCTGCGCGACGCCCGCGACCTGCGGATCGATAAACGCAAAGTGAAACTCGACCAGCCGCTGCGCCAGGTCGGCACCTTCATGGTCGAGATCGATCTCGGCGACGGCAACGTCGCCGCGGTCAAGACGATCATCGCCGAGGAGAAATAGCCGACGCGCCCGCGAGGCGCATCCGGTCGCACCTCTTCTCCCGGTTCCGCCCAACCCCCCGCGGGACGATCTTCGCGGTCCGTCTCAGCTCTCCCCTCTCCTCGGACGCCGCTCGCAAGGCTCGCGCTTCTGCAACAGAAGTGCCATTTCTTTTTCTCGGCATTTGCGACGGACCGGCTTCGGCCCGCACCCCGCCTTTGGTTTGATCGTTGTCCTTCCACACGGACTCCGCGCGGACTCCCCTTTCCGCCGCTCCACCGTCTATCCCTGATTCCCTGATGCCTCCGTCCCCGGCCACCCACGTACCCCCGCAGAACATCGAGGCAGAGGAATCTGTCCTCGGCGCGATGCTGGTCGCCGAGCCGACCCTGACCAGGGTCATCGACGAGGTGAAGCTCAACGCCCACGACTTCTACCTCGACCGCCACCGGGCGATCTTCGACGCGGTCCACGACCTCTACTCGGCCTCGAAGCCGGTCGACGAGCTCAGCGTCTCCGAGCAGCTGACCCAGCACAACAAGATCGACCAGGCGGGCGGCAAACACTACGTCTCCGAGCTGGCCGCGAAAGTCCCCGCCGCCGGCAACGCCAAGCATTACGCCGAGATCGTCCAACAGAACTCGCTGCTGCGCCGGCTGCTCGGCGCGGGCCAGGAGATCCAGGGCTGGGTCAACGAGCGCGACGGCGAGCCGCGCGAGCTCTCCGAGCGGGCCGAGAAACTCCTCTTCGAGGTCGCCCACAAAGAGCAGGCCTCCGACTTCCGGATCCTCGGCGACATCCTCCACGACGAGGTCGACCGCCTCGAGAAGCTCTCGACCGGCGAGATCGAACTGACCGGCACCCCCTCCGGCTTCCGCGACATCGACGCGGTAACCGGCGGCTTCCAGCCCGGCAACCTGATCATCATCGCCGCCCGCCCGGCGATGGGCAAGAGCGCGCTGGTCGCCAACATCGCCGAAAACGTCGCGGTGAAGCGCGATAAACCGGTCGCCTTCTTCTCGCTCGAGATGTCCGAGGTCGAGCTTGCCCAGCGCTTCATCGCCTGCCGGGCGCGGATCCCCGGCGACAAACTTCGCAAGGGCCAGGTCTCCCAGCGCGACTGGCCGAAGGTGGTCCGCGCCTGCAACGAACTCGAGCAGGCGCCGCTCTGGTTCGACGACTCCTCCGACCTCGGCATCCTCGACCTGCGGGCGAAGGCGCGCCGCCTCCACGCCCAGGAACAGGAGCGGGGTGGCCTCGGGCTGATCATCGTCGACTACATGCAACTGATGCGCGCCGACGACGCCCGCTCCAACCGGGTAGAACAGGTCGGCGCGATCAGCCGTGGGCTGAAGATCCTCGCCCGCGAGCTGCAGGTGCCGGTGATGGCGATCTCGCAGCTCTCGCGCGCGCCCGAGCAGCGCTCGCCGCCGAAGCCGCAGCTGTCCGACCTGCGTGAGTCGGGCCAGATCGAGCAGGACGCCGACCTCGTCGCCTTCCTCTACCGGGCCGACTACTACCGCGACCCCGACGAGGAGCCCGACGGCCTCGCCCAGCTGATCATCGCCAAGCATAGGAACGGCCCGATCGCGACCAAAGACCTGGTCTTCCTCGACCGCTATCCGAAGTTCGCCGACTACAGCGGCCAGGACGTGCCGATCGACCGGCCCGTCGGCGAAGACCGGCCCCCCTACGACGAGGCCGCCGCGGCGGGCCCGGAGTTCTGATGCCCGCGCTCGCCCGCTCGGAACCGTTCAAGGACCAGGTCTGCCCGCTGGGGATCTGCGAGGGCGACGGCTGGATCCTCGGCCCCGAGGACGTCGCCCGCCCCTGCGACTGCCGCGCCGACCGGCTCCGCAAGAGCGCCAACCGCGGCGTCTCCTCGGTGATCCCGCGACGCTTCCAGGGGGTCTCCTTCGATCGCCCGCCGGTCTCCGACATGGCGCGGGAATTCCAGGCGCGGGCGGCGGTCGACGCGGTGCGCGCCTACATCGCGAAGCTCGAGGAGAACCTGGCGACCGGACGCGGGGTCTGGCTCTTCGGCGATCCCGGCACCGGCAAGACCACGCTCGGCATGCTGGTCTCCAAAGCGGCGCTCGAGCACAAACGCACGGTGGCGATCTACTCGCTGCCGAAACTCCTCGCCCGGATCCGGCAGAGCTATGACGCCGGTCCGGACAGTGACTCCTATATGGAGCTGTTCCGCAAACTGACGACGGTCGACCTCCTCCACATCGACGACCTCGGCGCCGAGAAACGGACCGACTGGGTGCTGGAGCAGCTCTACGCGCTGATCAACGAGCGCTACGAGACCGAACGCGCCGTCCTCGTCACCACCAACCTCGACGAAGCCGAGCTGATCGAGCAGATCGGCCGGCGCACGGTGTCGCGGCTGGTCGAGATGTGCGACGGCTGCATGGTCCCGATGCACGGCGAAGATCACCGCCTCGCCGCCTAGGCGCGACCAGGCGAGACTGCCGCACCGCACCCGTCGCCCGCACACGTCAGAATTCAGCCAGTGCCGGGCGTGGTCATAGTCGGCGCCCAGTGGGGCGACGAGGGCAAGGGCAAGATCACGGATCTGCTCGCCGAGCGGGCTACCACCATCGTCCGCTTCCAGGGCGGCAACAACGCCGGCCACACGATCGTCCGCGGCGGTGAGACCTTCGCCTTCCACCTGATCCCGTCGGGGATCCTCCACTCCGACAAGACGTGCGTCATCGGTAACGGAGTCGTCGTCGATCCGCGCGTGTTGCTGAGCGAGATCGACGGCCTGAAACGTGCCGGGGTCTCCGTCGCCAACCTGAAACTGTCGGCGAATGCGCACCTGATCATGCCCTACCACGTGCTGCTCGACACCGCGAGCGAGACGAAACTGGGGAAGAACTCGATCGGCACCACGCGCCGCGGGATCGGCCTCGCCTACGCCGACAAGGCGCTGCGGCTCGGCATCCGGGTCCAGGACCTGCTCGACGAGAAGATCCTGCGGACGAAGATCCGCGCCGCGCTCGAGCCGAAGCAGCAGGCGCTGCGCGAACTCTCGGTCCAGCGGCGCAAACTGCGCAAGGAAGCCGGTGACGAAGCGAAGGCGGCGGACCAGGACCTGGGCTCGATGGGCGGCGTGGTCGATCCGCGGCCCGACCTCCACTCGATGGTCGAGGAGCACATCAACTACGGCCACCGGCTCGAGCCCCATATCGCCGACACGGCGAAGCTCTGCTGGGACGCGCTCGACGGCGGTGAGACGGTGATCTTCGAGGGCGCCCAGGCGACCCTCCTCGACCTCGACCACGGGACGTATCCCTTCGTCACGTCCTCGAACCCGATCGCCGGCGCGGCGACGGTAGGCGCCGGGGTCGGCCCGACCGACATCGACGAAGTGTGGGGGATCGCCAAGGCCTACGCGACGCGGGTCGGCGCCGGGCCCTTCCCGACCGAGCTCCACGACGAGGTCGGCGAGCAGATCATCGAGCAGGGCCACGAGTACGGGACGACGACGGGCCGCAAACGGCGCGCCGGCTGGATGGATCTGGTCGCCCTGCGCTACGCGGTCCGCCTCAACCGGATGGACGCGCTGGCGATCACCAAGCTCGACGTCCTCAGCGGGATCGGCCCGTTGCGGGTCGCGGTCCGCTACCGCTCGAAGGAGGGCGCGGTCCTCGAGGAGTTCCCCTACCACCAGTCGATCCTCCACTCGGCGACCGCCGAGTACGAGACGCTGCCGGGCTTCGACCTCGACCTCACCGCCTGCCGCACCGCCGACGACCTGCCGACTGCGGCACGCGACTACCTCAACTTCATCGCCGAGGGCGCCGGGGTGCCAGTCAAGCTCGTCGGGGTAGGCCCCGATCGCGACCAGGTCGTCTGGCTCGACTAGCACCGCGGCGGCCCGGGCGACCGGAGTTTTTGGGTGCTAAGCTCAACTTTGGTACAACGGTTCTTGAGTGCAGAGCTAGGTTGATTCCAAACTTGAGCGGGAGGGGCAGTTTGAGCATCCGGATGCCGCAGGCGGGATCTCCCCTGGAGGATCTCGCAGAACTTCGACGCTATGGCCGCCTTAAGCCAGGTCCGAGCCAATCGAAACCAGACGTCATCGCCAGTCAACGGGCCCGTCTACAGAGGGCGATCATCGACCTCGCCGCGCAAGATGGGGTCCGCGCAGTCACCGTGCGGCGGCTGACGAAACTGGCCGGCGTTTCCACCGCGGCCTTTTACTCGCGCTTCTCGGGCACCGACGCCTGCCTGTTGACCACCTACGAGGAGATCATGGCCGGCGCCGCCCGCTCGATCGTCTCAACTCGCGCTCCTGATCTGAGACCGGGCGACCAACTCGACCGCGCCCTGCGGGTCCTGCTCGAGCGGCTGTTGATCGACCGCGCCATCTCGCGCTTCGCCCTGATCGAGATCTATGAGGGTGGCCCGGCCGCGATCGCGTCAATCGGCGCCGCCGAACGGCGCTTGGTCCTTGCACTTCGTGGATGCGTCGCACGTCGGGGCAGACGCGTCCCGGAGGTGACGGTAACCGCGATCGTCGCCGCCGTCCTTCACTGCGCCCGAGCCGAGTTGATGAATTCCGCACCCGGCGACGTATCGACGATCGCCGACAGTCTGGTCGAGTGGGCGACGGACGTGGTCGAAGGCAGGGAAGAGATCGGCATGCCGCTCGCACGAGTTCCACAGCCCGCGACCGAAGGTCCTGGCTGGGTTCAAAAACGATCGGCTTACTGTGAGCACAACGAGGAGGATCTGATCGTGGCGGCCATTCTGCGGCTGGCGCTGCCCGATGGCTTTCGCGGTCTCGACCCCGGCAAGGTGAGCTCTGGCGGCCGGTCTGCCGACCGCCCGTTTTCGTCGCCACTTTGCGACTCTCGCCGACGGCTACCTTGCCGCGATACGTCAGACATCGGGGGCCTTCTTTGCCGAGCTGACAGCCCGGACCGATCCCGGTTCGGGGCCGACCTCGATCCTCGCCGCACTGCACAGCGCGTGGCGGCGGGCCGCTGCCGATCCGGGGGCGGCTCGGCTCACCTTCGGGCAGGTGATCGAACCCGGCGTCTCCGGACTCACATGCCGCGAGACCCTGATCTCCGAGTTGGCGCTCGCGTGCATCGACAAGACGGGGCCGGACACCCCGACCGTGCGGCTGCGTGCGGAGGCACGCATCGCGGGGTTTTGGGAGGCGCTCGCGCAAGGTGCTCGATCCGCCTGAGCCGCGCCCGTTACCTCGGTCAAGGGAGCGCCGTGGACCTGTGCCGACTCCGCGAGATCCAACCGGATAAGAACTCCTTCGTTTACTCTCAGGGGCGTGTCCGCGCTCACCAGAGGTCCCGCCGGATCGAGTGGTCGGCTGCCACGGGGGCGGCACGGGCTGCCGCGTGAGGCGGTCGCCGATTCGCAGCGGACCCGTATCCTCGCGGCGATGATCGACGTGGTCGCGGCGCGCGGCTACACCGACACCCGGGTCGTCGACGTGATCGGCGCAGCGGGGGTGTCGCGGAAGACGTTCTACGAACTCTTCGACAGCAAGGAGGACTGCTTCCTCGCCGCCTACGACATCTTGCTGGGCCGCGTGATCGAGGACGTCGAGGCGGCCTTCGCGCTGCAGGCCGCGGAGCCCTGGCCGGAGCGGATCGAGACCGGGCTGAGGGTGGTGCTCGGCTACCTGGCGGCGCATCCGGAGGAGGCGCGGTTCGCCCTGATCGAGGTGCTCGCGGCGGGGCCGCGGGCGCTCGCCCGGCGCGACGCGACGCTCCGCCGGTTCACCGGCTTCGTCGAGGCCGGCCGCCCCGAGAGCACCGTCGACCTGCCGGCGAGCATCGCGCAGACGGTCGCCGGGGGCATCGCCGAGCTCCTCTACAGCGAGGTCCTCAACGGCACCACGGCAAACCTGCCCGCCCGCCTGCCGGAGCTCGTCTTCCTCATCGTGCTGCCGTTCCTCGGCGCCGAACGGGCGGCCGAGGAGCGCGACCGCAGCGTCGCCTAGATCGAGCCGCCACCAGCTCGCGGGAGGCCTCCGAAGGCGTACCGAGATTGCGCATCAGAGCGCTCTTTTTGGCGCGCTGACGGGTTTATGAAGTGGGACCGGGTGGTATAGGTTCACCCGCGCACAGACCGTTCCACGGTTTAACGCAAGCGTTCGACGGCCAGGGCCCCCGATGGGCAGGCCGCAAAAGGAGAGATATAGGGATATGCGCAAACACGTGCTGATAGTTCTCGCCTTGGGGGCGCTCGTCGCCGTCTCGGCGGTTGGAATCGCCACCGCTGCGGGAGGCGAAACTCCCGTCACGGTGAAAGTCGGGAACCTGGAATTGACGGCGAACGGCGGCTTCACCCCGACCGGGCTTTCGAAGACGAAGCAGACGCCGATCGAACTCAAGGCGTCGGGCGAAGTCAAGGAGGCCGACGGGTCCCACCCGCCGGCGATCCGCGAAGTGGTCTTGGAAGCCGACAAAAACGGCGAAGTGCACCTCGCCGGCATCCCGACCTGCAAATCGGGTCAGCTGCAGGCGACCGACACCGCCGCGGCGATGAAGGCCTGCAAGTCGGCGCTTATCGGTACCGGTGAAGCGACTGCACAGGTGGCGTTCGCCGAACAGAAACCGATCGACGTCAACTCGAAAATCCTGGTGTTCAACGGCGGCGAAAAGGGCGGCAAGGGGACGATGTTCATCCACGCCTACTTCGCCCAGCCGATTTCGGGCGCGATCGTCACCACGGTGACGATCACCAAGCACAAGCATGGGCGCTTCGGCACCCTCGCCGTCGCCAAGGTCCCGCAGATCACGGGCGGCAGCGGCTCGATCACCAAATTCAACCTGGCGATCAAAAAGAACGTGGCCGGGAAGAACCCGATCAGTGCCAAGTGCACCGACGGAAAGCTCAAAGTCCACGTCCTCGGCAAATTTGAAGACGGCACCAAAGCAGAAACGGAAATCATCCGCGCCTGCACGCCAAAGGGCTGAGCCTCAAGGCAAAGCTCTCCTGACGAGAGCGGCAGTATCGAAGGGCGGCCTCCGGGCCGCCCTTCTTCGTGCCAGGCGCCGATCCGAGGCCCTGGCCGCCCCAGACCCAGGTCTCCTCACGAGCCGCCGGCAAATTTCCCAGAATTGCCGGAAAGTAAAGATCTCCATTCCATATAGTGGGACCTGCGAGGAGGCAGAATCGAGGCCCTAGGGAGGCACCGATGTACGACGGATCCGCGGTAGCCGCGGCCGAACTTCGCTTTCGTGAGGATCTGTGGCGCACCGCGCCCAGCGACGCCGTGCAGGAGGCGGAAGTGCGGATGCAGCGCTTCGGGCCAATCCTGGCGACCGTCTTCGCCGATCTGCCCAGCGTGACCCTGGTCAACATGGTGCTGGGAGCGGCGGAGCAGAGCGCGGTCGACGGAGGGCACCTGAGCGCGGCGATCGAATGGCTCCGTTCTCGCGAGGTCGACTACCGCGTCTCGGTCTCCGACGACCGGCCCGGCACCACGGCGGCGAAGGACTGGCTCGCCTCGCGCGGCTACGTGCCGGGGTCGGCGATGCGGCGCTACCTGCGTCCCGCCACCACCCGCATCGCCGAGGGTCCGGCCCGGGTGACCATCCGCGAGCTCGGCGCCCTCGAGACCGAAGGCATGAGCCACATCGTCGCCAACTCGCTCGAGCTCTCCGGCCTCGCCACCGTCCTCATCTTCGGCCTGCCCGAACAGGAGGGTTGGCGCTGCTACTCGGCCCGCCTCGACGGCACCGAGGTGGCCTGCGGATCGATGCTGACGATGGACAAGCTCGCGCTCCTCGCCCTCGACGCAACCGTGCCCGAGGCGCGCGGAAACGGTTGCCAGAGCGCCCTGATCGCAAGGCGCCTCGCCGACGCCGCGCGAGCGGGCTGCCAAGACGTCCTCGCCGAAGTCTGCGACGGCCATCCCGCCTCTCCCTCCGCGGTCGCCAACCTCACAAGGGCAGGCTTCCTCGAAATCCCCGGCGCGACCAACTGGGGCCGCCCGACCGGCATCGCCTGAACGCCCGGCGTCCAGCTCTCCCGCGCCCGGCCGCCCATTCGCGCTCGACCCCGCCATCCCGGGCGGCACTCCCATACCCTTTCCCCATCGTGTCTCGTCGGTCGATCCCGCTGGTCGCCACCCTGGCAGTCGCCGCATCCCTGGCCGGTCCCGCCGCCTCCGGTGCAGCGGGGGCCTCGAGCTACCCGGGCTGGGCGCCGAACGTCCCCTGGGGGGCCGGCTGCGAACCGGCGCTGAGCCCGGAACTCCGCACGGCGGCTAACTGCGGTGCCACCTTGGTAGACGGCGAGGCGATCCCACCACCGGGAGCCCCTCCCGCAGTCAAGCGAGTGATCGCGGCGGCCAACGAAATCAACGGCAAGCCCTACATCTGGGGCGGCGGCCACGCCGAGCTTCATCGCCAAGGGCTACGACTGCTCGGGGGCCGTGAGCTACACCCTCCACGGCGCCGACCTCCTCGGGTACACCCAGGTGAGCGGCCAGCTCGCCCACTACGGCGATTCGGGCCCGGGCAGATGGATCACCATCTACGCCAACGCCGAGCACGTCTTCATGGTCGTCGCGGGCCTCCGCTTCGACACCCGCAATGACCCTGAACACGTCAGCGGCCCCCGTTGGAAGATGGCCGCCCCAGAAGCAAGCGTCCTGCCAAAGTTCGCGGTGCGGCACCCGGCGGGGACTTTGAACAAAGAAAAGGGCCCCGCCTGATGGCGAGGCCCCTTTCTCAGACGGCCAACCTGAGGCCGACCGAATGACACTTCAACTTAGTGTTCGTTGACCACCACAGACTGAGCCAGCTTGATGGTGGTGTTTTCCAGTGCCGCCGTGTTCTTGCCGGCAGCGGACGGAACGCCGACGGAGGCGTTGATGATCGGGTCGAGGACGTATTCGACCAGGAACCCGCCGCAACCGGTGGCCGCCGGAGCAGCCCATGCGTTATCGACGAGGCTCACCGGAGCGTAGGTGGCAATTTTGCCGCCTTCGGTGGTGGTGAGAATCCCGGCGCTGCCTTTGATCGGTTTGTTCGGCGCCGGAGGACTCGTCGTACCGGTGGTCAGGTTCCACCAGATCGGCGAACTCGACGAGCCGATGTAGCATTCGCTGCCGAGCAGCGGATTTTCGAGATGCACCTTGACCGGCAACTTCACCGCTGGCAGCGAAAGTTCGCCGGCGAGATTTTCTTCGCTGACGACGATTTCGCTCGCCGGACGTGCGAGTTCGACCGTGGAGGCGACCCCGGTCAGGCCGTTTTCAAAGATCGATTCGCAGGAGACACGGAGGAAGAAGAGGCTGATTTCTTTGCAGTTGACCAGACCCGTCAGTCCGCCCGGTACCGGCTGCGGCGACTTCGAGAGGGTTTCGCCGCCGTTGGTGGCCGCGTAGAATTTCTCGGTGATTTCTTCGTTTTCCTGGAACACGCCTTTCCCGACTCCACCCTGGAGCGTTACCGGATTGACGATCGGAACCGTTTTTTTGCCCAGGATAACTTTCCCGCCTTTGGTGACCGACTGAATGCACTTAAAGACGCCGCTCGTGGTCGACGGGCAGTAATTGAACGCGGCGTATTCGCCGGTGTGGGCCGACGCACTGGAGGCGAAGCCCATCGTGGCGAAGCCGGCCACAACGGCAGCCAGGAGTACCAGCCTGACTTTGGTCATCTGCTTACGCATATTTTGTCCCTTATCTCTCGATGTTGATAGGGCGACCGAGAACAGGTGACCTTGCCGGCCTCCCAAACAGCGCTCCCCGTCTTGCAAGCTGTCCCTCGTGCTTGCGGCCCCTCCCATCGGCGATCCCCTGACCGCCGATCGAGTATTCGTCAGAAACTGGTGATTCCACTTAGCCTTTGCTAAGCGGTCTGACGAACCTGTGTAAGCATACCCACGACGTACCAACCGATGTCAAGGGTTTCGTGGGAAATCTTCAATATTCGGTATGAACTTCCTGGCCGAGGCGCCGGGAAGGGTCGCTTATGGAGCGAGATCGCCCCGCATCGTCGGAATGCCAACAATCATTTTGATCGCCTGAAAGCTCTCGTTCAATGAGGGCATAGACGGCTTTCACCGGTTGTGCGCGGATTTCTTGGGCTTGCTTGGTTTCTTGGGCTTCCGGCTTTCGCGGGGGTTGACGCAACGAATCTTCCCTTTGACCTTTGCCCTGCGTTTCGGCGACTTTGCAGCGCGGCGCCTTGGGTTCCGGTGCGGGCACTACGGAGGCGCCGGCGCTTACCGGGCTCCCGGCGAGCGGCGCCGTAACCGATGGCGAAAGAATCGAGAGCCCGGATAGATGAGCATCGACCCCTTCGACCCTCCCTGGGGCTAGAAGCGAGATCGTGGCAGCTTGCGCCCGAGTCGCCGCCCCGTCGTAGTACTGCGACGCGTAGCTGCCGACGACGGGAGTGGTGTCAACGCCCGTGATTTCCGAGGCATCCAGCGAGTAGCCGACCTGATAGGAGCCGCTGGGGAGTCCTTGGAAGGTATAGGTGCCGTCTGCCGCGCTGTCGGAGCAGCGTCGGGGGGCGACTTCGCCGTCCGAGAACAGGCAGACCGCGATGTCGCCCAGCGGCATGCCGCCCGCGACGGCGAACACCGTCCCCATGATCCGCCCGCCCTCGACGAGTTCTGCATCGACACCAGCGGTGGCGTGACCTTCCGTCACGGTGACCGGCGTGGCTTGCGCGAGGGATGACTTGCCTTCGTAATAGGTCGACTCGTATTCGGCGCTGGTCCCTTGCCGCCAAAAGCCGACCCTATCAAGGCCACTCGGAAGACTACGGAGGGAGTATTCGCCGCTCGCGTTCGTTTCGTCACAACTCTTCGACGCCAGTGGAGGGAGCGGGATGGCGCAGACTTCGACTTCAGCAAGCCCCGCACCACCAACCCTAGACGTGACGACGCCGGTGATTCTTCCGCCTTCGAGAAGGTTGGCATTGATTCCTTCGACTACGTCTGGACCCACGTTCGATGTAGGTAGCTTCCACCGATGCCTTTTTGTGATCGTAGAACTGAGGCAAAAGCCCGGACCTGTCGGTGGGTATGAACTCGAACGTCACGGTGCCGAGGATCCCTGGATAGGCATATGACCCATCCGCCTCCGGGACTGCGCACTGTTCGCTGACCACACCACGGATAATCACGCAAACTTCGACTTCCTGGGCCCATTCCACGGGCGTCACCGTCCCTTCCACGGTTCCGGCGAGCGCCGTCGACCCGCATGCGCTCAGAAGAACCAGCGCCACCGAGGCCAGGCAGACCAGGCGCCTCATCCCTGCACCTTGCAGTTCCTGGTCAGCGTCGACTCGAGGCTCGACCCCTCGAAGCCGAACGTCGCCTTGGCGAACGGGAAGGTGGCCCCGCCGAAGCCCCTAGGCGCCGGACAGGACGCGCCGAGATAGGCCTTGGCCTTGCCACTGGTCGCGCCGAGCAACAACGAGAGCTTGGTGATGTAACCGGCCTTGCCGGTCGCGGCGCCAAGGGAAGCAGTGAGGACGGTGCCGAGCTGCCCTTTGTCGTCGTCATCACGAAAGGCAGGGTGAATGAGGTCGGGACGGGATCGGTCCCATAGACGTGCGCGAGGATCGCCGGCCGTCCGTGGTAGCGACCGTTGAAGGCATAGAGCTTCCCGCCGGCCGGGAACGAGGCCTGCTGCGGCAGCAGGATCTTGGCGGCGAACGTGCCCGTGCCGACCAATGCGCCCCCGCATGCCTTGAACGCGTTCGCCGTGGTTGACGGCTGGATGTCCGGGAGCGTGCAGACCGGAAGCGCCGATGGCGAGAACTTGCCCGCGCTGTTGATCGCAATCGAGATCTTGCGTAGTTTCGGCGGATCCGATTCATCCAGGGCGGTGATCTTCGCGCCGACACCGACCTTGACCGGCGTCAGCGCATCGCGCGGCAGCGCCTTAGGCGTCAACGCCCCTTCGAACTTGACCCTCACGTCGCCCTTCTGCACCACCTCCGCGCTCGAGAGCGAGCTCAAGGCGGCCCAGCCCGTGAGGGCGAGGATGAAAGCGACCGCCGATCTCCTGCTCCTCATCGACGGCCTCCCTTCCCGGCCTTATGGCCTTTCCCGCTCTTCCGCTTATCCCTGCAGTCGACTTCCAGCTTCGGTCGCAGCCTGATGCCGACATTGTTGTGACCGATGAAGAGGGCGTCGGCGAACCGAGGCTTCGAGCAGAGCCCTTCGGAGTTGACCAACAGCCCCTGCTTGCCGCCCTTGAGGTTCATGACGAACCTCGAGACAGGGGCGTCAGGAACGCCTTCGAAGGTCGCGCGCAGACCACCGTGGACGGAGTCGATGTGACCGACGACTTCAATCCGCAGCCCGAGCCCCCCGCCGTGGAGATCGGCGACCAGATCCGGGAGCTTGCGTTGCGGTGCGGCGCGCAGGTAGACCGAGCCCTGGAGCGGCTGTGCCAGCAGCGGGCTGAAGGCTTGGGCGGTGCCGTAGGCAGACCCCGCCGGGCAGGCTTCCCGAGCGAACTGAGGCACCGTACAGACCCCGTCGATGTGCTGCTGTTCAAGGAACTCCGCGGCCGGGAGGGCCACCTTGGCCGACTCGATGTTGGCGTCACCGGAGCGCGGGCGCAGTTCAGCACGCAGCGCGGGGAAGTCACCACGGTGAGTACCACCGCGGAGGCGCAGCTTCAGCCTCGGGGCAAAGGGGAGGGAGCCACAGCCGAACGCCTGGTAAGGGGCGATCGCGATGGCGGTCGTGTCGTCGGCCGAACTGGCGAAGTTCGCGCCTGAGCCGGTCAGCCGCGATTCGACCTTGAAAGGCTCGCAGGAAGTCGGATTGTCGGTGAGGTGCGGCCTGGAGATGTAGACCCGGATATCGCGGAGGTGGATGGGGATGCCATCGATGATGTGGGGGATCGGGTCGGAGCCCGAGGAGTCGAGCGAGACCTGGGCCGTCTGCGGGTTGACGTCGATCGCCGAGCGCACAACCACCGTCCCCAGGTCGAACGGGCCGACAGTGGCCGAGTCGATCGCCACGATCGAGAACGTCGATCCATGGAACGGGCCCGCCAAGTAGAGGCCCCCGGGCTGATACTCGAGCGCCGGGCCGACTCCGTAACCGGAGATCGTGTGCCCGATCTCGGTGTCGGCGGGGCAGGACGGATGTTCCTGCTCTTCGAAGCCACCACGATGCCGAGCCGCCTCGATCGCCGCGTCCGAGCAGTACGGAATGCCGGCGATCTTGCCGGTTAGGCCTGGCGGCAGTACCGTGGAATACGAAGTGAACTCCTGTTCGGTGTCTGACCGCGTGATGTGGACATAGAAAGGAGTGAATGCTCCGGCCTGCGAGTTGATGCTGCCCGCCTGTGCCTGGGGCTGAAAGTTTGGCGTGCCATGGGGACATGGTCCTCCGCTGACACCACTGGTAATCGGGGTCGGCGAAGAGGTATGCACGGGCGCCGACGCGCCGTTCCAGGGAGTGAGCGAGATCGGAGTGATGAAGGCACCGCAGACCGCCGGGGTCGCGAGCGGGCTGCGCTGTCCTTCGCGGAACTGGATCTTGAGGTCCGTGTACGGCAGCTGCGGCAGTTCATCGAAGGTCGCCACCAGCGTGCCACTCGCCGGGTCGGCATCGAGCTTGCCGGGGACCTTCACCAAGACCCCTCGTTCGGTCGACTTGGCGACGAGATAGAGGCCGATCAGCGTGTCGAAGGGATTGTCGAAAGGGGTGGCGAGGAAGACCGACCCATCGATTTCTTTTTCGAACAGAGGACTACGGACAGAGAAGTCACCGATCTTCGATCCGTTTGGGCATCCCGCCCCGGGAGCCGACGAGGCCGTTTCCACCGCGTACTGCCCAGGACTGCAGCCGAGCAGCCCGGCGCCGACCGACGGGTTGATCGTCATCCCTTCCGGCAAGGTGACGACGGCCTCGCGGACCGCCGCCGGGTTGAGCCCCTGGGGTTTCAGGAGCCCTTCGCTGCTGACATCGAGGTCGAAGTCGAAGCCGCTGGGTGAGGAAGCGCGGGGGTTGGCGACGAACGCCTGCGCCGCCGGGGAGAAGCCGATCGCGCCGCAACCTTCCATGCGGATGGGTTCGCCTTCGTTGAAGTGGGTGAACTGGCGCCTGACCACGGTTCCCGGCTGCTGCCACGAGGTCGCTGAAATGCCGTAGACCAACGGATCGCTGCAGTTCGACGGCATCGTCAAGTAGGCCAGTCGAGGGGAGATCCGCACCGTTTCATTGCCGCAACCGTTGTCCCAGGGCGAAGCCGGTTCCACCTCTTTCAGGCAGTTGCCACGTTCGAAGTTGTGTGCGATGTCCCAGGGGGTTCCCCAGAGGGTGATCCGTAGGCCGCTGATGTCGACCTGCTGAGGAATGTCCTGAGCTCGCTCGCTGAGCTGGTACATGCCGCTGACCTGGCGGACTTCGGAGACGAAGACGATCGGTGAGCCAAAGGGGTTGAAGCCGAACTCCGAAGGCGCACCCGGCGGGGGCACGAGATTGAAGATCCCGAAAGTCCTCGGGCCCCCTACACGCGAGGAGGTCACCGTGGCGATTCCGATCTGGGTGTTTTCCGGACAGCTCTCGCCCGACGCGCTCGATTCGAACGGCGACACCCGAGGGGTGTGAAATTGGGCGAGGTTGCACTGCGGCACCACCGAGGGGTTTTCGATCAGTCCAGGCGGAAGATCGAGTCGAAGTTCCCGTAGGTCCCCGTCGCTGAACGGCACCCCGGGTTCGCCAGGAGCTTCAGCACCCGGATTGAGGTTGAGCGTGGTGGTGAGTCGATAGGGATGCGAGCCGGCCTGGTGGTCGACCGAACCGTCTTCCTCCCTGGCGCTCACCGCGAAGCCTTCGCTGCCGGGGATCAGCCCGAAAGCGGCCGACGCGGTACAAGGCGCGAGGACGCTGATCAGCAGGACGGTCTGCAGTGCGAGGCAAGCGAAAACGGCCGACCGCCTCACCGTCCTCTTCCTCCCCGCGGCTTCCCGTTTCCATTAGACCGCGTCCGGTGGTGATGCCTACGGTGGCGCTTCTTCTTTGAGCCTTTGGATCTTGAGGCCGCCCCGGAAACTTTCAATGCCGGGTTCCCCGAGTTCGGGACCAAAGTCGCGGGGGCCGGATCTTCAGGTGCTTCGGGCAGTACCTGGCAGGCGTCGGCAGTGCATGGGATCGATGGCTGCGGGACGGCAAAGCCGCCCCCTTCTCGTGCGTCATACACGTCATAGGAACCGGGATCCAGCGGATAGAGCGACGCCGCGGTGAGGAAGAACGCTTCGCTGCCGTCTTCATCGGCGTCGAGGAAGTAGGACGGTTCCAGACTGCGGCCGCCTGAGATCAGCTGCACGCAACCGCCAGTTCGTCCGCACGTGCCGACGCCTTCCGCCTCCCACTCGTAGACGTCGACGACGCCCGTGTTCGTATCCTCGAAAGAGAGAGGGTCCGTGGTTTCGAAGAAGACTCGATTTCCGTCGACCGAGAGAGCGCGCGGCTTATAGATGTTGGTCGCGCCGGCCTTGCTCCCGTTCGGTCGTGAGCCCGGAATGCGGGCGCTCCCTTCCGGGCTTTCGCCACTTGGGTTGCACGAGACACAGACCAGCGATGCAGGGCCGCCTCCTGGCGGCGGGCCGTAGAGGAACACCTCCGTCCTACCTTCGTTCGGATAACCGGTGAGTTCCGCGGCGGAGAGGAAGAGGAGGTACGAGCCGTCGGAGGTCACGCGCGCCGTCCCGGTGGCCGCGGGCCAATCGCTCGACAGGGCAGAGGAGGCTACTTCGGTCACCCCAGCTCCATCGCGGAGAAAGACCGCACCAGATTCGGCGTAGTAAACCTTCGATCCGCCCGAGGAGATCCCGAGGACTCCTTGTACACCGGAGCCGGCAGTGAGCGGAGTCAGGATTCCGGTGGCAGCGGTGTAACGGATGAGTTGCCCGGAATCGATGAGATAGGCAATCGAGCCATCCGTGGAGGCGCCGGCGAATTCGCCTCCGACCCCGGTGACTGGCTTGGTCGTGCCTCCTTCCCGCAGGTAGACGGAGCCACCCAGGGTGAAGTAGACGCGCGAACCTTCGCTCGAGATCGCACCGCCTGGAGCGGCGACATCTGCCCCAGGGGTTCCAACCGCTTCACCGGGGAGAAGGTTGACCAAGGACAGGCCGCCGTCCGACCACTCGTAAAGGTTCTGGTCGGCCGGAACACATCTTTCCGGACCTGGGACTTCGGTGGCATCGGCCGTCAGGGCAGCGCAGCTGGAGAGAAGGATGTGTGCGAGGTCGGGCGTCGCGGCGACGAACCGCAGGTCGAATTGGCCGGGCCCGAGCGCCGTGTGCAAGAGATCGCCTGCCGTGAGCAGGGACTCGTAGGCTCCAGAGTCAGTCCGTAGGTAGTAGTCCCGGTAACCTGCCAGCGCATCCGAACCCGGGAGTGGCGGATTGAAGACCGGGCATTCACCGGTAACTTGGCCACGACAGCGTTCCCCGTTGGAAAGCAGGCCGAACGCCAGGTCCGCCGAGAAGAGTTGATAAGGAACTCCGTTAGGTTCGCTCCCGTAGCTGCCGGAGAGCAAGGGGGTGCTGATGTTGGCGGTCGTCCAGCCGCCAAGCCCGCGGGTGGCGATGTATTGGCTGCCGGGCGGCGCGCCTTGCACGCCGGTGCCGAACGGATCCGCGGAGCTGAAGGTGAAGGATCCTCCTCCCGCCGACGCTTGGAACACCCCGCCCCCGGAGATGGTGCCGGGAGGTTGGACGGCGCCACCTTCTTTGTCGAGAGGCGAGACCATCTCCCATTTGCGATGGTCGAGCAGTTCGAAGGTATTGGTGGGCGGCTGCGTCCCAAACGGCCTGCTCACGAACACCACGCCGCTCGGGTTTTCGGCCCTCAATCGAACCTCATAAGCGGTATCCGGCGTGAGGCCCCGAACTTCCTGCGCGTTGAGTCGTATCGGGATCGCACCAGTCCCAACCTGGCTTTTGCCACTTGGCGGTGCCCACTTCGCCCCCGTGAACCATTCATTTTCGGGTAGCGCCACGCGGTTGGCCAGATAGGCCGCCTCGGTCAGGTACTCGAACCGAAAGAAGGTGGTCGACGAGCCATTGGGGTTGATCGTGCCGTTGAATCTGACCGCGGTCGCCGACACCCCTTCGACGGACAGGGAGACGATTTTGGGCGGTTCGGCATTCGCGCCGGCCGCTGACCAGCAGAAGAGCGCGATGGCAAGGGCGAGCACCGAGAGCACCCTGTGTGCGCCTCGACCCAAAGGGGAATCTGGCTCGAGCACTGTCTCAGGAGTGCCCATGACGCCGCCGAACCTCCCTCTTCTTCTTGGCGCACTTCATGACGCCCTTGTGTCTGCGTTTTGCAACCCTGTGTTTGCAAGCCTTGGATTTGCGCTTAATCGGCAGGACAGATACTGATGACGGCGAGATCAGGGCGCTGACAAATGGGGAGCTCGGCGCGGCGCGGGCCTGAGAGATTGGCTTTAGCGCGGCATCGACATCAACGAGAACCTGAGCGCCGGCTAAGGTCAAGGTTTGCGCGTCCGAACGGGAAGTCGCGCCTCGGTAGTACTGCGGAACGAAGCCGTCGATATCAGGAGATGAACCAGCGCCCAAGATTTCTGCGGGCCCGATCCCGAAACCAACCTGCCAACGGCCCCCCGAAACGCCCTCGAATTCATATTCTCCTCGGGTGCCGGTCTCGGTACAACGGCCCGCGGTCACATCGGCAGGAGAAAATAGACACACCGAAGTCGCGGGGAGTGGGCGGGCATCGGCAGAGGAGGTGACGGTCCCCTCGATGCGCGAGCCTTCGTAGAGCCGCGGGTCGATCGAGGTCCTGCCACCCAGGCTTACCGAAACCGGAGAGGCCCCAATCAGGGAGGTAGCTCCGCTGTAGTACCACGACGCGTATGCAGCGCTGCTGCCCCGACCCCAAAATCCGACCGTATAGCGTCCTGGCATCAGACCGATGAGTTCATAGCGTCCAGCCAAGTTGGTCTCGTCGCAGCTTTTGGTCGTCGGCGTAAAGGCCGAGATCGCGCAGGCTTCGACATCGGCCAGCGCTCCGCCGCCTTCTTCGGCCACAGCCGTCCCTTCGATCCGTCCGCCTTCTAAGAGGTCGGCGTCGATGCCTTCGGCAACACTCCCATAGCAGAATTCGACCGGACCTGCTTCCTGAGGGTAGAGTTTGTGGTCCCAATATTGGGTCAGGAGGCCTGAACGGAAGGTCGGAGCGAACACCAAGTTCGACCCTCCTTCAGCTAGACCTTCTCCACATCGCACCGGTAGGTCGGGGGCTATCGGGATCGTGAGTCCTGAGATTTCAAACGAGCCGTCGGCGTGAGGGACCACACAATGGCTAGCTGGCACGGAGTTACTCATGGCGCAAACTTCGACTTCTTGGGCCCAGACTATCGGCCTTACCGTTCCTTTAGCCGTACCTTCTTGAGCCGCAGCTTGGCCCGGCAGCAAGGCCAGAAGGATGACGAGAGCAGCCGGACCGGAGAAGAGGATACGAAGCTTCTGCATGAAGGCCTCCCGAATGCAGAAGGGCTAGATGCCCCCTTCCGCGGTGGATGATTCGGCTTTCGTTTCCCGGCTTTAGCTCTACTTCTTGCCTTTCTTACCTTTACCAGCCTTCTTCGCTTTGCAGCCGTTGGAGATGACCGGGGAGAGATCTAGTTTCTTGCCGTTCTGAGCGGTGAAGGAAGCGTTCGCCACCTGCTTTTTCTTGCAGGTGTTTTCCGAGTTGATCAGCAGCCCATACTTCTTGCCGCCTTTCAGTTCGACCACGACTTTTTCAAGCGGCGCGTCGGGCACGGATTCGAACGTGGTCCTGATGCCACCATTCTTGCCAGTGTCCACTTTGGCGACTGCCAATACGCGGATCTGACCCTTCAGTTCAGCGACCAGCGCGGGCAGCTTGTAGCCGTATCCTCCGGAAAGGTAGAGCGCTCCCACCAGAGGCTTTTCGAGCAGCGGCGTCCAAGCCTTGACCTTGCCGTAGATCGAACTGGCCGGACAGGCCCCGGCTTCGAGCACCGGTTTGGTGCATGCTTTGCCGATGTTGTTCTGTTCGAGGAACTCGGAGTGCGGTAGCGACACCTGGGCGCGCGCGATGTTCGCGTATTTGCCGCCCTTCGGGTAAGTGACCGTCGCCTTCAGCGCCGGGAGGTCAGCCCGTTTGGTGCCTCCCTTCAGCGAGATCGCGATCTTCGGCTTGAAACCGAGGTTTCTGGCATTCACCGACCTGGAAGCGGTTTTTGACGGGCTGCGGTCTGACCGGCCTGCGTCGATACGGATCCTTCGACCGCCTTCGCTTCGCATGACGTCGGGTTGAGCGTGAAGCTGGGCCGGTCGAGCTTGATTTCGATCGACCGCGCGTCCAGCGGTATGCCTTCGCGAATCGTCGGGATCGGGTCGGCGACGGCCCGGATCCGCGCGTCGTAGGCCCCTACATACAGGGCTGCCCTGTCGACCACCGTGCCGAGATCGAAGGGCCCGGCCACCCCAGGGATGATCACGACGAGACTGAGCGGCGCTCCTTTATATGGGCCCGCCATGTAGGCGTGCCCCGAAACCGGGATCGGCGCGATACCGGAGCCGGCGGTGACGGTGACAGATCCGACTTCCGAGCTGGTGGGGCACGACGGGGCCTGCTGCTCGAGCTTGCCCATTTCGGGGTGTTCACGAGAGCGCGCTTGGCCGATCCCGGACTCCGGGCAGTACGTGACGCCTGCCAGCTTCCCGATCAAACCCTCAGGCAGAGTCGTTTCGATCCCGGTGATGTGCTGGCTGCCGTCAGGTCGGGCCAGCCGCAGCACGAACGGCGAGTAGGCACCTGCCAGGGGCGACACGGTTCCTGCGGTGAAGGAATACGCCTTGGGCGCGGCCGCTTCTGAGCTGTAGCAGCCGGCCGTCGTCTGGAAGGTCGAGGTCGGGTGTGCGTCGGCTCCTTCCGGGGTCGACCACGGCGTAAGCGTGGAGGTCGTCGTCTTGTTACCACAGGTCAGCGGGGTGGTAAGAACGCCGCCAGGACCGTTGAAGAGATGAAGTTCGATGTCTTCGAGCGGGAGTTGGGGGTTTTCCGTGAACGTTGCGGTGAGCTGACCCGTAGCCGGATCCGGGGTCGCTTTCCCTGCCAGCTTGGCGATGACTCCGGTTTCTTCATCTTCGATAGCGAGGTAGATCGCCAGCAACGAACCGAAGGGATTATCGAACGGCTTGGCCACGTACACCGAGCCCGGCACCGGTTTTTCGAGCAAAGGGGTCCGAGCCGTGATCGTGCCGATCTTCGCCGCAGCCGGACAGGTCTGGGGCGTCGTCCTGAACCGGATCTTGCCTTCTTCGGGGGCATAGCCCATCTGGCCCTCGGTGCAAGCCGAGAGACCGTTTGCTGCCGAAGGATTCAGGTTCATCCCGTCCGGCAGCGTTACAGTCGCATTCTTCAGGGCGGCGGTAGACCGTCCTTCGAGTGACTCTTCCTGGGCCTGACGGAGCGAGAAGTCGAGGCCGCTCGGGCTTTCGGCTTGGTTCGTCGTCGCCAACGATTCGATCGTCGGTTCAAAGGCCAGCTGATTGCAGCCGGTGGGTACTACCGGGTTGCCTTCAAGATCTTCGAAGAGTCGTGAGTCGGCCGTACCGCTTCCCAACCAGCCGATCGCCGTTCCTCCGAGGGTCATTGGTTCCGTGCAGGAGGTGGGCATAGTGAGAAATGGGACGGAGGAGGGTTCGATCGCGCAGCCTTTATCTTCTTTTTCACATCTACCTTCGAGGCCTCCGCCCTGACGCTGACGGTCGTGGCGAGGGTCGGAAGGAATCCCCCAGAGATCGACGCTGACGGTCGCGATAGGGAACTTCGACAGCAGTTCGTCAGCGCCGGCCGAGATGTGGAAGTTGCTCGTCAGGTTGCCCCGAATGTGGACGATGGTACCGGCGATCACGAATGCGACTTCGGCGGCGACTCCCGGCGGTGGCACCATATCGATCAAGGGCGCCGACCCGCCTTCTATCTGGCGGAGCTCGCTGAAGTGAGCGACTCCAATCTGACTCTCAGGAGGGCAAGCGGCGACGGGTTCTGGAGCCACAGCTTCCTGAAGCCGGGTCAGCGTGCATCTTTCCTTTGCCGCGAGCGGATTTGCGACCATCCCAGCCGGCATATCCAAGAAGAGGCTGCGCAGGGGGTCCCGTGCGGTCATCCGACCGGAGGGTGCCACAATGGACGACACGCTCGCGGACAACTGGAGATCGAAGGGGTGCGCGCCACTGACCGGCGTCCCACCGGCTTCGTCGAACGCACTGCCAGACAAACCGAGCGGCCCTTCGACGAAGGTAAAGGGCGGAACCTCTTCACCAGTGCGACTACTCAGGACGCTGAAAGCCGAGACGACGCCCGGGCTTGAAACGGTGACTTCGTTGGTGACCGTTGCGGGTGGGTTCGAGCCGACTTCGACCGGAATCAACACGTCGAACTGTTCGTCGGGAGCCACTATCCTGTTTTTGACTTCACAAGTGACCGTTTGCCCGGTTATCGCGCACGGGAACAGGTTTTTTTCGGTTTGGCGCGTAGCGAACCCCGCGTTCGGACCACCCGCCAACACGCCGCTACCGATGACGGGCGTGGCGCCGGTGATCGATGTCGGACACCGTCACTCCGGCGCTGGCCGCTTTGCCTCCGACGTTGGCGATCCGTAGGTGATACTGAGCGACGTCATTAGTCCCGGGCGGAAGGATCGTCGGATCCGCCCCCTGTTTGATCTGCCAGGCGGTCGCCGGTGCCGCCAATGCGGGTGCCGGCGCCCCGAATACCGTGGTGGCCAAGGCACAGAGAAAGGCCACGACCCCGATCAGCCGCCTACGCAGCCTCATTTCGCACCTCCAGACCGCGCCTGGCGGGTATCTCGCTTCGACTTGGAATGGTGCTTCTTGGCCTTCTTCTTCTGGTGCTTATTAGCCTTCTTCACGCACTTGTTCTTTTTGAGCACATAGCCCTTCTTGCATTGCTTCTGCTTCGGGTTACCGGGGCCCTGGAAAGTTGGGGTCGCGGGAGAAGTGGTCGGCGGTGAAGCCAAACCCGGTCCTTTGCAAGCTTCAGCTGAACTACACGGAACCGCCGGCCGTATGTGTTGAGAGGCCAAACCACCCCCTTCGCGCACGTCATAGACATCCGCGGCCTGGTCGCCGTCGGCCGGCACCAACCGAGAATCGGTCGCAATGAAGGCACTCGAGCCGTCCTTTGAGGCGCCGACGAAATAGGATGCCTGTTCGCTCTGCCCGGTGGACAGCAGGTAGAGGCATCCACCGTCCGCTTCCACGACCGTACATGATCCGCTGCCTACTGCCTCCCACTCGTACACGTCTTGGCAGTGTCCGGGACCACTAAGATTGTGATTGCCAGGTTGTCCGCCGAAGGCCGGGCATTTGACGTTCCCGTTGTCATCGGCGGCAACCAAGGAATCGGGGGTCTGGAAGAACACTCTGTCGCCATTTGCCGAGAGGTTTCGACCGGGAGATACTGCCGGTGGCTCGATTGGAGTGAGGTAGGCGTTAAAGAAATTATCTTGCAAGCTGGCGGCTCCGACCGGAGTCTCACCAGTCGGATCACAGGAGATGCAGGTCAACTTCCCGGTCTGAGCCGAGTAGAGGTAGAGCTCAGGACAAACGCCAGCCTGGCACGATATTCCTTCCAGATTGAAGTTGTCGTAGCCGGTTAGCGACTTCACCGACGAAAAGAGGACGGTATCGCCGTCTTCGCTGACCCGCGCGCTCTTACTGATGTCTTCATTGAACCGAGCCTTGGGCGACACATTGCGCCGATCCGGATCCGTTTCAACACCTCCGGCCAGGGTGGCGACAAAGGTAATGCGGAAACCGCCGGCAGCTTTTTCTGCGAACCGATAGAGATTTTCGCCACCGAATTCGGCTTTCGCGGCGAGTACGCCGCGGGCAATGAAGTAGCCGGCGTTGCCGACGGAGTTGACCCCTAGCAGACCCTGTACTTCGGCGCCAGAAGCAATGTCGGTTAGCGCCTGGCCCGTCGGCGCCGTTGCATCCCAACGATACAGGTCTCTATCTCCCACGTTTTCGCCGCTCGCCGCGTCGGTAGTGAGCTTGGCCCGTGACATGAAGAAGGCGCGAGAGCCGTCTGGCGTGGCTTCCAAAAAGGCCGCCGGGAATTCACCAGAAGAACTGCTGACACCTGCGTTCGGAGTCGAGATGCGCACAGTCACAGGGCTGGGTCCGCCGAGACCACGGCGGAGGTACAGCTGACCCGTTTTCGCCGCGGTGAAGAAGATCTGGTCGCCGCTCGGGGGAAGTGCGTGCAGGCCGGCGACGGCGAGCGGTTCAGGCTGTTCCACGCCGTTCAGAGACCCTCCATTTGAGGGATCTTCTTTCCCAAACCATTCATAGGCACCTCCGAATGAGCCGGCTAGAGGTGCTTCTCCGCCTTCGCCCGCCGGGAGAACGCCGACCAGTGAGACATCCCCCGTGCGGGCTTCCCACATATAGAGATTGTCTTGTCCTTCTCCGGACGCGGGCGCGGGAACTTCGGGCGTGGTGCTTATAGCTGCCTTGGTCTCAAAGAACACCCGCGATCCGTCGGACGAGATACCGTCGACGCCGAACAGATTCTGCTTACCTTTAAGTTCTCGAGGCGTCAGCGGAACGATCGGGGTCACCGCCCCGCTTTGGGTAGCGACCAAGAACAGTCCTTTTTCTGGAGACGTCCCGGCTTCTACCACCGCGTAGCGCAGGTCGGCCGTCGAGCCGAGGAATTCTGCTATTTCACCAACTTCCTGAGGTGGCAGAAGGCGCTGAGAAGTCCAAGGGCCGGTGGCCGCATTGCGACTGGCAAGATAAGTCGAGTAAGTCTGGGTCCCGCCCGAGGTTGCCGGAGGAAGGGCGGCCGCGGCACTGTAGAAAGTCACCGCTGAGCCGTCTTCGGCAGCGAACATCAGGGGGTACAATCCCGCGACGCCGCCGCCGTTCTTGTCGGGTGAACTTGCCTGTTCGTAGGCGCGACAGTCCGGAAGAGCGGCACTTGATTCGACTCGCAAGGCTTCGTTCGCCGGGCACGCGCCGTAAAGGGGGTTCGCCGCCTTCGTCGTGAAGGTTTTCCCGGGTCCGCTTTCCAAGCCAAGACCGTTTTCCGCGGAGAGCCTGAAATGGTAGGCGGTGCCTGGCGTCAGACCTTCCAATAGTTGACTTACGTTCACTCCCAGGAACCCTTCGCCGATGCCCGCCCCTGCGACAGGCGCTTTCACAGCGGTGGCGAATTCACCTTTTTCGAAAGCTTCCTGGGTGACGTATTCCACGAAGTAGGTCGTGGGGGAGCTGTGGGGGTTGATCGAGCCGGTGATGGTGGCACGCGTCTGACCGACTCCCGAGAAAGCTTCCGAGATGATCTGAGGCAGACCCTGGGTCCCAAACGCGACATCCTTCCCCGGTACTTTGACGCCGCCGGACCCGGCAGTGCCGCCGACGAGTAGGTAGTGGTATTCCGCACTCCCCGACAATCCCGTGATGCTGGCATGCACGGGAACGGGTGCGTTCCCGGCGCCAATTTCACCGGGCCCGGGAGCTTCACAGGGAACGCTGGCCCCGTAGGCGATCGTAAGCCCGTATTCGAAGAAGCATTCGGTGACAGCAACGCCTTCCGGGTTGATCGAGCCGGTCAACCTCGCGGATTCGGTAGTCAAATCGGTGGCCGGACCCGTCTGGACGTTGAAGAGCGGCAGGGTTTCGAAGCTGGGGACTTTCCCCGGCGCGGTCCCGTTTTCGTCGCTGCCGAGTTCGCCGTTTCCATTTTTCCCGACAAGCCGGTACCGGTACTGGGTGCCGGGCGTCAGACCCACGAGATTGGCGCTGACCGCTTCGACGGCGCTACCAGCGAAGGGTCCCCCAGGCGCGCAGGGAACGGTCGGGGCGCTTTCGAATTTTTCGACCGCATAGGCGGCCTGCGTCACATACTCGAATCGACAGGTCGCCTGGGGGCCACCGTCGGCCGAGATCGTCCCGCCGAGAACGGCGCTCGTCTTGCCGATCGTGCCGACTGAGCCAGCAACAGCTTTCGGGAGGACCGTCAGCGGGCCAAACAGGTCGATTCGGCCACTGAACGTGAGCCCGGAGCTGAAATCCGCCGTTCTGTTGGCCACGTAAACATCACCATCGACTCCGGCGACACTCACGCCAGGAGATTCTACTAGGAGGCCTTCTCCGAATTGGGAGACCAAAGAGCCGTCTTCGGTGTACTGAACGATTTCGGTGCCGTGGCTCACATATACGTCGTCGCTAACAGGTTCCACAGCCACCGCGGACGAGTGGGGGTCGAACAGGGTCTTCGTTTCCGCCGTCAGGCTCTGCAGTTTCCACAGTTCCTGATTGGACTGCTGTCCTATCGGAGTGGCGTTGGTACCCGCGGCGTAGATATGTCCTTTGCTGTCAATGGCAAGATTGCACGTTCCTGGGATCGGGACGGTCGACCTTCCCGATTCATCGGCATTGGTAGGGGGGTTTGCCGAGGGCGAATACTTTCTCACTATCGGATTTTCCCCGGGTTTAAGATTCTTGGCGAAAACGTTTCCCGCCGCATCGACCGCCACGCCGCAAAAGTCTTTTGAAGGCAACGTAAGCTGCCCGATCGCGAGACCCGCGGGGGAGTAGACCCGTACCACTTCTTTGTCGGCTATGTAGATGTCGTCACCGGTCCCTGCCCCAGCTCCCGGCGGCGCGATCGCGACCTGATTGAAGACATCGGTATTTCCTTGGAAACCGCCCGTCCCTTCGATGAAGTTCGTACCGGTCGCCGTAAAGTTAAGTGCTTCGCCTGCTGGGTCGAATTTGTACAGGCGCCCGTTATTGGACGTGTCCAATACGTACAGATTTCCACTTGAGTCCGTCGCTACCGACGCCAGGTCGACGAACTTTCCGGCGGCGGCGGCTCCGCCGGGTCCGATCGTGGTATCGGTGAATGGATGGGTTTCTACTGCCAGAGCGGGCCTCGCAAGAAGGGCAAAGAAGGCAAAGGCGATCAGGGCGGCGCCGAGGACAAAGGCCACACCGTGCTTGTCTTGGTGTTTCGCTTGGTGTCTCAACTCTGCTCCTCGCTCTGCGACGTTGGGTGCTCTGCGGACAAATGCGTCGGTAGTCCGGGCCGACTGGTGCCTTTGGATGGGACCCGTCTCCTAGACAGGCCCCATCCAATCAGCCAATTCTCAGTTTCCCGTCACCGCCCAAGAGCCGTAGGCCTGACTCGTAGCCGTGACGCCTTCAAGCGCGATGAAAGCGCCGCTTTTCCCGGTGCCGGTCTGTTGGGTAGAGATGTTCACCACACCAAAGAGCGACACTTCGCTGAAAGCTTGTTTGTAGACGCACAGTTCGCCTGCTGGTGCTTTAGGTTCTGCAGCAGTACCCGTGCATACACCTTCGCCACCTGCAGCGACGACATGGGTTTTCGCGCCGTTGAGTCCGGCTTTCAGCGGAATCCCAAATGAGATCGGGACGTAGACTTCCGCGCCTTCGAGCCCGCTCGCCGACCAGACGCCAGTCTCGGTCGCTCCGGCCGGAAGGACGCCGCCGAGAGTCCAGGGTGACCCTTCTTCACCGGGTTCGCCTTCCAGCCCCTGTTTGCCTTCCGGTCCCGGGCCGCCTGCTGCCTCCAGGTGCGCCGGCGTCACCTTTGGTGCCTGCTGCGCCTGGGGTTCCCGCGGCGCCCGGGGCACCAGGTTTGCCCGCGAACTTCTTGGCGATCTTTTCGTACTTCCTTCTTCTGCTTGCCGGTGAGACCGCCGGAAGCGGCATAGGCACCGCCCCCGAGAGCGGCGACCAAGGCGATGATCGAAATGATGAAGCCGGCGGTGCCGAGCTTCCGATGAACACGAGAGATCACTTACTTCCTCCTTTGACCCACGGCGTCGCAGGAGCTCCCCCTGCCGACGCGGTTTTGAGGTCGATGACGGGTGCTGAGGCGGAAATGACCGCCCGGCGACAAGACGACCTGACACCGAATCCGGACCCCCGAAAACCCGAAACATCGAACGACTGCAACACAATCCCTCCCTGGCGACTCTCCCTTGAGCCGACGGCTTATCGCTCTCTCGCAGACATCAGTCAGATATCTGCATAGATGGAGGCTGGAGTTCCCTGCCCCGTCCCCGTCCACGAGAATAGACAACGGCATTGGAGACTGTCAAGTACTGGTCGCAAATCGGAACGACCATGTTGCCCGGCCGGTCGCGATGACGACGCAGCCCGCGGGGGCAGGGCCCGGCCCTCCGCGCCAATGCCTTCAGATGGTTGGATCCTTGACGGCTCCGGGCGCCAGTCCGAAATACGGCTCGCCAATCCGAGTCGCCACGTGTCCCGATTTCAAGACAGCCCGCCTCGCCTGCGGCGCGCTTACGGTGAAGGCGTGATCGTCGTAGCCAGCAGGTGGCGCGACTGTCTTCGTAGTCCGACACGCGCTCCTCGCGGTCGGAGTCAGACTTCAGTCGGCGAGATAGAGGTGGCCTTCCAGGTGCTGCCTTCTTTGACCATCGGCATCATCCAGTCTTTCTTGTCGTTGCCGTGGTAGAAGGCATATCCGGTCGCGCCTTTGACTCTGAATGCGGCGAGCGTGCCACCGAAGTTGTTCACGCGGAATTCTTCGGTGTTTTTAAGTGGCTTGGCGAGTTTTTCCAGTGCTTCGGCGCAGCGCGATCTAGCTTCCGAAGGGTTATTGACTTCGACAATTTCTTCGTTCGCCTGCGTGCTGAGAGTTGCGCACTGAGTGGGGAAGTCCGCTGCTTCCCGCGCTTCGAGGTTTTCTGCGAGGACTTCAGATGCTGCGGCGAGTTCCGCTCGAGCTCGCTTCCTTGCCGAACTTCGCGTATTTGTTGTTCGGCCCGTTGGGTTTGATGAAGCTCGAGGCACCCTGTCCCTGTTCGCCGGGTGACAGCGGGTTTCCGTTACCTCCAGAGGGCGCCCCGTTGCTCGTCGTCGAGCTCGATGAAGAACTGCTCGACGAGCCGCCGCAAGCGGTCAGCAGGATGGCCAGGATGATTGCTGAGAGGGCCGCGGCAAGCGCCCACCCCTGAAGTTTTTTCCCCATAGCGCCGACCATAAAGGGTTGACTGATCACATGCAAGAGATTTGATAAAAAGAGGACCGTGATGCAGGGATCAACGAAATGATTCGGGCAAAGGCCACGCTTGTCACCCTCGGACCGAGCGGCACCTGCCATGAGCGGGCGGCGCGCGCCTATATGGAGTTTCAGGGCGTCGACAGCTACGAGTTCGAGTTCATCGAAGACTTCTTCGACGGGCTGGAGCGGATCCGGGGACGGGAGGACGCCTTCCTGATCCAATGCAGCGCCCACCCGCTCGTGCATAAGGTGACCGAGCGGTACTGGGATGAGGTGTTCGTGGTCGACACCTTCATCTATCCGACCAAGGCCTTGGCGGTGCTGAGCCGCCGCGAGGTGGAGAAGCCCAGGACGCTCGGCCTCGTACCGGCTACCGCCGGCTACATCGACGAAGGTGATTGGGAGGAGATCGTCGACGTGGCTTCCAAGCCGATCGTCGCGCGGGAGCTGCTCGAGGGGCGCTACGAGGCGGGGCTCACCCACCTCGAACATGCGGAGCGCCATCCCAGAGCAACTCCGCGTCGACCAGGTGATCGGCGAAATCGACACGACCTGGGTCGTCTACGGAACGCGGAAGCGGTTCCAGGGCGAGGTCATCGGTATCCCCTCGCCGGAGCTGTTCCGACGGCCGGCGATCGCCTAGCGCCCCGTCACTGATCCTTCTTCTGGAGCTCCGTGCCGGTGCGCTTTTCTTCGCGACGATGCCGCCGGTAGACCGGCCCGATGTAGCCGATCAGCATCCCGATCAGGGTGAAGGCTGCGAGCACGATGATCAGCGGGGCGTCGAAACTGGCGAAGAGCACTTCGACGCTGACTTCCTGTGAGTTCTGCAGGCAGACGACGACCACGAGCGCGACCAGGATCGCGGTGATCCAGAGGCGCCAGTTCGTCGGTTTCTTCTCTTGCGGTCCGATGGTCAGATCCTAGGTGGTCGAGCGGCCAGCGGCCGGGGTCGCGGACCCCGTCGCCGTCCTCGGGCTTGCGCCCATCGACCGCGATGATCTCGAGGCCGGCCGGGCCGCCTCGAACGCGGACCACATGCGGTGCGACCCGCACGACGTCGAAGTGGCGCAGCTCGACCACCTCGTCGTCGAGCCTGATCCGCCCGGATCCGCCGACGACCACGTAGGCCTCCTCCTGCTCCTCATGGTGATGCCCGTCAGTGGCCACCTTGTTCGGCGCGTAGCGGAACAGGCTCACGCCGAGTTCTTGCGAGTCGAGGTATTTGCGCGAGAACCGCGCCTCGATGTCCCCGCCGTCAAACGAGTCGTCGATCTCCAGCAGGTTTTTGACCGCGTAGTCGCTCATCCGCGCGATTCTAAGGAAGCGCCGACCGCGTCCCGGCGGTAGTCGAAGATTCGCTCCAGGTCGCGCTCGACGAAGAGTGCCCGGGCAAGCTCCCCGGCCGGGCCGAACGGGATCGCGTAGCGGACACGATCGCCGAGGATCGTCGCGTTCTCGCCGTCCGCCTCGAACGTGTGGGTGTGGTGCCAGAGCGAGTACGGGCCGCGCAGCTGCGCGTCGACGAAGCGGTGCGGTGGACGCCACTCCTCGATCCGCGTCCGCCAACTCACCGGGATCCCGTGCAGCCGCAGCTTGTACTCGATCAGCGCCCCGGCCTCCATCTCGATCGGGCGCGGCGTCGTCACCTCGAAGCCGAGCCAGGGAGGCGTGATCCGCTCCAGGTTGTCGGCGTCCGCATAGAAGGGGAAGACCTCGTCGAGCGGGCGCTCGACCCGCTGCTGCCGTTCGAGCACGTGAATGCGCATCAGACCTCCAACCTCGACTCCTCGAGGTCGAGCTCACGCTCCAGTCTCCGGGTCACGTCACTCGACACCTCGCCGCCGTCGCGCAGTTCGACCAGGGTCTCCCGCTGGGCGTCGAAGATCCGGTGCATCAGCTGCTGGTATTGCAAGGAGCGCTCCTCGATCCCATCCTCGTCCTCCAGCTTCCCCGCCTGCACCTTGAAGCGCCGGCGACGGAATTCGTAGAGGGCGCGGACCCGTTCGATCGTTTCGTCGTTCGTCCATTCGGCTTCCGAGAGCTCCTCGATCCGCCCAAGTGCCGCCTGGACGATCGCCAGCCTGCCTCGCAACTCCTCGTGCCGCTCTTCCTCACCGTCCTCCCGTACCCGCAGCACACGGATCAGTCCCGGCAAGGTCAAGCCTTGCACCACAAGGGTGAAGAGGATCACACCGAAGGTGACGAAAAGGATGAGGTCGCGCCCGGGGAACGGGGAGCCGGAGTCGGTCGTCAGCGGCAGGGCGAGCGCCGCCGCCAGCGACACCGCGCCGCGCATTCCCGCCCAGCAGTTGACGATCCGCTCCCGCCAGGTCGAGCGTTTCGCTTTTTGTGACGGTCTGCGGTCGATCGCGCGTAGAAGCGCCGTACTTCCGAAGCCCCAGATGAAGCGGATCGCAACCACGGCGAGCGCTGCCAGCAACGCGTAGCCGATCGCCTGGCCGGTGCTGAAGCTGGTGTGCTTGAGGCCATCGACGATGACCGGCAGCTGCAGCCCGATCAGCACGAAGAGCGTCGCGTTGAGGATGAAGGTGAGGAACTCCCAGAGGGTCTGGGTGCGCAGGCGGGTCTGCGGGCCCTGCAGTTCGGGCGCGCGGTAACCGAGGTAGAGGCCGCAGGCGACCGTCGCCAGGACGCCGGAGAGGCCGAGCTGGTCGGCGGGGAGGAACGCCGCGTAACCGCTGAAGAGCGACATCGTCGCCTCGGTCGCCGGGTCGTCGAGGCGCTTGCGGATCTCCGCCAGCAGGTAGCCGACGAGGAGCCCGACCGCGATCCCGCCCGCCGCCACGCCGAGGAATTCGAGCCCCGCGTGGGAGGCCGAGAAGCCCTCGCCGACCGCCGCCGCGACGGCGATTTTGTAGGCGACGAGGGCGGTCGCGTCGTTGACCAGCGCCTCGCCCTCGAGCACGATCGCGATCCGCCGCGGGACGCCGAGGCGGCGCAGGATCGCGGTGGCGGCGATCGCGTCGGTCGGCCCGAGGATCGCCCCGAGCACGAAGGCCGAGGCCCAGGGCAGGCCGAAGACATCGTGGGCGAGGACGGCGACGCCACCCATCGTCGCCAGCACCAAGCCGATCGCCAGCAGCGCGATCACCCGCATGCTGCGGCGCATCGCCTGCTGGTCGGCGAAGAACGCCGCCGAGTAGAGGAGCGGCGGGAGGAAGACGACGAGGACGAGGTCCGGGTCGAATTCCACATTGGGGATGCCGGGGACCAGCGCCAGGAGGAGGCCGCCGATCACGAGCACGATCGGGAACGGCACGTTGAGCCGGTTGGCGATCGAGTTGAGCAGCGCCACCGAGACGAGCAGCGCGGCGATGAAGATCTGGAGCTCGCTCACGCGGTGCGGGCGGCTGCGGGCGAGGCGGTCGCGGAGCGCCATCAGGGCGATCAGCGTCGAGGCGTCCCGGATCTGCGGCAGCGCCTCCTCGATCTCGGCGAGCGGCAGGCGGACGATGTCGATCGCCTCGTCCTCGTCACGCTCGCCGTGCGCCGGCGCGAGGCCGGTGGCGAGGAAGATCGTCACCACCTCACTGACGAAACCGGGGCTCGGGTAGATCTTCGCCAACTCGGTCCAATCGGTGGCGGCCAGCTCGGCCTCCTCGGCGAGCTCACGCCGCGCGCACTCGAGCTCGCTCTCCCCCTCTTTGTCGAGGGTGCCGGCGGGGATCTCCAGCAGCGCGTCCTCCTCGACCGCCTCGCGCGGCTGGGCGACGAGGTAGACGAACTCCTCGTCGTGGGCGAGGATCGCGACCGAGCCCGGGTGGTCGATGACCTGACGCTCGACCTCGGTGCCCCCGGCCCGCCGATAGCGCCGAATCACGACGTCGACGCCGTAGCCCGTGTAGGCGACTTTGCTGTCGAGCAGCTCCATCCGGGGACAGTACCGCCGAGGGGCGGTGGCGAGTCAGGCAGCCGCGGCAGCGAGCGCGGTCGGCAAAGTCTCTCCGCCCGAGAAGGCGACCTCTGGCGAGAGTTTCGACAGCGCGCGGAGACTACGTCGGCGTGGCGCCAGGATCATGTAGACGAATACCGGGGCCAACCGCCGTAGCTCCTTCGTCCGCCCGGCCGACACTTCTGTTTCGGCGATCCTCCAGATCGCCTCGACCGAAGCGGTGGTGGCGAGTTCCGAAGGCCGCCTGTCCGATGGTGCTTGATCACAGATCCGCTCCGCCGCGCTCTCGATCAGAGCGTCGCGACGAAGCAGGCCTGCACGACCCGGCGCCGTCACGTCGAGCAGGACGAGGCGCGAAAGCTCACCATCTCCCGCGGCCAGCGAGCACAACGTGCCAACCGTCTTGAAGGTGCGACGCTCCCAACCTTCCACGCCTTCGGCCGCCGATCCGGCAACGCGCGCGGCCGTGTTGGCGACCGATTCGACAGCGTCGAGGAAGCAGGCCTCGACGCCGGTGAAGTGCCGTTCGAACTCCCGGCGGGAAAGGCCGGCGTCCTTGCGGATCTTCGCGCTGGTCAGACCGGTGAGACCGCCCGCCGCGGCCAGACGGGCCGCGGTCGTGATCGCTCGGCGCCCGGCGTCGGCGACGGCTTCCGGTGACATCTCGAGCTTGCGCATCTGAAAGAGAAGGCCGCCGGCTTCCCCGTCGGAGGGGCGCGGGCTCGGATGAGAGAACGCGACAACCTCCTCATGAGCGACCGAGAACATCCAGTCGTTCATGTCATCGGTCAGACCAGACAGCTCCTCGGCTTTACCTGTTCGCGCTGTCTTACGAATCGTCCCGACTATTCCGGCGACTAGGCCGGCGGCCAGATGTGTGGTCCCGGCGACGGGCCGGGGCGCAAGTGTGAGCGCTTCTGCGACCAAAGCCTCGAGTGTCTCGAGGCTGGCCTCCATCTCTTCCCGGACCTGAGGTCCAGCGGCATAAGCCTCGATGAAGACGACCTGCGCCAACTCGGGTTCACGAGAAAGGTGGCCCAGCAAGTGACGAAGACCCGATTGCATTCCGTCGAGGAGGTCGACGCCGTGTCTGGATGCCTCTTCCATGTCCCCGATCAGGATCTGGAGGGTCATGACGACTATGCCTGCGAGACACCCTTCGACGCTGTCGAAGTGGTTGTAGAAGGTGCTGGTCGAGACTCCGGCACGGCGGATCAAGGCGCGCACGGTGACCGCGGCGAATCCGAACTCTGCCACCAGTGCGACAAGCGCGACGCGGAGTCGTAGTTTCTGGTCCGTCGCGACGGCTTGACGCGAGAGACCCGGGCCCGGTTTTAGTTTTTTGAGAACGCCCTTCTCGGCTGACGGTGCCGCCAAGGCCGCCCCACCCCTGGTGTCCATTGGGCGAATGTAATTGACCAGTTTCTAAAAAAGCAAGCGGTCGTACCCGACGTTCCGGTTTTTAAAGGCGCTGTTTTTTAACTCGATCTCCGAGCGTTGAAGAGGGAAGACCTCCCCCTAACGGGTGCGACCGGTTCCCCCCGCTCATGGGTTGGTGGCGTGCCCCCAGGGGTACCTGCAGGCCTCGGAGCCATCAACTGGAACGGAGGTACGAAATGGCTGCTCGTGACCGCACCGGAGGTGGCATCGGCGGGATCTCGCTTGGCGGGATCCTGGTCATCATCGGCATCGTCTTGATGATCGTCTGGAGCTTCTGGATCGGGCTCATCATTCTCTTGATCGGGCTGATCGCGTTCGGGGGCTTTGCCCGCGGCAAGTGGTACTGACGAACCGACGAATCTGACCGCGCCGCCCCGGGCCGGGGCGGCGACGCGTCAGGGCTTGCCCCGCCGGAACAGCCAGCGGTCGAAGAAGCCATGCAGGTGCTCGCCCGAGACCCTCTCGGCGAGCGCGATGAACCCTTCGATGTCGCCGTTGGCGTAGCGATGTTCGATCGCCCAGGTGCGCAGGATCTTGATCAGGTCCTGCGTGCCGATCTTGCCCCGCAGTGCCTGCAGCGTCATCGCCCCGCGCACGTAGGTCGAGACCGCGAACAGATTCTTCGCCTGCCCCGGATGCCCTGAGGGCGGGTTCCAGAAACCCGTCTTCGACGCGGGTTTGCGGTAGAGCTGGTCGAAGACCTGCTGGGCGCTGCGGCCGCCGTGGCGCTCGGCGAAGTACCACTGGGTCCAGGTCGCGAAGGCCCTCGTTCAGCCAGATGTTGGGCCAGCGCTCGAGGCTGACCGAGTCGCCGAACCATTGGTGCGCGGTCTCGTGGACGACCGTGGTGCGGTCGGGGGCGAAGGCATAGATCGGTCGCGACTGGGTCTCCAACGCGTACTGGAGGTCGGCGACGTCGACCACCGAGCCCGCCGCGGCGAACGGATAGGGGCCGTAAAGGTGGGACTCCCAGCGGATGATCTCCGGCAGTGAGTTGATCGCCGCGCGCGACTTGCTCGCCAGGCGCGGATCGATCAAGGTCCAAGTCGGCAACTTGCCGACCTGACCGTGGACGAGGTCCCCTTTGCCGATGTCGACCAGCGCCAAGTAGCTGGCCATCGGCGTCGGTTCCGACCAGGAGAACCGCACCCGGCGGTCGACCTTTTCGCGCCCGATGAGCTTGCCGTTCGACACCGCCTTCATCCCGGCCGGGACGGTGATCTGGATGTCGAACTCGCCTTGTCGCGCGGCGCGTTGTTGCAGGCCAGCCAGGCGGCGGTGCCGACCGGCTCGCCGACCGCGACCGCGCCGTCGCTGGTCCGGTACCAACCCTCGGTCGACCCGTCGGGATCGGTGACCTTGCGTGGCAGCCCCTGGTAACGGAGGTCGACCGTGAACCGTTCGCCCTTCGCGATCGGCGTCGCCGGGACGATCTTCACCTTGCCTTTGCCGCGGGAGAACTTGGCCGGTTCACCATCGATGCCGACCGAGGTCACCTTCAAGCCGTCGAGATCGAGCGAGAGGCGGCTGAGCCCGGTGGTCGCCCGCGCTTCGATGGAGTCGCGCGCAGTCAGCTCGCCGCTGCGTGGCTGGTAACCGAGGCTGACGTCGTAGTGCTTGACGTCGTAACCGCGGTTGCCGCTGCGGGGGAAGAACGGTTCGGTCGGCTGCTCCGGCCCACTTGCGCGCCGAGGCGATCGCTCCGCCGAGGGCAATCAGGCAGAGAGCGAAGACGAGGACGGCGAGCGAGCGCCGCGGCAAGGAGACGATTCGCACCTCCCGCATCCTACGACCACACCCCCATGACCTCCTCGAGCATCAATCGCGGCTCCACTTCCTCCAGGCGATTGGGACGGACTTCATCGAAGGCGCGACCATCGTGGTCCAGGTAGATGTAGCGGCGGGTGGCCCGATGCTTGTAGGCCTGCAGCGGCGTCCACTCGTTCAGGTCGAACTCGAACATCCACATGAAGTCACCGATGTCTTCCGGCGCGAGGTCGAGCAATGGCTCCCAGTTGAGGTCTTCGATCATTGGACGTAGCCTGAGCGGCGTATCCGCGCGGAACAAGACGTGGGTGGGCCAAGTTCGTGACGGGCCGGTTGCGAAAGACTGGCGGGATGAGAGTGCTGGCGATCGTGCACGAGGATCACGCGGGGCCGGGGGTCTTTGGCGAGGCGATCCGGGGGCGGGGGGACACGCTGGACGAAATGGGTGGTGCCGACGGTGGCGGAGCCGCCAGGCGAGCCGCTCGACTACGACGCGGTGCTGGTGCTCGGCGGGGCGATGAACGTCGACGAAGGTGACGAGCACCCCTGGCTCCATGCCGAGCGGAAACTGATCGGCGAGCTGCTCGAGCGACAGGTGCCGCTGGTCGGCCTCTGCCTCGGCAGCCAGATGGTCGCGGCGGCAGCGGGCGCGGTGCCGCGGCGGGCTCCCCGGCCGGAGATCGGCTGGCACACCGTCGAGCTGACCGAGGCCGGGCGCGACGACCCGCTGCTCGGCCCCCTCGGCCCGAGCTTCGAGGCCTTCCAGTGGCACAGCTACGAGTTCCCGCTGCCGCCTGGCGCGGTGGCGCTCGCCCGCAGCGAGGTCTGCCTGCAGGCCGCCCGTATCGGCGAGGCCGCCTGGGCGATCCAGTTCCATCCCGAGGTCACCGCGGCCGACGCCCTCCACTGGACCGCCGACTACGAGAGCGACCCCGACGCAGTGCGGATCGGGATCGACCCGACCGCTCTCGCGCTTGAGATCGAAGCGAAGATCGAGGCCTTCAACGAGCTCGGCCGCGGCATCTGCCGGCGCTGGCTCGACTTCGCCGAAGCAAGGCGCGGCTGAGCAGTTCGGCGCGGCGCACGACGGCCAGGCCAGCCAGGAACTGACGCCCCGCGCCCGCCGCGGGTCGGGTCAGCCCGGTTCGGAGATGACCAATCGAAGCGAGCCTTCGTAGCTCGGCATCTCCCGCAGGGCCCCGTGCTCTGCGTCCCACTTGCCGGAATCGAGGTCGGCGGCGAGCCGCTCGAAGATCTGCTCCTCGACCCCCGGCTCGAGCAGTTCCCAGATCGACTGGGAGGCGCGGACGGTCGGGTCGAGCAGCGGCTCGGGGCGATTCCAGAAGGCCTCGAAGAAGCCGTCGGTGCAGTCGGCCGGGGTCGGGATCCGCTCGATCCGGACCTTGCCACCAAGCTCGGCGGCGACCTCGTCGAGGGTGCCGAAGCGGGGCTGCTCGAGCGCGATCGCAGCAGCGAAGTAGTCGCGCTGCCAGGCGATCAGATCGGCGAGTTCGAAGGTGAAGATGACGACCGGGCCGCGGGCGACTCGGCGCAGCTCGGCAAGCCCGGCGCGCGCGATCGGCCCAGTGATGGATCGTCACGCAGGCCATCGCCGCATCGACCGAGTCATCGTCGAGCGGCAGCGATTCGGCCGCGCCGGCCAGGCACGGCGCCGCATCGTCCGGCCGCTGCGCCCGCATCGTCGCGCTCGGCTCGACCGCCAGCACCCAGCGGTCGCGCGGCTCATAAGACCCCGCCCCCGCACCGACATTCAGCACCGTCCGCGCATCTCCCAGCGCCGCTGCGATCTGCTCCGCGAACCGCCGGTCCGCCAAGCGCTGCAGCGCGTACCCAACGCCGTGCGTTTCGTAGTCGACCTGCGCAGCCACCGGATCACCGTACCGGCCTGCAAGGAGGGTCGGGGGGACCCCGGACGAACCTCCCCGCTGTTGTGAGGGAGGGGTCCCCCCGACCCTCCCCCTCAGCGCGCCTTCAGTCGACCTGGCCCGGGGTCAGGTAGGCCGAGCTCAGCCCGCCGTCGGCCATGAAGCGAGCTCGCGGTGACGAAGCTCGACTCGTCGCTCGCCAGGAAGAGGGCCGCGGCGGCGATCTCCTCCGGCTCGCCGAAGCGCCCCATCGGCACGTGGACGAGCCGCTTCGCCGCCCGCTCCGGGTCCTTGGCGAAGAGCTCCTTCAGGAGCGGCGTGTTGACCGGGCCCGGGCAGAGCGCGTTGACGCGGACGCCGCGGGCGGCGAACTCGACCCCGAGCTCCCGCGATCAGCGCCAGCACCGCGCCCTTCGAGGCCGTGTAGGAGCCCTGCGAGACCGCCGCCCCCATCACCGCGACGAAGCTCGCCACGTTGATCACCGAGCCGCCGCCCGCCTCCAGCATGTGCGGGATGCCGTGCTTGCAGCAGAGGAAGACGCCGCGCAGGTTCACGTCCTGCACCCGCTGCCAGGACTCGAGGCTGGTCTCGAGCACCGAGCCGTCGTCGGTCGGGTTGATGCCGGCGTTGTTCATCAGCACGTCGATCCGCCCGTACTCCTCGACCGTCGTCGCCATCGCCGCCTTCACCTGCTCCTCGTCGGCGACGTTGGCGGCGATCGTCAGCCCGCCGACCGCCTGCTCGGCGTCGAGGTCGATCCCGACCACCGTCGCGCCCTCGTGCTCGAAGAGGCGCGCCGACTCGGCGCCGATCCCGCTCGCCGTCCCGGTGATCACACAGACCTTGCCGGCCAACCTTCCGCTCGGCATCTCAACCCTCCTCGGTCGCGTAGTAGACGTTCTTCAGCTCGGTGTAGTGCTCGAGCGCGTCGGGGCCGAGCTCGCGGCCGACGCCCGACTGCTTGAAGCCGCCGAACGGGGTCGAGACCCGCACCGAGCTGTTCGAGTTGATCGAGATCACGCCGGTCTCGATCGCCCGCGCGACGCGCAGCGCGCGCGCCCCGTCGCGGGTCCAGACCGAGCCGGAGAGGCCGTAGATCGTCGTCGTTGGCGAGCGCGATCGCCTCCGCCTCGCCGCTGAACGGGATGACGCAGACGACCGGGCCGAAGATCTCCTCGCGGGCGGCGCGGTCCTCGTTGTCGACCGGGGAGAGGACGACCGGCGCGAACCAGTAGCCGTCGCCGTCGGGGGCGCTGCCGCGGATCGCGACCGGGGCGTCGTCGGGGACGAAGGAGGCGACCGACTCGCGCTGCCCGGCCGAGATCAGCGGGCCCATCTGGGTCGACTCGTCGAGCGGGTCGCCGACCTTGATCCCCTCGACCACCGGCGCCATCGCGGCGAGGAAATCGTCGAGGACCTCGCGCTCGACCAGGATCCGCGAGCGCGCGCAGCAGTCCTGCCCGGCGTTGTCGAAGACCGCCCACGGCGCCGCCGCGGCGGCCGCCTCGACATCGGCATCGGCGAAGACGACGTTGGCCGACTTGCCGCCGAGCTCCAGCGTCACCCGCTTGATCGTCTCCGCCGCGCCGCGGGCGATCCCCCGCCCGACCTCGGTCGAGCCGGTGAAGGCGATCTTGGCGACGTCGGGGTGCTCGACCAGCCGCTGCCCGCAGACGCTGCCCGGGCCGACGACGACGTTCAGCACCCCCTCCGGGATCCCCGCCTCGAGCGCGATCCGCTCCAGCTCGATCGCGGTCAGCGGGGTCAGCTCGGCGGGCTTCAGGACGATCGTGTTGCCGGCGGCCAGCGCCGGGGCGACCTTCCAGGAGGCGATCGTCAGCGGGAAGTTCCAGGGCACGATCAGCCCGACCACGCCGAGCGGCTCGCGGAAGGTCATGTCGATGCCGCCGGCGACCGGGATCGTCTTGCCGAGCAGCCGCTCCGGCGCGCCCGCGTAGTAGCGGAAGGTGTCGATCGCCATCCCGATCTCCCCGCGCGCCGAGGCGATCGGCTTGCCGGCGTTGCGCGCCTCGATCCGCGCCAGGCTCTCGTGCTCGGCGGCGAGCGCGTCGGCGAGGCGGTGGATCAGCTTCGCCCGGTCGCCCGGGGTGACGTCGCGCCAGGCCGGGAACGCCGCCTTGGCCTTCGCGACCGCGGCGTCGATCTCCTCGACCCCCGCCCGCGGCACCTCCGCCATCGGCTGCGCCGTGGCCGGCTCGATCACCGACAGGCTCATGAGGCGACCCGGTCCCGCGCCGCGGCGACCAGCGCCGGGATGATCTCCGACGCCTCGTCCTCCTCCGGGTGCCAGACGACGCCGAGGGCGAAGCTGCGGTCGGGCAGCTCGATCGCCTCGACGATGTCGTCGTCGACCGACCAGCCGCTGACCTCGAGCCCCTCGCCCAGCTCCGCCACCCCCTGGTGGTGGTGCGACATCACCAGCAGCCCGTCGGTCCCGGCCGCGCCGCAGGCGAGCGAGCCGCCGGCCAGCCGCACCTGGTGGGTGCCGAAGGTCCCGGCGATCGAGCGGTGGCGGCCGTCGCCGATCGACTCCGGCAGGTGCTGGTCGAGCGTCCCGCCCATCGCCACGTTGATCAGCTGCATCCCGCGGCAGATCCCGAGCACCGGCATGTCGCGCTCGAGCGCCCGCCGGGTCAGCGCCAGCTCGAAGGCGTCGCGCTCCGGCCAGGTGCCCTTCGTCTCCGGGTGCGGCTCGGCGCCGTAGCTCGACGGGTCGATGTCGGCGCCGCCCGCGAGGAGCAGCGCGTCGACCCGGTCGAGCAGCACGTCGGGATCGGCGACCGCGACCTCGTCGGGCGGCAGCACCAGCGCGATCGCCCCCGCCCTCTGCAGCGCCCGCACGTAGTTGCGCGGCGCCAGCGTCACCTCGTAGCCGTCCCAGACCCCCCAGGACACCCGCTCGACCGCGGCGCAGATCCCGACGACCGGGGCGCTCAACGTCGCGCCCCCGCACTTCATGACCACCACGCACTCAGAGCCGCTCGAACCCTCGGTAGCGCTCCCAGTCGGTCACCGCCGCCTCGAAGGCGTCGATCTCCACCTTCGCCCGGTTCAGGTAGTGCTCGACCACCTCGGCGCCGAAGGCGTCGGCCGCCACCGCGCTCGCCGGCGAAGGCGTCGCGCGCGTCGTAGATGTTGTGCGGGACGCGCGGCTTGTCGGAGGCGTAGGCGTTGCCCTCGAAGGCCGGCTCCAGCTCCAGCTCGTTGTCGATCCCGTGCAGCCCGGCGGCGATCAGCGCGGCCAGCGCCAGGTAGGGATTGACGTCGGCGCCCGGCAGCCGGTTCTCCACCCGCAGCCCCTCGCCGTGGCCGACCACCCGCAGCGAGCAGGTGCGGTTGTCCTTGCCCCAGGCGATCGCGGTCGGCGCGAACGAGCCGAGCGGCGAAGCGTTTGTAGGAGTTGACGTGCGGCGCGTAGAGCAGGGTCAGCTCCTCGCATGCAGGCGATCTGGCCGGCGACGAAGCTCTCGAACAGCTTCTCGTCGGCGGCGAAGGCGTTCCCCCCGTCGGCGTTCGGCCAGCGAGAAGTGGATGTGGCACGAGTTGCCCTCGCGCTCGTTGAACTTCGCCATGAAGGTGATCGACATCTCCTCCTGGGCGGCGATCTCCTTGGCGCCGTTCTTGTAGACCGCGTGGTTGTCGGCACTCCGCAGCGCGCTCTCGTAGCGGAAGTTGACCTCGTGCTGGCCGAGGTTGCACTCGCCCTTCGAGTTCTCCACCGTCATCCCGGCGCCGCCCATCTCGTTGCGGATCCGCCGGATCAGCGGCTCGACCCGCGCCGTCCCGAGCAGCGAGTAGTCGATGTTGTAGAGGTTGGCCGGCTCGAGATCGTGGAAGCCCTTCCGCCAGGCGTCCTCGTAGGTGTCACGGAAGACGATGAACTCGAGCTCGGTGGCGGCGTTGGCGCTCATCCCGCGTTTCTCCAGGCGCTCCAGCTGCTTGCGCAGGATCTGCCGCGGCGAGGCGGCGACTTCGCGCCCGTCGGACCACTGCAGGTCGGCGATCACCAGCGCCGTCCCCGGCAGCCACGGCACCATCCGCAGGGTCGAGAGGTCGGGGACCATCTCGAAGTCGCCGTAGCCGGTGTCCCAGGAGGACATCGCGTAGCCGCCGACCGTTTCCATGTCGACGTCGACCGCGAGCAGGTAGTTGCAGCCCTCGGCGCCGTGCTCGAGCACCTCGCTGAGGAAGTGCCCCGCGGTCAGCCGCTTGCCCTGCAGGCGGCCCTCCATGTCGGCGATCGCCAGCAGCACGGTGTCGACCGTGCCCTCGGCGACCGCCTTTTCGAGTTCTTCGACGTTCACGTGGCGAACGTTACGGAGCCGAGGTGTCCGGGTCCGGCGATCGGCGCCGAGCGCTTCCTCGATCTCGATCTCGCGGATCTGCCCGGTGAAGTGCTTGCGGGCGCTGGCGAACCAGGCGATCGCGGCACCGAGGATCACCGCCCCGACCGTGAGCGGCGCGTAGTTGAACGCCTCCCAGCTGAATTCCTTGCTGAACGGGACCGCTTCCGGCGTGAACGGGAGGCAGAAGATGATCGTGATCAGGATCACCCAGAAGGTGGCGAAGCTGTTCATCCACTTGTACTTCTTGCCGTTGTTCCACGGTCCCGGCACGAAGTCGTCGCCTTTGCGCCAGCGCAGGAAGACCGGGATCACGTAGGCGATGTAGAGGCCGATGACCGAGACCGAGACGATCGCGAAGAAGGCGAACGGGACCGCTTCGCCATTCGACTTGCCCTTCAGCGCCGGCAGCGTGATCAGCAGGGCGAGGAAGGCCATGAACAGCACCGCGTAGATCGGCACCCGCTTCTCGTTGACGGTCGAGAGTTTCGACGAGAACCGCTTGCCGAAGCCGTTGTCGCGGGAGAAGGCGTAACACATGCGTGAGGCGCTGGTCAGGCAGGCGCCGCCGCAGAAGAGCTGGCCGGCGGTGGAGATGATCAGGACGAACTTGCCCCAACCGGTGCCGAGCGCTTCGGTGAGCAGCGTCGGGGCGAAGCCGAACGCTTCGTTGGCGCCGTTGACGTTGGTGACGGCGAAGGTGATCGCCAACAGCACGATCCAGCCGATCACCGCCGAGTAGAAGATCGACCTCCAGACGCCCTTCGCCGCCGCGGTCGAGGCGCCGTGCGTCTCCTCGGATATGTGGGCCGAGGCGTCGAAGCCGGTGATCGTGTACTGGGTCAGCAGGAAGCCGAGCGGCAGCACGAAGAACCAGTACATGCCGTCGCTGAAGCCGCTGTTGTTGATCCGGTGGGTGAAGACGAAGCTGAAGCTCTGGTGGCCGCTGGGGACGAAGATCAGGACGATCACGATCGCGGCGACGCCGAGCACGTGCCACCAGACCGAGACGTTGTTGATTTTCGCCAGCAGGTGGGTGTTGCGGACGTTGAGGAAGATGTGGAGCGCCAGGATCAGCACGAAGAGGCCGAAGGTCTCCGGGAGAACGTGCGCGGAGTCGGCGAAGTTGACGCCGAAGATGTTCACTTCGTAGAGGCTGAGGATCACGTTGAGGAAGGTCGCCGCCGCGTAGTCGACCGAGGCGACCACGGCGACCAGGCCGATCAGGTTGAACCAGCCGGTGAACCAGGCCCAGACCGGCCCGCCGAGCCGTCCCGCCCACCAGTAGATCCCGCCCGCGGTCGGATAGGTCGAGACCAGCTCCGACATGCAGAAGCCGATGATCAGGATCGGGATCGAGATCAGCGGCCAGCCGATCGAGATCGCGATCGGGCCGCCGTTGTTCCAGGCCTGGCCGTAGGTGGTGAAGCAGCCGGCCAGGACCGAGATGATCGTGAACGAGATCGCGAAGTTGGAGAAGCCACTCCACGCCCGGTTCAGCGACTGTTTGTACCCGAGTTCTGCGAGTCGTTGCTCGTCGCTGCCGGGAGTCGA
Organism: uncultured Solirubrobacterales bacterium; assembly: GCA_963791095.1. Lineage (GTDB taxonomy): Bacteria > Actinomycetota > Thermoleophilia > Solirubrobacterales > 70-9 > VAYN01. Next base: position 213,163 of record CAWBRE010000019.1, read on the forward strand.
GACACTGCTCTCCATGGATCACTCTCTTCCTGAGGGTCGACCGTGCGATAAAAGGTGTGATGAACCGACCTAACGGCTCCGAGCGAGACTAGTCTTGGGCTTGGGATCGTGTCAATGCCAACTTGGAGAAATTTCTCCGTAGACCTTTGGCCCTGCCGGCAGACACCGTGGAGAGACTGGAAGCGCAGCTCGGCGCCGCCGAAGGGGAGCCGACCGTGCTCGGCGGCGGGATCACCAACCACAACTTCCGCGCCCGGTTCGGCGGCCGCGAGGTGGTGGTGCGGCTGCCGGGCAACGACACCGAGCTGCTCGGCTCCGACCGCTCGGGGGAGCGCGAGGCGAACTCGCTGGCGGCCGCGGCCGGGGTCGCGCCGGCAGGTGCTCGCCCACCTCGAGGACCCGGTCGTGCTGGTGACCGCCTTCGTCGAGGGGCCGACGATGGAGGCGCCGCGAACTGCGCGAGCCGCGGGCGCTGGCGGAGGTCGCGGCGGCGCTGCGCAGGATCCACGGCTGCGGCGAGATCGGCGCCCGCTTCGACGCCTTCCGCCTGGTCGAGGACTACGCCGCGGCGACCCGCTCGCGCGGCGGCGACGTCCCGCCCGCCTACGAGCGCGCCCACGCGGCGGCGGCGCGGATCGAGTCGGCGCCGGCGCTCGCCGGCGGCGCGCCGGTCCTCTGCCACGACGACCTCCTCCCCGCCAACTTCATCGACACGCCCGACGGGATCCGGATCGTCGACTGGGAGTACGCGGGGATGGGCAACCGCTGGTTCGACCTCGGCAACTTCGCCGTCAACAACGAGCTCGGCCCGGCCGAGGAGGAGGCCTTCTTGACCGCTTACCTGGGCGCGCCGCCGACCCCCGCCGACCTCGCCGCGCTGCGCCTGATGCGGCTGATGTCCGACTTCCGCGAGGCGATGTGGGGGGTCGTGCAGACCGGCGATCTCCGACCTCGACTTCGACTTCGACGACTACGCGACCAAGCACTTCGACCGCCTGCTGGCGGCGATCGACGGCGCCCGAGCTTCGAGGCCCTGCTGGAGGACGCCAGTGCCCCGCGCTGAGCTGCCCGACTCGGCCCGCTGCGTGATCATCGGCGGCGGCGTCGGCGGCACCTCGCTCGCCTACCACCTCGCCGAGCTGGGCTGGGACGACGTCGTCCTCGTCGACCGCAACCAGCTCACCTCCGGCTCGACCTTCCACTCGGCGGGGCTGGTCGGGCAGCTGCGCGGCTCGGTCTCGCTGACCAAGATGATGATGCACTCGGTCGACCTCTACCGGCGGATCGGCGAAGGAGTCCGACTTCGACCCGGGCTGGACCGAATGCGGCGGCATCCGCCTCGCCTCGACCGAGGAGCGGATGGAGGAGCTGCGCCGGCAGGCGGGCTGGGCGAAGACCTTCGGGCTGCCGCTGGAGCTGATCTCCGCCGAGGAGGCGCAGGAGCTCTTCCCGCTGATGTCGACCGAGGGCGTGCTCGGCGCGGCCTGGCTGCCGACCGACGGCTACATCGATCCCTCGCAGCTGACCTACGCGCTCGCCGACGGGGCGCGGCGCGGCGGCTGCCGGATCTTCACCGACACCCGGGTGACCGGGATCGAGGTGCGCGACGGGCGGGTGCGCGGGGTGCGGACCGAGCGCGGCGACATCGCCGCCGAGGTGGTGGTCGACGCGGGCGGCATGTTCGCCGCCGAGATCGCCCGGATGGCCGGCGTCCGCGTGCCGCTCCTGCCGATGTCCCACCAGTACCTGGTGACCCAGCCGCTCGACGCGGTGCGCGAGGCGCGCGGCGCCGGCGAGGCGCGCCGCTCCCTCCCCACCCTGCGCGATCCCGACCTGCTCGTCTACTACCGCGAGGACGGCGACGGCCTGGTGATGGGCGGCTACGAGCGCCAGAGCCAACCGGCCTTCCTGCCGGACGGCACCGGCGACTTCGAGGCGATCCCGCCCGACTTCAACGGCCGCCTGCTGGAAGAGGACTGGGACCGCTTCGAGGAGATCACCCGCAACTCCGAGCGCCGCGTGCCGGCGATGTCGGAGATCACGGTGACCAAACTGATCAACGGCCCCGAGGCCTTCACGCCCGACAACGAGTTCTGCCTCGGCGAGTCGGAGGTGGCGGGCTTCTTCGTCTGCGCCGGCTTCTGCGCCCACGGGCTCGCCGGGGCGGGCGGGATCGGCAAAGTCGTCGCCGAGTGGATCGTCGAGGGCGAACCGAGCCTCGACCTCTGGCACATGGACATCCGCCGCTTCGGCCCCGCCTACCGCTCGCCCGTCCTACACCTACAAGCGGATCCGCGAGACCTACGAGACCTACTACGACATCCGCTATCCCAACCACGAGCGCGAGCGCCGGGCCGGCCGCTGCGCGTCTCCGCCGCCAACCTCTGGCACCGCGAGCACGGCGCCGCCTTCGGCGAGAAATCGGGCTGGGAGCGGGTCAACTGGTACGAGCCGAACGCCGCCGCCGGCGAGGAGGGCGCTGCGGCCGCGCGGCTGGGCGGGGCAGAACTGGTCGCCGGCGATCGGCGCCGAGCACCGCGCCTGCCGCGAGCGCGGTGGCGATCTTCGACGAGTCCTCCTTCGCCAAGCTCGAGATCGAGGGGCCGGGCGCGGCCGACTTCCTCGAAGGCCTCTGCGACAACCGCGTCGCCCGCGGGGTCGGCCAGATCACCTACACCCAGATGCTGAACCGGCGCGGCGGGATCGAGTGCGACTTCACCGTCGCGCGGCTCGGCGAGGAGCGCTTCGGGATCGTCACCGGGACCGCCTTCGGCAACCACGACCGCGAATGGATGCGGCGCCACCTGCCCGAGGACGGCAGCGTGCGGATCGCACGACGTCACCTCGGGGCTGGGCCTGCTTCGGGGTCTGGGGACCGCGCGCCCGCGACGTGCTCGCAGCCGCTCACCCCGGCGGACCTCTCGCAACGAGGCCTTCCCCTACATGACGCTGCAGGAGATCACGGTCGGCGACGTGCCGGTGCGGGCGCTCCGCGTCACCTACGTCGGCGAGCTCGGCTGGGAGCTCTACTGCCCGACCGAGTACGGGCTCGGGCTGTGGCGGGCGATCTGGGAGGCGGGCGCAGGAGCACGGCATCGTCGCCGGCGGCTACCGGGCGATCGACTCGATGCGGCTGGAGAAGGGCTACCGCGTCTGGGGCGCCGACATCACCCCGGACGAGTCCCCCGAGGAAGGCGGCGTCGGCTTCTGCGTGAAGCTCGACAAGGGCGAGTTCATCGGCCGCGAGGCGCTGGTCGCCGCGGCGGAGGACGGGCCGCGGCACCGGCTCGCCTGCATCGTCCTCGCCGACCCGCGGCGGGTCGCGCTCGGCAACGAGCCGGTGCGGGTCGACGGCGACGTGGTCGGCCGGGTGACGACCGGCGGCTACGGCTACACGGTCGAGCGCTCGATCGCCTACGCCTACCTGCCGGCGGCGCTCGCCGTGCCGGGGACGCGCGGTCGCGATCGAGATCTTCGGCCGCTGGGTCGAGGGCGAGGTCGCGGCCGAGCCGCTCTTCGATCAGGCGGGGGAGCGGATCAGGTCCTGAGCCCGCGCCGGCAGCAGGCCGGCGAGGATGTGCTCGGTGCCCTCGGTGTGCTCGCGGATCAGCCGCACGGCGCGCGGGCCGTCTTCGCGGCGCAGCGCCTTGACGATCTTCGCGTGCTGCTCGTTGGAGCGGGCGAGCACCTCGGGCGGGTGCGGGATCAGCGCGATCAGGTCGGTCATCTGACCCTGCACGTCGGTCATCGCCGCGACCAGGCGCGGCGAGCCGGCCGCCTCGGCGAGGCCGATGTGGAAGCGCAGGTCGGTGCGGCGGTACTCCTCGAAGTCCTCGGTCTGCGCCGACATCGCCTCGATCAGCTGGTCGAGGCGGTCGAGCCGCGGCGCCCGCGCCCGCTCGGCGGCGAGCAGGACCGAGCCCGCCTCGATCGCGACGCGCTGGTCGAGCACCTCCCAGGCGCCGACGTCGAGCGGCTCGCCGATCGGGTCGACCAGCGGCGGCTCGGCGGCGACGAAGGTGCCGCCTTTGCGCCCGCGCAGGCGAGACCAGGTGGCCGCTCTGGACCAGCGTGGTCAGCGCCTGGCGCAGGGTCGAGCGGGAGATCCGCAGCTGCTTGGCGAGCTCACGCTCCGGCGGCAGCTTGCTGCCCGGGGCGAGCAGGCCGAGGCGGATCGCGGTGCCGAGCCGCTCGACCGTCTCCTCGAAGGTGCTCGGCGGCTGGACCGGCATGAAGACCGCCTCGAGGGCGGCGTCCTGCTCCATGTACGGAACGGTACTCCGCCGCGACGTCGGTGGGCCGGAAACCGGACTATCTGACGGGTTTTCGGCCCGTCGACGTCCGCTACTCGAGGACGACCGGGACGTGGCCGGCGTCGCCCGCGTCGGCGGTCTTCCATTTGCCGAGCGCCATGAAGAGCGCCGGGATGAAGGCGACGCCGAGCAGGACCAGGGCCCAGACGAAGGTCGAGGCGAACGATGCGGCGAGCGGGCCGTTGGCGGCCGCCTGCTGGGCCGGGCTCAGGCTGCCGCACCGACTCGAGGCCGCCGCTGCCCGCGCGTGCCGAGGTGGCTGGTGATCTCCGAGGCGAGGATCACCGAGAGGACCGCGGTGCCGATCGAGGCGCCGCCCTGGCGGATGATGTTCATCGCGGTCGAGGTGCGGGCGATCGCCGCCGCCGGGCACCGCCTGCATCGCCGCGGTCATCGTCGGCATCATCGCCAAGCCCCATGCCGAGGCCGAGCACGAAGCTGAAGCTGCAGAGCAGCACGTAGGAGGTGGTGGCGGTGACGAAGGCGAAGGGCGCGATCCCGATCACCAGCAGCGGGATGCCGCAGGCCGGGAGCCGGTTGGGGCCGAAGCGGTCGGTCAGTTTGCCCGCCAGCGGCATCGTGATCATCGCGCCGATCCCCTGCGGGGCGAGCAGCAGGCCCGATTCCAGCGCCGAGGCGCCGCGCACCGTCTGGTAGTAGAGCGGGATCAGCAGCAGGGCGCCGAAGAAGGCGATCGCGAAGAGCAGGAAGACGCCGGCCGAGGCGCCGGCCCGGGTCTGGGTGAAGGTGCGGATGTCGATCAGCGCGCCGGCCGATTTGCGCCAGCTGTGCCAGAAGAAGGTGGCGATCAGGGTCGACGCCGGCGACGATCGGGCGCCCACGACTTGAGGTCGCCGAAGCCGCCGCTCGCCGACTCGGCGAGGCCGAAGATCAGCAGCGTCAGGCCGGGCGAGAGCAGCGGCCATGCCGAGCCAGTCGAGGCGGTGCGACGGTTCCGGCTCGTCGCGCTCGAGCTTGATCCAGGCGAGGATGATCGCCGACCACGCCGATCGGCACGTTGATCAGGAAGATCCAGCGCCAGGAGACGTCGTCGACCAGCCAGCCGCCGAGGATCGGGCCGATGATCGGCGCGACCAGCATCGGCACGCCGAGGATGCCCATCACGCGGCCCATCCGGTGGGGGCCCGCCTTCTTGGTCATGATCGTCATGACCGCGGGCATGATCATGCCGCCGCCGATGCCCTGGAGGACGCGGAAGGCGATCAGCGAGTCGGCGCTCCAGGCCGCCGCGCAGAGCGCGGAGCCGAGCATGAAGAGGGCGAGCGAGGAGAGGTAGATGCGCTTGGTGCCGAAGCGGTCGGCGGCCCAGCCGGACGCCGGGATCACCGCGGCGAGCGACAGCGTGTAGCCGGTGACGACCCACTGGATCGTCGTCAGCGAGGCGTTGAAGTCGATCGCCAGCCGGTCGATCGCGACGTTGACGATCGTCGTGTCGAGGATCGACATGATCGCGCCGATCACCACGACGGCGGCGACGACCAGCGTCTCGCGGTCGAGGGCGTTGGGGTCTGCGGGCGTGGCGGCGGCGCCTCGGGACTGGCTCATGCCGTACACCGTATCAAAGGCTCGTACGCCGTATCGGATCGGTATGCTTTCCCCATGGCAAGTGAGATCGACACCGTCTGGGCGCGCGACGACGAGCAGGCTGCGGGGCCGCAGCCGCTCTCGCGCGAGGCGATCGTCGCCGCCGCGATCGAGATCGCCGACACCGAGGGGCTCGAGGCGGTCTCGATCAGGAGACTTGCTACCAAGCTCGACGCCCGCCCGATGAGCCTCTACTCACACATCGAGCGCAAGGGCGACCTGATCGACCTGATGGTCGACGAGGTGATGGGCGGCGCGGTCCTCCCCGAGCCGCTCGCCCGAGCGACTGGCGCGAGGCGACCTGCGCCAGATCGCCCAGCGCACCCGCGAGTCGACCCGCGCCCATCCCTGGATGATCGCCGCCGCCTTCCGCCGCCCCTTCATCGGCCCCAACGCCCTCCGCCACATCGACCAGTCGCCTCGGCGCGGTCTCCGCGCTGCCGCTTGCCGCCGGAGCGCAAACGCGCCGTCCTCCTCGCCGTCGACACCTACACGCTCGGCTTCGTCCGCTGGGAAGTGATCTCCAAGGCCGCCACGGCGACGGCGAGGGCCCCGCCGCGAGCTGCGCCGCGATCCCGACCGACGGCCCGAGCGCCGCCGAGATCGACGCCTACATCGCCGCCCAGGCGGCGAGCGGCAAGTACCCCCACCTGGCCGAGCTCGGCGGCAAGAAGAACATGAGCCTCGGGGTCAAGGCCGAGGCCTTCGAGGCCGGCCTCGACTGGCTGCTCGCCGGCATCGCGGCCGAGGTCGGCGACGCGGCTCAGCTGACCAGGGCGCCGGCGACCAGGAGGGCGGCGCCGATGACGCCGACCGCGGCGCCGCCGCCGAGCAGCCAACGGCGGTGGGCGATGATCGAGACGGTCGAGAGGACGATGCCGACCTCGAGCCCGACCTCGGCCAGCTCGTAGAGCAGGTGCTTGTCGTTGTAGTGGTCGACGTGCTGTTCGTCGTGGTGCATCTCCTCGGTCAGCGCGTGGTCGGCGGGGACCAGCTCCTTGGCGATCCGTTCGCTCGTGGCGCGACGCCGCCTTCGCCGCTTCGGCCTCGTCGTGGGGGCCGTCGGCGAGCACTTCGAGCATCTCGCTTGTCGCCGGCCGCGACGTCGATCTTCAGCTGGTTGCTCTCCAGGCGCGAGGAGGTGTCGGCGCGGTGGGTCTCGCCGGTGATCACCTCTTTCACCGCCTCGTTGGAGAGGAAGGTGGCGATCGCCAGGAGCGCCGCCATCACCGCGACGACCAGCGCCGCCTGGCGGGCGAACCCGGGCGTGTCGAGCTCACCGTCGGCGCGGTGGCCGTGCTCGAAGCGCTCGACCGATCGGTGGGCCTCCATCGACCGGGGAATCTATGCGGCGGCCGCGACGCCCTGCGGCGCGCTCAGCCCTGGCCGGCGCCGCCGCCCAGCCGCTCCAGCGCTCGACGTCGACCGCGAGGACCTCGCCCGCGTCGCGCTGGCGCGGGTAGCGCTCGCGCAGGAGCTCCACCGCGCGGCGCGCCTCCGGCTCCGTCGGGGTCGAGCACCCGCCCGCGACCGTCGGCCCGCACCCACCAGAGCGCCGCCCAGTCCTCCTCGTCCCAGTGGTCGACGAGCAGCGAGACGGCCGGGTTCTCGCGCACGTTGGCGAGCCGGCGCAGCGCCCGCGTCCGCTTCGGTTTCGCGTCGACGGCGCTGTAGATCGTGTCGCCGGCGACGGCGAAGGCGATCGGCACGAGGTGGGGACGGCCGCCGGCGTCGGCGGTGGCGAGACGGGCGACCCGGGCGGCGGCGAAGCGGGCGCGCGCCTCGGCCGGGGTCACCGGTCCGCCGGGCTCAGGCCTCGCCGGTGAATTCGGCGATCGCCTTTTCGACCTGCTCGAGCGCCGGCTCGATCACGCTGTAGCCGGCGCTCGGCAGCCACCAGGAGACGCGGCGGGTGCCCGCCTCGGCGAGCTCCTCGATCACCTTCGGGTCGGCGGGCGGGCCCATCGCCATGAAGTCGATCGGCCGCTCGGCGCGCGAGCGCAGCTCGGCGGCGCGGTCGAGGATGTCCGGCGTCCAGTTCGGGAACCAGGCGTCGCCGAAGGCGAGCACGCGGTCGATCACGGTCGGGCCGAGGCCGCCGACCAGCACCGGCGGGTGCGGCCGCTGGACCGGCTTCGGCTCGCAGAGGATGCGGTCGAAGTTGACGAACTCGCCGTGGAAGGTCGCTTCGTGCTCGGTCCAGATCGCCTTGATCGCTTCGACCCGCTCGGCGAAGAGGCGCATCCGGGTGCGCGGGTCGGTGCCGTGGTTTTCCATCTCCTCGCGGTTCCAGCCGGCGCCGACGCCGAACTCGAAGCGCCCGCCGGAGAGGACGTCGATCGAGGCGGCCTCTTTGGCGGTGATGATCGGGTCGCGCTGGATCACCAGGGCGATGCCGCTGCCGACCCGCAGCCGCGTGGTCGCCACGGCCGCCGCGGTCAGCGCGACGAAGAGGTCGAGCGTCGCGGTGTACTTGCGCGGCAGCTCGCCGCCGCCGGGATAAGGGGACTCGCGGCTGGCCGGGATGTGGGTGTGCTCGGCGAAGACCAGCGACTCGAAGCCGCGCTCCTCGACGAAGGCGGCGAGCTCACCGGGGCCGACCGCGTCGGCGGTGGGGAAATATCCGATCCCGAAGTCCATCGCGCGCGTATGTTTAGCAAGCGTGAGCGAGCGGGCCGCGACGATCGTCTTCTTCCCGGAGGGGGCGTTCGGGCCGACCAACAACTGCGTCGGCATCGGCGACGTCCTGCGCCGGCGCGGCCACCGGGTCGTCTTCATCGTCGAGGAGTCCTTCGCCGGGACGCTCGAGGCGCAGGGCTTCGAGGAGCGGACGATGCGCCTGACCCCGCCGCCGGAGACCGAGGAAGCGCCCGGGCCAGTTCTGGAAGGACTTCATCCGCGACACCGCGCCGGTCTTCCGCAAGCCGACGATCGAGCAGCTCGGCGAGTTCATCGCGCCGACCTTCCAGGCGCTGATCGACGGCGCCAAGTACGTCGACGCGCGGCTGACCGAGATCATCGGCGAGCTCGAGCCCGACCTCGTGGTCGAGGACAACGTCGTCAGCTTCCCGGCGCTCTTCGCCAGCGGGCGGCCCTGGGCGCGGATCGACTCCTGCAACCCGCTCGAGATCAAGGACCCCGACCTGCCGCCGGTCTTCTCCGGGCTGCCGAGCGAGGACCGCTCCGGCTGGGCCGAGTTCTGGGACGCCTACCGCGCCGCCCACGACGAGATGCACGCCGACTTCGACGAGTTCTGCCGCGAGCGCGGCGCCCCGCCCCTCCCCCGCGACGACTTCATCCACGCCAGCCCGACGCTGAACCTCTACCTCTATCCGGAGGAGGTCGACTACCCGCGGCGCGAGCCGCTCGGCCCGACCTGGCACAACCTCGAGGCGAGCGTGCGGGCGACCGACCCCGACTGGCGGCTGCCCGAGGAGCTGGCCGGCGGCGACGAGCCGCTCGTCTACCTCAGCCTCGGCAGCCTCGGCTCGGCCGACGTCGAGCTGATGCGGACCCTGGTGGCGGAGCTCGCCGAGGCGCCCTACCGCTTCATCGTCTCCAAGGGCCCGCAGGCCGAGCGAGTTCGAGCTCGCCCCGAACATGGTCGGCGCCGAGTTCCTCCCCCAGACCTCGGTCCTCCCCCAGGTCGACCTGGTGATCACCCACGGCGGCAACAACACCGTCACCGAGTCGCTCTTCTTCGGCAAGCCGATGGTCCTCCTGCCGATCTTCTGGGACCAGCACGACAACGCCCAGCGCCTCGACGAGACCGGCTTCGGCATCCGCGTCGACACCTACGCCCACGAGCCCGCCGACCTGCGCGCCGCGATCGCCCGCCTGCTCGACGACGGCGCCCTCGCCGACCGCCTGGCCCAGACCTCCCGCCGCCTGCAGTCCGCCCGCGGCACCGAGCTCGCCGCCGACCCTGATCGAACGCGCCGTCGGCCCACCGGCTGACCGTCGGTCGGCCTGCGGACCGTCGGCTTCAGCGGCCGGTCTGTTCGAAGGTGTGCTGGTACTGCGTCTTTTCGCCGTTGCCGTAGATCGACTTGGAGCTTTCCTGCTGCTTGCAGGCGGGGGCGTGGGCGCCGGCGGTGCCGCCCGTGCTGTTGAAGGCGAATTCGTTGATCCGCGCCAGCAGCTGTTCGGATTCTTTCTGGCGTTCTTCCGGCGTCAGCGTGACCGTTTCTTCTTCGTTGGTTTCGGGGTTGTATTTGAGGAGTTCGCCGGGGTCCGTTCGAGGAACGCTTCCGATGGCTGGCGGTGCCGGGGTCGAGCGTCACCGACGCGCCCGCCGTGCATTGGCGGGTGTCGTAGCCCGGCAGGGCGCCCTTGCCGAGCAGGCCGGCCCAGCCGGGCGGGCTGTAGGGGCTGTTGCGGTTCGAGGTCAGGCGGCTCGGATAGGTGGCCAGGGATTCGCTCAGGATCGGCCCGATCACGCGCAGGAAGTGGAGCTTTTCGCCCAGCTTCGTTTTCCTTCGCGAGTTGTGCCGTGGAAGGTGGCGGCGAGGTTGCCGAGCGTCGGCCGCGAACTCGCGCTTGTAGAGGCCGAGGCCGGTGACCACCGGGTTCGAGGTTGCGGACGAACGGTTCGGTCGCCCGCAGCAGCGGCGGGAAGTCGTCGCGGAAGAGCTTGCGCAGCGCCGGGAAGCCGGTCGGCGCCTCCTTCTCGACCGCGGGCAGCGCTTCGAACAGCTTCTTCGCTTCCGGCGCCAGTTCGCCGAACTTGATCAGCGTCGGCGACAGTTCTTCGGCCACCGGCACCAGCTGCTTGGAGAGCGGGTCGGCGTTGACGGCGAAGCCGCGCAGGCGGTCGACGGTGAGGCGCGACTCGTCCTGGAAGGTCGGGAAGGCGCGGAACAGCGCTTCGATGTCTTCGTTCCGTTCGCCGGTCGTCTTGAAGAGTTCGTTCGAGCTGCGGATCAGGTTCGCCAGTTCGCCTTCGCGGCCGCGCAGCGCTTCGAAGGTCTTGGCGCCGTTGGAGAACAGTTTCGAGACGGCGAGCTTCTGGCTGTTGAGGACGCGGAAGAGGTTTTCGAATTCGGTGAAGGTCGGGTCGAAGTTGCCGATCGCGTAGGAGAGGTTCTGCCCCTGCCCTTCGATCGCCACCGCCGCTTCCTGCATCCAGTCCTGGAACGCTTCCCGCGTCTTCGGGTCGAAGGCCTGGAAGATCTCGTCGAGCTGCACCGATTCGGCGACCTGCGCGGTCGGCAGCGTGCTGTCTTCGGGCAGCGTCGGTTCGTTCTTGTTGCCCGGGCTCAGTTCGACGTAGGTCTCGCCGAGCAGCGTCTTCGTCCGCAGCATCGCCCGCGTCTTCCGCGGCAGCGGCGCGTACTTGTCGTCGATGTTCAGCAGCGCGATCGCTTCCTTGCCGCCCGGCCCGAGTTCGATGCTTTCGACTTTGCCGACGTCGACGCCGGAGATCCGCACGTCCGACTGTTCGGCCAGCTGCGAGGCCTCGGTGAAGGGCACCTTGATCTGGTAGCTCTTCGCTTTGAACGGGGTCGAGCCGCCGAAGGTGACCCAGAGGAAGAGCAGGATGCCGAAGCAGGACAGCGCGAAGGCGGTGATCACGGCGAGCTGCACGGTGCTGGGGGCGCGCTTGCTCATTTGGCCTTTTCTTCGCAGACGCCCGATTCGGTTTTGAACGGGACCGGGATTTCTTCGCTGCGCGGCACGTTGACCATCCGCAGCAGCGTTTCCAGGAACGGCTTTTCTTTTACGAGCCGTTCCTGGGCGGCGAATTTGTAGCCGAGGTCGGAGCCGGTGCAGCTGATCTCGAGCAGGCCGCGCAGGACCGGCCCGTTCGCGTCTTGGAGGCTGAAGGCGCTGTTCAGGTCGTGGTTCGCCCAGGGCAGGTAGAAGAGGTAGCTCTGCGCTTTGCCCGGCGGCTTGTAGGCGAGCTCGTTGAAGAAGGAGTTGAGGCCGACGAGGCTGTTGCCGAAGTTCCGCACCGTCTTTTCCAGCGGTTCGGAGCCCTTGTTGGCCTGGCTCAGCGTCGGCCGCGTTTCGCGCGTGAACGGGCGGATCCCGTCGCGGATCGGCGCGGTCGTCTGGGCGAAGAGCTTCTCGGTCGCCTTGAAGGCGGGGGTCGAGGCCTGCGCCTGCGGGATCAGCTTGGTCAGCGTCGGCAGCGCGACCTTCGAGAATTCGTTCGAGCTCGCCAGCCCTTCCTTGGCGGCGCGCAGGGTCGAGGGGAATTCTTCGAACGCTTCTTCCAGCGCCTGCTTCTGGTTGGCGAAGTTGCCGAGCGCTTTTTCGGAGGAGCCGACGAAGGTGCGGATCTGCGAGTCGTGCTTGCCCAGTTCGGTGGTCAGTTCGCCGAAGTCGTGGATCACCTTGGCCAGCTCGGTGCGCCGGCCGGCGATCGCCTTGTTCAGTTTCGCCGTGTACTCGACGAAGGGCTCGAAGCGGCGCAGCGCGTTGCCGAGCTGGGTGCTGTGGCCGCCGATCCCCTGCGCCCCGCCCGCGACCAGCAGCTGGATGTACTGGCGGGTGTCGGAGTCGAGGCTGGCGAGGAACTGGTCGAGGTTGACGTTCGGTTCGGTCTGCGCCAGCCCGAACTTGTGGCCGTCTTCGACCGGTTCGTTGCCCGACCCCGGTTCGACCTCGACGACCATGTCGTTCAGCCCGGTTTTCGGCCGCAGCAGGAACTGCGAGTCGGGGTGGATCAGCTTCATGTACTTCGGCTCGATCTCCATCCCGACCACCGCGTGGCCGTCTTCGAGCGTGACCGAGCTGACCTTGCCGATCTGGATGCTCGGCCACGTCGACCGCCTGGCCCTGGCCCGGGGTGACCGCCTGCGCGGTCTGGAACTCGGCCGAGATGTGTTCGAATTCTTCGCCGACGAAGGGGATCCACGACGGCAGCGAGGCTTTCTGCTCGGTGAAGATCCCGAGCATCATCACGATGCCGGCGAGGGCGAGGACGAAGATCGCGATCGTGTCGGTGCGGTGGCCGCGGACCTGTCGGCCGAGCCAGGCGCGGAAGTGGCGGACGCGACTGCGGCGCTCCGGCGTGGTCGGGCGTCTGCTCGCTCACTTCTTCACCCCGCTCACCGACGGCGAGGCCGGGCCGACCTTGCTCAGCGGGCCGTTGACGTCGGGGACCGGCTGCGTGTCGCAGCGGACTTCCGGTTTGAATTCCGGCTGCCCGCCCAGCTGCGGCTGCGTGCCGAGCGGGTTTTCGTACACGTGGGCGTAGTTGATTTTGTCGCTGAGCAGGTTCGCCTTCCGGGTTCGGTTCGCCGACCAGGATCGGGCCGCCGCCGACCTGCGCGCGCAGGAAGGGGCCGTTGCCGTCGAAGTTCCCCGCCGCCCCGGCGAAGTTCGTCAGCGTGTAGAAGAATTCGCGGTAGTTCGGGCCGCCGGTGCTGAACTGGTCGTCGATCGTCTGGTTGCCGGTCGGCACCAGCACCTTGCTGGTGCAGAGGCTGAGCTGGTTGATCTGCGGCAGCGTCAGTTCGCTTGCCCGCCTGCGCCGCGCCCGCCAGGCCCGGCGTCGCTTCGGCGAGCAGCTTCGCGGTGCCGCCGGCCTCCTTGCCGGAGAGCAGCGGGCGCACCTGGGCGAGCCACGGTTTCGAGCTCGAGATCAGTTCCGGCAGCTCGGCGACCGCGGGCCGCAGCTCGATCGCGTAGGTGCGCAGCGGCGGCAGCGACTTGTCGAGGCTGACCAGCGAGGTGTGCGCGGTCTTCAGCGTCGGCGCCAGTTCGCGCACCGTCGATTCGAGGTTTTCGGACTGGTTGGCGAGCGCCCCGGTGAAGACGTTGAAGTTGTCGATCAGGCCCTGCAGCGCCGCCTGGTCGTGGGAGAAGGCGGCGAAGGTGCGGCCCGAGCCGGCGATCAGCTTGGCCAGGTCGTGCTTCTGCGTCCCGGTCAGCGCCTGCGTCACCTGCGCGCTGTATTTGCCCGCTTCGCCGCCGAATTCGAAGGTCTTGTTCAGCGCCTGCGCGCCGCTCAGCCCTTTCACCTGCGGCAGCTGGGTGAGGTCTTCGGCCGCCGTCGGTTCGTGGGTCAGCGCCTTGCCGTAGCTCTCCAGCAGGCGACCGAGGTCGGCGCGCACCGGCGACTGCAGCGCGGTCAGCAGTTCGTCGATCTGCACCGCCGTCGAGGTGTGGCTGACCGGGATCGTGCCGCCGCTGCCGAGTTCGGGCGAGCTCGGGCTGCCCGGGTCGAGTTCGACGAAGAAGTTGCCCTCGAGGAAGATCCGCGGCCGGATCGTCGCGAAGGCGTCCTTGTGGATCGGCCGGCCGTCGCCGTCGACGGTGAAGACGACCGTGGTCGCGTCGCCGTCGCGTTCGGTCTTGATCACTTTGCCGACTTCGACCCCGGCGATCCGCACCGGCGACTTCAGCGCGATGTTGGCCGAGTTGGTGAAGGTCGCCTTCACCTCGTAGCCGTAGCTGGTGAAGGGGATGTGTTTGGTGAACGCCAGGTACGGGCCGATCGTGAAGACGAGGATGAAGATCACGGCGATCAGCCAGTTGGGGACGCGTTGGCGGCGGCGGTTCATTCTTCTTCGCCGCTTCCGCTTCGCTTCGCCTTCGGTTTCCAGCGAGTTCTTCGTTGAGGGCTTTTTCGCCCCAGACTTCGGGCGCTTCGCCGATCACGGTTTTGCCCGTCGACGTATTTCTCGTTGCCGGCTTCGCATTCGCGCGGCTGGCCCGGCGCGGCGGTGTTCGGCAGCGGGTTGTAGTGGAGGTGGTTCGCCTTTTCGCCCTTGCCGCCGTTCGCCGGCGCCGAGGCCTGGCCGGACTCGCTGTTCGGGCCTTCCGGCGGCGCGAAGGAGATGAAGTTGAGCCAGCGGCCGTATTCGTTGCCCTGGCTCGAGGAGTTGGCGATCTCGCGGAAGGTCAGCGTGCCGTAGTTGCAGACCGTCTGCGCCGGGGTGATGAAGCGGAGCGACGGTTCGAGGTTCTTGTTGAGGTCGGTGAGCAGGTGGAGCCCGGTCATCGTGCCTTCGGCTTCCTGGAAGGCGAGCAGCGCTTCGGCGGTCGGCAGCAGCTGGTTGTTGACGACCGGCGACGCGTTCAACGCCGGGACGCCGGCGTGCAGCGATTCGGCGATCACCGGCGAGGTTTCGGCGAGCGCCTTCGCCCCCGGCTTCAGCGCGGTGAAGAAGCGCGCCGTGTCGTGCAGGAAGGGGTTGATCTGCGGCAGCGCGGCGTTCACCGTTTCCAGCGTCGGCGGGCCTTTTTCGATCGTTTCCGTGATGTAGGGGTGGGAGACGTTGGCGAAGGCGGTGAAGGTCTGGTCGAGGACGCGGAACATGCTCGCCTGCTGCTGGGCGACCGGGGCGACCGTCGCCGAGAGCGCCTCGAGCGCCCTTGAAGAAGCCGGCGAAGTTGGTGCTCGGCGCCGCCAGGTTGGCCGCCGCGGGCTCACCCTGTTCGACCAGGCCGCGCAGCGCCCCGATCGCTTCGTTCAGCTGCGGCCCGCGCCCGGCGAGCGCGTTGCCGAAGCCCGCCAGGTTGCGCTGGATCGCTTTGCGGGTCGGTTCGTTGAACATGTCGAAGAATTTGTCGATGTCCCCCGGTTCCGGCGTCGCGTAGCGGACCGGGATCGTTTCGCCGGCCTTGAAGCCGACCTTCGAGGTGCCCGGCGTGATCTGCAGGTACTTCAGGCCGAGCGGCGATTTCGGCCGCACCAGGATGGTCGAGTCGTTGGGGATCGGTTCGGCGCTCTTGTCGAGGCTGAGCGACAGTTCGGCCTCGACTTCGCCGTTCTTCAGCTGCACCGGGACCACCGACTTGACCACGCCGACGCGGGCGCCGCCGATCCGCACCTCGTTCGCTTTGACCAGGGCGTCGGCGTCGGGGACGCGCGCCTTCAGGTTGTAGGTCGAGACGAACGGGCAGGCCGTTGTTGGCGTTGTAGGCGAGGAAGACGGCGACGATCACGACCAGCACGGTCACCGCGCCGACCAGCACCGGGCTCACCGCGAAGCCTCCGTTGCGGTTCCTCATTCTTCTTCCTGACCCATCAGGTAGTCGAGGAGCGGTTCGGTGCCGCCGGTGGCCGAGTCGGTCGCGCCGAGGCCGGTCGGCGCTTCACCCGTGCTGCGCGCGGTCCGCGTCGGCGCTTCGGTCGAGCGCGCTTCGCCGAGGCCGGCCGCTGCGGCTTCGCGTTCGGCCGCCTTTTCGCCGGTCCCGGGCTTCCCTTCTTCGAATTCTTCGTCGCGTTCGTTCATCAGGTTGATGCAGCGCGCGCTCGCTGGTCGGTTCGCCTTCGCCCGCGTTGCGGGCCGTTGAAGTTGGCGACGCAGCCGGAATAGCCTTCGGCTTTTTCTTCGTACTCGAGGCAGGTGGTCAGCGTCACCAGGGTGCGGCCGAAGTGGCCGTATTTGTCGAAGCCGTTCGTCGCCGCGGCGGTGTTGTAGATCAGTTCGGTGAGGCCGTCCCAGCCGCCGGTCTTCTTCAGGCTGATGAAGAGCTTCGCCAGTTCTTCGGTCGACACTTCGCCGCTCTTCGCCAGCTGCGCCGCCTTGCGCACCACCGGTTCGGCTTCGGCGAAGACCGGGCCCGATTCTTCGCCCGCCTTGCCGAGGCTCTTCAGCGCCACCGTCGTCGCTTCCGAGAACGGGGTCAGCTCGCGGGTCGCGTCGGTCAGCGACGGCGCCGCGACGCCGAGTTCTTCGAGCAGCGGCGTGCCCGCGTCGGAGAATTCCTTCAGGTTGTCCATCGTCTGCCGGAACTCGGCCAGGAAGGTGGGGAACTTCTGCAGCGATTCTTCGAGTTCGGTGCCGTGTTCGGCGGTCGCTTCGGCGGCTTCGCCGGAGTGGGCGAGGAAGCCGACGACGTGTTCTTTTTCTTCCGTCAGCGGTTCGAGGATTTCCTGCGATTCGGCCGCCAGCTGCGCCAGCTGGTTCTTCTGTTCGGTCAGTTCGCCGAAGATTTTGTCGACGTCGCGCAGGGTCGGGTTGGCTTTCTCGATCGCCGCCTGGAGGTCTCCGCCGCGGCCCGCCAGCCCGGCGCCGAGTTCGTTGAAGATCAGCCGGAAGCGCTGCGCGTAGGGCAGCTGGTTGATGTCGGTGATCAGGTCGGGGTCGACGCTGGTCGAGTTGCTGCCGAGCGGCAGCAGGTACTGGCCCGCGCCCGGTTGGCCCTTCGGGATCTGGCGCAGGGGCGGCGCCGGCTTCTCCCCCGGCGCCCGCGGCAGGGTCGGCCGGCAGTCGACGTACTTCTCGCCGATCAGCGACTGCGGGCGGATTTCGCAGCTGGCGTCCTGGCGGAAGTCCTGGAAGCTCGAGTTTTCGATTTCGAGCTCGATCACCGCCTTGCCGGGGACGTCGACGAACTTGCCGTTTTCTTCCGCCGTCGGTTCGCCGGGCAGCGAGACGCTGACCGACTTGATCGTGCCGACGTTGGCGCCGGCGACGCGCACCTGCTCGCCGTTGACCATGAACGAGCCGTTGTCGAAGATCGCGCGCACGACGTAGCCGTCGCTCGAGCCACCGCCCGCGATCAGGACGATCGCCGCGACGATCGCGGCCACGACGACGACTCCGGCGATCAGCTTCTTCACGGGTTGCTCACCGCCCGCGTGGTGTCGCATTCGGACGGGTCGACCGAGCTGCCGGTGTGCGGCGGGTTCACGTAAGGGGCCGAGTTGTCGGCGGGAGGCTGCGTGGCGCCGCCGGGGCAGCGCTTCGGGGTCGTCGCGCCGCTGCCGAACGGCTGGAACTGTTCGCTCTTCTTCAGCGGCACGAGGGTCGCCGCTTTCGTCCTTGAAGAGGTTCTGCAGGCTGGTCGCGCCGCGGATGTAGTGGCCGCTGCCGTCGTAGAAGCCGCTCACCTGGCCGAGCTTCGAGATCCCGTTGAAGATGTCCGGCGTGTAGGAGCGGAGGAAGTTCAGCTGCGGCTGGAAGGCGGCGATCGCCGTCTCGGCGTGCGGGAAGGCGTTCGAGGCTTGTTCCTGGACCGCCGGGATCGTCGCCAGCAGTTCGGCGGTGTCGTTGTGGCTGCCGGGCCGGCTGAAGGCGAGGCTGAGGTTGCGGGTGAAGGGGATGAACTTGCCCAGCACCGGGCGCAGTTCGGCGAGGAACGGGGCGAGGTTCTTGGTCGCCGGCTTCGCCGTGTTGATCAGCGGTTCGACGTCGTCGAGGGCGGCGCGCAGGTTGACGAAGGTCGTGTTCGACTGGCGCAGCACCGGCGGCAGCTCCTTCAGCGATTCGTCGAGGGCGACGTTCTGCGTGTTCAGCGCCTGGAAGGCGGTGTTGGCGTTGGTGATCGCGCTCGAGAGCTGCGCCCCGCGGCCGGCGACGGCGCTGGTCAGGTTGCTCGAGCTGACCAGGAACTTGGAGAGCAGTTGTTCGTCGGCGTTCAGTTCCGAGGCGAAGTTGGTCGCCCGGTTCAGCGCCGTGCCGAAGTATTCGTAGCTTTCGTTCGCTTCCTTGCCGCGGCCGGCGTAGATCTGCGCGTTGCCCTTGATGAAGTTCTGCAGCCCTTCGCGCACTTTCGGCGGGAAGCTGTTGAAGAGCTGGTCGATGTCGACCGGCGTGGTGGTCGAGGAGAGGCCGAGCTCGGCGCCTTCTTCGAGCGCCGGGCTGCTGTTCGGGCCGGGGCTGATCGAGACGTAGTGGTTGGCGACGCCGGAGAGCGAGGTCGCCCGGATCACCGCCGTCGTCCCTTCGTGCAGTTCCTGTTCGACTTCGATTTCGATTTCGGCCAGGTTGCTCGGGCTCAGTTCGATGTTGGCGACCGTGCCGACGGGGGAGCCGCCGATCATCACCTGGTTGTCGGGCACGAGTTGGCCCGCGTTCTGGAACAGGAGCGTGTACTTGTGCCCGCCGCCGCCGGTGAAGAGGACGATCGCGAGCACGATCACCACCACCAGAAGGGCCCCGATCGTCGCGATCCGGGCAGGAGTGATCCCTCGGCCCGCAGCCGAGCGTTTCTCCTCGCCTTGGGGTTTCGCAGCCACGGATCGTCGCTTGCCCCCTCCCTGGCCCCCTCGACCTGGAACGGGCGCGCGGATCGTATCCGAGCGATTCCCCGCCAAACGGCGCCTGAGCGGGGACTTAATCGGAATTCAACGCGCTACTCTGGCGCGGCGGGCCGGTTGGGGGAAGTGGGAGGCGATCCGCAAATTTCCGATTCAGGAGCAACTTAATGCGAAAACGTTTCACTCTGATCGCGGGCCTTGCCGCCCTCGTGGCACTCGCGATCCCGATTTCGGCCGCGATGGCCGGGGAAACCGTCAGCGGTCCCGACGGCAACACGCAGTCGATCGAAGCCTCGGTCTCGCCGAAGGCGCTCTACAAGAAGACGCCGTCGCCCGCGAGCCTGAGCGTCGACGTCAAGACCGGCTCGACCACCGCCGCCAACGGCGTCCCGAGCCCGGCCGTCCACGACGTCATCGACTTCGACCAGAACCTGTCGCTGGCGACCAAAGGGCTGCCGACCTGCAACGCGGCGCTGCTGCAGAACACGACCACCGAAGCGGCCGAAAAAGCCTGCGGCGACGCGATCATCGGCAAGGGCAGCGCGATCACGCTGATCCCGCTCGGCACGCTCTACACCGAGCCGGTCACGGTGACCGCCTTCAACGGCGTCCCGCAGGGCGGCAAGCCGGTCGTCCTCCTGCACTCCTACGGCGTCTCGCCGGTGCAGACCACGCTGATCCTCACCGGCGTCGTCTCCAACTACAACAAGGAAGGCTACGGCCCGCGCCTCGACGTGACGATCCCGCCGCTCGCCGGCGGCTACGGCGCGATCACCGACTTCAAGGTCAAGATCCAGAAAAGCTGGACCTACAAGGGCAAGAAGACGAGCTTCGTCAACGCCAAATGCCCGGCGTCCAAGAAGCTCAAATACCGCGGCGCCTTCACCTACAAGGACGGCACCACGATCAACGCCTCGACCACCCAGGCCTGCACGCCGAAGGCGGAACCGAAGAAGAAGTAGCGCTTCGCGGCCCGTCCGGTGAGCTCGGCGCGGGCCGCTCAGACGTTCAGCTTCGGCAGCACCCGCTTGAGCGGGCGCGCGGGAGCCACCAGACGCGGTCGCCGATCAGCAGCATCAGGGCCGGGAGGAGGACGATCCGGACCACGGTGGCGTCGAGGACGACCGCGACGGTGAGGCCGATGCCGAGTTGGCTCACGGTCGCGATCGGGGCGCCGGCGAAGACGACGAAGACCGCCAGCATGATCACCGCGGCGCCGGTGATCACCCGGGCGGTTTTGTCGAGCCCGTAGTGGACCGCGGTGGCGTTGTCGTCCCCCGCCTCGTAGCGCTCCCGCATCCGGGTCAGGAGGAAGACCGCGTAGTCGATCGAGAGGCCGAAGACGATCGCGAAGATCATGCAGGCGCCGACCGCGTCGACGTAGTTGTGGCCGCCCAGCGGCCAGTCTTCGGGGACGTGGAAGAGCAGGGTCAGGATGCCGAAGGCGACGCCGACCGTGAGCAGGTTGAGCCCGACCGCGATCGCCGCCAGCGGCAGCGCCCGCAGCACCACGACCAGCACCAGGAAGGTGACCAGGGTGATGATCGCGATGATCCAGGGGATCCGTTCGCGGGTGATGTGGCTGTAGTCGTTCAGCTGCGCGGCGCCGCCCGCGACGCCGGTCTCGAGGCTCGCGTTCTGCCCCAGTTCGTCCGCCGCCGCGGCGAGCTTCTTGTTCAGTTCGATCGACCCCGGCGAGTTGAATTCGTACTTCGAGATCACCAGCATCGACGCCGCCTGGCCGCCTTTGTTCAGGTCGATCGTCTGCGCCGCCTTTTCGCGCGTCCCGGGCGGCGCCCCGTCGAGCGCCGAGAGCACGAAGTACCCCGAGTTGAAGAGGCCCGGCGTCTGGTCCTGCACTTCGCCCGCTTCCTTGCGGATCTTCGCGTGGCCTTCGAGCACCTTGACGCTCGCTTCGGTGAGGCCGGTCTGCAGCGGTTCGACCTTGGTCACCCCGGCGGCGAGGTTTTCTTCCAGCGCTTCGGCGCCGCCGCTCAGCTTGCCGAGGCCGGTGACCAGCTGCGGTCGCGCCGCCGCTCAGCTTTTCGATCCCGCTGCCGAGCCGGCCCGCTTCCTTGGCCAGCTTGTTCGGCCCCGTGGGTGAGCGTGTTGGCGCCCTTGTGGAGTTTCTGCAGCCCTTCGATCAGGCGACCCGGCGCCGCGCCCGACCTTGTGCAATTCGTGGATCGTCGAGTGGATGTAGGCGGTCGTTTCCTGGTTCAGTTCGGCGTACGTCCCGAACCGTTCCTGCAGCCCTTCGAGTTCGGCGACCAGGCCCGCGTAGCCTTCGGCGTAGGGCAGCCCGGTCGCCGGGTCGGTGCCGGTGATCGCCGCCAGCGCCGCCCTGGACCGATTCGAGCGCCGCCGCGGCCGCCGGGTCGGTCGGCGCCGCTTCCTTCAGCTTCGCTTCCGCCGCCTGCAGCTTTTCGACGCTCGCCTCGGTCGGCGCCAGCAGGCGCGGCAGCGTTTCGTTCTGCTCGGCGCGCAGCCCGCGGAGCTGCTCGCGCTGCAGCCGCCGGCCGTTGTAGTTGAGCACGTTGGTGATCGAGTTGATCCCGGTGACGCGCAGCTGGATCGCGCCGATTTCCGCCTGCAGCAGCCCTTCGGTGAGTTCTTCGGAGCCCTTCGCGAACCGTTCCAGCGCGTCGATCGCCCGGCCGCTGCCCCCCGCCGCGCGCGCCAGCCCGCTCGCGATCAGCGCCGCCCCTTCGGTCGCGTGGTCGGAGCCCTGCGCCAGCAGCCCGGCGCCGTTGCTCGCTTCGGCGATCCCTTCGCGCAGCGCCGCCACCCCGCCCGCGGCGACGTTCAGTTCCTTGCCGAGCTTGGCGAGTTCCTTGACCGGGCCGATGTTGCCGCGCGAGGCGAGCACCGAGTTGCCGAGTTCCTGCAGCGGTTCGACCCGCTTGGTCGCCGCCTGCGGCCCGATCACGACTTTCACCCCGGGCAGGTGCGCGACCTTGTGCTGGAAGTGTTCGAGCGCC
The DNA here is from genome assembly GCA_963791095.1 of uncultured Solirubrobacterales bacterium. Classification (GTDB taxonomy): domain Bacteria; phylum Actinomycetota; class Thermoleophilia; order Solirubrobacterales; family 70-9; genus VAYN01. The sequence goes on from CAWBRE010000019.1 coordinate 235,005, forward strand.
GCCATGCGTCGCCGCGTCGGTGATCGGCCCGTTCGGGTTGGTCGCGACGACCTGGAAGGGGGCGTCCCAGCCGGGGCCGATCGCCTTGTCGATCAGTTCGGCGTCGACCCGCGCGGGCGCGTCCTTGGCCAGCTGTTCGGGGCTCGGCGGGCCGAGCTTCAGGCCGACCGCGGGCGCCGCCAGGGCGAGCAGGATCGCGCCGATCACGCAGGCCGCGAGCAGCGGGCGGCGCAGCGCCCCGTTGACGAAGCGCATCACCGCCGAGCGCTCGGCGCTCTGCGGCTTGCCGATCCGCCAGCGGTTCACCCCGTCGCCGACCAGGGTGAGGATCGCCGGGCCGACCACGGTGGCGACGGTGACGCTGAGGACGACGACCATCGCCACCGTCCCGGCGAGGCTGACCAGCAGCGAGCCGGGCAGGATCAGCAGCGAGACGAGCATCGAGAGCAGCAGCGTCGAGCCCGCGAAGGCGACGGTCCGCCCGGCGTGGCGCCTGGTTCTTCGCGCCGCCTCGACCGGCTCGGCGCCGGTCGCCAGCTCCTCGCGGAAGCGCGACACCATCAGCAGCGCGTAGTCGACCCCTAAGGCGAGCCCGATCATCGTGCAGACGGTCAGCGCGAAGGCGTCGATCGAGAACCAGCCGGTGAGGAAGTAGAGGACCCCGCGCGAGGCGAGCACCGTGATCGCGCCGAAGCCGAGCGGGATCGCCGCCGCGACCGGCGAGCGGAAGACGAGCAGCAGGACGATCAGCAGGATCGGCAGCGCGATCAGCTCGTCGTGCTCGGCGGCGTCGATCGATTCCTTCTGCAGCGCCCGCGAGAGCGTCGCGAACGACGCCTGGGTGACGCGCACCGGTGCCGTCACCTTTTCTTCGAGCAACCGTTCCAGGTGCGGCACGGTTTCGTTGACCGCCGTTTTCGTGTCGACGTGGAAGTCGGCGAGCACCAACGCCTTCTCCGGGGTCGGCCGCAGCCCTTCGACGCTGCCCTTGTCCCAGGGCGAGAGCGTGGTGACGCCCGGTTCTTCGCGCAGCGCGTGGACCAGCTTCGGGCCCTGTTCTTCGAGCGCCGCCGCCGGGCCCTGCAGCAGGATCGCGAACGGCGCCGAGGGCCCGAAGTGTTCTTCGAGCATCGCGTCGGCTTCCGCCGAGGCGCTGCCGGGGACGTCGAGCGTGGTCGGGTCGAGGCGCGAGTCGACCCCGGTGCCGATCACCGCCAGCGCCGCGAGGACGATCGCCGCGACCAGCAGGATCTCGCGCGGATGGCGCAGCAGCCATGAGCGCGGTCGCCGCGCGTCCCCGTCGCCGGGGCGCTTCTTTCCCCTACCCTCACTGCGTCCCACGAGTGGTAGTTTGGCGCTCAGGGGCTACGGGAGGAGCGAACCTGTGCGGAAGAACGTGTTAAGGACGATGGTCCTGGCCGGGATCGCGTTGCTGACGATGGGTGGAGTGGCGGCCGCGATCGTGCTGCGCGCGGGGCCGATCGAAGTGACCGCCGAAGGCGGTTTCACGCCGACGACGCTGCCGAAGCACGAAACGGCGCCGATCACGATCCACGGCGAAGGCAAGATCGGCACCACCGACGGCTCGCTGCCGAAGATCCTGAAGACGCTGACCGTCTGGTACGACAAGCACGGAGCGGTGGTGACCAAAGGCCTCCCCTACTGCACGAAAGGCAAGCTCGAGGCGACGACCTCGGCGACCGCGCGCAAGGTCTGCGCGGGCTCGATCGTCGGCGAGGGCCACGGGACCGCGCTGATCGCCTTCCCCGAACAGCGGCCGTTCAAGGCGAGCTCGCCGATCACGATCTTCAACGCCGCCCCGCACGACGGCAACCCGACCGTGCTCGCCCACGCCTACCTGAGCGTGCCCGCGCCGACCACCTACATCGTCCCGGTCGAAATCCAGAAGGTGAACGCCGGGCCGTTCGGATTCCGCACCGAAGCGAAGATCCCGCGGATCGCGGGCGGCGCCGGGATCCCGCTCGAAGGCTCGCTGACGATCGGCAAACGCTGGACCTTCAAGGGAGAAAGGCTGAGCTACGTCAACGCCTCCTGCCCGAACGGCCGGCTGCAGGCGAAAGCCGAAGTCGAATTCACCGACGCGACCAAACTGAACGGATTGATCCTCAAAAACTGTCAGGGGAAGGGATGAGGCGCGGGATCAGGCGCCGCGTCGCCGTCGCGCTGGTCGCGGGCGTCGTCGTCGCTGCTCGTCGGCGCCGCCGCGGCGCTCGCGATCACCACCCAGATCGGCCCGCTGAAGGTCAGCGCGACGGCCGAATTCGAGCCGCGCGCCTTCCCCGCCCACGGCACCGTGCCGACCAGCTTCTCGAGCACCGTGCGGATCCGCTCGCTGAACGACAAAGCGCCGCCGGGGCTGAAATCGCTGACCTTCGAATTCGACAAACACGGGCGGATCAACTTCAAGGGCGTGCCGACCTGCACGGCGGCGAAGCTCGAAGGGGCGACGCCGAGCCAGGCGCGCAGCCGCTGCGCCGGGGCGCTGGTCGGTACCGGCGTCGGCAAAGCGCGGGTCGAACTGCCGGGCAAGGCACCGTTCACGATGACCTCGCCGATCTCGATCTTCAACGCTCCCCCGCAGGGCGGCGAGCCGACGATGATCGCCCACGCCTGGGAGACGGTCCCCTCGCCGCAGGCGCTGCTGACCGAATTCTCGGTCGAAAAGATCAACCACGGCCGCTACGGCTACCGCACCGAAATCGCGCTGCCGCCGATCGCCGGCGGGGACGGCGTCGCGACCCTCGCCGAAGCCTCCTTCGGGCGCACCTTCAAGCGCGGCGGGCAGGGAAGTCGGCTACGTCGAAGCCGAATGCTCCGGCGGCCGGCTCCAGGTCTACGGCCGCATCTCCTTCGTCGACGGCAGCCACCTGCAGTCGCTGCTCTCCTCGCCATGCCACAACGAAGGTTGAGGCGGGCCCTCCCGCTGCTGCTGATCCTCCTCGCGGCGGCTGCCTTCGCCGCCGGGGCGGGCGCCTCGGCGCTGGTCGAAACCCACGAAATCCGGCTCAAGCTGAACGCCGATTTCCAGCCCCGCAATCTGCCCGTCCACAGCTTCGCGCCGGTCCAGTTCGAGGGCTACGTCGACATCGCCAAGCCCGGCGGCGGCGAGCCGCCGGCGCTGCAGCAGGTCGTCCTCGACTTCGATCGCGACGGCCGCCTCGACGCGGGCGGCCTGCCGACCTGCGCGCCGGAACGGATCGCCGCGGCGAGCGTCGAAGAAGCGCGCGCCCTCTGCAAGGGCGCGATCGTCGGCACCGGGAAGATCGAAGCGCTGGTCGCCCTCCCCTCCGGCCCGGTCCCGACCAGCTCGCCGCTGACCCTCTTCAACGGCCCGCGCCAGGAAGGGCACCCGACCGTCGTCGTCCACGCCCAGACCACCGTCCCGGCGACCCAGACCTACGCCTTCGTCGTGCCGATCGAAAAGCGGCGCGGCGAATTCCGCTACCGCGCCACCGCCGAGATCCCGCCGCTCGCCGGCGGCCTCGGCGCGGTCACCCACATCGACATCAAGGTCGGCCGCCGCTACACCGCGGGCGGGGTGAAGCGCAGCTACGTCTCCGCCCGCTGCGGCGACCACATCCTCCGCAGCCACGGCGCCTTCACCTTCTCCAACGGCCTGGTGATCGAAGGCGTCGGGCTGGAAAAGTACTGCGCGCAGCGCCCCGGATAGGCGCGAGATTCTATAATCCTCGGTTCGGGCCGTTAGCTCAGTTGGTAGAGCAGGAGACTCTTAATCTCAAGGTCGTTGGTTCAAGCCCAACACGGCCCATCCGACCGGGACTCAGCGCCCGGTGAGGCGATTCCAGAGGGCCCGGAAGTTGACTCCGTAGCCCCAGCCGACGGTCTTCGGCGTGAAGACCTTCCCGTCCCGGTCCCAGGCGTTCGACTTGAGGCGCTTCTTGGTCGGGCGGCGCCAGTCGTACGGGAGCCCGAGGAACTTTCCGCGTCTGTCGGCCACGTCTGAGTTCTACTCCTCCGGTCTCCGCCGCCCGAATATCCGGCTACTCGATACTTAGAAGTTAGTATCCCGTCAGAACGGGGAATTGGTCTTCATGGAAAAAAGCAGGCGACATGCGGCTCGCCTCCAACCCGGGCGGCGGCTGACTCGGCTTCAGCGCCGAAGACCTCGACGCCGCCCGCGAACTGGCCGAGTTCCACCGGCTGCTCGCCGCCGAACTGCCGCCCCACTCGCAGGTGCGCGGATTGATGCTGCGATGCGCGGGCCACTGGTCACGGCTCGGGGCGATCCCGCGCAACGGCCTGCAAGGCCTGAGCGCGCGACGGAGCGGCTAGCTATTCGCCGCCGAGCGTGGTCCCGCCGAGGTTCAGCGGGTTCTGAGAGCGCTTCTTTGCCGGAGGATTCGGACTGCTGGCTCTTCTTCGTCACTTCTTCGAGTTTGACCTGCTTGCCGAATTCTTTGGCGTTTTTTTCGACTTCTTCGTACTTGTTTTCGAAGGATTCGCGTTCGAACTTGGTGTTCGCCAATTTGGCCGCTTCTTCTTTTTGTTCTTCGGCCTTTTTGTAGTCGAGCGTGAAGAGCGTGTAGATCGCGGCGTTGCTCCAGGTCCCGAGGCTCGGCCGTTGTTCGGCGACCATCGTCTGCGCTTCCGCGGCGACCTTGATGTTTTCCAGCGCCGCGTCGGTCGAGGTCGAGATTTCGGCGAGCTGGAACATCGCCGGCGCGACCACCTGGGCGACGCCGATGCTCGGTTCCTTCGCCGCGGCGAGGTATTTGGTCCAGTCTTCGCTCGCCTTCGACAGCTGCGTGGCGCCATTCTTCGATTCCGGATTCGGAGGGCGTGGTTCGGAGGCCAGTTCGCTGATACATCGCGTTGGCGGTGGTGACCCGGGCCCGCGTCAGGTTGCCGAGCAGCACTTCTTCCTTCGCCGGTTCTTTCTTGATCCGCTGTTCGATCGCGACGGCCTGCTTTTCGGCGACCTGGGCGGCGCTTTCGCCGCTCGAGCTGGTGCCGAAGATCGAGTTCAGGTTGATCGCGCCGGTGACCAGGAAGAGGCTTCCCGCCATCAGGATGGCCAAAAGCGCATAGACGAATTTGACCACGTGCCGTCTCCGGCCGCGGATGTCAAAGACCATCCTGTGCTCGTTATTCCCCTGTGCCATGAAGTTTTTACTCCTGCGTGGTGGGCTCGGCCGCGGCCGCCCCTTCGCTCGAGCGGCCGAACCACCGTGCAAGCAAGATACTCAACTCAAAGAGAACGAGCAGGGGGACCATCTCGATCAGCATCGAGACCGGGTCCACGCCGGGCAGCGCCGCGGCGATGATCGCGATCACCAGATAGGCGTAGCGGCGGTTCTTGGTCAGCTGCTCGACGCTGACGATCCCGAGCCGGGTGACCGCCAGGATCGCCATCGGCAGCTGGAAGACGAGGCCGCAGGCGAGCATCGTCATCCCGAAGAAGCTGTAGTACTCCCCCGCCCTGACCTGGATGTTGAACTGGTTTTCGTTGAAGCCGAGCAGGAAGTGGAGGGCGGCGGGCATCACGGCGAAGTAGCCGAAGCAGATCCCGCCGATGAAGAGGAACGGGAAGAGCAGCAGGATCGGCAGCACGACCCGCTTCTCCGACGGGCTGAAGGCGGGCAGGATGTAGGCGTAGAGCTCCCAGAGGACGAACGGCGCCGAGAGGATCGCGGCGCCGTAGGCGCTCACGGTCAAGGTCGTCGTGAACGGCTCGGTGACGCCGAAGGTGGTCAGCTTCTTGTGGCCGCTCGGCAGCGGGTGCTGGGCGATTTCCAGCAGCAGGTGGTTCTGCCAGAAGCAGAGCGCCAGGGCGACGCCGAAGACGACGAGGCAGACGACGATGCGGTGACGAAGCTCGTCGAGGTGGTCGACGAGGCTGAGCTGGTCTTCATGGGAGACCGCCCGGACGCGGCGCGGCATCCCTCCGGACCTCAGGCTTTGTGGTCGGGACCGGCCTCGACCTTGTCGGCTTCGATCCGATGGGTCGTCGCCGGTTTGACCTGCGTGGTGGTCGCCTTGGGAGCGGCGATCGGTTTCGCCGCCTCTTCCTGGGTCTCCTCGTCATGGTGGTCGCCGGTGACCGAGTCTTTGAACTCGCGGATCCCTTTGCCGAGGCTGTTGCCGAGCTCCGGCAGGCGTTTCGGGCCGAAGACGATCAGCGCGATGATGAGGACGACGATGATCTCCAGGGGGCCGATATTTCCGAGCATGCCCTCAATGGTACTCAGACGCGGGCGTTCGTGGATCAGCTGTAGCGCTGGACCACGCCGTCGGCGACCAACTCGAGCAGCCGGCGCTGTTCGGCGTCGAAGCCCGTGGCCCCCAGGGTGCGCTTCCCGGCGGCGACCAGATCGAGCGCCCGCGCCCGCACCGTGTCGAGCGCGCCGGTCGCCGCGATCCGTTCGCAGACCTCCTCGGCGCTCGCCGGGTCGAGGCCGCGGAGGTCGATCTCGCGCAGGCTCGGGTCCTCCTCGGCGGCGACGATCAGCGGCAGGTTGACGGTGCCGTCGAGCAGGTCGGTGCCGCGCGCCTTGCCGGTCCGCTCGGGCGGGCCGGTGACGTCGAGGACGTCGTCGAGGAGCTGGAAGGCGAGCCCGACCTCGGTGCCGAACTGGCGCAGCCCGGGCTCGTCGTGGCCGAGCGAGACCGCGCACTCGAAGAGCGCCGCGGTCTTCAGCCGGCAGCGCTGCAGGTAGCGCTCTTCGGTGATCGTGAGGTCGAAGGCGTCCTGGCGCTGGGCGAGCTCACCGCGCGCCAGCGCGACGGCGGCGTCGGCGAGCAGCAGCACGGCGCGCTCGTCGCCCGCCTCGCTGAGCAGCGCGAAGGCGCGCGAGAGCAGCAGGTCGCCGGTCGCCAGCGCCCGGCCGCGGCCCGAGGTCGCGGCGACGGTCGGCAGGCCGCGCCGCAGCGGCGCCTCGTCGAGCACGTCGTCGTGGACCAGCGTCGCCATGTGGACGAGCTCGATCGCGGTCGCCGCCCGCACCGCCGCCGCGCCGCCGGCCTCGCCGGCGCAGAGCAGGACGAGCATCGGCCGCAGGCGCTTGCCGCCCGCCGCGAGGGTGGCGCCGGCGTCCTCGCCGAGCGGCCCGCCCCAGCCGGAGATCGATTCGCGCAGCCGGTCCTCGACCTCGCCGAGCCGCGCCGGAAGCCAACGCTGGGAGGCGTCGAGGACCGCCGTCACCGGCGGTGGGACAGCCGAGCCGGGCGTCATCAGACTCCCGTGGGCTTCTTGGCGCCGCTGTGGATCGCGATGATCCCGCCCGCGAGGACGGTGTAGCGGATCGCCGTGAAGCCGGCCCGGTCCATCTTCTCGGCGAGGCCCCGCGGCGTGGGGAAGCTGCGCACCGACTCGGGCAGGTAGCTGTAGGCCTCGGGCTCGTCGGAGAGCGCGCCGAGCAGCGGCACGATGCGGTCGAACCAGAGGGAGAAGAAGACCGAGAGCGGCGGCCGGGTCGGCTGCGTGATCTCGAGGATGACCAGCCGGCCGCCCGGCTTCAGCACCCGCGCCATCTCGCGCAGGCCGCGGTCGAGGTCGGCGAGGTTGCGGGCGCCGAAGCCGACCGTGACCGCGTCGAAGCGCTCGCCGTCGTAGGGAAGCTCGAGCGCGTCGGCCCACTCGAAGCGGACCCCGCGGGTCTCCCGCTCGGCGGACTTCTCGCGCGCCAGGTCGAGCATCGGCTCGGAGAAGTCGCAGCCGACCACGCGGCCCTCGGGGGCGACGCGCCGGGCCAGCTCGAAGGCGAGGTCGCCGGTGCCGCAGCAGACGTCGAGCGCCGACTCGCCCGAGGCGAGCCCGGTCGCGTCGGCGGCCCGCTCGCGCCAGCGGTGGTGCAGCCCGGCCGTCATCACGCTGTTCAGCGTGTCGTAGTGACCGGCCACCCGGTCGAACATCCGATTTACCTGCCCGGCGAAGTCGGGCGAGGAGCGGTTGTCGTTGATCGTGTCCATGCGACTACGGAGACGTTACCCGTCCGCCGCCGCCCATCCGCGCCACCCGGCGCGAAATCAGTGCAGGGAAGACAGGAAGTCGGCGAGCTCGTTCAGCTTCTTTTTCGGAAGTTCGCGGAACGAGGGCATGATGCTGGGGCCGATTTCGACCGAGCGGACGATCGCCGCGCGCGGGATCCGGGAGCCGATGTGGGTCAATTCGGGACCCGGCCCGTTGTTGCCGTTCTCGCCCAGTTTGTGGCAGGCGAGGCAGCCCGACCCGGCCACGACCTCGGATCCGGCCTTGTATTGGGGCGCGACCTTCATGTCGATCTCGGTCGGCGAACCCCCGGTCGCACCGGAGAAGGTGAGATAGCCCATCGCGAGGATCGTCAGGATCCCGGCGGTGGTCGCCAGCGGACGACGCTCGGGACGACGCTCGGGCCCGCGGTCGTAGAACGGCAGCAGCAGGAGCAGGACCATGCAGATGGTCGGGATGCCGATCGTCGCGATCGGGACCAGCTCCGGCGGTTTGATCAGGCGCAGGAGCTCGAAGAGGAAGAAGAAGTACCACTCGGGCCGCGGCACGTAGGTGGTCGTCGTCGGGTCGGCCTTCGGACCCTGCTCGGCGCCGAGGATCAGCGACATCGCGATGATGACGCCGACCACGATCAGCATCATCACCGAGTCCTTCAGGACCGCGTAGGGGAAGAACGGCTTCCCTTTCTTCTTGAGGATCTCGTATTCCTCGAGGTATTCCTGCTTCTGCTGCGGCTTCATCAGGCGTGCGCCGTTCCATCGCCGGGGCCGGTGTCGAGCTGGACGCCGGCGATCGTCGAGGCGCCACCTGGCCGGTAGCCGTTGCCGGAGACGCCTGCCTCCAGGTTCACGGTCGGCTCGGCAACGCGCGGTTTGTCAACTTTGGTCCAGGGCGGGGCGGTGGTGCCGAGCTTCACGACCAGGTACATGTGGGCGCCGATCAGGGCGATGATCGCCCCTGGCACCAGCAGCATGTGGATCGCGTAGAAGCGCGACAGCGTCGTCGCCCCGACCTCGGGGCCGGCCCGCAGGAAGTCGCTCAGGTACGGGCCGACGATCGGGCCGGTGCCGTTGATGTTGATGCCGACGATCGAGGCCCAGTAGGAACGCTGGTCGAACGGCAGCAGGTAGCCGGTGAAGGCCATCGTCATCGTCAGGATCAGCAGCACCACGCCGATCACCCAGTTGAGCTCGCGCGGGTACTTGTAGGCGCCGAAGAAGAAGGTCCGCGCCATGTGGAGGAAGATCAGGATCACCATCACCGACGCGCCCCACTTGTGCATCCCGTGCACGAACTGGCCGAGGAAGACGTCGTTGTTGATGTGGGCGATCGAGGTGTAGGCCTGGGTCGTCGACGGCGTGTAGAACATCGCCAGGAAGACGCCGGTGATCGCCTGGACGATGAAGGCGATCAGGGTCGCCGAGCCGAGCGTGTAGAACCAGTTGGTCCCTTTCGGCACCTTGCGGAAGAGCATCCCGGTGAGGAAGCCGCTGGCCGCCATCCGCTGGTCGACCCAGGCGAGCGCCTCGGTCGGCGCTTCGAGCGCCTGCTCGCCGAGCCGGCCGAACTCGGTCTGCTGCTCCGGCGGGTTGTCCTTCAGGTTCTGCGGCGCCGGGGTCTTCGGCACGCCCGCTTCGCCGGGCTTCGGCGTTTTCCGCAGCGGCGCGGGGACGAGTAGGTCGGAAAGCTTGGGCATCAGGGGGCCGGGAAGGTAGAGGGCCGCGGCGGGTAGAGGTATTCCCAGATCCCGCCGGTGAACTCTCCGGGGTCGCGGGCGCGCACCGGCTTCAGCTGCGAAGTCACGCTGTAACGCGGACCGACTTCGACCTGGCCTTTGGTGACGCGGGTCTGGAAGCGATCGAGCGGGCGCACCGGCGGGCCGCCGATCCGCTTGCCCTGGAAGTCGTAGACGCCACCGTGGCACGGGCAGATGAAGTTGCCCGCCGCCTGCACGAACCGCACCGGGCAGCCGAGGTGGGCGCAGCGGTTGGAGACGGCGACGTACTGGCCGGGTTCCTCACCCAGTTCCTTCGAGCTTTTGCGCACGTAGGCGGTCGTCTTGCCGATCTCGCCGATCCCGGGCGTTTCGGTGAAGACGACCTGCTGGTAGGTGTCTTCGACGAAGTTGCCGGTCGGGCCGATGACCTCCCAGCGTTCCTTGCCGCGGTGGAAGATCGGGGCGACGGCGAAGCCGACGGCGGGCAGGATGATCGCGGCGCCGGCGAGGCCGCCGATGGCCTGGGCAGCGATCGTGAAGACCTTGCGACGGGTCAGCGACTCGCCCTCGAAGTACCCCGGGGGGAGGCGGTTCCGTCCGCAACTGCTCGGGAGCCCGATAAGGCTCGTTGATCTTGTCCGCGTCGTCTGCCACGTTCAGGTCGCCGTTAGGCAGCGCGCAGTCTATTCAAAAGGGGGAGCGCCGCGGATGCCGCATCGCCGGCGACTTGTGACGTATCTGACGACCTGCCTGGTCGTCCCGCTCGCGGCGCTGATCACGCTGGCGTTCCTGGCCGGTTACGCGGGGGGCGAGACGGTGCGGCAAGGCGCCTTGCAAGTGTCCTTCGGCGGCTCGGTATCGCCGTCGTCCTTGCCGCGGACGGGAACGACGCCGGTCGCGGTGACGATCCGCGGCCACGTCCGCGCGCTCGCCGGCGGGCCGCCGCCGAGCCTCCGGCGGATCGCGATCGAAGTGAATCGGGTCGGCGTCCTCGACCGCGCCGGCCTGCCGAGCTGCCCGCTGGGACGACTGCGCGCCTCGAGCACCGCCGCCGCGCTGGCCTCCTGCCGCGGGGCGTTGGTCGGCGAAGGACGGGTCGGCGGCGTGCTCGTCCTGCCCGAACAGGAACCGACGCCGTTCGGCGGCCGCGTCGTCGCCTTCAACGGCCGGCTGCCCGACGGGCGCCCGGCGATCCTCGCCCACCTCTTCACCAGCCGGCCCGCGCCGCTGACCTTCGTCCTCGCCTTCGCCCTCGGTCACGCCCGCGGCACCTTCGGCACCCGGCTGGTCGCCACCGTCCCGGCGCGCACGCGCCGCACCGCCCACATCACCTCCTTCGCCCTGCGCCTCGGCCGCGTCTTCTCGGTCGGCGGCGAACGGCGCGGCTACATCAGCGCCGGCTGCCCGGCTCCGGAAGGCTTCTCCGGCGCCACCTTCCCCCTGGTAAGGGCGAGCTACGGATTCGTCGGCGAGAAGACCGTCGCCGACACGCTGGTCCGCACCTGCCACGCCCGCGGCTGAGATCCGGTCGCGGAGCGGCGATGGCGGTCCCGTTTCGTGCCTGCCGCTAAAGGTTTCCTTTCGAACGGACGACGAGCGCCGCATGACGAATGCCGCGGTACTTAAGAGATCCCTGCCCGCTCGCCGCCTGGTCGGCCTGATCGCCGCGCTGGTCGCGCTCTGCGCGCTGGCCCTTCCGGCCCTCGCCGCGGCTCGCCCGACGGCCACGCGCCTGCCGAAGCCGGCGGTCCTCACCTTCAAAGTCGCCAAGGTCGGCCAGCCCGGCAACCACGCCGTCGCGATCGTCCCCTTCACCTCGGCGCTCTACTCCAACTGCTCGGAAGCGCCCGCCAACCCGACGGCGCCCGGGACCAAGCTTCCCGACCCCTGCCAGGAAGTCGGCAGCGTCGGCTACGAATACGGGATCGGCGAAGTCGAAGTGACGGTCGAACAGTACGTCGCCTTCCTCAACACGGTCGATCCGTTCGGCCGTAACCAGATGAACCTCTACTCGCCCGACGAGAGCGGCACCGCCTGGCCGCGCTTCGGCGAGATCGACTACTCGGGCCTGGCCCGCGCCGGCAAGCACTACACGGCCGCGGCGCCCGAATGGAACGACAAGCCCTACGGCTTCGCCAACTTCCTCCGCGCCGCCCGCTTCGACAACTCGGTCGCCAACGGCAAGATCCTCTCGAAGACCGAATCGACGCTCGGCTCCGGCAACGAAGAATTCAAGTACGTCACCTACAAGGTGGCGCTCTCGCGCAAAACCGGGACCGGCATGTACGACATGCACAAGCGCGCTCCGGTGCGGACCTCGGAATCCGGCTTCGTCATCCCCAGCCAGAACGAGTGGATCAAGGCCGCCTACTTCGACCGCACCGGCGGCGGCACCTACTCCTACTGGTGGTACCCGACCAACGTCGGCAGCCCGTTCTTCGAAGGCGGCTCGCCGACCCAGGTGACGCTCAACCCGGCCAACGGCGACGTCACCAACGCCGGCGGCGGCGCGACGGTGGCCAACTTCCACGCCGAAGGCCAGGAAGCGCCGTTCTGGTGCCCGTCGAACCAGACCCTGGAAGCCTGCGAAACGGTCAACCCGCTGCACCTGCCGCCGAACGCCTACAAGAAAGCCTTCCAGGGCAGCCTCAGCACGGTCGGCCAGGCCGGCGACCTACGGGCCCTGGGGCACGCTCGAACAGGGCGGCAACGCGGTCGAGTGGACCGACACGATCACCGCCGGCCCCGTTCGGGGCCAAGGGTCACCGGGTCTGGCGGCGCCTCCACGGCGGCGTCCCCAACGCGCCGAAGTACCAGCTCTGGCTCTCGGCGGTCGGCCTGCAGCCGCAGAACAACGAATTCTTCGTTGCCACCTACCCATGGCTCGGGTTCCGGATCGGCGTGATCGGGAGCGCTCTCAATGCCCAGGGCTGAAGGAAAGGTCCGGCGTCCGGTGAACACTCCTAATCCAATGCGCACTCATCAGCTGTCATTCGCCGTCCTGATCGCGATCGTCGCGGCGCTCGTCCTCGCGGCGGGCGCCTCGGCGAAACCGACCAAACCGTCCAAAGAATCCGGCAGCACCGAACACGTGCAGCCGCCGGCCGAAACCACCGAAGGGGCGCTCGAACAGCTCCCCGGCCGGCTCGGCTGCCTCTCCTCGGGCAAGGCCTCGAAGAAAGCCTGCGGCAAGGCGCGGGCGCTGAAAGGCGCCGGCCCGGGGGTCGGCTCGCGAGCGATCGCGATCAGCCCCGACGGGCGCAACGTCTACGTCGCCGCCTCGGGCAGCGACGCGATCGCCGTCTTCGACCGCTCCCGGTCGACCGGCGCGCTGACCCAGCCGAAAGGCAAAGCGGGCTGCGTCGCCGCGGTCGTCGGCAAGGCCAAAGGCGCGCAGGGCTGCGGCCTCGCGATCGGCCTGCTGGCGCCGAACTCGGTCGCCGTCAGCCCCGATGGGCGCAACGTCTACGCGACCACCCGCGACGGCTCCTCGGTCGTCACCTTCCTCCGCAACCGCAAAACCGGCGAGCTGCGCCAGCTGCCGCCGAGCGCGTCGGGCTGCATCTCCGGCCTGCCGATCCCCGGCTGCACCGCGGGCCGGGCGCTGAAGTGGCCGGACGTGGTCGTCGTCTCCCCCGACGGCAAGAACGTCTACGTCGGTGACTTCGCCGGCAGCGGCGTGACCTCGTTCTCCCGCGCCGGCAAAGCGGGCGCGCTGACCCAGCTCTCCGGCACCGCCGGCTGCATCACCGAAGCCGGCGAAGAAGGCTGCGCCAAGGGCGTCGAGCTGAACCACGTCGAGGGCATGGCGATCAGCAGGAACGGCTCGGCGATCTACACCGCGGCCGCCTTCTCCAGCGCGGTCGGCACGTTCAACCGCGAAGCCTCGACCGGCGCGCTCACCCAGCGTGGCTGCATCACCGTCGAATCGGTGAGCGGCTGCACGCTCGGCTACGAGTTCGGCGGCGATCAACGCCTTCGCGGTGGCGCCGAAAGGCGGCGACGTCTACGCGACCTCGCTGACCAGCAACAGCCTCACCACCTTCCACACCACCTCGAGCGGTGCCGGCATCAGCCAGCCGCCCGGGCCGGAAAAGGAAGTCGAAGGCGGAAAAGGTGCCGGCGGCGGAAGGCACGCCCAGCCCGGACGGCTGCACCGTCTACCTGCGCTCGCCCGGCTGCGGCTTCGGCGTCGCGATGAAGGTGCCGGAGGGTCTCGACATCTCCCCCGAAGGCGCCAACGTCTACGTGTCGGCCTTCGAGACCGGCGCGATCGACGTCTTCGACCGCGATGCCGAAACCGGCGTCGTCACCCAGAAGCCGGGGACGCGCGGTTGCGTCGCCCCGAAGAAGGTCCCCGGCTGCACCTTGGGCCGGGCGCTCGGTGGGACCGGCTCGATCGTCGTCAGCCCCGATGGCAGGAACGTCTATTCGACCTCGCAGCTCAGCAGCGCTGTCGACGTCTTCAGGAGGATCAAATAATGACCGAAGAGGAGCGCCGTCAAGGCGGTCTGACCCGTAAACAGCTGCTCGGTGCCGGTGCGGGGGCCGCCGCCGCGGCGGTGCTCTCGCCGTCGCTCGGGCTCGCCGACAAGGCGATGGCCGCGGCGAAACCCGGCGCTGCCGGTGGCAAGGGGCTCGGCGGCAAGAACGTGATCCTCTTCCTCACCGACCAGGAGCGGCTGATCCAGCACTTCCCGCCGAACTGGGCGCGGGAGAACCTGCCGGGCCTGCGTCGCCTCACCCGCAACGGGCTCTCCTTCGAATCGGCCTGCACCGCTGCCTGCATGTGCTCGCCCTCGCGCTCGTCCCTGATGACCGGGTTCTTCCCCGCCCAGCACGGGGTGAAATACACGCTCGAGTCGAACATGCCGGCGGACGAATACCCGCAGGTGAACCTGCCGACGTCGCTGCCGAACCTCGGCACGGTGATGAAAGCGGCCGGCTACAACGTCGTCTACAAGGGCAAGTGGCACTGCTCGAAACCGCAGGACGAAGAACTCGGCGCGCAGCCCTCGGACCTCGAAGCGTACGGCTTCGACCGCTGGGATCCGCCGGACGCGGGCGCCAACCAGAGCATCTCCGAGGCGGGCGGCGGCGTCACCAACAACGACGGCCGGATCATGGAATCGAAAGGCCAGGCGGCGCAGGCGGCCGAGGGCGCGATGCAGTACCTCGACACCGTGGCGGGCAAACAGGAACCGTTCTTCCTCGTCGTCTCACTGGTCAACCCGCACGACGTCCTCTTCTACCCGAGCAAGACGTTCGACGAATCGGGCTACGACGACTCGTGGCTGTCGGGTGACATCGAAGTGCCGCCGACCAACGAAGAAGACCTCAGCACCAAGCCGTCGGTCCAGGAACAGTTCCTGAAAATCTTCAACCTCACCGGCAAGCCCGAAAGCGAAGTCGAAAAGCGCAGCTACCTGAACTTCTACGGGAACCTGATGCGCTCGTCCGACAACTACCTGGTCGAAGTCCTCGACAAGCTGGAATCGAACGGGATGATCGACGACACGCTGATCATCCGGACCTCCGACCACGGCGAGATGGGCCTCTCCCACGGCGGCCTGCGGCAGAAGAACTTCAACTTCTACGAGGAGTCGCTGAAAGTCCCGCTGGTCTACTCGAACCCGAAGATGTTCCCGCGCCCGGTCACCTCCGACGCGCTGGTCTCCCACGTCGACCTCGTCCCCACCCTCGCCAGCCTGGCGGGGACGCCGAAATCGGCGAAGGCCAACTGGCAGGGCGTCGACTACTCCGACATCGTCCTCAACCACGGCCGCGGCAAGGAGCCCCAGGACTACGTCGCCTTCACCTACGACGACTTCCAGTCGGGCCAGTCCCACGGCCCTTACCCGAAAGAGCCGCGCCACCTGATCTGCGTGGTCGAGAAACGCTGGAAGCTGGCGAAGTACCACGACCTCGAGGTCAAGGTGGGCGCCGAAGGCAAGATCGAAGAAAAGCCGGGCCCGAAACCCTCCCAGTGGGAGCTCTACGACCTGAAGACGGACCCCAACGAGGAAGTCAACCTCGCCTTCGACGGCTACGAACGCACCGCCCACCAAGAGCGCGAGTTCCTCCGCCTGAAAAAGAAGCTGGCGAAGGTCGAAAAGACCCGCCTCAAACCGCTGGCAAAGACGCCGAGCTAGCGGCAACTCCGGGGCCGGACCGGTCCCGGAGGGGGTGAGATTCACGCGCTGTCGACCTTTACCTTGCTATGGCAGGGTCAAAGTCGGCAGCGCGAAGCAGGGCGGCGTGGCAGTTGGCGCGGGCGCAGCATGGAGTGCTCACGCGTCGGGACCTTGAGGGCCTCGGGTTCTCGAAGATGGCGATCGACCACCGTGTCGCGACCGGTCGCCTGCATCTGATCTCGCGCGGCGTCTACGCCGTGGGGCGTCGGGAACTGTCGCCGCGCGGGCGCTGGATGGCTGCGGTGCTTGCCTGCGGAGACCTTGCGGTCCTCAGCCACCGGAGCGCCGGCGAGCTCTGGGGGATCGGCTTCGAGGAGAAGGGGCGGATCGACGTGACGGTCACTGGTCGACGCGAGATCAAGCGCGCCGGGCTCAAAGTCCGGATGCGGCCGAAGCTGCCAGAGCGGAGCGTCGTCCGGCGGTTCGGGATTCCGGTCACGAATCCGGTGCAGACGCTGATCGATCTGGCGACGGAACTGAAGCCGATGCGGCTGGAGCGGGCGGTGAATCAGGCGGACGTGCACGACCTCGTCGATCCGGAGACGCTGCGTGACTGCGCTCGATGGCCTACGTCGGCGATGCCCGGCGTGAAGAAGCTGCGGACGATGCTCGACCGGCACACGTTCCGGCTCTCCGACTCCGACCTGGAGATTCTCTTTCGGCCACTTGCTCGCGCAGCGGCTTTTCCCTCTCCCCTCTCGAAACACTGGGTGCTCGGGTACGAAGTCGACTTCTGGTTCCCCGACCACGGGCTGGTCGTCGAGACCGACGGGCTCAGGTATCACCGGACTCCGGCCCAACAGGCCCGGATGGTCAAACGGGACCAGACCCACACCGCGGCCGGGCTACGGGTGCTGCGCTTCACCCACTGGCAGATCGCTCACGCGCCCACCGAAGTCACCGACATCCTCCGCCGCGATCCGGCCGGCTCTCACCTGAGTCGCGGATGCCGGCGGCCGGCCTCGAGCCACAAGGGCTCGACCTCGGCGTCGCGGCCCTCGGCGTGGAGTTGGGCGCAGCGGGCGATCAGCTCGGAGAGGACCGCGACGGCGCCGGTGTCGCCCAGGGCGGCGAGGCGGTCGAGGCCGAGGGCGTAGAGGTAGTCGCCGGCCAGCAGGGCGAGGTCTTCGTCGTAGCCCTCGAGCACGCGCGACTCGCGGTAGTGCAGCAGGTAGCCCTCGCGGACCGCCTCCATCACCAGGGCGTAGTCGTCGGGGGCTTCGCTGCCGACCGGGACGCCGGTGTCGATCACGTGGGCGGCGATCGGGGTGTCCTCGGAGCGCAGCTGCTCGGCGAGGGCGTCGAGGGCGGCGCTCACGCCAGCGCCTCGTCGAGGGCCTCGGCCGCCGCTTCCAGCGTCCGGTCGACGCTCGCCTCGTTGTGGGCGAGGGAGACGAACCAGGCCTCGAACTGGGCCGGCGGCGGGTAGACGCCGCGGTCGAGCAGGGCGCGGCAGAAGTGCGCGTGGGCCTCGGTGTCGCAGGCCATCGCGTCCTCGAAGTTCCGCACCGGCTTCTCGCTGAAGAAGAGCGTCACCAGGCCCGGCGCCTTCGCCACCTGCAGCGGCCGGTCGGCCGCCAGCGCCTCGAAGCCGTCGGCGAGCCGGTCGGTCAGCACGCCGAGCCGCTCGTAGGCGGCGCGCGTCGAGGCCGTCGAGCGTCGCCAGCCCGGCCGCGACCGCGAGCGGGTTCCCCGACAGCGTCCCCGCCTGGTAGACGTCGCCCGCCGGGGCGATCCGTTCCATCGACTCGCGCGGCCCGGCGAACGCCGCCGCGGGCAGGCCGCCGCCGATGATCTTGCCGAGCACGGTCAGGTCGGGTTCGATCCCGTAGAGCTCCTGGGCGCCGCCGCGGGCGACGCGGAAGCCGGTGATCACTTCGTCGAAGATCAGCTGCGTCCCCGCGGCGCGGGTCGCCTCGCGGAGGAACTCGAGGAAGCCGTCGGAGGCCGGGACGACGCCCATGTTCGCCGCGACCGGCTCGACCAGGAGCGCCGCGACCTCGTGCTCGGCGAGCGCCGCCTCGACCGCGGCGCGGTCGTTCCACGGCACCACCACGGTCAGCGCCGCCATCGCCGGCGGCACGCCGGGGCTGCCGGGGACCGACAGCGTCGCCATCCCCGAGCCGCCCTCGGCGAGCAGGCCGTCGGAGTGGCCGTGGTAGGCGCCGGCGAACTTGACCACGACCTCGCGGCCGGTCAGCGCCCGCGCCAGGCGCACCGCGCTCATCGCCGCCTCGGTGCCGGAGCTGGTCATCCGCACCATCTCGATCGAGGGGAAGCGGTCGACGACCTCTTCGGCCAGCCGCACCTCGATCGCCGTCGCGGCGCCGTAGGAGGTGCCGCGCTTGGCCGCCTCGATCACCGCGGAGACGACCGCCGGGTCGGCGTGGCCGAGGATCAGCGGGCCCCAGGAGCAGACCCAGTCGATGTAGCGGTTGCCCTCGACGTCGACGAGTTCGGAGCCTTCGCCGCGCTCGATGAAGATCGGCTCGCGGCCGATCTGGCGCATCGCCCGGACCGGCGAGTTGACCCCGCCCGGAAGAACCTTCCGGGCGCGGTCGTTGACGGCGCTCATGCTCGGGTCGTCGGGGCGGGCACTCCTAGGAGTGCGCCGCGTCCCATTCGGCGTAGTCCGGCGTGAAGTAGCGGAGCCGGATCTTCTTGTACTCGGTCGACGAGTAGAGCGTGGAACGGTCGTCGGGACCCATTTCGCAGGTCTCGGCGATCGAGTCGAGCACCGCGTCGCACTCCTCCTTGGAGCGGCCGTGGGCCATCGTGAAGACGCTGTAGGGCCAGTCGTCGTAGGTCGGCCGCTGGTAGCAGTGGCTGATCCCGCGGGTCGCCGCCATCACGCCGCCGACCTCGAGGATCTGGTCCTCGGGGACCTTCCAGACGCCCATCCCGTTGGCCGAGAAGCCGGCGCGACGGTGGTAGAGGATCGCCGCGACGCGACGGAGGATCTTGCGGTCGACCATGCCGCGGAGGTGGTCGAGGAACTCGTCGGTGGTCATCCCGACCTCGGCCGCCGCCTCGTCGTAGGGGCGCTCGACCGCTTTCATCGGACCCTGCAGGGCTTTGATGATCGCGATGTCGGTCTCGTCGTAGGGCTGCGCCTCGAGCTCACGCGGCGGGGCCGCCTCGACCTGGGCGGCGAGCGCCTCGGTGCCGCCCTCCATCTCCAGGTTCATGTTGATCTTGAAGAGGGTCAGCGTCGGCAGTTCGCGCATCGAGACCGCGCCGGTCTCCTCCATCAGCGCGTCGATCGACCCTTTCAGCCCGAGCTTCGAGTCGGGCGGCGTGGCGATCGTGAACCAGAGGTTGAAGTCGTGCGTGCGCAGGTAGTTGTGCGAGACGCCGGGGTGGGCGTTGACCATCTTGGCCGCCCGCTGCGGGTTCTCGGAGTCGACTTTGGCGGCGACCAGCATCGATTCGTAGCCGAGCGCGCGGGTGTCGAAGATCGGCGTGATCTCACGGATGATCCGGTTGTCGAGCAGCCGCTGGGTGCGGCCGATCAGGTCGTCGAGCTCGATCCCCGCCTCGGCGGCGACCGGGGCGAACGGTTCCGGGTCGAGCGGGAAGGTCGACTGCAGGAGGTTCATCACCCGCTTGTCGGTCTCGTCGAGCGGGATCGCCGCCCCGTCTTTGCGCGTCCGCGCCTTCGACTGCGGCATTTTCACTGAAGCCACTCAGCGGCCTCCTTCGCGTAGTAGGTGATGATCGCGTCGGCGCCGGCGCGGCGGATTCCGGTCAGCGTCTCGAGGACGGCCTCGCGCTCATCCAGCCAGCCGTTCATCGCGGCGGCTTTCAGTGCCGAGTACTCGCCGGAGACATGGTAGGCGGCCATCGGCGCTCCGGTCGCCTCCTTGACCCGGCGGATGATGTCCATGTAAGGGGTGGCGGGCTTGACCATCAGCATGTCGGCGCCCTCTTCGAGGTCGAGTTCGGCCTCGCGGATCGCTTCGGCGCCGTTGGACGGATCCATCTGGTAGCCGCGCCGGTCGCCGAAACCGGGGGTCGACTCGGCGGCGTCGCGGAACGGCCCGTAGAAGGCGGAGGCGTACTTGGCGCTGTAGGCGATGATCGGGACGTCGGAGTGGCCCTCCTCGTCGAGCTGGAAGCGGACCGCGCCGATCCGGCCGTCCATCATGTCGCTGGGCGCGACCGCGTCGGCGCCGGCCTCGGCGTGGGAGATCGCGGTTTTCGCGATCAGCTCGACGCTGAGGTCGTTCTGGATCTTGCCGTCGGCGTCGGGGATGCCGCAGTGGCCGTGCGAGGTGTACTCGCAGAGGCAGACGTCGGTGATCACGGTGAGGTCGGGGTGCGCCTCCTTCAGCGCCCGCACCGCCATCTGGATGATCCCCTCGTCGTCGTAGGCGCCGGTGCCGTACTCGTCCTTGGTGCCGGGGATGCCGAACAGCAGCATCGTCCCGATCCCGGCCGCGGCGACCTCGCCGGCGTGCTCGACCAGGTTGTTGATCGAGTAGCGCTCGACGCCGGGCATCGACGGGATCTCCTCGCGGATCCCCTCGCCGGCGATGACGAAGGCGGGCATGATCAGGTGGGCCGGCGAGAGCTCGGTCTCGCGGACGAGGCCGCGGAAGGTGGAGGTGCTGCGCAGGCGGCGCATGCGGGTGGCGGGGAAAGGCATCAGGCGAAGTCTAGGGAAGGGTAGCCTGGCTTTCGCGCTGTGCAGGCACGGGGCTTGGTCAAGCGGTTCGGGGACCGCGAAGCGCTGCAGGGGGGTGAGCTTCGAGGCCGCTCCGGGGGAACTGGTCGCGGTGATCGGGCCGAATGGGGCTGGGAAGACGACGTTGCTCTCGATCTTGGCGGGGATTCTCAAGGCGGACGGTGGGGACGTGGACGTGGCCGAGGGGGCGGTCGGGTGGGTTCCTCAGCAGGCGGCGCTCTATCGGCGGCTGACCGTGGAGGAGAACCTGTTGCTCTTTGCGCGGCTGGAGAAGCACGAGGATCCGCGGGCGTCGGTCGAGGAGATGCTCGAGTTGTCGGGGCTCGGGGAGCGGCGGGGGGAGATCGTCGCGCGGCTGTCGGGCGGCAACCAGCAGCGGATCAACATCGCGATCGGGTTGCTCTCGCGGCCGAGCGTGCTGCTGCTCGACGAGCCGAGCGTCGGCCTCGACCCGCGCCAGCGGGCGCGCCTCTGGGAGTTCGTCTCCGGCCTCGCGGTGCGGGGGACGACGGTGATCTTCTCCACCCACGACATCCAGGAGGCCGAGCGCTACGGCCGGCGGATGCTGGTGCTGGCCGACGGCGAGGCGCTCTTCGACGGCTCGGCCGACGAGCTCCGCGAGGCGGTCCGCCACGACGCCGCCGACCCGGGCGCCTCCGACCGCGACTTCGAGACCGCCTTCGTCACCTACCTCCAGCACCGGGGCCACTGACGTGCGCTGGCTGCTGCTCAAGGACCTGCAGATCCTCCGCCGCTCGCCGCTGCAGGCGGTGCTGCTCGTCCTCTATCCGGTGCTGATCGCGGTGCTGGTCGGCTTCGCGATCTCGCGCGGGCCGGAAACGCCGCGGGTCGCCTTCCTCAACGAAGTGCCGAGCAGACGCGCGGATCAGCCTCAGCGGCACCAAGCTCCCTTCCGCCAACGTTCAGCAACGCATCTGCGACAAAGTCGAGTGCGTCGCGGTGCACTCCCGTGACGAAGCGGTCAACAAGGTCGAATCGGGCGACGTCCTCGCGGCGCTGATCCTGCCCGAAGACCTGATCAACCAGATCAACTCGCTCTCGACCCTCGCGCCGGGCACGCCGAAGGTCGAAGTGATCGTCAACGAATCGAACCCGCTGAAAGCGGGCGCGACCGAAGACAAGATCACCGCGCTGCTCGCCCAGGCCAACCTGGCGATCGCCAAGCGGATCGCGGTCGAAGGCAGCAAGTACCTGAACCTGGTGATCAAGGGCGGCGACCTGCCGATCCTCGGCGGCACGGTCCACATCCTCGGGCCTGCAGTCGAGCGCCCAGCATCCTCGAAGGGCTCGAACCGGCGCTGCCGAAAGGGCCGCTGCGCCAGGCGCTCGGCGGGGTGACGGAATTCGCCAACGAGGCGGGCGAAAACCTCGACATCGCCGGGCCGCTGATCGAACGGCTGGCGCAGCCGATCCAGGTCCACAAGGTCGACGTCGGCGGCTCCTCTCCCCCGCTCGAAACCTTCGCCATCGCCGCCGCCGCGACCCTCACCCTCGCCTTCGTCACGGTGCTGCTCGTCGCCGGGTCGCTGGCGCTCGAGCGCGAGGAGAACGCCTACCCGCGGCTCGTCCGCGGCCTCGTCTCGCCGGAGGCGCTGCTCGGCGAGAAGGTCCTGCTCGGGGTCATCGCCGGCCTCGTCGTCACCGTCCTGATGCTCGCCGGGCTGGCGATCTTCGTGCCGCTCGAATGGAGCCGCTTCGCCCTCTGGATCGTCGCGATCCTGCTCGGCGGCGGGGCCTCGGCGGCGGCCGGGGCGGCGCTGGGCGCGGCGGCGCGCGAGGTCCGCGCGGTCTCCCTGCTCGCCTTCATGGTCACCCTGCCGGTCGCCTTCCTCTCGCTCGTCCCGGCGGGCACGGTCGGCCACGGCCTCTACGACGTGATCAAGGTGATCGCGGCGATCTTCCCCTTCAAACCGGCGCTCGAAGCGCTGACCGCCGCGCTCGAATCGGGCAACGGCACCCTCGGCGGCCCGCTGCTCCACCTGGCGATCCTGATCGTCGCCTACGGCCTGATCGCCCGCGTGGCGCTCCGCCGCTTCGCCCGCGTCTAGGCCGACCAGCGGGGCCAGCGGCGAGACGCCGCCGTGTTTCACGTGGTGGAGGACGAACTGCTCGAGGGTCATCTCGGGATGGAGGGCGGCGCGGACGCGCTCGATCATCTCCGGCGTCGTCAGCTCGCGGAAGGCGCGGTCGCGGGCGGGGATCGCGGCGAGGGCGACCGGGCGCGCCGTCGAGCAGCAGCGGGCCGTGGACGCTGAGGAAGGCGTCGATCTCCCGCGGGCCCTCTCCCCCGATCTCGTACTCGGCGCTGAAGTCGACCAGCTGCTCGAGCTCGTAGTTGGCGCCCTCGGTCGCGGCGATCGCCGCCAGCTGCTCGTCGCTGGGGAAGACGAGGTGGACGCTCGCCACGGTGCCGGGGCTGGGGACGACCGCGGCCGGGACCGCGCCGTACCTCGTGACGTGGGCCGAGTAGACGACGTCCCAGCCGGTGAGCGAGACGCGGAGCACCGCGATCGGCTCGGGCGGCAGCGCCGCCAGCTTGCGGGTCAGCGCCTCGGGCGCGGCGTTGGCCCCGTAGGCGAGCAGCGCCCGGCGCCCGGCGATGTCGACCTCCGCCGGCGGCACCGGCAGCGTCCGGTCGCCGATCTGGACGAACGACCCGGCGGGCGGTTCGTACGGGTAGGCGAGCGCGCGGCGGACCAGCTCCTCGGTGTCGGGCCGGCGGCCACCGCGCACCCTGCCACACCGCCGGCGGGGCGGCGTTCACGGGAGTCGGCTAGGTCGCGCATGCGGCTCCTCTTCATCGGCGACGTGGTCGGCGGGCCCGGCAGGCGCGGGCTGCGCGAGACGATGCCCTCGCTGCGCGAGCGCTACGAGCCGGACCTGATCGTCGTCAACGGCGAGAACTCGGCGGGCGGCATGGGGATCACCGAGCGCACCGCCAACGACATCTTCGACACCGGCGCCGCCGTGATCACCACCGGCAACCACGTCTACCGCCACAAGGCCGCCTACCCGTTCATCGAACGCGCCGAGCACGTGATCCGCCCGGCGAACTACCCGAGCGGCAACCCCGGCCGCGGCCACACCACGGTCGAGGCGGGCGGGATGCGGGTCGAGGTCGTCAACCTCAGCGGCGGCGTCGGGCTGAAAGTCGCCCGCTCACCCTTCGACGCCGTCGACGCGATCCTCGAACGCTCTGACGCCGACGCGGTGATCGTCGACTTCCACGCCGAGGTGACCAGCGAGAAGGTGGCGATGGGCTGGCACCTCGACGGCCGCGTCGCCGCCGTGCTCGGCACCCACACCCACGTGCCGACCGCCGACGCCCGCGTCCTCCCCAAAGGCACCGCCTTCATCTCCGACGTCGGCATGACCGGCTCGCGGCAGAGCATCCTCGGGGTGCGGATCGAGGACGCGCTCGGCGCCCTCGTCACCCAGATGCCGCACCGCTTCGAGACCGCCGACGAGGACGTCTGGGTGATGGGCGCCGTGGTCGACGTCAACCAGTCGGGACTGGCGGAGTCGATCGAGCCGGTGATGGTTCCGGCGCCCGTCGCCTGAACCGACGCGCGAGCCGCGGCTCCTCGTCCTCCGGCTCGGCTCGTCGGTCCGCTCGAGCAGGCACAGCGCGATCAGCATCAGCGGGAAGAACCAGACGATGTAGAGGTAGAACCAGTGGTGCAGGGTGATCTGCACGCCGAGCATCAGCGCGGCGCCGAAGGCGGCCACCTGGAGCAGGGACTTGCGGCGCGGGACGAAGGCGAGGGCGATCGCGAGGATCCCGGTCGCGGCGAGGATCACGAGGCGGATCGGCTCGAGCGATTCGTCCTGTCCCCAGACGCTGAACGGGGAGCGTGCGGCCGGCCTGCGCGGCGATCGTCCGTTCGTAGAAGACCTTGAGGCCGGGGTCGATCGCCGGCCAGAGCATGAAGACGACGGTGACGATCGCGAAGCCGGCCGCGAAGAGGAGCGCCCGGCGGGAGAAGACGGCGTCGCACCCTTCGCGGATGCGGCGTTCGCGAGCCTCACCGCCGGAGCCGGCGTCCGGTCGGGTCGTAGGTGAGCAGCATCGGCGCCAGCATCAGCGGCGTGAACTTGGCCCAGGTCGCGAGCGAGATCGTCACCCCGCGCCACAGCGGCTTCGCCAATAAGACCAGCGTCGCCACGAGTAAGGCGCTGACCAGCGCGTCGTTGGAGTCCGACTCGAGCACGTAGGCGGTGTAGGGGAAGGCGGCCCAGCCGAAGGCGAGGATCGCGCCGAGCCGGCGGCCCGCGGGTCCCGGGCGGATCCGGATCCCGAGCACGAGCAGCAGGATGAAGGTGGCGATGTCGAAGGTGATCGAGGCGCCGTGGGCGGCGGGCAGGTCGTCCCATTCGCCGGTGTAGGGCCAGATCACCTCGAACGGCACGTAGGCGGCGTAGTTGACCGGGCCGTAGGTGTCGCCGGAGTGGATGTCTTCGGGGAAGTCGCCGTAGAGCGGTTCGCCGTGGACGATCTTGTGGGCGCCGGTGACGCCCGCGTAGCCGACGTCGATCGCCCCCGCGTCGGCCATGTTCAGCCCGACCCGGAAGCCCATCAGGAAGAGCGCCGCGACCAGCAGCCACATCGTCGGCCAGGTCGGCCGCAGCCCCGACCCCCGCCCGCGGAAGCCGATCCACAGGCACCGCGCCAGCAGGTAGACGAGCACCGGATAGGCGAGCGGCACCGACAGCCCGATGTTCCCCTGGTTGAAGAAGAAGTGGGAGACGCCGAAGCCGAGCAGGACCAGCAGGTCGAGGTTGGCGATCCGCCGCAGCTTCCGCCAGTCGCAGAGGCCGACGAAGAAGAGCAGGCAGAGCGGGATCCAGATGAACGGCGAGTTCAGCGAGTGGGCGAACTCGCCCGAGTAGCCGCGCGCCATTTCCCAGGCCACCTGGTAGCCGGTCCACGACTCGGTGACCTTCCCGGTCTTCGGGTCGACCATGACCAGCGCGTACTCGTGGTCGTCTTCGAACCAGCCGACTTCCCACTTTTCGTTGTGAAACGTCGGGCTGGGGACGAGGCCGGGGTGCTCGGCCTTCTCCTTGAGGACGTTCGGGTCCTTCGCCGCGGTCTGCGTCGCTTCGGCCGAGTTGACCGAGCCCGGGCGGCGGTTCTTCGGTCTTCGTCGCGGCGCCGGCGAGCGACGGGCGCGCGCGAGCGCGAGGACGAGGAGCAGCGGCAGCAGGAGCGCCGCGGCCCGTCGTCTCATCCCCATCTCATGCGCCATCGAGACCGAAGTGTGCGAGAACGGCCGGCGCGACGTCGCGCAGGGTCCACTGCTCGCGCTCGTCGGCCGACTCCGGGCCGCAGCCGACGAAGAGCAGCGGCCCGAGGCTGTCGTCGGCGTGGAGCGCCCCGTGGCTGCCGCCGCCGGCGTGGCTCGCGCCGCCCCAGTCGACCGCCTCGTAGCCGTCCTCGAGCGAGAGCACGAAGTCACCCGAGTGCGGCGCGGTCAGCGCCGACCAGACCCGCTGCAGCGGGTCGGGGTAGGTGTCGCTGCGCAGCTTGCCGTCCTCGATCCGCGCCTCCAGCGCGCCGAGCTCCCCCTCGATCTCCCAGCGCCCGCCGCGCAGGTCGGCGACGTCGGTGCCGGGCCGGAAGCGCAGCTCGACGCCGCCGCGCTCGACCACCGCCCACTCGTCCCCGGACGCGGGCATCCCCGGCTCGGGCCGGTAGAGCGGCGCGCCCTCGGCGTCGAGCAGCCGGCAGACCAGGTCGACGCCCTCGATCTCGGTCAGCCTCTCCCCCACCGCCCGCGGGTCGGCCCGCTCGCCCTCGCCCGGCAGCAGGTAGACGTGGGCGGCGCGGCCGGTCGGGCTGACCGCCAGCTGGGCCAGCTCCGGTTTCTCCTCCGAGGGCTGCAGCACCGACCACTCGGCGGCGAGGATCTCGGTCAGCGGCAGGCCCCGGACGACCTCCGTCTGGGCGTGGTCGGCGACCAGGATCACCGCGTACTCGGCGAGGAAGGGGTCGATCCCGCCCGCCTCCTCGATCAGCGTGCCGAAGCATTCGTCGGCCTTGGCGATCGACTCGATCGTCGCCTCGGGCCCGTTGCGGTGCGAGTAGTTGTCGTTGTCGGGCAGCGAGAGGAGGAGGAAGTCGAAGCCGTCCTCCTTCATCAGCTCGACCGCGCAGCAGGCGGCGTACGGATCGCGGACGCCGGGGATCGAGGTCGACCGGCACGGCACCTCCTGGCTCGCGTAGAGGTCGCCGTAGAAGAGCTCCTTCGGCCCCCAGGTGTGGTGGCGGAACTTCAGCTTCGTCGCGTCGACCGCCCGCCGCATCAGCCCGTCGAGCGAGACCTCGTGCCGGTGGCGGCCGCGGTAGATCAGGTACGGCGTGCAGGCGGTGCGGGCGTCGGCGTCGTCGAGGGTCTCGAAGAGCGTCTCGATCTCCGGGCTCAGGTGCGCCAGGTTCATGTTGTAGACGAGGTCGTAGAGCGCGCGGAAGACGCCGAAGGCGCGGGTCGCCTCGAGCGAGGAGCCGTACTCGACGTAGCGCCGCTCGAGCCGGTGGTACCAGTTCATGCCGCTGATCCAGTGCTGGTCGGCGCCGACCCCGGTGACCATCTCCGAGCAGGCGACCGGGGTCACCGAGGGGAAGCTGGAGACGCAGTCCTCGATCAAGAGGCCGCGCTCGACCAACGCGCCGAAGCTCGGCGCGCGGCCCTCGTCGATCGCCCGCCGCAGCATGTCGCTGCGCAGGGAGTCGACGTAGGTGAGGATCAGCTTCTTGCGGCGATCGCCGGGCATCGCTGGGTCAGATCATTGAGGACGGCGGACCTCGGCCCGTCGCCTACTGGTTATCGGAGGACGCGGAGGCCGGCGTGTTTGCGCTGGGCGCGCTGGTGGCGGCTCCAGCCGAGCCAGATCAGCCCGACGATGATCAGGATGATCGGCCAGGAGAAGAAGAGGGCGATCGCCAGGACCACGATCGCGCAGAGCGCGACGATGAAGCCGAGCGCGCCGCCGCCGGAGCCCTCGCGCCTGGAGGCGCCGAAGACGAGGTCGGAGATCACCACGCAGCCGAGCGCCGCGCCGACTCCGCCGAGCACCGCGCCGAGCACGCTGTCGACGAAGAAGCCGATCACGAGGGCGACGATCACGGCGAGCAGGACCATGCGCCCGCGGGCGCCGCCTTTGGTTCCGGTGGTGCCGGCGAGCATGCCGATCGCGACGCCCACGCCTAGGTCGGTGAGAATTTGCACGGTCGAAAAGGTAACGGTGTGGGCACGCGGGCGCATATCCGCCACACTTCTCGCATGACCGAGGTCCCGCAGCCCCCCCACAAACGACGCGCTCACACGTCGACCCGCGACCTCGAGCGCTACGCCGGCCTCTTCGCCGAGCGGACCACCGTGATGCGCTCCTCGGCGATGCGCGACCTGATGGCGGTGACGGCGCGGCCGGAAGTGATCTCGCTCGCCGGCGGCCTGCCGGACACGTCGACCTTCCCGCCGGAGATGCTCGCCGCGCAGATGAGCCGGATCGCGGCGCATTCCGCGGCGGCGGCGCTCCAGTACGGGCCGACCGAGGGCTTCGACGAGACCAAAGACTGCATCGTCGAGGTGATGGCGGCCGAGGGGATGCTGCCCGACCCCGACGACATCGTCATCACCACCGGCGGCCAGCAGGCGATCGACCTGGTGACGAAGACGCTGGTCGACCCCGGCGACGTGGTCATCTGCGAGGCGCCGACCTACCCCGGCGCGGTGCCGGTCTTCTGCAGCTACCAGGCCGACGTGCGCCAGGTCGAGATGGACGAGGACGGGCTGCGGATCGACCTGCTCGAAGAGCTGCTGGAGGAGCTGCGCGCCGAAGGCAAGCGGCCGAAATTCGTCTACACGGTGCCGAGCTTCCAGAACCCGGGCGGGGTGACACTCTCGCTCGAGCGGCGGGTGCGGCTGGTCGAGCTGGCGCGCCAACACGAGCTGCTCGTGATCGAGGACAACCCCTACGGGCTGCTCCGCTACGACGGCGAGGCGCTGCCGCCGCTCTACCAGCTCGACGGCGGCGACTTCGTCATCTACCTGGGGACGTTCTCGAAGATCCTCTCCCCCGGGATCCGCCTCGGCTGGGTCGTCGCGCCGCCGCCGGTGCTGGAGAAAATCGTCCTCGGCAAGGGCGCGGCCGACCTCTGCACCTCGACCCTGACCCAGTTCTTCGTCCGCGAGTACTTCGCCGAAGGCGGCTGGCGGCGCTACGTCGAAGAGCTCGTCGTGCTCTACAAGCGGCGCCGCGACGTGATGATCGAGGCGCTCGAAGAGCACTTCCCCGCGGCGGCGACCTGGACCGAACCCGACGGCGGCCTCTTCATCTGGGCGACCCTGCCCGACTACATCGACACCGGCGACCTGCTCGCCAAGGCGCTCCGCTCCAACGTCGCCTTCGTGCCCGGGCAGGCGGCCTACGTCGACGGCCGCGGCGCCAACTCGATGCGCCTCAACTTCAGCGGCGTGAACGAGGACGAAATCCGCGAGGGCATCCGCCGGATCGGCCGCGTGATCGGCGAACAGGTCGACCTCTACGAGACGCTGGCTCCTCGGGGTCGCCCAGTCGCCCGGCACGCCCGGACGCGAAGCGGAGGACGTGCCGGTGATGCGAGCCGCAGTCGCCTCCGGCGACGATCGCAACTGACTCCTCGGCGCCGGAGGCCGACCGGCGTGCCGCCAGGCGGACGTCGAAGGCGGTCCGTCCTCCCCTTCCGCAAGGCGAGCGGCCAGTGAAGGTCGCGGTCCTCAAAGGCGGGCGCTCGCTCGAGCGCGGCGTCTCGCTCCGCTCCGGCGCCCGGGTCGAGGACGCGCTCGAACGGCTCGGCCACGCGGTCGTCCCGATCGACGTCGGCGCCGACCTCGTGAAACGCCTGCGCGCCGAGCGGCCCGAGGTCGCCTTCGTCGCCATGCACGGCGTCGGTGGCGAGGACGGGACCGTGCAGGAGCTGCTCGAGCTGCTCGGCATCCCCTTCACCGGCCCCGACGCGGCCTCCTGCGCGCGCTCGATCGACAAGGTGCTGGCGAAGGCCGCGATGCGCGGCGCCGGCATCCCCACCCCCGATTCCTTCGCCTTCACCCAGACCGCCTTCCGCGACCTCGGCGCCGCCGACGCGCTCGGCGACCTCGAGGGCACCCTCGGCTTCCCGCTCGTGGTCAAGCCGAGCCGCGGCGGCTCCTCGCTCGGGGTCAAGTTCGCCGGCGCCCCCGCCGAGGTCCCCGGCGCCCTCGTCGCCGCCTTCTCCTACGACGACCGGGTGATGCTCGAGCGCTTCGTCGAGGGCCGCGAGCTCGCCGTCAGCGTCCTCGGCTCCGAGCCCCTGCCGATCGTCGAAGCGATCCCCGCCGAAGGCGACCCCTACGACTTCGAGGCCCGCTACGAGATCGGCCGCACCCACTTCGTCTGCCCCGCGGACCTCTCCCCCACCGAGCGCGCCGCGGTCACCGACGCCGCCCTGGCCACCTGCCGCACCCTCGGCTGCGAAGGCTTCGCCCGCGTCGACCTGATCCTCGCCGCCGACGGCCCCTGGGTCCTCGAGGCCAACGCGATCCCCGGCCTCACCGACACCAGCCTCCTCCCCCAGGCCGCCGAGGCCGCCGGGATGAGCTTCGAGGACCTCGTCGCGAGGATCCTCGACATGGCCCTCTCCCCCAGCGCCGCGCCTCAAGCGGAGCGCTCACTCCGCTAGGAGTCGCCCGAGGCGAAATCCTCGGGCGAGACTTCATCGAGGAAGTCTTTGAATTTGTCGACGACCTCCTCGGTGTCCTCGACCTCGTGCTCGAACTCGATCGCCGACTCCTCGATGACCTCCTCGGCGGCGAAGATCGGGGCGGCGACGCGGACGGCGAGGGCCAGGGCGTCGGAGGGGCGCGAGTCGATCTCGATCTCCGAGCCGCCGACCGAGACGGTGATCGAGGCGTAGAAGGTGTTGTCGCGCAGTTCGGTGACCGAGACCCGCTCGCATTTCGCGTCGAGGTTCTCGAGCACGTCGGAGAGCAGGTCGTGGGTCATCGGCCGCGGCGTCGAGGCGCCCTGAAGCTTCATCAAGATCGCGGCCGCCTCTGGATGTCCGATCCAGATCGGCAGAAATCGATTGCCATCGACGGTCTTCAACAACACGATCGGCTGCTTGCCGACCATGTCGAAGGAGACGCCGTAGATCTGCATCTGCTGCAAGAGGTTGCTCCCGCCGTACGTGGTCGTAGAGGGAAAAAGTGTACGGGGCCGAGATGGGCGATCCTGGATTCGAACCAGGGACCTCGTCCTTATCAGAGACGCGCTCTAACCAACTGAGCTAATCGCCCGGGGTCGGCGATGATACCGACCGCGCGCGGGACGGTTCATTTGCCCCGGCGCCGCAGCTCCCGCGCCAGGTGGTGCGCCTCGTCGAGGTTGTCGAATCGGAGCTCGACGACGATGCCGGTGCCGCGCGGTTTGACCGACACCTCGTGGCCGAGCGCCGCCTCCAGCGCGTCGGTCGCGTCGTCCATCGCGGCGCGCTCGTCGGGCGTCACCTCGGGTGCTCGACGCGGCCTCGCTTTTGGCTGGCCGGCCAGCCGAACCCTCTGCTCGGTTTCGCGGACCGACCATCCCCCACTCACCGCGTCGCGGGCGAGGCGGCGGCGGGTGTCGTTGCCCGGGGCGCCGAGGAGCGCCCTGCCGTGGCCCTCGCTGAGGTCGCCTTTTTCGAGCACTCGAGCGTCTCGTCGGGCAGCTCGAGCAGGCGGATCAGGTTGGAGATCGCGGGGCGGCTGCGGCCGACCCGGCGCGCCAGCTCCTCTTTGGTCAGCCCGAGGTCCTCGACCAGGGCGGCGCAGGCTTTCGCCTCCTCGACCGGGTTGAGGTCCTCGCGGACCATGTTCTCGATCAGCGCCGCCTGCAGCCGCTCCGGCTCGGCCTGGTCGCGGACGACCGCCGGGACCTTCTCCAGGCCCGCCTGCTGGGCGGCGCGCCAGCGGCGCTCGCCGGCGACCAGTTCGTAGCTGCCGTCGGCGAGCGGGCGGACCAGCAGCGGCTGGACGATCCCGGTCGCGTCGATCGAGGCGGCGAGCGCCGCGAGGGCGTCCGGGTCGAAGTGGGTGCGGGGCTGGTTCGGGTTCGGCTTGATCAGGCTGACCGGCAGCTCGCGCAGCTCGCCGGTGGCGGCGTCGGCGGGCGTCTCGGGCAGGATCGCGGCGAGCCCGCGGCCGATCCCGGCGCGCTTTTTGGTCGAGCTAGCCACGCGCGGCGAGCTCCTTCGCGAGCGCCTTGTAGGCGACGGACCCCCGGGAAGAAGGAGCGTGGTCGATCACGGGCAGACCATAGCTCGGCGACTCGGCGACTCGGACGCTGCGCGGGATGACCGTGTCGAAGACCAGCTCGGGAAAGTGCGTGCGCAGCTCCGCCTCGACGTCCTGGGCCAGCCGCGTGCGCTCGTCGTACATCGTCACCAGCAGCCCCGAGATCTCCAGCTGCGGGTTGAGCTGGCGGCGGATCAGGCCCAGGGTCTCGAGGAACTGGACGAGGCCCTCGAGCGCCAGGTACTCGGCCTGCACCGGGACGATCACGCGGTCGGCGGCCACCAGGGCGTTGACCGAGACCGGGCCGAGCGAGGGCGGGCAGTCGAGGAAGGTGCGGGCGAAGCGCTCCCTCACCGGGCCGAGGCGGTTCGCGCAGGCGCGTCTCGGAGTTCTCGATCCGGGGGAGCTCGACCGCGGCGCCGGCGAGGTCGACGTTGGCGGGGACGAGCCAGAGGTTGTCGGGGCCCGCGGGCCGGGCGGCGGCGGCGACCTCGGTGTCGCCGGTGAGGCAGTCGTAGGAGGAGGGATGCAGTTCGCGGTCGCCGCCCAGGGCGACGGTGGCGTTGCACTGGGGGTCGAGATCGACGATCAGCGTCTGCTCGCCTTCGGAGGCCGTGCAGGCGGCGAGATTGACGGCCGTGGTCGTCTTCCCGACGCCGCCCTTCTGATTCGCGATCGCGTAGACGGTGCCCATCGGCCGACCAGCCTAGATCAACCATCTCGCTGAGACCGGTTGCCCGTCGAGGCGGGGGTCAGATAGGTTGGGCGCGTGTCCGACCTCGCCGACTGGCCCGAGTCCCCCGCCGAGCGCGCCCGCGAGCTGGTCGAGGGAGTGCTCGATGAGCTCGACCTCGACGGCGACGTGGAGATCGAGGAGGACGACGATCGCATCCTCGTGACCGTCGTCGGCGAGGAGGACTACGGCCTCCTGATCGGCAAAAGGGGCCAGACGATCGACGCCCTGCAGCTGCTCTGCTACCAGGCCGCCTTCCGCGGCCTGCGCGACCGCAAACGGGTGATCGTCGACGCCGCGGGCTACCGCAACCGGCGCCGCGAGACGCTCGAGAGCCGCGCCGACCGCGCCGCCGAGCAGGCGCTGACCAACAATCGGGTCGTCGAGATGGACCCGATGAGCGCCCAGGAGCGCCGCGTCGTCCACGAACGGCTGAAAGGCCGCTCCGGGGTCGAGACCTACAGCGAGGGCGACGAGCCCAACCGCTGCGTGATCGTCGCGCCGCTCGTCCACCAGTAGTCCGGTGCCCGCCGACCCGACGGCGTCCCTGAGCCCGGCCCAGCGCCGGTCCCTGGAGACCGTCCTCGCGCTGCTCGCCGAGGAGCGCGCCTCGGTCAGCAGCGTCACCGACGACCGCGCCTGGCAGGTCCACGTCGCCGACAGCCTGACCGGCCTCGAGGTCCCCGAGCTGCGTGAGGCCCACCGGATCGCCGACGTCGGCGCCGGAGCCGGCTTCCCCGGCCTGGTCCTGGCCGTGGCCCTGCCCGACGCCCAGGTCGACCTGATCGAGTCCGTCTCCCGCAAGACCGCTTTCATCACCCACGCGGCGGCCGAAGCCGGGCATCCCCAACGCCACGGCCCTGACGATCCGCGCCGAGGACCTGGCGAAAGCGCGAGCGGCCGAGAGTCCTACGACATCGTCACCGCCCGAGCCGTAGCCCGCCTCTCAACCCTCGCCGAGCTCGCTTCCCCCCTCCTGAAGGAGAACGGCGTCCTGGTCGCCTGGAAGGGCCGCAGAGACGCCGAGGAAGAGGCCCAGATGGAACGAGCCGCGCGAGTCCTGGCGATGACGCCCCGAGTCGATCCTCGACGTAGGCCACCGAGCGGGCTCCGAGCACCGCCACCTCCACGTCCTCCGCAAGTCCGCCCCAACCCCCGCCAACCTCCCGCGCAAGCCGGGCCTGGCCAAGAAGCGCCCCCGCGGCTGAGCACCCCGAGCGCTCCGGTCCGGAGAGGGCGGGCAGGCACCCTCCGGAGCGGCTTGTAACGAGGGCGCGGCGCAGATTCTCGGACGGCCGCAGCCGACCCAGCCCGAGTTTGAGCGAGGAGGGTGCCTGCCCGCCCTCCCCGGAGCACCAACGAAAAGGGCCCCCTCCCGGGAGCCCTTTACCTACGCCGCTTCTTTTTTTTCGGAGATTTAGGCGGCGGTTTCGCTGCCTGTTTCTCCTCGATCGTCGCCACTTTCGGCGCCGGGATCAGTTTGTTGACCGTGATCCCCTGCCCGATCGTCCAGAGGTTGGTGGTGATCCAGTAGACGATCAGCCCCGACGGGAAGCTGATCACGAAGGGAACGAAGACCAGCGGCAGGATGAACATCATCGTCCGCTGCGATTTGTCCGCCGTCACCGACATGAAGAAGCCCGAGATCAGCTGGGTGCCGACGTAGAGGACCAGCAGCGCGATGAGTTCGGCGCCGTGCGCCTTCGCGGTCAGGTCGTTGACGAAGAGGAACGACGCGTGGCCCGCGGTTTCGCAGCCTTCCGGCGAGCCCGAGGTTGGCGCAGATGTCCTTCGGGAGCTCGTGACGGAGCGTGTAGAAGAGGGTGATGAAGACCGGGAGCTGAGCCAGCAGCGGGATACAAGAGGCAAAGGGGTTGACTTTGTTCTCTTTGTAGAAGCGCATCATTTCCTGCTGCATGCGCTGTTTGTCGTTTTTGTATTTCTCCTGGATTTCTTTGATCTGCGGCTGCAGGGCCTGCATCGCCCGCATGCCTTTGATCTGTTTGTAGGTCAGCGGGACCAGGATGGCCCGGGTGCAGACCGTGATCGCGACGATCGACATGCCCCAGGAGAGGCCGACGTTGTCGTGGAAGAACTTGAGGACCGCGTTGGCGACGTCGATCAGCGGCTGCAGGATGTTCGCGTCGGGGAGCATCACGAGTGGGCCTCACCGTGGTAATCGGCCGGATGGATGTGGCCGAGGCCCCGCAGCGTGAAGTGATCCGGGACCGGATCGAAGCCGCCGTGGCTGAAGGGGTTGCAGCGGATCAGGCGGTAGGCGGCGAGGATGAGGCCGCGGATGACGCCGAACCGCTCGACCGACTCCACCGCGTAGGCCGAGCAGGTCGGCTCGTACTTGCAGCGGCGGGGGCGGGAAGGGGAGATCCAGCGCTGGTAGGCGCGGATGGGGGCGAGGGCGATCCGTTTCACGTGGAACGGTCCTGAGACCGAGTCGCTGTCGTGTTTCACGTGGAACGACCCCCGCCGAAGCTGGCGTCCATCGCCTCTTCGAGCGATTTGGTGACCCCGGCAGTGCCTTCCTTCTCGATCAGCCCGCCGATATCGGCACGGGCGACGATTACGAAGTCATGTTTGTCCGGAAGACGATCCGAGAGCTCCCAGAAGGCTTCGCGCAGGGTCCGCTTGACCTTGTTGCGGTCCACGGCACCACCCACCTTGCGCGACACCGAGACGCCGAGCCTCACCTCGTCACGCTCTTCGTCGCGACGAGGGAACGTATAGAGGACGAGGTAACGGGTCGCATGCGATGAGCCGTCGCGATAGACGCGGTCGAACTCGCCGCTCCGCGAGAGCCGACGGCGCTTCGACGGCGGCATCTACGGGGTGAGGCGCTTCCGACCTTTGCGCCGGCGGCGCTGCAGGACGGCGCGACCACCGCGGGTGCTCATACGGGCGCGGAAACCGTGGGTCTTCGCCCGCTTCCGCTTCTTTGGCTGATAAGTGCGCTTCATCGCGGCGGAAGTATAGGGACACCGGCGAAATCTTTTCCCCGCCATTTGCGGGCGGCCGAAATCCCCCGGCAAATGACGGCGCTATGGTCGCCGCCCCCCAGTGCCTGACGACTCCCTCCCAACAGACCTCGACGCCCTCTGGCGAGCATCCCAAGAAAGGCTGCGCGCGTCGGTCCCGGAGTCGACCTTCAACCTCTGGCTGGCCCCGCTCGAAGCGGTCGGCGTCCGACGATGAAACGCTCTACCTGAAGGCTCCCGAGGGGATCCGGGCCTGGGCCGAGCGGCGCTACTCGGCGCTGATCGCCGCGGCCGTCGCCGACTGCGGCACACAGCTGCGGCGGGTCAGCTTCGCCGCTCCCCGCGAGGGCGCCGACGCCGACCCCGGCACCGGAGCTGAACCCGAGCTACACCTTCGAGCGCTTCGTCATCGGCCCCGGCAACCGGCTCGCCCACGGCGCCGCGCTGGCCGTCGCCGAGGCGCCGTCGGAGGCCTACAACCCGCTCTTCCTCCACGGGCCTCCCGGGCTCGGCAAGACCCACCTCCTCGCGGCGATCGCCAACTACCTCCAGGACAACGCTCCCGGCCTCAGCGTCCGCTACACGACCGCCGAGTCGTTCACCAACGAGTTCGTCGCCGCCCTGCGCAGCACCGGGTCCGAGGCCTTCAAGGCGACCTACCGCGACATCGACGTGCTGCTGATCGACGACGTCCAGTTCCTCGAGGGCAAGCCCGCCACCGAAGAGGAGTTCTTCCACACCTTCAACGCGCTCTACGAGGCCGGCAGCCAGCTGATCCTCTCCGCCGACCGGATCCCGAGCGAGCTCTCGACCCTCGCCTCGCGCCTGCGCGACCGCTTCGAGTGGGGGCTGACGGTCGCCGTGGAACCGCCGAACCTCGCCACCCGCCTCACCGTGCTCAAGCACCTGGTCGAGGAGGCCGGGATCGAGATCGCCGACACCGGCGCCCTCTCCGAGCTCGCCGGCCGCATCGACGCCAACATCCGCCAGCTGCACGGCGCGCTGACCCGCGTCATCGCCCACGCCTCGCTGCTCGCCAAGCCGCTCAGCTCCGAGCTGATCGCCGAGGTCATCCCGCAATCGCCGCGCAGCGCCCAGGCCACCTCGGTCGAGGAGATCCAGCAGCAGGTCGCCGAACGCTTCGGCATCTCCCGCGCCGAGCTGATCGGGACGAGCCGCGCCGCGACCCCGCTGCGGCGCCCGCCAGGTCGCGATCTTCCTGACCCGCGAGCTGACCGACCTCTCGCTGCCGCAGATCGGCCGGCTCTACGGCGGCCGCGATCACACCACCGTGATGAACAGCCTGCGTCGGGTCGAAGCGAAGCTCGGCGAGGACGCGGCGCTATCCACACGCGTCGACGAGTTGCGCACAGCCATCAACAGCCCGACCGCCGGCTGACCCCACCGACGCCGCCGCCACTGCAAGACTCCACATCCGCCCACAGGCGTCTCCACAGGCCACATCCCGCTTGACTCCGCCGAATAGTCTTCGCCCCACGGCTTTTCAACAGCACCTAATAACTCTCCACAAGGCAATCTGAGGCAACCTTTGAAGCTCACGACCAAACGCGAAGAACTCGTCTCCAAGCTCTCCACCGTCTCGCGTGCGGTCTCCACCCGCGCCGCGACCCAGGCCCTGTCCGGTGTCCTGATCGAGGCCGGCGAGGGCCAGGCGACGCTGTCGGCCACCGACCTCGACCTCGGCCTGCGCACGACGATCGAGGCGACGGTCGAGGGCGGCGGCTCGGTCCTGCTTCCCGGTCGCCTGCTCGCCGAAGTGGCCCGCTCGCTCGCCGACGACACGGTCGACATCGAGACGCGTGAGGCCGAGCGCGACGTGGAGATCAGCAGCGGCAGCTCGCGCTTCCACCTGCGGACGCTGCCGGTCGAGGACTTCCCGAACCTGCCGACCGCCGAGGGTGGCGACCCGATCCGGATCCCGGCGAGCGCGCTGGCCGCGAGCATCGACCTCGTCGCCCGGGCCGCCTCGCGCGACGACATGCGGCCGGTGCTGACCGGCGTCTTCGTCACCGCCACCGGCAACGAGATGACGATGGTCGCCACCGACTCCTACCGGCTCGCCGTGAAACGGACCGAGCTCGAGGCGCCGCTCAGCGGTGAGATCGAGGCGAACATCCCGGCGCGGGCGCTGCGCGAGCTGGCGCGGGTCCTCGCCGCCGAGGGGGTCGACGACGCGGCGATCACGCTGAGACCGAACCAGGCGATCTTCGAGGCCGGGTCGATCACCCTGACCACGCGGCTGATCGAGGGCCAGTTCCCCAACTTCCGCCAGCTGCTGCCCGAGTCCTACGAGCACGACGTGCGGCTGCCGCGGTCGGAGTTCCTCGACGTGGCGCGGCGGATCAGCCAGCTGGCGCAGCGCAACGCGCCGCTGCGCTTCTCCTTCGAGCCCGGCGAGCTGACCGTCTCCGCCGAGACGCCGGACGTCGGCGACGCGCGCGAGACGATGCCCGCCGCCTTCGAGGGCGAGCCGATGGAGATCGGCTTCAACCCCGAGTACCTGCGCGAGGGGATCGAAAGCATCGGCGGCGACGAGGTGCTGCTGCGGCTGATCTCGCCGCTGCGGCCGGGGCTGATGCAGCCGGTCGAGAACGAGGACTTCCGCTACCTCGTGATGCCGATCCGCCTCAACGTCTAGGCGGGGCGCGGGACGGTGCTGGTCACCGCGATCGAAGCCCGCCCGCTGCGCAGCCTCGAGCGCGTGCGGGTGCCGCTCGGGCCGGGGATCACCAGCGTCGTCGGGCCCAACGGGGTCGGCAAGACGAACCTGGTCGAGGCGCTCTACTTCGCCCTGACCGGGCGCTCCTTCCGGACCTCCGACCGGCGCGACCTGATCCCGTTCGGCGAGAGCCTGGCGCGGGCGGAGGCGACGGTGCGCGACGACGACGGGATCGAGCGGCGGCTGATGGCGTCGGTGAGCCGGACCGAAGGGCGGCGGCACCTGCTCGACGGGCAGCCCGCCGACCCGGCGACGATCGCCCGCGCCCGACCCCCGGTGGCGGTCTTCGCCCCCGACCGGCTGAGCCTGGTGAAGGGGCCGCCGGCCGAGCGCCGCGCCCACCTCGACGGCTTCCTCGCCGCCCGCTGGCCGGCCCGCGGCGAGCTGCGCAAGCGCTTCGGCCAGGCGCTGGCGCAGCGCAACGCGATGATCTCCCGGGTCGCCGCGGGCTACGGATCGCCGGAAGGGCTCGACGTCTGGGACGCGGGGGTGGCCGACGCGGCCGCGCCGCTGATCGCGGCGCGGCGAGAGGCGGTCGAGGAGCTGGCCCCGGCGTTCGCCGAGGCGCTGGCCGAGCTCGGGCTCGAGGACGGTGAGCTCGCCTACGCGCCGCGCGCCGACGGCGACGCCGAGGAGCTGCGCGCCGGCCTGCGCGAGCGCCGCGACGCCGACCTCAAACTCGGCCGCAGCTCCTGGGGCCCGCACCTCGACGAGTTGAAGCTGTCCGTTCGCCGGCCGGGCGCTGCGCAAATACGGCTCGCAGGGCCAGCAGCGCGCCGCCCTCCTGGCGCTGCTCTTCGCCGAGCGCGAGGCGCTGCTGACGGCGCGGCGGGTCACCCCGCTGCTGCTGCTCGACGACGTGATGAGCGAGCTCGACCCGGGCCGGCGGGAGCTGCTCGTCGCGCGCCTGGCGACCGGCGGCCAGACGCTGATCACCGCCGCCGACGAAGAGTCGCTGCCGGCCGCGGCGCGCGAGGCGATGGTGCGGATGCCGCGGCCCGGGCGTGGTCGATGACGGCAGCGGCGACGGACCGGGGCGGAGGCGGCGTGACCCGGCGGCGCGCGCCCGCGCCAGGCGGGGGAGGCGTTTCGCGTGGCGCGGGACCTCGCCGCGCCGAAGACCGGCCTCGCATCGGTGCAGGCGGCCTGGGCGGGCGCCGTCGGCGCGCAGATCGCCGAGGTCGCGCAGCCGATCTCCGAACGGTCCGGGACGCTGACCGTCGAGTGCACGAACGCGATGTGGGCGCAGGAGCTCGACCTGATGCAGGCGCAGCTTTTGGAGCGGCTTGCGGGAGGCGCTGGGGGAGGGGGCGCCGCGAAGCGCTCAAGTTTCGGGTCGCACGAGGGTCCTGAGAAGGCACTCTTTATTCACGATTTGCAGGTAAATCGGCACTCCGTGCGCTTGGATTCGGGGAACGAAACTGGTATTCTTATGACTACTCGCTTCTAGCCCCGGCCAGCGTGGAGACAGACTCCGGCGTCGGGGCTTTTTGTATCAACCGGAAGGACCCTCTTGCCTGAGAAAAAAGCCAAAGACGACGCCTCCTACGGCGCCGCGGACATCACGGTCCTCGAGGGCCTCGAAGCCGTCCGCAAACGCCCGGGGATGTACATCGGCTCGACCGGCCCGCGTGGTCTGCACCACCTGGTCTACGAGATCGTCGACAACTCCGTCGACGAGGCACTGGCGGGGTACTGCGACAACGTCTAGATCGTCATCCACCCGGACAACAGCGTCACCGTCTCCGACGACGGCCGCGGCATCCCGGTCGGGATCATGGAGAAAGAGGGCCGGCCGGCGGCCGAAGTCGTCCTCACCGTCCTCCACGCGGGCGGCAAGTTCGGGGACGGCGGCGGCTACAAGGTCTCCGGCGGCCTCCACGGCGTCGGCTCCTCGGTGGTCAACGCGCTCTCCGAGCGGCTCCACCTGAAGATCGAGACCGACGGCGCGGTCTGGGAGCAGGACTACGAGCGCGGCAAACCGATGACCAAACTCGAGAAGGGCGCGGCCTCCGACGAGCACGGCACCGAGATCACCTTCCTGCCCGACTTCGAGATCTTCGAAGACATCGACTACGACTTCCAGACGCTCGCCGAGCGGATCCGCGAGACCGCGTTCCTCACCCGCGGCCTGAAACTCGAGCTGACCGACGAGCGCGGCGAGGGCCAGAGCGTCGCCTTCCAGTACGACGGCGGGATCGAGGACTTCGTCCTCCACCTCAACGAGAACAAGGAGACGATCAACAAGAAGCCGATCTTCTTCGAAGGTGAGAAAGACGACGGTGAAGTCGAGGTCGCGATGCAGTGGAACAACTCCTACCAGGAGTCGATCTTCAGCTTCGCCAACAACATCAACACCCACGAGGGTGGTACGCACCTGTCAGGTTTCCGCGGCGCGCTGACCCGCACCCTGAACAATTACGCGCGGGCCAAAGGCTTCCTCAAGGAGAAAGACGACAACCTCGCCGGCGAGGACGTCCGCGAGGGGCTGACCGCGGTCATCTCGGTGAAGCTGCACGACCCGCAGTTCGAGGGTCAGACCAAGACCAAACTCGGCAACCCGCCGATCAAAAGCCTGGTCGAGGAGACCGTCAACCGCAAACTGGCCGAGTTCCTCGACGAGAACCCGCCCGAGGCGAAACGCATCATCATGAAGGCGATCGACGCCGCCCGCGCCCGCTCGGCGGCGCGCAAAGCTCGCGACCTGACCCGCAAGTCGGCGCTCGAGAACTCGACCCTGCCGGGCAAGCTCGCCGACTGCACGGTGAAGGACCCGAGCCTGGCCGAGATCTTCGTGGTCGAGGGTGACTCCGCCGGCGGCTCGGCGAAGCAGGCGCGCGACCGCAGCACCCAGGCGGTGCTGCCGCTGCGCGGCAAGATCATCAACGTCGAGAAGAGCCGGATCGACAAGGTCCTCGCCAACACCGAGGTCCAGGCGCTGATCACCGCGATCGGCACCGGGATCCACGACGAGTTCAACATCGAGAGCGCCCGGTACCACAAAATCGTGATGGCGACCGACGCCGACGTCGACGGCGCGCACATCCGCACGCTGGTGCTGACCTTCCTCTACCGGCAGATGCCGGAGCTGATCGAGAGCGGCTACGTCTACATCGCCAAACCGCCGCTCTACCGCGTGAAACAGGGCAACCAGGAGACCTACCTGGAGCGCGAGTCCGAACTCGAAGAGCTGCTGCTGCGCGACAAGCTCGAGCAGTTCGAGCTCGTCGACATGACGGGGGAGAGCCGCAAACTCACCCCGAGCCGTTGGCAGTCCTACATCCGGCGCTCGAAAGAGTACGAGGGCTGGGGCTCTTCACTGCAGGCCAGCTACGGCCACGAGGTGGTGCAGTTCCTCGAGGAGTCGGCGCTGCTCGACGAAGGAGTGGCGTCGATCGCCGCGGCCAAGGACCTGCTCGAGCAGGAGGCCCCCGAGGGCGAGCCGTTCGACACGACGGTGGTCAGCTCCACCGACGATCTCCTCGTCGTCAAGGCGATCTCCCGGAACAGCGGCCTCGCCCGCACCCACCGCCTGCCGCGCGAGCTGTTCGAGGACCCCGAGTACCGCAAGTTCGCCGAGGTGCACGCGGCGCTGCTGAAACAGGTGGGTCGCCCGCCGTTCACGGTCAGCCGTGGTGAGAAACGGACGGTCGCGCTCTCCTTCCAGGCGCTGCGCGGCGCGGTGATGGAGCTCGCCCGCTCGGGAGTCACCCTCACCCGCTTCAAGGGCCTGGGCGAGATGAACCCGAAACAGCTGCGCGAGACGACGATGGATCCGGCGACCCGGACGCTCGCCCGGGTGACGCTCGACGACGCGACCGCCGCCGACCGCATCTTCTCGATGCTGATGGGCGACCAGGTCGCCCCGCGTCGTGAGTTCATCGAGACCCACGCCAAAGAGGTGAAATTCCTCGATGTCTAAGAGTGTCAATTCCAACAGTGTGAAAGCAGAGGTGCTCTAGTGGCGTTGGAGGCGCTTACCGGCAACGTCGAAGACCGCGGTCTCGAGCAGGAGATGCGCTCGTCGTACCTCGATTACGCGATGAGCGTGATCGTCGGCCGGGCGCTGCCCGACGTGCGCGACGGCCTCAAGCCGGTCCACCGTCGCGTCCTCTACTCGATGCACGACCTCGGCCTGCAGCCGACGCGTTCGTACCGCAAGTGCGCCTTCATCGTCGGCGAGGTGATGGGCAAATACCACCCGCACGGTGACTCGGCGATCTACGACACGCTGGTCCGCATGGCGCAGGACTTCTCCCTGCGCTACCCGCTGGTCGACGGTCAGGGCAACTTCGGCTCGATCGACGAAGACCCCGCCGCGGCGATGAGGTACACCGAGGCGCGCATGGCGCGTCTCGCGACCGAGATGCTGCGCGACATCGACGCCGACACCGTCGACTTCGGCCCCAACTACGACGAATCGACGCAGGAGCCGCTGGTCCTGCCGTCGCGCTTCCCGAACCTGCTGGTCAACGGCACCTCCGGGATCGCGGTCGGCATGGCGACCAACATCCCGCCGCACAACCTGCGCGAGGTCAGCGCCGCGGTGATGGCCTACATCGACGACCCGGAGATCGACCTCGACGGGCTGATGGTCCACATCAAGGGCCCCGACTTCCCGGGCGGCGGCCTGATGAGCCGCGAGGGCATCCGCACCGCTTACGAAACCGGCCGCGCCAGCATCAAAGTCCGCGCCCGCGCCCACGTCGAGCCGCTGAAAGGCGGCAAGGACGCGATCGTCGTCACCGAGCTGCCGTTCACGGTCAAGAAGCTCGGCGAAAACGGTCTGGTGGCGAAGATCGCCGACCTCGTCCGCAACAAAAAACTCGACGGCATCTCCGACCTCCGCGACGAGACCGACGAACGCGGGATGCGGCTCGTGATCGAGCTCAAACGCGGCGGGCCGCCGGCCAAAGTCGTCCTCAACAACCTCTACAAAAAAACCGCGATGCAGTCGACCTTCGGCGCCAACATGGTGGCGCTGGTCGACGGCGTGCCGCGGACGCTGAGCCTGCTCGAGCTGATCGAGTACTACGTCAAACACCAGCGCGAGGTCGTCACCCGCCGGACCCAGTACGAACTGCGTCGCGCCGAGGCCCGGGCGCACATCTTGGAGGGCCTGCTCGTCGCGCTCGACAACCTCGACGCGGTGATCAAACTGATCCGCTCCTCGCCCGACCCGGACGCCGCCCGCCAGGGCCTGATGGACCAGTTCGAGCT
>CAWBRE010000020.1:0-133932 GCA_963791095.1 uncultured Solirubrobacterales bacterium
TCGAGCAGGACGCGCTTCTCGAGCTGGTGCGGCATCAGCCGGCGCTCCCCGGGCTCGGGGTGTCCCCGGCCAGCGGCCGCTTCTCCAGCGATTTCTCCGGCAGCACCGCGTCGCCGCTCAGCAGCTGATCGATCGCCGTCCGCGCCTCGCCCGGCAGCAGCGGCCCGAAGTAGCGCTGGTCGATCGAGGCCATCGGGGCGATGTCGCAGGCGCCGAGGCACTCGAAGCCGGTGACGAAGACGTCCTCGCCGGCGGCGGCGGCGCGGAAGGCGTCGAGCAGCTCGTCGCCGCCGCGCATCCAGCAGCTGATGTTGGTGCAGACCTCGATCCGGTGCTCGCCGACGCGGGTCGTGTGCAGGAGGTCGTAGAAGGAGGCGACCGACTCGAGGTAGGCGGGGGTGACCCGCATCACCGCGGCGGCCTGGCGGATCCCCTCCGGGGTGCACCAGCCGTAGCGCTCCTGCACCGCCCAGAGGGCCGGGATCGAGGCCGATTTCCGGTCCGGGTAGCGGCTCATCAGGTGCTCGATCCGCTCGCGCAGCTCGGTCGGGCAGTCGACCTCGACGAGCTCGGGGATCTGCTCCGGGTCGGTGCTCGGCTCGCGCCCGACGGTGACCGAGCGGTCGACCGGCAGGTTCGGGTTGTAGGACCCCGCGCCGTCGACAGGGCTCATCGATCGACCCCGCCGAGGATCGGGTCGAGCATGCCGAGGCTGCAGATCATGTCGGCGACGTAGGAGTCGAGCGCCATGTCCTTGAAGGCCTGCAGGTTGACGAAGCTGGGGTCACGGAAGTGGACGCGGGCGGGCTTCGAGGAGCCGTCGGCGAGGACGAAGCAGCCGAGCTCCCCGCGCGGGCCCTCGATCGCGTAGTAGATCTCGCCCGGGTCGACGCGGAAGCCCTCGGTGACGAGCTTGAAATGGTGGATCAGCGACTCCATCGA
Organism: uncultured Solirubrobacterales bacterium; assembly: GCA_963791095.1. Taxonomy (GTDB): domain Bacteria; phylum Actinomycetota; class Thermoleophilia; order Solirubrobacterales; family 70-9; genus VAYN01. Next base: position 943 of record CAWBRE010000020.1, read on the forward strand.
GGTCGAGAGCTCCGAGCGCGGCGGCAGCACGTACTTGCGGTCGTCGGCGATGAACGGGCCGCCGGGGAGTGCCTCCAGCGCCTGGCCGATGATCTTGGTCGACTCGACCATCTCGGCGAGCCGCACCCGGTAGCGGTCGTAGTTGTCGCCGGTCGTGCCGACCGGGATCTTGAAGTCCATCTCCGGATAGGCGAGGTAGTCGAAGGCCTTGCGCAGGTCCCAGGGCTCGCCCGCGGCGCGCAGCAGCGGCCCGGTGACGCCGAGCTCCAGCAGCCGCTCGCGGCTGACGATCCCGACCCCTTTGGTGCGCTGCAGGAAGACCTCGTTGCGGTCGAGCAGCGCCTCGTACTGGCCGACCCGGATCGGCATGTCGTGGACGAAGGAGCGGCACTTCTCCTCCCAGCCGAGGGGGATGTCCTCGATCACGCCGCCGACCTGGAAGTAACGCGTGTGCATCCGCTGCCCGGTCGCCATTTCGAAGAGGTCGAGGATCCGGTCGCGCTCGCGGAAGCAGTACCAGAGCATCGAGATCGCGCCGAGGTCGAGCGCCGTCGTCCCCAGCCACACCAGGTGCGAGTGGATCCGGTTCAGCTCCAGCATGATCGTCCGCAGGTACTTCGCCCGCGGCGGGATCTCCAGGCCGACGAGGCGCTCGACCGCGCCGCAGTAGGCCTCCATCTGGAAGAAGTAGGAGACGTAGTCCATCCGCTCGACGAAGGGGATGACCTTCCAGTAGCTCTTGTCCTCGCAGGACTTTTCGATCCCGGTGTGGACGTAGCCGATCACCGGCTTCAGGTCGCGGACGACCTCGCCTTCGAGGTCGACGACGAGGCGCAGCACGCCGTGGGTCGCCGGGTGGTGCGGCCCGATGTTGACCGTCATCACCTCGGTGGTGCGGTCCTCGTCGAGCTCGCTGTAGAGGTCGGCGACGGTCGGCAGCGCCGCGTCCTCGTCGACCATCGCCTGGGAGAACCGGTGCTCAGTTGCCATAGCGATCCTCGGAGTAGGTGAAGGTGACCGGCTCGCCGCCGATCGGGAAGTCGCGGCGCTGGGGGAAGCCGACGTAGTCCTCGGGGAGGAGGATGCGGGTCAGTTCCGGGTGGCCGTGGAAGACGATGCCGAAGAAGTCGAAGGCCTCGCGCTCCTGGAAGTCGGCGGTCGGGAAGAGCTCGACGCAGGAGTCGATCTGCGGCGACTCGGAGGGGAGCATCACTTTCACCCGCAGGCGCTCGACCCGGTCGCGGTTCAGGAGCTCGTAGTGGATGCCGAAGCGCGGCTCGGCGGGCAGGTAGTCGGCGACGTGGAGGCTGGAGAGGAAGCGGTAGCCCTGGCCGGGGGTGTCGCGCAGCCAGGCGAGCACCTCGAGGATCCGGTCGGCGTCTACGATCATCGCCGCGCGGTCCTTCGCGAAGGAGGTGTCAAGGACGGCGCCCGCGAGGTCGACGTCGATTTCGCCGCGCAGGAGCTCCAGTCCGGGGCCGTCAGGCAAGGGTCTTCTCCCGCGCCAGCTCGTAAGCCTCGGCGGCCGCGGGGCTCGGCAGCGACGCCGGGCCGCCGCGCGCCCACTCCTCCGTGCCGGCCGCGTCGTAGCGCTGGCGCCAGCCCTGATCGGGGCTGCCCATGATCTTCCGCTGCAGCTTGTTGAAGCCGTACATGACCGCCTCCGGCCGCGGCGGGCAGCCGGGGATGTGGAGGTCGATCGGCATGAACTTGTCCGCTCCCTGGACCACGGCGTAGTTGGCGAACATGCCGCCGGAGGAGGAGCAGGCGCCCATCGAGATCGCCCACTTCGGCTCCAGCATCTGGTCGTAGAGGCGGCGGACGACCGGCGCCATCTTGATCGAGACGCGGCCCGACAGGATGATCAGGTCGGCCTGGCGCGGCGAGGCGCGCAGGGCCTCGGCGCCGAAGCGGGCGAGGTCGTAGCGGGCGGTGACGATCGAGATCGGCGCCTCGATCGCGCAGCAGGCGAGGCCGAAGGTGAGCGGGAAGATCGAGTTGGCCCGCGCCAGGTTCAGCATTTTCTCGAAGGTGGTGGTGACGACCCGCTCTTCGACGTATTTCTCGAGGTCGGCACCCTCGAGGTCGCCGCGGAGCATGTCGCGGGCGGAGGCCTGACGGGCCTCGAATTTACGGCGCTCTACCTCCAATCGAGGGCTCCCTTCCTCCATACGTAGACGAAGGCGAGCATCAAGAGCACCACGAAGGTGATCAGCTCGCCGAGGACGAAGACGCTGTTGGCGCCCTTCAAGATCACCCCGACCGGGTAGAGGAAGACGACCTCGATGTCGAAGAGGATGAACAGCATCGCGATCAGGTAGAAGCTGACCCCGAAGCGGAAGTTCTTCATCGGCTCGACCGGGATGCCGGACTCGTAAGGCTCGTGCTGGCGGCGACTGGCGGCGGTGGCGCGGGCCGGTTTCTTCGGCCCGATCAGGTGGTTCAGCATCGCGAAGAGGCCACCGACCGTGAGGCCCAGGAAAGCGAAGACGAGGATGGGGAAGTAGGTCTTGAGCACGAAGTGGTGTGATGTCCGGGTTCTGGAGCCCGAGCGAACCCATTCACGGCCCCTCGGCAACCCTTAGCCGTGCTTTATACAACCACATTGTGACAACTTGCTACATAGTGATTTTCCGCATCAGCAAGCCGAATCCCGACCCTTTTGGGATGGATTAGCGTGATTCTCGGTCTCCACATCGCGGTCGGGATGCTGGTCATCCTGCTCAACCTCGCCGCCGGCGCGATCGGCGGCTGGGCCTGGTTCAAACTCCGCCCGTCGGTGCCCTTCTGGTACCTGCTGCGTTTCGCCCAGGTGGCGGTCTTCGTGCAGGCGACGCTCGGCGGGCTGCTCCTGGTCACCGACCACTCGGCGCGGGAAAACCTCCACTACCTCTACGGCATCCTGCCGCTGGTGATCTCCTTCATCGCCGAGGGGGCGCGGCTCGGCGCCGCCCAGCGGGAGCTCGGTGAGCTCGACATCGAATCGTTCCCGCCCGAGGCGCAGAAATCGATCGCCCTGCAGATCGTCCGCCGCGAGATGGGGATCATGGCGGTCAGCTGCATCGTGATCTTCTTCCTCGCCGTCCGCGCGGCGACCACCAGCGGGCTCTAGGCCGGCGGGGCGCGCCGCTCAGGGAGTCGCTTCGAGCAGCGCTTCGAGCTGCTCCTTCGAATCGATCCGCTGCACCGTGCCCTCGACTTCGCTCGGCGCCGGCGGCGCGATGCCGAGGTCCTTGCCGATGTGGTCGTAGGTCTCGGTGACGGTCGCCCCGGCCCCTTCGGCCTCGCCGTGCAGGGTCAGCTCGGTGAGGTAGCCGTTGCCGTCGATCGTCGCCCCGAAGTCGACGTCGGTGTCGCCCAGGTCTTCGGCATCGGGGAAGGCCGAGGCGGGTGCCTTGAAGCTGAATTCGGTCACCGCTTCGCCGCCCGCGGCACGTGATTCGACCGCGCTTTCGGCGCTGACTTCCTTGACGTCCTCGGCGGTCTTGAAGAGGCCGGCCAGGTCGGTCGTCTGTTCGTCGTTCAGTTCGTGGATGACGGACGGGGAGATCGTCGCCGCCGTCCAGCGACCCGGCTCGCTCGTCGCCCAGGCGCGGCGACCGATCGCGATCATCTCGTGGCCTTCGCTGCCGCCGTCGCAGTTCAGGTCGTAGATCCGCATGTCGAGGCGTTCGGGCTTGCCCTTGTCGATGCCGAGGTCGAGGCAGCCGAGCTGCTCCGGATCGGTTCCCTCTTCTTCGCCTTCGATCTGCAGCGAGACTTCGAAGGAGCCGGCGCCGGACAGCTTCTTGCCACCGGCTTCGAGCTTCTGCCGCGCCGCCGCTTCGTCACCGCGAGTCGCCGCCACCACCGCAGCCGGCGACGAGCAACACAAGTGCCAGGAGGGCAAGCAGGGGACGAGAGCGCCTCACGCCAGGCGACTACCCGCCGGAGCGGCTCTCAGTCTCGTTCAGGCGTCGATCTTGAAGACCGGGTGGTCCGGGGCGACGGCGAGGAGCTGCGCGTCGGTGCTGTCCGGGCCGACGCCATCGAAGAAGGCGCCGACCTCCCACTTCCACTTCTTCAGGTAGGCGCGCAGGATGGTCGCCCGCGAGTCGTCGAGCACCTCGGTCGCCTTGAAGTCCTCGGCCTTGCGGCCGAGCTTCAGCCGGCCACCGCCCGCGGCGCGCATGTTGCGCACCCACTGGGTGTTGCCGCGCGGGGCGACCAGGTACTGGCTGCCGTCGACCTCGAGCAGGTTCACCGGGGTCGAGCGCCACTGGCCCGATTTGCGGCCTTTGACTTCGAGCACGCGGGAGCCCATCACGCTGATCCCCATCCGCGTCGCCCCCGCCACGGCCTTGTTGAAGACGTTGCGCGTGAACCAACCCGGCTCCTGGAAGCTGCTCATCGCGGCGATTCTCGCACGTCGGCCGACCGGGAGGTTTTTTTCGAACGCCGTTATGTACCCGAAAAAACATGACAGGTTCCCGTGTAGGGTTGCGCGCGTCCGCAAGGGCATACAGACGGCGGACAACGGCGGGGCAACCGGACATGAGGAGGCAGCGCAGATGCCTGGAAGCGGGGGGGAAGAGCGGACGGACCCACGGCCTTCGCCGCGCAACAAGCGCGCCGAGATCGTCGCCGTGGCGACCAAGTTCTTCGGCGAGAACGGGTACGAAGACACGAAATGGGCGGACGTCGCGACGGCCGTGGGGCTGGGGCCGACGGCGCTCTACCACTACTTCGAATCGAAGCAGCAGTGTCTGTTCGAGATCCTGGTCGAAGCGTTCGAGGACGCCCAGGCGGAGTTCGAGCAGCTGACCGAGGGCGAGTTCGGGGCGGCCCTGCGGGCCCTGGTGCGGGGGACCTTCGAACGCGACGACCGCGAAGTCTGCCGGGCCAAGGTCCTGGTCTCCGAGCATGGCCTGGTCCGCCACCGGCGCTCGGCGCCGCGCGAGGAGGACGCGCGGATGCGGGCCTTCACCCTGGTGAAGACCTACGAGGAAAGCTGGCGCGACTTCCTCGCCCGCGGGATGGAGGCGGGGGCGATCCCCCGTGCGGATCCGGAACTCCTCGCCCGCGCGATGATCGGCATCCACAACAGCGTCTGGCAGTGGTACCGGCCGGAAGGCAAGCTGACCCTCGACGAGGTGGCCGAGTTCTACGTCCCGCGCATGCTTGGCATCGCCGGCCTGCCGGGATAGCCTGGCGGCGTGCTCGACCACGTCGGCATCGAGGTAGGCGACTTCGACGCCTCGCGCACCTTCTACGAGATGGCGCTGGCCCCGCTGGGCCTCTCGGTGGTGATGCAGCCGACGGAGACGATGGCGGGCTTCGGCGGCGCCGACGGCAAGCCCTGGTTCTGGGTAAACGGCCGCGGCCGCCCGGCGGTCCACGGCGTCCACCTCGCCTTCAAGGCGATCAACCACGACGCCGTCGACACCTTCCACGCCGCCGCCCTCGCCGGCGGAGGCACCGACAACGGCGCCCCCGGCCCCCGCCCGATCTACCACCCCGGCTACTACGGAGCCTTCGCGCTCGACCCCGACGGCAACAACGTCGAGGCCGTCTGCCACACGCTGGCGGACTGAGCGGGGCCCGGGGTCCGCGGCGGCCGGCGCTGGAGAAGGGTTCAGGTCCCTGCGGCCGGAACGGGAAAGGCTCAGCACCTGGAGCCGGGGACGGGCAAGGGCTCAAGCCTTTGCGGCCGGGGTCGGGCCGTCCCGGGCGTCTCGTGGCGACCCGGGCAGGCTGTGGCCGCCACGAGACGCCCGGGACGTGAGCCTTTCGGGTGGATTGACACGGGTCCATGCGCATTCCGGGAGGAACGTCACGGGTCCGTGGCGCTCGCCTACGCGATGCGGCACTTTATGTCGCTATAGCGACCACAAGTGCCGCAGCGTGGATCCGGACATCGCCGAGCGGCCTAAATCTAGGCACTGAGTGAATCGACCACACCATGGTGTGGTCGATTCATGCAGCGGTGATCCAGGCCCTTCCGGAGTGGCCCGGGCCGGCCCCTGAGTGGATAACCCGTGCCATGGCACGGGTTATCCATGCAGCGCTTCGAGACCTCGTGAGGATCCGGGGATTCGGCACGTCTCCGTGACGAGTGTCCCGTCCCTGGGACGCCTGTCGCACGTCGCCCTGACGCCTCCCCGGCGTCCTTGCGCACCTCTCCCCGCAATCCCGGCCGTCTCGGCCACGGCCACAGCCTGCCCGGGCCGTGGCCGAGACGGACGCGTCCCTTGGCCGTCAGCCGCCTGAAGACCGAGGAAGCGCCGGCGCGCGCACTCGCCCCGCGCCTCGACGCCGAATCGCGCTAGCCCAGCGGCCGGTAGTTGCCGCCGTGGAACACCAGGGGGGTGCCGGCGGCGGTGGTGAGGTCGGTGACCTCGCCGGTGAGGATCACGTGGTCGCCGGCGGCGATCACGTCGCGCAGGTCGCATGCGACCCAGAGGAGGGCGTCGTCGATCGCCGGGAGGCCGTCGCGCTCGCTCCAGGCGACGCCGGACCACTTCTCCGCCGGCGGGGCCTTGGTGGCGAAGGAACGGGCGATCGGCTCCTGACCGTCGTGGAGGACGGAGACCGAGAAGCGGTCCGCGGCCTGCACGGCGAGCAGGGTGCGGGAGCCCCGATCGAGGCAGGCGAGCATCAGCATCGGATCGATCGAGAGCGAGGAGACGGCGTTGGCAGTCGCCCCGGCGGGTCCGTCCTCGCCGCTCGTGGCAACGATCGTGACCCCCGTCGGGAGGCTTGCCATCGCGGTTCTGAAGGTATCTGGGGAAGGTTTCGGCATCGGCAGACGTTCGTGATCGGCGCCAAACAATATGATCCGCGCCGCGTGCGTCCGAAAGCGATGATCTTGATAGCCGCGGTGATTGCCGCCGCCCTCGGCATCTCTGCCTGTGGGTACGGCGAAGAAGGCCTCGCGGTCAAGTCGGACAGTTCCGACTACAACGGGGCGGTCCTCTTCGCCACCCATTGCTCGGGCTGCCACACGCTGAGCGCCGCCGGCACCCAGGGCAGCGGCAACCGCGGCGAGCGCACCCAGGGCCCCAACTTGAACCAGCGCGAAGAGAGCTACAACGACGCCCTCTTCGCGATCGAGAACGGCGGCTTCTCGGGCGCGATCATGCCCCAGAACATCGTCGTCGGCAAGGAAGCCGAAGCGGTCGCCAAATTCGTCGCGAAGTACGCCGGGACGGCCGCCGAAACCTCCCCCCGGCCCGGCCAGAAGTCCGGCCCGTCAGAACCGTAGGGCGACCATGCTCGACCTCAAGCTGCTCCGCTCCGACCCCGAGCGGGTAAAAGCGGCTCTGGCGCGCCGCGGAGCCGGTGGCGAGGTCGACGAGCTACTCGTCCTCGACTCCCGCCGGCGCGAGCTGCTGCCCGAAGTCGAGGCGGCCCAGGCCGAGCGCAACACCGCCTCCAAGCAGATCGGCGAGATCAAACGCGAGGGCGGCGACGCCGAGGCCGAGATCGCCGCGGTGGCGCAGCTGCGGCAGAGGATCGACGCCGGCAAAGAGGAGTTGGAGGCGCTCGAGATCGCGCTGCGCGACATGACGCTGGCGCTGCCGAACATCCCCGACGACGACGCTCCCGACGGGGTCGCCGACGAGGACGCGGTGGTCATCAAGGAAGTAGGCGAGGTGCCCCACTTCGACTTCGAGCCCCGCGACCACCTGGAGATCGGCACCGAGCTCGGCCTGATCGACATGGAGAGCGCCGCGCGCCTCTCCGGCTCGCGCTTCTCCTACCTCAAAGGGGACCTCGTCCTGCTCGAGCTGGCGCTGGTGCGGATGGCGATCGACATCGTCCGCGCCGAGGGCCACGAGCCGGTGGTGCCCCCGGTGCTGGTCCGCGCCGAGGCGCTCGAGGGCACCGGCTACTTCCCCGAGGCGCGCGAGCAGATCTACGAGATCGAGAAGGACGAGCTCTTCCTCACCGGCACCTCGGAGGTCGCGCTGGCCGGTCTGCACGCCGACCAGATCCTCGACGCCGCCGACCTGCCGCTGCGCTACTGCGCCTTCTCGACCTGCTTCCGCCGCGAGGCGGGCGCCGCCGGCCGCGACACCCGCGGCATCTTCCGCGTCCACCAGTTCGACAAGGTCGAGATGTTCTCGTTCGTCGAGCCGTCGGCCTCCAAGGAGGAGCACGAGCGCCTGCTCTCGATCGAGGAGCGGATCCTCGGCGAGTTGGAGATTCCCTACCGAGTGGTCAACATCGCGGTCGGCGATCTCGGCGCCCCGGCGGCGAAGAAGTACGACTGCGAGGCCTGGATCCCCTCGCAGGAGCGCTACCGCGAGGTCACCTCGTGCTCGAACACGACCGACTACCAGGCACGCCGCCTGGGCGCCAGATACCGGCCTGGGGAGGGCGAATCGCCGGAGGCGGTGCACACCCTCAACGGCACCGCGGTGGCGGTCGGGAGGACGATCATCGCCTTGATCGAGAACGGCCAGGAAGCCGACGGAAGCTTTTCTCTACCTAATTCTTTGCATAGATACGGCTCTCCTGACAGAATCAGCGCCCAATGAGCACCACCGTACGCGAGGCAAGGCGCGTCGTTCTATGCGACGACCACGAGATCGTCCGCGAGGCGATCAAGGCCCGGATGGCCGATTCGAGCATCGTCGAGATCGTCGGTGAGGCCGGCAACGGCCGCGACGTGGTCGACGTGGTCAAGGAGCTGGAGCCCGACGTCCTGATCATCGACGTCGAGCTGCCCAAGCGCGACGGCATCGAGGCGACCCGCGAGGTATTGAAAGTCCGACCGCGGACGAAAGTGATCATCTTCACCGCCCATGCCCAGCCCGATCTGCTGGCTTTGGCGCTGCGCGCCGGGGCCAGCGGCTACGTGCTGAAGTCGGCGCCCGCCGAGGACATCGCCAAAGCGGTCAAAGCCGTGACCGGCGGCGGCACCTTCCTCGGTGGCGACTTTGCCGGCGGCAAGCCGTCCGAGGTCGAGAAACTGCTCGAGCTCTCGCCGCGGGAGCGGCAGATCCTCGAGCTGCTCGCCGAGGGGCTGCGGGTCAAAGAGATCGCCGAACGGCTACAGCTGAGCCCGGCGACCGTTCATACCCACGTGCGCAACGCGATCGCCAAGCTCGAGGTGGATACCCGGACCGAGGCGGTCGCGCTGGCCGTCAAGTTCAGCTATCTAGGTGCTGGGGGTCAGGCTTGAACTCCAGCGCGCACCCGTTGATGCAGTAGCGCTGGCCGCCCTGGGCGGCGGGCCCGTCGTCAAACACGTGGCCCAGGTGGGCGTCGCAGCTCTTGCAGACGACCTCCGTGCGGGTCATGAACAGGCTCTTGTCCGGCCGTAGCTCGACGTGCTCGAGGTTGGCGGGCTCGGTGAAGCTGGGCCAGCCGGTGCCCGAGTCGAACTTGGTGCCGGAGCTGAACAGCTCGGTCCCACAGCCGACGCATTTGTACATCCCAGTGCCCTTCTCGTTCACATAAGGGCCGGTGAAAGCACGCTCAGTGCCGCCTCGGCGGGTGACCTCGTACTGCTCGGGGGTCAGCTCCTGACGCCACTGCTCATCGGTTTTCATGACTTTATTGGACATGCGTCCAATCTCCTTTCGTCTCTGAGTCCAGAGTACGGCACCGGTCTTACCGTTTTCTTACGGAAGCCCGAAGGACTTCATATGAAATTCAAACGGACTTCCATCCTTCTTCTGACCATCCTCGCCGTGCTCAGCCTCACCGCCACTGCCAGTGCCCGGTCCGTGCACTCGGCACGCTCGAACACCGTGGTGACCTCGCCGGTCTTCTCGCCCGCCGAAGTCGCCCCGGAAGAAGTCTGCCCCAATCAAACCACCCCCGGACTGTCGGTCGAAGAACAGGCCGCGGTCATCCTCTGCATGACCAACTACGCCCGCGGCGTCAACGGCCTCGCGCCGCTGAAGGTGAACCGCCAGCTGGGCCACGCCGCCCTGCAGAAGTCGATCGACATCCTCGGCTGCAACGAATTCAGCCATTACGCCTGCGGCCGCAACTTCTACTTCTGGGATCAGAAGTTCGGCTATCTCAAAGGCTGCTGGAAGATCGGCGAGAACATCGCCTGGGGGACCGGCTCCTTCGCCACCGTGCGCTCGATCGTAACCCGCTGGCTCGAATCGACCGAGCACCACGAAAACATCCTCGGCCCGTACACGGAAATCGGCATCGGGATGCGGATCGGCACGATCGAAGGGTTCGACGGCGCCGCGGTCTGGACCCAGTCCTTCGGCAGCCACGCCTGCTGAGCGGCGCCGACGCTTCTCACCGCTAGGGAGCAAGCGTCGGCTTAGGATGGCGGCGTGCCCGCCTTCTATGAGCCCGACGGGTCCGGCTACCGCGCCACCGAGCTGACCCGCGGGCCCTGGGATCCCGGCGCCCAGCACGCCGGCCCGCCCGCGGCGCTCCTCGGGCGGGAGCTGGAGCTCCTCCCCGAAGCGGCGGACTTCCAGGTCTGCCGGCTGACCTTCGAGATCCTCCGCTCGATCCCGATCGGCCCGGTCGAGGTGGAGGCGCGGATCGTCCGGCCCGGGCGCCGGGTGCAAATGGTCGAGGCCGAGCTGCGGGTCGACGGCGAGCCGCTGATGCTGGCTCGCGGTTGGCGGCTGCGGACGGCTCCGGTCGACCTGCCCGCCGAGGCCGTCGCGATCCCGCCCGGCCCGGCCCTGCCGCGCGAGCCCGGCCCGCAGAGCTTCTTCCCCACCGGCGAGAGCGTCGGCTACCACACGGCGATGGAGATCCGCTTCGTCTCCGGCACCTTCCTCGAGCCCGGCCCGGCGGTCGCCTGGCTGCGGATGCGCAACCCGCTGGTCGAGGGGGAGGAGCCGAGCCCCCTGCAGCGGCTCCTGATCGCCGCCGACGTCGGCAACGGGATCAGCGGCGCGGTCGACTTCCGCCGCTTCGTCTTCGTCAACGTCGACCTGACCGTGCAGATCGAGCGCCCCCTGGAGGGCGAGTGGGTCTGCGTCGACGCGGTCACCCTGCCGCGGCCGCGTGGCAACGCGACGGCCGAGTCGGTGCTGGGCGACGAGCGCGGTCGGCTCGGCCGGGCGCTGCAGACGTTGCTGGTCGCCGAGCGCTGAGCGGGGCGTCGCTCAGGCGACGAGGGCGGCGAGGTTCTCGACCGTCAGCGTTGGCCTGACCGCCGCCGTGGACGGATCCTCGGAGCCGCCCGAGCCGGCGTGCCCGCTGGTGCCGCTGAGGACGAGGATCGTGTCGAGGCCGGCCGCGTGGCCGCCGGCGATGTCGGAGGAGAGACGGTCGCCGATCATCGCCACCCGCTTGGCGCCCGGGATCCGCGAGAGGGCGAGCTCGAAGAGGTGGTGCTCGGGCTTGCCGGCGATCTCCGCTTTCTTGCCGGAGGCGACCTCGACCGCGGCCAGGATCGCCCCGGTCCCCGGCCACTCGCCGCCGGTCATCGGCATCGTCGGGTCGTGGCTGGTGGCCAGCAGCGCGGCGCCCGCGTCGAGCGCCCGCTTCGAGGCGAGCAGGTGGTCGTAGTTGAAGTCGCGCCAGCCGGAGACGACAACCACCGCCGCCTCGGTCGGGTGTTCGAAGTCGACCAGCCGCAGCCCTTCGGCGGCGATCAGTTCGCGCAGCGGCTCGCGGCCGAGGACGAGCGCGCCGCCGCCCGGCCCCGCCGCCTCCGCCGCCAGGCGGGCGACGACGATCCCGGCGGTGACGATCCTCTCCGGTCCGACCTCGACGCCCAGCTCCGCCAGCCGCACGGCGTAGTCCTCGGGCCGTTTGGTCGGGTTGTTGGTGACGAAGACGACCTCCTTGCCCGCGGCGATCATCGTCGCCAGCGCCTCGGGCGAGCCCGGGATCGGGTCGCGGCCGAGCCAGACGACGCCGTCGAGGTCGACCAGGAAGCCGTCGTAGTCATCGATCACGGGCACGGCGAGGCAGCGTATTCTGCGGGCGATGCGCCGTGCTCTCGTCCTCATCACGGTCCTCGCCTCGGCCCTGCTCGGTACCGGCCTGACCCTCGCCGCGGCGACCGCTGCCGCGCCCGCGAAGCACCCGGCGCCGGAAATCCAGCGCGAAGTCGGCTTCGAACTGCGCTCGGAAGGCTTCAAGATCAACGTGTACGTCACCAACAACGACGGCGCCGTGAGCGCGATGCTGATCGTCGCCAAGGGACCGCAGGTCGCCTACTACTCGGTCCCGGCCGAAGTCACCGCGGATCGGTTCATCGCCAAGTTCGGCGCCTTCGGCGAACTCGATTACACCTTCAGTCCGAAGGGGAAGGGTCGCCTCGAATGCCTCGGCGCGTCCGACACCGAAAACGAAGCCGAGCTCGACGGGACCTTCACCTTCACCGGTGAGAACGAATACGTCCACGTCGACGCCCCGCACGCCGAAGGCCAGATGCACCTGTATCCGGTGCCGAAGCAGTGCGCCCAGGCACGGCGCGGGCGAGCGACGGGGGCCGCAACGCGCCGGGCCGTCCCCTACAGCCCGTACGGCGGCGAAGGCGCGACGCTGCACGCGATCACCGGACACCGGCGCGGCTCCTTGGCGGCCCGCGAGGTGAGCCTCTACGACGCGGGCGGCAACGGGCCCCACCGGATCACGATCATCGCCGAGGTCGGCGAAGAACTGGAAGGGGTCGACATCGTCCGTGGGGTGCAGATGACGGCGCCGTCGAGCGCCTTTCACTGGAACCTTGCGGCCGGCACGGCGTCGCTGCGGCCGCCCGCCCCGTTCACCGGCTCCGCCAAATTCACTCGCCACGGTCAGAACGGCCACGGCACCTGGATCGGCTCGCTCGGGATGCCCGTCCTCGGCGGCGAACCGGTCGAGATGGCGGGCAGCGCGTTCCGCGCCTACATCCACAAGGGCGTGCCGCAGGACGAGTGATGCCCGGCACCCGCCGCGGCGTCCCGATACCGTGAGGGGCGCGTGCCAGCCACCGACGCCAAGGTCGTAGTCGCCGAGGACCTGAGCAAGGTCTACGGCTCCGGCGATACCGAGGTCGTCGCCCTCGACCGGGTCAGCACCGCCTTCGACCGCGACCGGTTCACCGCGATCATGGGGCCCTCGGGCTCCGGCAAGTCGACCCTGATGCACATCCTCGCCGGGCTCGACACGCCCACCTCGGGGACGGTGACGCTCGACGGGGTCGAGATCACCCACCTCGACGACAACGCACTGACCGAGCTGCGCCGCGACAAGCTCGGCTTCGTCTTCCAGTTCTTCAACCTGCTGCCGGTGCTGACCGCGGAGGAGAACCTGGTGCTGCCGCTCTCGATCGCCGGCCGCAAGCCCGACCAGGCCTGGGTCGACCAGCTGATCGCGACCGTCGGCCTCGGGGACCGGCGCACGCACCGGCCGAGCGAGCTCTCCGGCGGCCAGCAGCAGCGGGTCGCGGTGGCGCGGGCATTGGTCTCCAAACCGGCGGTCGTCTTCGCCGACGAGCCGACCGGCAACCTCGACTCGAAGGCGAGCGCCGACGTGCTCGACCTGCTGCGCCGGGCGGTCGACGAGTTCCGCCAGACCGTGGTGATGGTCACCCACGACCCGGTCGCCGCCGCCCACGCGGACCGGCTGATCACGCTGCGCGACGGCAAGATCGTCCAGGACGGCGCCCCGGGCGGCGCCGCCGACGTGATCGAGCTGATGAAGCAGCTCGACTAGCGGGCGGCGGGGCGGGGTGACCAAGCTCGCGATCAAGAGCCTCTGGGCGCGCAAGGTCCGTGCCTTCGCGACCTCGCTGGCGGTGGTGCTCGGCGTCGCCTTCATCGCCGGCTCCTACGTCCTCACCGACACCACGTTCGCGGCCTTCGAAGAAATCTTCAACGAGTCGCTGAAGGGGACCGCGGTGGTGGTCACCGCGCAGAACCCGGTCGAACAGGAAGGCGGCGAAGTGGCGACCGTCTCCGCCGCCGACCTGCCGAAGGTGCAGCGGGTCGCGGGGGTGAAGGAAGCGGCGGGGGCGATCTTCACGCCGGGCGGCTTCTTCGACGCCGAAAATCAGGCGATCGGGACGAAATTCGCGCCGAAGTTCATCTCCTCGACGCTGCCGAAGGAACTGGAGTCGCTGACCTACGTCACCGGGCACAAGCCGCGCGGGCCCGACGAAGCCTCGATCGACAAGGCGGCGGCCGAATCGGCGGGCCTCGAACTGGGCGACACGCTGAAGATCGTCGGCGCCGGCCGGGCGGTGCCGTTCAAGCTGGTCGGGCTGACGCAGCTCGGCCAGGCCTCCTTCGGCGGCGCCTCGATCGCCCAGGTGACCCTGCCGGTGGCCCAGGCGCTGACCCACAAGCGCGGCGAGCTCGACCAGATCTCCGTCGCCGCCGCCGAAGGGGTCTCCGCCCAGGCGCTGAAACGGCGGATCGAAAGAGCCCTGCCGACCACGGCGCGGGTCGAGACGGCGCAGGAAAGCGCCGACCGCAGCTCCGAAGAAATCCGCAAGAACCTCGGCTTCCTGCAGACGATCCTGCTCGTGTTCGGTTACGTCGCCGTGCTGGTCGGCGCCTTCATCATCTTCAACACCTTCTCGATCACCGTCGCCCAGCGCGTCTCCGAGTTCGGCGTCCTGCGGACGCTGGGCGCCTCGCGCCGGCAGATCCTCACCTCGGTGCTGCTGGAAGCCCTGACGATCGGCCTGATCGGCGGCGTCCTCGGGTTGGCGGGCGGCTACGTGGTGGCGCTCGGCCTGCACGCGCTCTTCGAAGTGATCGGCGCCGACCTGCCCACCACCTCCCTGGTGATGGAGTCGCGGACGGTGATCGTCTCCCTGCTGGTCGCCTTCGTCGTCACCTTCGTCTCGGCGCTGGTGCCGGCCTGGCGCTCGACCCGGGTGCCGCCGATCGCCGCCCTCCACGCCTTCGCGCCCACGCCCAGTCGCCGCCGCCGGCTGGTCCTGCTCGTCGTCGCCGGGGCCTTGGCGGCGATCGGGATCGCCCTGGTCGTCGCCGGCGTGGCGGGCGGCGGCAGCATCGAAGGGCGGGCCGCGCGGATCGGCGTCGGCGGCCTCGTCGTCGTGATCGCGGTCTCGCTCTTCAGCCCGACCCTGGTGCGCCCGCTCGCCGACCTCACCGGGCGACCGCTGGAACTGGTGCGCCGCCTCACCGGGCGCCTCGCCAGGGAGAACTCGAAGCGCAACCCCGGCCGCACCGCGGTGACCGCGGCGGCGCTGATGATCGCGCTCGCCCTGGTCACCTTCATCACCGTCTTCTCCGCCGGGCTGAAGAGCACGGTCGCCAAGGTGATCGACGAAAACTTCGCCGGCGGGTTGGTGATCGAGAACTCCGACGGCTTCTCGCCGATCCCGGCGGCGGCGGCCCTCGCGGCGGCGAAAGTTCCCGGCGTGAAGGCGGTGGCGACGAATCGCGCGGCGCAGGCGAAGGTGATCGGCAGCGGCCAGACCGTGCGCGTGAACGGCCCGACCCCGGACCTCGAAGAAGGGGTGCAGATCGAATGGGTGGCGGGCGGCCCGGACACCCTGCGCCATCTGCGCGACGACGAAGCGATCGTCTCCGACGACTTCGCCCAGGAACACCACCTCCAGGTCGGCGACAAGTTCGGGCTCCTGAGCCAGTCGGAGGCGCGGCCGAGCTTCACCGTCGCCGGGGAGTTCGAATCGAAGGTGGGCATCCTCGGCAGCGTCCTCGTCACCCGCAAAGTGATGGTCGACGCGTTCCGCCAGCGCCAGGACACGACCGACTTCGTGATCCTCGAGCCGGGCGCCGACTCGGCGCAGGTCCAGAAACTCCTCACGATCGGCGCCGAAGCCGCCTTCCCGACGGTCGAAGTGCTGAACCAGGGCGAACTGCGCGAAGAACGCGAAAAGCAGATCGACAACGTCGTGCAGCTCTTCTACGTACTTGCTCGGGCTGGCGGTGTTCATCTCGCTGATCGGGGTGATCAACACGCTCGGCCTCTCGATCTACGAGCGCACCCGGGAGCTGGGGATGCTGCGGGCGATCGGCATGTCGCGGCGCCAGGTGCGCTCGATGATCCGCTACGAGGCGGTGATCACGGCGCTGATCGGGGCGGTGCTCGGGCTGGTGCTGGGGATCGTCTTCGCGGCGCTGATCGCGCAGCCGCTGAAGCAGGAAGGCTTCACCCTGTCCTATCCGGTCGGGACGCTGATCGGGATCCTCGTCCTTGCCGCCCTGCTCGGCATCCTCGCCGCGATCATCCCGGCGCGACGGGCCTCACGGCTCGACGTGCTGGAGAGCCTCCAGTACGAGTGAGGGTCTCTGTCCTTTGTAACCCTGTGGGTGACAAAGGACAGAGGGTTCTACGCTGCCGGGATGTTCCGGCTTAGCGCCAGATCACCCTCGACCGGGCTCGGCATCCTCGCCGCGCTGGTCGTCGTCGCGATCGGGGCCGGGATCACCGCGGCGCTGGAATCGATCGCCGAGCCGGCCTCGCTGGGGATCGTCTTCATCCCCGGCGTGCTCCTGATCGCGACGGTCTGGGGGCTGCGGCTCGGCCTCGGCACGGCGATCGTGAGCGCGCTGGTCTTCAACTTCTTCTTCCTGCCGCCGCTGCGCAAGCTGACGATCAACACCCAGCACGACATCGTCGCCCTGGTCGTCTTCGTGATCGTGGCGATCGCCGGCGGCACCCTCGCCGAGCTCGCCCGCGCCCGCGCCGCCGAGTCGGAGCGGCGGCGGGTCGAGGCGGCGCGGGCGCTGGAGGAGGCGGCGGCGCTCGCGGCGGAGCGGGACCGGCTGCGCGACGAATCAGTCGAGGCCGAAGCGGTGCGCCGCTCCGACGAGCTGAAGACCTCGCTGCTGCGCGCCGTGTCCCACGATCTGCGCACGCCGCTGACCGCGATCATCGCCGCCGGCGCCGCGCTCGACTCGCCCAGCGTCACCGGCGAGGAGCGCCGCGAGCTCTCCGACGCGGTGGTCGAGGAGGGGCAGCGGCTCTCGCGCCTGGTCGAGAACCTGCTCGACGTCTCGCGGCTCGAATCGGGCGCCGCCGAGCCGCACCGCGAGCCGATCGACCTGGTCGACCTGCTCGACGCGGCGCGCGAGTCGATCGGTCCTCGCGGCGAGCAGGTGCGCCTGGCGCTTGATGACGACCTACCGCCGCTGCGCGCCGATCCGACCCAGCTCGAGCGGGCCTTCGCCAACCTGCTGGAGAACGCGGTCGTCCACGGCGAGGGGCAGCCGGTGCTGGTCCGCTCGCGGCTGGTCGGGCCGCGGCTGGTGGTGCGGGTGGTCGACCGCGGGCCGGGGGTCCCGGAGAACCTGCGCGAGCGGATCTTCGAACCCTTCTACCGGGCGCCTGGGGCGGCGAGCGGGGCCGGTTCCGGGCTCGGCCTGGCGATCGCCCGCGGCTTCATCGAGGCGAACGGGGGCGAGGTCGAGGTCGAGTCGCTGCCCGGGCAGGGGTCGAGCTTCGTCGTCACCTTCGAGGTCGAGTCGTGAGCGCCGCGCGGATCCTCGTCTGCGATGACGAGCCGCAGATCCTGCGGGCGCTGCGGGTGATCCTGCGCGACGCCGGCTTCGAGGCGGTGACCGCGGCGACCGGGGAGGAGGCGCTCGACTTGGCGGCGGTGAAACCCCCGGAGGCGGCGATCCTCGACCTGATGCTGCCGGACATCGACGGGGTCGAGGTGACCCGGCGCCTGCGCGAGTGGACCCAGATGCCGATCCTCGTCCTCTCCGCGGTGGGGGAGGAGGACCGCAAGGTCGAGGCGCTGGCGGCGGGCGCCGACGACTACGTCACCAAGCCGTTCGGCCCGCGCGAGCTGGTCGCCCGCCTGGAAGCGGTGCTGCGCCGTGCGGCGCCGGAGGGGGCGGAGCCGAAGATCGTCGCCGAGGGCCTCGAGATCGACCTCGCCGCCCGCACGGTGAAGCGCGACGGCGAGCCGGTCCACCTGACCCCGACCGAGTTCGGCCTGCTGCGCACCCTGGCCCGCAATCGCGGCCGGCTGATGACCCACCGCGCCCTCCTGGTCGAGGTGTGGGGGGTGGAGTACGAAGACGACTTCCAGGTCCTCCGCGCCCACATCGCCAACCTGCGCCGCAAGATCGAGCCCCCCGACGGCCCCAAGTACATAAAAACGGACCCCGGAGTTGGGTACAGATTCGCCGAGTAGGCGCTTTCCAGAGCCGTTTTTGCTCCGTAACGGCCACCTTCACACGATCTGTATAGCGAGGGCGCCGAACTTCATGCGGCCTTGACGGGGTGGGGCGCACGATGCTGGTGTGCTCTTCCTCGCAGACATCTTCCCGGGCGGCGGCGGTCCCTTCGCCGACGTCTTCTCGATCGCGATCGCGATCGCCATGTTCGCGCTCCTCTACTGGCTCGTCAGCCTGATCGACCGGATATGAGCGCCGCGGACATCTTCGGCGTCGTCGCCTCCTTCGCGGTCTGCGTCTACCTCGTCTACGCGCTGCTGCGCGGGGAGAACCTCTGATGCTCGAGGGCTATCTGCAGATCGCGCTCTTCGTCGTCGTCCTGGTGGCGCTGGTGAAACCGGTCGGCATCTACCTGGCTCGGGTCTTCACCGGCGAGCGCCTCTTCCTCACCCCGGTCCTCGGCCGGGTCGAGCGCGGCACCTACCGGCTGCTGCGGGTGAACCCCGCCGAGGAGGGTCAGGACTGGAAGCAGTACGCCCGCAGCCTGATCGTCCTCTCGCTCCTGTCCTGGATCCTGCTCTACCTGATCCTGCGCACCCAGGGGATCCAGCCGTTCAACCCGGAAGGGTTCCACTCCGCCCCCTGGGACCTCAGCTTCAACACCACCTCCTCCTTCATCACCAACACCAACTGGCAGTACTACGGCGGTGAAACGACGCTCAGCTTCTTCGCCCAGATGGCCGGCCTGGCGGTGCAGAACTTCGTCTCCGCCGCGGTCGGTATCGCCGTCCTCGCCGCCCTGATCCGCGGCATCGTCAGCCGCTCCGGCAAGTCGCTCGGCAACTTCTGGCAGGACGTCACCCGGATCGTGCTCTACGTGCTGCTGCCGATCTCGATCGTCGGCGCGCTCTTCCTGGTGTCCCAGGGCGTGGTCCAGAACCTCAGCCACGCCACCGTCGTCCACACCCTCATGGGCAGCACTCAGGTCCTCTCCCAGGGCCCGGTCGCCTCGCAGGAGGTGATCAAGGAGCTCGGCACCAACGGCGGCGGCTTCTTCAACGTCAACTCGTCCTACCCGTTCGAGAATCCGAGCGGCCTCACCAACTTCGTCGAGATGCTGCTGATCCTGATCATCCCGGCCGGGCTCACCTACACCTACGGGCGCATGGTCGGCAGCCAGCGCCAAGGCTGGACGATCTTCGCCGCGATGTTCACGCTCTTCATCGTCGGCGTGGTCGTCGTCTACATGGCCGAGCAGCATGGCAGCGTCGCCCAGCACGCGGCGGGCCTCCACACCCACGCCTTCTCCGGCTCGACCGGGGGTAACCTCGAGGGCAAGGAGCAGCGCTTCGGGATCGCCGGCACCTCGCTCTGGACCGCGATCACCACGGTGACCTCCGCCGGCGCCGTCAACGGCGCGTTCGAGTCGCTGACCGGGATCGGCGGCGCCGTGCCGTTCACCAACCTCGGCTTCAGCGAGGTGGTCTTCGGCGGCGTCGGCACCGGGCTCTACTCGATGCTCCTCTACGTCATCCTCGCCGTCTTCATCGGCGGGCTGATGGTCGGTCGCACCCCCGAGTACCTGGGCAAGAAGATCGGCGCCCGGGAGATCAAGCTGGTCTCGCTCGGCGTCCTCTTCACCCCGCTCGCGGTGCTGCTCTCGGCCGGTCTCGCCTCGGCGACGGAGCTCGGCAAACGCTCCCTCTACGCCGGGATCAACCCGACCGGCTTCTCCGAGAACCTCTACGCCTACCTCTCGCAGGCGAACAACAACGGCTCCGCCTGGGCCGGCTACACCGGTTTCCTGCAGCCCCACGCGCCGGGCAACGTCGGCGCCTCCGGAATCAGCTTCGCCGACCTGCTCGGCGGCCTGGTGATGGTGACCGCGCGCTACGCGCCGATCCTCTTCGTCCTCGCCGTCGCCGGGGCGATGGCGGGCAAGAAGGTCTCGCCCGCCGGCCTCGGGACGATGCGCACCGACAATCCGACCTTCGTCTTCCTCCTGGTCGGGATCGTGATCCTGGTCGGGGCGCTCACCTTCTTCCCCGCGATCCTGCTCGGGCCGATCTCCAACGGCCTCAGCGGGGGGCTCTACTGATGGCCGGCGGGCTGCGCAAGGACCTGCGCACCGGGCTGATCGCGATCGTCGCGATGACGGTGGTCCTCGGCCTGCTGTACCCGCTGGCGATCACCGGGATCTCCCAGGTCGCCTTCCCCGGGGCCGCCAACGGCTCCAAGGTCTCGCTCGACGGCAAGGTCGTCGGGTCGCGCCTGATCGGCCAGGAATTCAAGGGCAAAGCCTGGTTCCACTCGCGCCCCTCGGCGACTGGCTACTCGGGCAACGTCACCTTCTTCGGCAACGGCGGCCCGAACAGCATCGAACTCCGCGAAGAACTGCGCGAAGAACTCGCCGCCTACGTGAAGCTGAACAAGCCCTACGACCACACGCTGACGCGGGCCGGCGTCCCGGTCGACGCGGTCACCCAGTCGGCCTCCGGCGTCGACCCCGACATCTCCCAGGCCAACGCGCGGATCCAGGCCCACCGGATCGCCGCGGTCCGCCACCTGCCGCTGGCGAAGGTCGAAGAACTGATCTCCGCGAACACGGACGGCCGCGCGCTCGGCGTGCTCGGCGAGCCGGGCGTGAACGTGCTCGAACTGAACCTCGCGATCGAGAAGGAAGCACCGCTGAAATGACCCCGGACACCCAACAGCTGACGCCCGCCGCCGCACCCGAGCAGGAGCAGCCGACCTCGACCGGCGCCGAACGCAACGCCTCGCGCTCCCTCCTCGACCCGGCGATCCTGCGGCCGGCGCTCCTCGAGTCGGTGCGCAAGCTCGACCCCCGCGTGCAGGTCCGCAACCCGGTCATGTTCGTGGTCGAGATCGGCGCCGCGATCACCACCGTCGGCTGGCTGATCCAGGCCTTCGGCGGCGAAAGCCTCGGCGGCGGCCACCAGCCGGCCTGGTTCAGCTTCGCGATCACGGTCTGGCTCTGGCTCACCGTCGTCTTCGCCAACCTGGCCGAGGCGATGGCCGAGGGCCGCGGCCGCGCCCAGGCGGCGAGCCTGCGCTCGATGCGCGCCGAGACCAGCGCGACGATGCGCGACGGCGGCGAGAAGCCGGCCTCCGAGCTGGTCCGCGGCGACTTCGTCGTGGTCGAGGCGGGCGAGGTCATCCCCGGTGACGGCACCGTGGTCGAGGGCATCGCCTCGGTCGACGAGTCGGCGATCACCGGCGAGTCGGCCCCGGTCATCCGCGAGGCGGGCGGCGACCGCTCGGCGGTCACCGGCGGCACCAAGGTGCTCTCCGACCGGATCGTGGTCGAGATCACGCAGGAGCCGGGCGGCTCCTTCCTCGACCGGATGATCGCCCTGGTCGAGGGGGCTGAGCGGCGTAAGACCCCGAACGAGATCGCGCTCGGGATCCTGCTCGCGGCGATGACCCTGATCTTCATGTTCGTGATCGTCAGCCTGCGGCCGTTCGCGCTCTTCGCCGGCACCGAACTCTCGGAGACGACGCTGATCGCGCTGCTGGTGGCGCTGATCCCGACCACGATCGGCGCCCTGCTCTCGGCGATCGGCATCGCCGGCATGGACCGGCTGGTGCGCCGCAACGTGCTCGCCCTCTCCGGCCGCGCGGTCGAGGCCTCCGGCGACTGCGACGTCCTCCTGCTCGACAAGACCGGCACGATCACGCTCGGCAACCGCGAGGCGACCGAGTTCATCCCGATGCCCGGGGTGAGCGAGGCGGAGCTGGCGGAGGCGGCGCAGATGTCCTCGCTCGCCGACGAGACCCCCGAGGGGCGCTCGATCGTCGTCCTCGCCAAGGAGCGTTTCGGCGTCCGCGAGCACGACTTCGACGGCACCGAACCGGTCTTCGTCCCCTTCACCGCCGAAACCCGGATGAGCGGCGTCGACTTCAACGGGACGATGCTGCGCAAGGGCGCCGGCGACGCGATCGCCGAATGGATCGCCGGCGAGGGCGGGCACGCGCCGCCGGAGCTGCGGGTCGAGCTCGACCGGATCGGCCGGGAGGGCGGCACCCCGCTGGCGGTCGCCCGCGACGAGCGCGTGCTCGGCGTCGTCTACCTGAAGGACGTGGTCAAGGAGGGGATGAAAGCCCGCTTCGATCAGCTCCGGGCGATGGGCATCCGCACGATCATGGTCACCGGCGACAACAAACTGACCGCCGCCAAGATCGCCGAGGAGGCCGGCGTCGACGATTTCCTCGCCGAAGCGACGCCGGAGCGAAAGCTCGAACTGATCAAGGAGCAGCAGGGCGACGGGCGGCTGGTCGCGATGACCGGCGACGGCACGAATGATGCACCGGCGCTGGCCCAGGCGGACGTCGGCGTGGCGATGAACACCGGCACCCAGGCGGCGCGCGAGGCGGGCAACATGGTCGACCTCGACTCCAACCCGACGAAGCTGATCGAGATCGTCGAGGTCGGCAAGCAGCTGCTGATCACCCGCGGCGCGCTGACCACCTTCTCGATCGCCAACGACGTCGCCAAGTACTTCGCGATCCTGCCCGCGATGTTCGCCACCACCTGGGCGGCGAGCGGCGGCAACGGCCCGCTCCACGCGCTTAACGTGATGAACCTGGGGACGCCGCAGTCGGCGATCCTCTCGGCGGTGATCTTCAACGCGCTGATCATCCCGCTGCTGATCCCGCTGAGCCTTAAGGGGGTCCGCTACCGGGCGATCGGGGCGACCGCGCTGCTGCGCCGCAACCTCCTCCTCTACGGCCTTGGCGGGCTGCTCGTCCCCTTCATCGGGATCAAGCTGATCGACCTCGTCGTGCACAACCTGCTGGGAGCCTGAGGCGGGCGCGCCCCGCCGGGAGCTGAGCATGGCGGGCCGGCTGAAGGTCTTCCTGGGGATGGCGGCGGGGGTCGGCAAGACCTACCGGATGCTGCAGGAGGGGCAGGCCGAGCTGGTCGCCGGGCGCGACGTGGTGATCGGCTACCTGGAGCCGCACGACCGGCCCGAGACGAGCGAGCAGGCGCGCGGCCTCGAGCTGGTGCCGCGGCGGGAGGTGACGGCGCGCGGGACCACCACGGCGGAGATGGACCTGCCGGCGCTGCTCGCCCGCGACCCGGAGCTGGCGCTGATCGACGAGCTCGCCCACACCAACCCGGCCGGACTCGAGCACGGCAAGCGCTACGAGGACATCGCCGACGCGCTGGCCGCCGGGATCGACGTCTTCTCCACCGTCAACGTGCAGCACCTGGAGTCGCTGAACGACCAGGTCGCCGAGCTGACCGGGGTGCGGGTGCGGGAGACGGTGCCCGACTCGGTGCTCGGCGACGCCGACGAGATCGTCCTCATCGACCTCACCCCGGAGGCGCTGATCGGGAGGTTGCGGGCGGGGAAGATCTACCCCGGCGAGAACGTCGACGCGGCGCTGAACAACTTCTTCAAGATCGAGAACCTGGCGGCGCTGCGCGAGGTCAGCCTGCGCCAGGTGGCCGAGGACGTCGAGCGCCGCGTGCGGCTCGGCGGCGAGGAGCTGGAGCTTCTGGGGACGCGGGGCGAGGAGCGGGTCGCGGCCGAGGTGCGCAAGGCGGTGGGGGAGAGGCTGCTGGCGCTGGTGCGTCCGCAGGCGAGCGCCCAGCGGCTGGTGCGCCGTGCCTGGCGCTCCGCCCAGCGGCTGGGCACCGACCTCGACCTGCTCTGGGTGAAGCCGCCGGGGGCGCCGATCGAGGGCGAGTGCGAGCGCCAGGTGACGGCGCTTCGCCGGCTCGCCTCGGTGCTCGGCGCGACCTTCCTGATCGAGGAAAACGACGACGTCGTCGCCGGCGCCGCGCGGGTCGTGCGCGAGCGCGGCAGCACCTACATCATGGTCGGCGAGTCGCCGCCCACCCGCGGGCTGGGCCGCCTGCGCGAGCCCCTGCCCCAGCGCCTGATGCGCGCCACGCCGCCCGGCGTCGACGTGCGCATAGTCGCCCACCGCGGGATGCGGGACGCATGACTCACATCGGTAACAGGGTCCCTGTCCTTTGTCGCCCGTGGGCGACAAAGGACAGGGACCCCCCGGAGGGTCGTCGTGATCGGGCTCGGCGCGATCAAGATCGAGCACGTCGTCGTCCTCCTCGCGCTCGTCCTCGGCGCGGTCGGTGGCTTCTGGTTCGCCAAGCGGCGCCGGCGCAAGGCGGCCGGGGACGGGGTGCACCGGATCCTCCTGCCGTTCACCGGCACCGAGATCTCGCGCCGGGCGCTCGACGCGGCGCTCCGCCTCGCCCGCGCCGAGGGCGGCACGCTGATGCCCGCGTACCTGGCGACCGTCCCCCTGCAACTGCCGCTCGGCTGCCCGCTGCCGAAGGAAGCGGCGGCGGCGATGGCGATGCTGGAGGCGATCGAACAGCGCGCCGCCGCCCAGGAGGTCGAGGTCGACGCGCGGATCGAGCGCGGCCGCACCTACCGCCACGCGCTCGAGCGGCTGCTCGACGAGGAGACCTTCGACCGCGTCGTCGTCCCCGCCCAGGCGAACGGGGGCGAGGGCCTCAGCGGCGACGACCTCGTCTGGCTTCTGCGCAGCGCCCCGGCCGAGGTAGTGATCCTGCGGCCCGCGCCGGGGGATTCCTCACGATTCACTTCTGTCCATCAGTGATCCAAGGCGTCACGAACCCGCGAAGGGGTGGATAAGAAACGCAAACCAGAGGAGGCATCATGGACGCGGTATCGCGACGCAAGTTCATCGCGGTCGGAGGGGGTACGTCGTTGGCTGCGTTCCTCGCCGCCTGTGGCGGCGGTGGGAGCAGCAGCTCGACGACGACGACCACCCCGGCCGAACCGACGACTAGCGGTAAGGAATCCGAAACTGAACAGTTCGGAAAAGGTGACATCGGCATCCTCAACTACGCGCTCACCCTCGAGTACCTGGAGGCGGCGTTCTACAAGGAAGTCGGCAAGAGTGGGCTCTTCAAGGGTGAAGAACTCGCGGTGCTGAAAAAATTCGGCGCCGAGGAGCAGCAGCACGTCGAAGCGCTGGCCGGCACGGTGAAGAAACTCGGCGGCAAGCCCGCGCCGGAACCGAAATCCGAATTCCCGCTCGAAAACGCGAAATCGGTTGCCGAACTCGCGGGCACGGTCGAGAACCTCGGCGCGGCCGCGTACCTCGGCCAGGCCGGGAACATCGAAAACGCGGAAGTGCTCGCGGCGGCCCTCTCCATCCACAGCGTCGAGGCTCGCCACGCGGCGACCCTGAACACGCTGCTGGGCCTCTCGATCACCCCCGACGGCGCCTTCGGCAAACCCGCCGACGTGAAGACCGTCCTCAAGTCGGTCGAACCCTTCATCGTCGGCTGACCCGCCCGCGATCGATTCAAAGGAGAACAGCATGAGTCACCAGAAAGTGACCGAGATCGAGGGTCTGGTCCACCCGGAGTTGGCAGCGGTGGAAGTAGTCGACGGGAGTGGCGGTGACCTTTCGCGCAGCGACGTGCTGCTCAAGGGCGCACTTGCCGCCGGAGCCGTCTACGGCACCCTGATGGTCGCCCCGTTCGTACGCAGTGCGTTCGCGGCCGCCGGTACCAGTGACGTCGACATCCTCAACTTCGCGCTGACGCTCGAGTACCTCGAGTCGACGTTCTACGAAGAAGCGATGAAGAAAGTGAAGGCGTCGGGTGAACTGAAGAAGCTCATCTCGCTGCTCGCCTCCGACGAGGAGCAGCACGTCGAAGCGCTCAAAGGCACGATCGAAAAACTCGGCGGCAAGCCCGTCGCGGAGCCGACGTTCAACCTCGAATACAGCGGCAAGTCCGGCTTCCTGAAGCTGGCCGAAACGCTGGAGAACACCGGCGTCGGTGCCTACAACGGCGCCGCCCCGTCGATCAAGTCGAAAGAAGTGCTCGGCGCGGCGGGCTCGATCGTCCAGGTCGAGGCGCGCCACGCGGCCGCCATCGCCCTGCAGAACGGGCAGGAACCGTCCCCCTCGGCGTTCGACGCGCCGTTGACGGAAAAGGAAGTCCTGAAGGCGGTCGAACCGCTGATCGCTTCCTGACCCAGCCGTAACTCATATGGGGCGCCGGGCCTGACCCGGCGCCCCATATGCTCGGGCGATGCGACCAAGCGAGGCCGAGGAACACAGCGTCGATCGCCGCACCTCGTTGGCCGGCGAGCGCACCCTCCTCGCCTGGTGGCGGACCGGCCTGACGGCGATCGCGGTGGCGCTCGGCGTCGGCCGCATCCTGCCGGAGCTGACCAAGCACGCGACGCGCTGGCCCTACGTCGTCCTCGGCGTCGGCTTCGCCCTCTACGGGATCGCGATGTTCATGCTCGGCACGCGCCGGATGGGCGTCTTCGACCGCCAGGTCTGGAACTCGACGCCGCACTCGAGCGAAGACCGGATGCTGGTCGCCTTCATGGGCGCCGGGGTGATCCTCGGCATCGGCTCCCTGGCGCTGATCGTGGTGCAGTAGGCCGTCCCTGCGGCCGGGGTCGGGCCGTCCCGGGCGTCTCGTGGCGACCCGGGCAGGCTGAGGCCGCCACGAGACGCCCGGGACGTGAGCCTTTCGTGGGGATTGGCACGGGTCCGTGCGTCTTCCGGGGAGAACGTCACGGGCCGTGCGGGTCCCGGAGGCGCTGCACGGATTTGGGTCCCCCATATGGGCCCAAATTCACTCAGCGCTGATCCGGACCTCTCCGATCGGCCGGGATCCACGCGTTGAGTGAATTGACCACGACCATGGTGTGGTAAATTCACGCAGCGCTCCGGGAGGGCTCGAGGATCCGGGGATTTGGCGCGTCTTCGTGACGAACGTCCCGACCCTGTGACGGGTCCCGCGCGTCTCCGTCACGCCTCCCCGGCGTCCCCCGCATCTCTCCCCGCACACCCGGCCGTCTCGGCCACGGCCACAGCCTGCCCGGGCCGTGGCCGAGACGGACGCGTCCCTTGCCGTCGCCCCCGGCCCCGTCAGCCACCTGCCCCCGCGTCAGCCGCAGGCGCCGCGCGCCCGCAGCACGTCGGGCCGGCTAGTGGCTGCGTTTTTTCGGCAGCGTGTGGAAGACGACGTCCCAGAGCGGTGAGGAGACGCCGTAGCCGAAGCGGTGATCCTGGAAGTGGTGGCGCATGTGCGCCTCGCGGAGGCGCTTGCCCATCGTCGACTTGGGGACGAAGTGGTGCACGTAGTAGTGCGTGTAGTCGTAGCCGAGGTAGCCGAGCATGAAGCCGCCGAAGGCCGGGTAGCCGGCGTCGCCGAGCACGGCGACGAAGCCGAGGAAGAAGAGCGCCGCGAGCGGGATCGAGACCGACGGCGGCATCACCAGGCGCAGCTTGTCGTTGGGATGGTCGTGGTGGATGCCGTGGATGATGAAGTGCATCCGCCGGCCGAAGGCGTTGTCGGGCTCCCAGTGGAAGATCAGCCGGTGGAGCCAGTACTCGGTCAGCGTCCAGAAGGCGAGCCCGCCGACCGAGATCGCGACCATCTGCCAGGCCTCCCAGCCCTTCGTCGCCCCGATCCACTCGACCGCGACGATCACCGGGATGAAAATGATCGCGGGGATTGCGGGATGCACCCGCGAGAAGAAATCGATGAACCCGTTCTTGAAGAGCGGCGGCGAGTCGGCCAGCTTTTTACTGCGTGAGTGTGCCTCCATCTGGCCGGATGTTAGCGGCGGCCGGCGGCCGTCCCGCTAAACGCGGGGACTCTGTGGACGGCCCGCGAGGAGAAGGTTGCGATTTGCGGAATCGCGGCCGACGCCGGCGGCCCCCGGTTGCTTTCATGCCCGAGCCGATGCCGCGCAAGCCCAAAGCCCCCACCTGCGAGGACTGCTACTTCCACCGCAACGCGCTCTGCGCGCTGGAGCTCGGCGAGCCCTGCGCGACCTTCCGCCCCAATCGTCCCGAGGGCCTCGTGCCGCCGCGCCAGCCGGTGCTCCTTATGCGGGCGCCCCGCTGGGCGTCCA
This sequence comes from uncultured Solirubrobacterales bacterium, assembly GCA_963791095.1. Taxonomy (GTDB): domain Bacteria; phylum Actinomycetota; class Thermoleophilia; order Solirubrobacterales; family 70-9; genus VAYN01. The sequence continues at coordinate 28,892 of CAWBRE010000020.1, forward strand.
GTCCCCGAGTTCCCGCCTGATCCCCGCGGGTAACCTTCCGGCAGATGCCGCAGCGCGACCTTTTTGCCGATTTTGCACGGATGCGCCGGGAGATGGATCAATTGATGGGCGATTCCTGGAGCCGCACCCGCTACGTCAGCCGCCGGGCTTCCGGTTTCTCGCCCAACGTCGACGTCTACTACGTCGATGACCCGCAGCGCGCCGTGGTCAAGGTCGACCTCGCCGGGATCGAGCTCTCCGAGGTCGGGAATCGAGGTCTCCGGCCGCCAGCTGGCGATCGTCGGCCGGCGCGCCCTGCAGGAGACCGAGGGCCGCGTCTACCAGCAGATCGAGATCCCCTCGGGCCCGTTCCGGCGGGTGGTCGAGCTGCAGGTCGAGGTCGACCACACCCGCGCCGTCGCCAACTACGAAGACGGCGTCCTGGTGATCGAACTGCCGCTGCGCGATCCCGGCGAGACCACGCACCAGGTCCCGATCGGTCGTCCCTGATGGAGGGCTCGCCGGGCCTCGAGATCGTCGAGGCGCCGATCGGGGCGGACGACGCCCCGGCCGGTGACCTGCCGCTGCCCGAGGCCTTGCCGGTCCTGCCGCTGCGCGACTCGGTCGCCTTCCCGGACACGATCACCCCGCTGGCGGTCGGCCAGAAGCGCTCGATCAAGCTCGTCGACGACGCCCTCGGCGGCAACCGGATGCTGGTGATGGTCGCCTCGCGCGATCCCGAGAAGGAGGAGCCGACCCCGACCGACCTCTACGACGTCGGCGTCGTCGGGGTGGTCGAGCGGATGGTGAAAGTCCCCGACGGGACGCTGCGGATCCTCGTCCAGGCGACCCAGCGGGTGCGCCTCGAGGAGTTCGTCACCGACCGCCCCTACCTGATCGCGCGGATCTCCGAGGCCCCCGACACGGTCAAGCGGAGCGCCGAGCTGGAGGCGCTGACGCGGAACGTCCAGCGCACCTTCTCGGAGATCGTCGAGCAGATCCCGTACCTGCCGGAGGAGCTGCAGCTGGCGGTCGCCAACATCGACGACCCGAGCGCGCTCGCCCACCTGATCGGCGGGGCGCTGCGGATCGACACCGCCGAGAAGCAGCTGCTGCTGGAAGAAGTCGACGTCGGCAAACGGCTGCGTCACCTCTCCCAGATCCTCGCCCGCGAGCTCGAGGTGGTCCAGCTCGGCAGCCAGATCCAGTCCCAGGTGCAGTCCGAAGTCGACAAAGGCCAGCGCGAGTTCTTCCTCCGCTCGCAGCTGAAAGCGATCCAGGACGAGCTCGGCGAAGAAGACGAGCAGGCCGCCGAAGTCAAAGAACTGCAGGAGAAAATCGAGGCCGCGCACCTGCCCGAGGAAGCGCGCAAAGCGGCCGACCGCGAGCTCGGGCGGCTGGCGAAACTGCCGCCCGCGGCGGCCGAGCACGGGGTGATCCGCACCTACCTCGAGTGGCTGACCGAGCTGCCCTGGGCCGTGGAGACGAAGGACAACCTCGACATCCGCCACGCGAAAAAAGTCCTCAACGCCGACCACTACGACCTCGAAGACGTGAAGGAGCGGATCCTCGAGTACCTGGCGGTGCGCAAACTGAATCCGGACAGCCCCGGGCCGATCCTCTGCTTCGTCGGCCCGCCGGGGGTGGGGAAGACGAGCCTCGGGCGCTCGATCGCGAAGGCGCTGGGGCGCGAGTTCGAGCGGATCTCGGTCGGCGGGGTGCGCGACGAGGCGGAGATCCGCGGCCACCGCCGCACCTACATCGGGGCGCTGCCGGGGACGATCATCCGCGCCCTGCGCGACGCCGGCTCGCGCAACCCCGTCTTCATGATCGACGAGATCGACAAGATGGGCGCCGACTTCCGCGGCGACCCGGCGAGCGCGATGCTCGAGGTGCTCGACCCGGCCCAGAACGACACCTTCCGCGATCACTACCTGGACCTGCCGTTCGACCTCTCCGACGTCGTCTTCATCGCCACCGCGAACGTGCTCGACACGATCCCCGGGCCGCTGCTCGACCGGATGGAGACGATCGAACTGGCGGGCTACACGCTGGACGAGAAGCGCCACATCGCGCGCAGCTACCTGGTCGACCGCCAGATCGCCGCCAACGGGCTGAAACCGAGCCAGATCGAGTTCTCCGACGCGGCGCTGACCGCGATCGTCGAGGAGTACACCCGCGAGGCCGGGGTGCGCAACCTGGAGCGGCTGATCGGCACCGTCTGCCGCAAAGTCGCCCGCCAGGTCGCCGAAGGCAAAGCCAAAGGCAAGGTCCGCGTCTCGGCCAAAAAAGCGCGCGAGATGCTGGGACGGCGGCGGGTCTTCGTCGAAACGCGGCGGCGCACCAAGGACCCGGGCGTGGCGACCGGGCTCGCCTGGACGCCGGCGGGCGGCGACGTGCTCTTCATCGAGGCGGCGGCGACGCCGGGCTCGGGGAACCTGACGATCACCGGCCAGCTCGGCGACGTGATGCGCGAGTCGGCGCAGGCGGCGCTCTCCTACGTGCGCGGGCACCAGGCGCAGATCGCGCCGAAGCAGGAGGGCGACTGGTTCGCCACCCACGACGTCCACGTCCACGTGCCGGCCGGGGCGGTGCCGAAGGACGGACCCTCGGCGGGGGTGGCGATGACGGTGGCGCTCTCCTCGCTGCTCACCGGCCGAGCGGTCCGCAACGACGTCGCGATGACCGGCGAGGTGACCCTGACCGGCAAGGTGCTGCCGATCGGCGGGTTGAAGGAGAAGTCGTTGGCGGCGCAGCGGGCGGGGATCAAGCGGGTGATCGTGCCCGCGCGCAACGAAGGGGACGCGGCGGAGATCCCTGCCGCCGAGCTCGGGGGGCTCGAGTTCGTGTTCGTCGACGAGGTCTCGAAAGCGCTCGAAGTCGCCCTCTCTTGAGGGGGCCTGCACACAGGGGGCACCGCTGATGGAGGCCGCGACGCTGCGGCCGGTCCGGCGCGTCCGCGCCGCGGTGCGCCGGCGTTCCCTGCGTGCCTGGGCGGGGGAACGCTCGCGGGCCTTCTGGATCATCGCCGGCCTGACCGTGCTGGCGGCCGTGCTGCGCTTCGCCACGCTCGGCGTGCAGAGCTACCACCACGACGAGATCGTCACCGCCTCGCGCGTCCTGCGCGACGGCTTCGGCCACGCGATGCACGCGGTCTGGTTCAGCGAGTCGACGCCGCCGGTCTACTACGCCGTCTCCTGGGTCTGGACGCAGCTGGTCGGCACCCACGAATACGGGCTGCGGGCGATCTCCGCCGCGGCCGGGGTGGCGACGGTGCCGGTCGCCTACCTGATCGGGACCGAGCTGCGCGGCCGCCGGGCCGGCCTCTGGGCGGCGGCGCTGGTCGCGGTCAACCCGATGATGCTCTGGTACTCGCAGGAGGCGCGGGCCTACGCGCTGGTCGCCCTCTTCGGCGCGCTCTCGGCGCTCTACTGGCTGCGGGCCGAACGGAGCGGGGCGCGACGGGACTTCGTCTGGTGGGGGATCTGGTCGGGGCTCGCGATCGGCACCCACTACTTCGTCGCCTTCCCGATCCTCGCCGAGGCGGTGATGCTGCTGCGCCGCCGCGGCTGGCGCGTGAGCTTCGCCGGGATGGCGGTGCTGGGCGGCTGCGCGATCGCGGTGGCGCCGGTGGCGATCCACCAGATGTCCCTCGGCCACGCCGATTGGATCGGCAACTTCGGCCTCGGCCACCGGCTCGGCGAAACCGCGACCACCTTCGTCACCGGGGAGACCGGCGACATCATCGCCCGGCCGGAGCGGCCCTGGCTCGCCCTCGTGCCGCTGGTGCTGAGCCTCGGGGCGCTGGCCCTGCTGCTCGGGCGGCGGGCGGGACGGGAGCGCCGCGCCGCGGGCCGGCCGCTCCTCCTGGTCGCGGCGGGGATCGGCATCCCGGCGGCCCTCGCCCTGGTCGCGGCGAGCAAAGACTTCGTCCTCGCCCGCAACCTGATCCCGGCGTTGGTGCCGTTGCTGGCGGCGATCGGGATCGCGGTCTCCTCGCCCGCCTCGCGCCGGCTCGGCGCCGTGGTCGGCACGCTGCTCTTCGCCTACTCGCTCGGCTTCTGCGTCCTCGCCTCGACCGACGAAGAGTTCCAGCGGCCGAACTGGAGCGCCGTCGCCGAACACCTCGGCGAACCGCACGGGCCGCGCGCCACCGTCACCTGGACGCTGGGCGAGGCGCCGCTGCGGTACTACCTCTCGACCGGGGCGATCCAGGTGCGGGCGAGCGAGGGCTACGACTGGCTGGTGAAGGAAGTCGACTTCGTCTCCGACGGGGCGGCGCCGGCACCCCCGCGGCGCCTGCTCGGGCCCGGGTTTCACCAGGTGGCCGACGAAGACACCGGCCGCCTCGTCATCCGCCGGTACCGCTTCCGGCCGCCCGGCCTGGCCCCGCTGCGGCTGCGCCGACTGCGCCAGGCGCCGCTCGATTTCCGCAGCAACGGGGTGCTCCTGGACGGCGTCGGGCCCGAGTAAACGTCCGGCCCGCAGTGTCCCGCTGCTAATCGCGGGTATATCCTCAGCGAAACCGCGAGAACCAGCGAGGGAGAGGGATGGCCAAGAGCAAGACCAGTCAGACCACGGATCGCGCCGGGGACCTTTACGAAGCTGCCCGCGAGAACCCGTACGTGCAGCGCCTGATCGAGGACGAAGATCTGCGCGACAACTTGAAAGACGCCTACAGCTCGGCGAAGAAGGCCTACGGCCGCGCGACCGGCAACGGCAAGGGTACGGTCAAGGCCGTCACCTCCGACAAGAAGGTGCAGAAGGAAATGCGCCAGGCCGCGGAAGCGCTGCAGGAGGCGCGCGAGCGTCTGCAGAAGCCGCAGAAGAAGCACCGGCTCGGCAAACTGATCGTGCTCGCGATCATCGGCGGCGTCGTCGCCCTGGTCGTCAGCGAGGGTGCCCGCAAGACGGTCCTCGACGCCCTCTTCGGGGCCGAAGAGGAGTTCGAGTACACCTCGACCACCAGCATCAACGGCTCCTAGATAGGGCCTGTGGAGGCGGCGGCCAAAGAGCGTCAGCTCAGCGGCGAGAAGGCGCAGCGCATCGTCGATGCGATGCGCGACAGCGTCGCCCAGCGCGGTGCGGCGGGCTCGACTTTCGAGCACGTCGCCCGCGAAGCGGGGGTCAGCCGCGGCCTCCTGCACTACTACTTCGGCACCAAGGAGCGGCTCCTGGTCGAGGTGGTGAAGCGCGACACCGAACTGCGGATCGCCCGCCTCGACGAGATGCTGGCGAAGGCGAAGACCGCCGACGCGGTCCTCGACGTCCTCGTGTCGAGCCTCACCGACATGATCGACAACGATCCCGGCTACTTCCTCCTCCTCTACGAGCTGTTCAGCGCCGGCCGCCGCAACCCCGACATCCAGCGCGAGGTCGGCCAGCTCTTCGAGGCGACCCGCACCCACGTCGCCGATGTCCTGCGCTCGAAGGAAGACGAGGGCATCCTCAGCCTCCGCTTCGACGCCGAGGCCGTGGTCGCCTACCTCCTCGCCGTCGCCGACGGCTTCGCCCTGCAGGCCCTCAGCGATCCGAGCCGCGACATCGATCCGGCCCTGACCGCCGGCGCCGCCAGCGCCCGCTTCCTCCTCGTCACCGACTGACGAGCACCGGCCGCGGCACGCGTCGCCCGCCTGAGCGCCCGCTCAGCGGAGCCAAAAACCGAGCACGGCGCCGAGCCACCCGGCCGCCATTCTGGCGCTCGCCTGATCCCCGAGTCCGAGCATCACGATCGCGAAGCCCGCGAGCGAGAAGACCATCGAGACACATAGGCGAGCCCAGAACTCAGGCTTTGCTGGCTCGATGCGTCGCACTCGGTCCTCCATGCTTCCTCAGGATCCCTTCCAGCCTGCGAACCCGCCACCGGTAGCGTTCGTAGCGAAGCACCTTGCAGGCCCAGCGGATCTGGTTGCCGACGATGTGCTCGTAGGTCGGCCCGTCAGGTGGCACGGGCACAGGCTGCAGTTCTTCCAGTCGCTCAGCTGCTTCATACGCGTCCATGGCTCGACGGTAGCGCGCATCCCGCTCCTCATCTCAAAAATTTCCACTTTTGGCACATCCTCTGGCCGGGTGGCTGGCGCCTCGGTAGGATCGCCCGGTGCCGTCGGGGGGAGATGACATCGCGTTCGTGGGGTTGGCCCGGCAGGCCGAGATGGTGCGTGCCGGGGAGATCAGCCCGACCGAGCTGGTCGGCCAGTCGCTGGAACGGATCGATCGCCTCGACCCGGAGCTGAACGCCTTCCGCAAGGTGTTCGCCGACAAAGCGATGCTCGAGGCCGAGCAGGCGGAGGCGCGGCGGAGCGCCGGCGACACGCGGCCGCTGCTCGGCGTGCCGATCGCGATCAAGGACGAAACCGACGTCGCCGGCGAGATCAACACGCACGGCACCGATGCCTTCGAGACGCCCGCCAAAGCCGACTCCGAGGTGGTCCGCCGGCTGCGCGAGGCGGGCGCGATCATCGTCGGCCTGACCCTGCTGCCGGAGCTGGCGATCTGCGGCTTCACCGAGTCCGCCACCTACGGCGTCACCCGCAACCCTTGGAACCCGCAGCGCACGCCGGGCGGCTCCAGCGGTGGCTCGGGCGCGGCGGTCGCCGCCGGCCTGGTGCCGATCGCCTCGGCCGGCGACGGCGCCGGCTCGATCCGCATCCCCGCCGCCTGCAACGGCCTCTTCGGCCTGAAGCCGAGCCGCGGCCGCGTCTCGCTCGCCCCACGCAAGGAAGGCTGGCGAGGGCTGGCGGTCGAAGGCTGCCTCAGCCGCTCGGTGATCGACACGGCGCTCTGGCTCGACGTCGTCTCCGGCGGCTCGACCGAGGACGAAGCGCCGGCACCGCCCGCCAAGCCCTTCGTCGAGTCGGTCAAGGACTCGCCGGGCAAGCTGAAGGTCGCCTGGTCGACCCTGGCGCCGCGGGCGCTCGCGCCGCCGAACGTCTCCGACGAGGTGAAGCAGACGACCGCCGACGCCGCCGCCTTCCTCGCCACGCTCGGCCATGACGTCTCGCCGCGCGACCCCGACTGGGGCCGGGTCGGCGACACGATCACCGCGCGCTTCCTCAAGGGAGTCGCCGAAACGGTGGAGGAAGTGCCGCTTCCGGAGCGCCTCGAACGACGCACCCGCGGCTTCGGCAGGCTCGGTGGCCTGCTGCCCGACGCGCTCTATGAGAAAGCGATGGCCAACCGCCCCGCCGAGGTCGCCCGCATCAACGCGATCTTCGACGATTTCGACGTGGTGCTGATGCCGGTGATGGGCGGCACGGCGGTGCCGATCCGCAAATGGCAGGGCCGCAGCGCCCTCTACACGGTCCTCGGGATGAGCCGCTTCTATCCCTACTGCGTCCCCTGGAACCACACCGGCAACCCGGCGATGTCGATCCCCTTCGGGCTCGGCGCCGACGGGATGCCGCTGGCGATCCAGATCATCGGCCGCCCCGAAAGCGAGCCGCTGCTGATCTCCCTCGCCGCCCAGATCGAGGCCGAGCGGCCCTGGGCGGATCTCCGCCCGCCGGTCTCCTAGGCCGCGCCGGCCGATCTCCTAGCGGCCGGCGGCACGCTTCTGCAGGACCACTTTCACGCGCCGCGTTTCGGTTGCCGCTCCCTGCCCGATGGGCTGCCAGGTCAGGCGCACGGTCACCGTCACCTGGCCGCGGGCCCGGAGCCGCTTGCGTGCAGCCCCCTGCGGGTTGACGACGAAGGCGCCGCTGCTTTCAGTGGCCAGTTTGGGTGCGGATACGTGCCCGCGCGTGACCGGGCGGACGTCCTTCCCGGACACCTTCAACGCGCCGGTGCCTTGGACGGTGAAGCGGATCAGCGAGGTGCCCTTGCTTCCGTTGGGGATCATCTTGCCCAGCTTCAGCGCGCGCACTCGCTTGATCGTCTCGCAGTCGGAGGCGACCCGGTCCCAGGTGTTGGCCTGGGCGATGTCTTGGCCGGGGCCGCAGAAGAGGCTGTCGACACCGGTGTCGACAGCGATGCCGGCGAAGTGTGACGAGAACTCTTCAGCGCGGCCGGCGAACAGGCGGTCGTCGCCTTCGCCGCCGGAGATCCGATCATCGCCTTGATCGCCCGCGACCTTGTCGTCGCCCGCGCCGCCTTCGAGCCTGTCGTTGCCCGCTTCGCCGTAGATCCTGTCGTTCCCGGGCCCGCCTTCGACCGCGTCTTCGCCGGGCCCGGCGAGGATCATGTCGTCGCCTTCCCCGCCGTCCAGGGTGTCGTTGCCGCCGACTTTTGCCGAGCTGCTGCCGAACGGGATGTCGGCATCTTCTTCTTCCCCGATTTCCTCGATGAAGTCGTTGCCGGCGCCGCCTTCGACGTTGTCGTCGCCTTCGCCGCCGTAGAGGCGATCGCCGCCACCCCCGCCGCGGATCGTGTCGTTGCCATCGCCGCCGTAGATGTAGTTCGATCCTTCGTTGCCGATCAGCGTGTCGTCGCCGACGCCGCCCTTGATGAATTCGGTCCCCGCGATGGTGAAGTGGTCGTCACCGGAGCCGCCGACCACCACGTTCAGCCCTTCGAGGCGATCGGCTTCCCCGGCCGCGCCGAGAATCCCGCCTTCGAGAGTGAGCGGTTCGGTGCGCGCCGAGTCGTCGACCAGGTTGTAGCTGTCGGTGCCGAGGTCGAGCACGTCGTTGCCGTCGGGCGTCGGATCGGCGATCGCGCGGTCGGCGCCGCCGTTGCCATGGACCACGTCGTTGCCGGGTCCGGGCACGATCCGATCGTTGCCGCCGCCGGTCGAGATCGTGTCGTCGCCGGGGCCGCCGTTGACTTCCTCTTTCCATTCCTGGGTGTACGCGCCGCTGAAACCGGATCCGTCGAAGGTGTCGTTGCCGTCGCCGAGTTCGATCGTCATCCGGGTCCTCCACGCGGTACCGGGGATCGGCGGCGGGAGGCAGTCGTGGGTGTTGCAGGTGCCGCTGTCGGCCGGCTTTGGCGGGTGCACTTCGCAGGTCACAGTCGAGCCGGCCGGTCCACCGCCGCTGCAGCCCGTTCCCGCCTGCGACGGAGCGCCTTCGTCGATCACGGTGACGTTGCCGACCCCGGGGCTGATCACGGTCGTCGGCTTCACCGTCAGGCGGTTCGCCTCGCCGCTCGCGGCGACGAACTTGAGGACCGCTTCGTTGGTGTCGCCGGGAATGTTTTCGACGGTTACCGTGCCCGCCTGCGCCACGGCGGGGGCACAGGCCAGCGCGCCGACCACGGCGGCGCTCGCGAGGATTCGACTGCTCAGCTTCATGGCCGCCTAAACCGGCGACCGGCCGAAATGTTGCGCTGCGACCCGGAAAGTGGCTGCCGGTGAAGCGGAACTACGCAAAGACCTTGCGCAGGCGGGCCAGCTCGCGGATGCTGCCGCGGGGGCGGATCTTGCGGCGCAGCACCATCTTCAGCGGGTCGGCGTCCGGCTTGGTCGAGGCGATCCAGTCGGCCCAGCTGCTCTCGATCGTCACCGCCGGGTTCGCCGCGAGGCCAGGCTCGGCGTGGGTCGAGCCGTTGTCGATCGTCAGGTGCCAGGGCTCGGCGTCGGAGAACTTCCACTGGTAGACGAGCGGGGTGCCGTTCGCCGCCGCCGGGTCGGCGACCCGCGCGGTCATGTCGAAGTAGAGGCGCATCAGCTCGGGGTCGTTGCTCGGCGTGGCGCTGCCGTCGGCCGGGCCGAGGATGCCGCCGAGCATCAGCCGCACCTGGTCGTCGGCGAGCTGCTGCTCGGACTTGTCGGGGTCGAAGGGGAAGACGCCGGACGGCATCTCCTCGACCGGGAAGCCGATCGTCCGCCAGCGCTGCCGCACCAGCTTCAGCCCGAAGCCGTAGATGTCCTCCATCGTGAAGCCGTAGCACTCGGTGTATCGGCGGTCGAGGTTCGGAGGCCGGAAGACGGCCGGGCTGTAGGGCAGGACTTCGCGCAGCAGCTCGATGACCGCAGCGCGGCATTCCTCGCCACAGGGCCTGGAGAGGTCGAGCAGTTCGGAGAGGACTTTGACGCCGAAGCCGATATGGCGCTGCTCGTCGCGGGAGACGTTCGCCATCCCGGCGCTGAAGCCGGGCATCGTCTCCCCCTTGGCGAAGAAGTCCTCGATGAAGTGCTGGCCCGGCTGGGCGAGGCTGCCCTCGACGATCAGGTGGTAGAGGGTGATCGCCTGCGCGTACTTCGGCAGCGAGGTGTCCTTGCGCAGTTCCTCCGCCATCCGGTCGAGGCGATTGAAGACGCCGAGGTAGCCCCAGTTCAGCTGCGGCAGCGTCGCCGCGAGGGTCTGCTCGATGCTCTCGCCGCCGACCCCGATCACCTCTTTGAAGAAGCGGTGGAAGAAGAGCGAATGCCGGACCTCGTCGACCTGCTGGGTGGCGAGGAAGTAGGACTGCTCCTCGGTCGGCGCCGCGGTGATGTAGGGGGCGAGGGTGTCGGCGACCCGGTCCTCGCCGTAGAAGAACATCGAGTAGATCCACATCGCCGAGCGACGCTGGATGTCGGAGAGGCCGGCCCAGCCGGCGCGGTCGGCGGAGAAGTCGATGTCGTAGGCACTCCAGTTGCCCTGCTCCCATCGCTGGTAGAGATCCTCGTAGGTGACGTTCTCCATCAGACGCTGAGAGGCAACGCTCATCTCTTCCCCCACTTCCTCGTATTGGCCCGCTGGTACTGGAGAGTACCGGAGGATTCCGGCCTGTCCAGTGGCAGTGCGCGACGGGGAAGGGCCGGGTCCCGGGGCGACGGCGGACGGTGCGCGGTCCTGTCTGCATTTGCCCCCGTATACGTGGGGTAAATGCAGACGGTCCGGGGTATCGCGTATGACTTCCCCCCTGTCGTCAACTGACCTCGGCCGGGACCTCCAGCTCGCGCTTGAGGATCTTTCCGGTCGGTCCCTTCGGCAGCTCGTCGACGAACCAGACCACGCGCGGGTACTTGTAGGCGGCGATCCGCTCGCGCACCCAGGCGCTGATCTCCTCCGGCGCGACCTCCTCACCTGGCTCGAGGACGACCGCGGCGCCGACCTCCTCGCCCCACTCGGGGTGGGGCACGCCGAGCACCGCGGCTTCGCGGATCGCCGGATGCTCGTAGAGCAGCTCCTCGACCTCGCGCGGGTAGACGTTGTAGCCGCCGCGGATGATCATGTCCTTCTTGCGGTCGACGACGAAGAAGAAGCCGTCCTCGTCTTCGCGCCCGAGGTCGCCGCTGTGGAACCAGCCGTCGCGGATCGCCTCGGCAGTCGCGTCGGGGCGGTCCCAGTAGCCCTTCATGATGTTGTGCCCGCGGATCACGATCTCGCCGACGTCGCCCTGGGGCACCTCCTTGCCGTCTTCGTCGACGATCCGCATCTCGCACTTTTCGATCGGGGTGCCGATCGAGCCCGGCTTGCGCACCTGGTTCGGGTGCCCCGAGGAGGCGACCGGCGAGGTCTCCGAGAGGCCGTAGCCCTCGATCAGTTCGGTGTCGAACGCCTTTTCGAAGCCGTGCAGGACCTCGACCGGCATCGACGCGCCGCCGGTCTTGCAGAGCCGCAGGGTGGAGGTGTCGAACTTCTCCCGGTCGGGATGGTGGAGCAGCGCCCCGTACATCGTCGGCACGCCGTAGAAGTGGGTGACACCGTCGCGCTCGATCGTCGCCAGCGCCTCGCCGGGGTCGAATTTCGGCACCAGGGTGAGGACGGCGCCGACCCGCATCGAGGCGTTCATCGCCACCGTCTGGCCGAAGGTGTGGAAGAGCGGCAGCGCCCCGAGGACGACGTCGCCGGCGTCGATCCGCAGCGTCGTCCGCGAGATGATCTCCGAGTTTTCGTCGAGGTTGCGGTGGGCGAGCGCGGCGCCCTTCGGTTTGCCGGTGGTGCCCGAGGTGTAGAGGATCACGGCGGTGTCCTCGGCGTCGACCTCCGCCGTCTCGGCGGTCGGCTCGAGCGCGCCGAGCGTCGCCGCGAAGGACTCAGGGTCGACCTCGATCAGCTCGCTCCCGGCCTCCTCGGCACCGGCCCGCGCCTCGTCGATGAACCCGTGCCAGGCGAGCAACAGCTTCGCCCCCGAATCCGCCAGGTAGAAGGAGATCTCGCGCCGTTTCAGCAGCACGTTCATCGGCACGACGACGGCGCCGGCCTGCAGGATCCCGTAGTAGGCGAGCGGGAACTCGGGCACGTTCGGCAGCATCACCCCGACCCGGTCGCCGGGCTCGACCCCGTGCTCGCGCAGCAGCGTCGCCACGCGCGCGGCTCCGTCCGCCAGCTCGCCGTAGGTGAGCGTCCGCTCGCCCAGCCGCACGGCCGGCGCGGCGGCGTCGCGCGCGGCGCTCTCGGTGACGATCGAGGCCAAGTTGGTTCCCATGCTGTCCCTTCCCGTTCGGGTGATTCCCTCCCCGAGTGTAGGCGCCGCGGCCCGGCTTCGTTAGGCTCGCGGGATGGAAGATCTCGGATCCAAGGTCTCTTACCTGGTTGCCAAAAAGGGCATCCCCGTCTACTCCAGCGATGAGGTGCGGTTGGGAACGGTGGTCGAGGTGCTCGACGCGCCGGAGGCAGACATCTTCGACGGCGTCATCTTCGACACCACGCACAACCGCCCCGGCGGCCACAAATTCGTCGACGCCCCCGAGGTGGAGGGCATCTACGAGCGCGGCGTCATCCTCACGATCGACGCTGCCGCGGCGGGGCAACTCGCCGCACCGGGGAAGAACCCGGGCACGATCGAGGTCTCGCCCGACGACGTCGCCGGCGAGCCGGGGCCGAGCTTCTGGCGCCGGACCTGGAACTTGCTCTCCGGCAAAGGCTGAGCCGAGCGGGAGGAGGTCGGATGGACCCCTTCTCTGACGCGATGCGGGGAGGAGACCGGATGGACCCCTTCCCTCACGAACTGCGGGGAGGTTCGTCCAGGGGTCCATCCGGTCTCCTCGCGAGCCGGTGAAAGCGGCCGAGGTTCACGCCGCGCGGATCAGCGCGCAGGGGTTGGCGACGCGGCCTGCGCGAGATCCTGTTGACGTTGCCGAGCGGTTGCTTGCGATCCAGGGGCAGGACGCGCGGGGAGCGCGGTTGGCGGTGCGGGCGAGGAGCGAGGGGTTGGCCGCTTCGGACGTTGATCGGGCGCTCGATGAGCGGCGGTTGATCATCACCTGGGTTAACCGCGGCACGCTGCACCTGATCCGCGCCGAGGACTATCCGCTGCTGCAGGCGCTGACCACGCCGCCGCTCTGGACCTCCTGCCAGACGCGGCTGCGGCAGACCGGGGTGGGGGACAAGGCCGATCGTGGGGTGGAGGTCGTCGCCCGCGCACTCGAGGACGGCCCGCGCACCCGTGCCGAACTCCGCGACGCGCTCGACTCCGCCGACGTCCCGACCGCCGGCCAGGCCCTGATCCATGTCCTCTTCTACGCCTCGCTGCAAGGGGTCTGCGTCCGCGGTCCGATGGTGGGCAAGGAGCACGCTTTCGTCTCGGTGCGCGACTGGCTCGGCCCGAAGCTGACGCTCGGAACGGGGAGCGGATGGACCCCCGGACGAACCTCCCCGCAGTTCGTGAGGGAGGGGGTCCATCCGCTCCCCGACCGCGAGGCATCCCTGAAGGAGCTCGCCCACCGCTACCTGGTCGGACACGGCCCGGCCACCGACGCCGACCTAGCCCGCTGGGCCGGCCTGCCGCTGCGCGACGCCCGCGCCGGGCTGGCGGCGATCTCCCGCCGCACCGTCGAGCTCGGCGACGGCCTCGTCGACCTCCGCAACCGCGAGGAGCCCGCGCCGCTCCCGGAGCCCCGCCTGCTGGGCGCCTTCGACCCGCTCCTCCTCGGCTGGGCCTCGCGCGACGACGTGATCGGCGAGCACCAGGGGCTGGTGACGACGAACGGGATCTTCCGTCCCTTCGCCTTGGTCGAAGGCCGGGCCGTCTCCACCTGGCGCTTCGCCAAGGGCAAGGTGCAGATCGAGCACCTGGAGAAGGTCACGAAAAAAGCGGCCGGCCGGCTGGAAGCCGACGCGGCCGCTGTCGAAGCGTTCCTCTCAAACTGAACGTCGGGTTCTGGTCCTCCAGGGACCAGAACTCGACACGCGTCGGCTCAGGCGTCCTGGAGCTTCGGGGGCATCGCATCCCCCGGCGCGGGCGGCGCCTCCTCGCCCGGGGCGGCGGCCAGCTCCTGCTGCCAGACGCCGTTCAGCGACACCTGCAGGTAGGCCGGCATCGCGATCCCGATGAAGAGGTAGAGGATCAGGACGATCCAGCCGTTGACCGGCTCGCGGCCGGCCAATGCAGCGGTGCCCTGCACGCGCTTGGTGCCGCGCCAGTAGGTGATCAGCGCCGGGATGACGATCAGCCCGCCCGGGAACAGCGCCAGCAGCGAGTTGGTCGGGTTGCGACCGAGGTCGTAGCCGCGCGCCTCGCCGAAGGCCTTCATCTCCTTGTTGACCTTGTACCACCAGACCAGGTGGTAGATCCCGATGGTGATGATGGTCAGTCCCACGACCCCCCATGGGTTGCGGATCTTGACCTTCTGGTCGCTATTCGGGATGTCCATCTCATATGCCACGGCGGGCTCCATTCAGACGAGAGCAGGAAGTACGGTCGAGGTTCATTCGACGTTTCTCCCACAGTCCTTGACCGGCGGGGGATAAATTTCCGCGCAGCTACCTAAAAAAGAGGGCGCGCGAAGTCAGGAATTGGCGAGCTTTGGGCTCTGCCAGGGGGATTCGAGGCGGCGGACCAGCTCGTCGCCGAGGCCCTCGATCGGGATGCGGACCTGCTCCAGGGAGTCGCGGTCGCGCAGGGTGACGGTGTCGTCCTGCATCGTGTCGAAGTCGACGGTGACGCCCCAGGGGGTGCCGATCTCGTCCTGGCGGCGGTAGCGCTTGCCGATCGAGCCGCCCTCGTCGAACTCGGCGGGGAGGCGCTTGCGCAGGTCGGCGAAGATCGCGCGGGCTTTCTCCGGCAGGCCCTCCTTGGAGACCAGCGGCAGCACCGCGACCTTGACCGGGGCGAGGCGGGGATGGAGGCGCAGCACGGTGCGCTGGCGCCCCTCGACCTCCTCCACCTCGTAGGAGTCGACGAGGAAGGCGAGCGTCGCCCGGTCGGCGCCCGCGGCCGGCTCGATCACGTGCGGGACGTAGCGCTCTTTGGTCTGCTGGTCGAAGTACTCGAGCTTCTCGCCGGACGCCGCGGTGTGGGCTTTGAGGTCGAAGTCGCCGCGGTTGGCGATCCCCTCGAGCTCCGACCAGCCGATCGGGAAGAAGTACTCGACATCGCTCGTCCCCGATGAGTAGTGGGAGAGCTCGTCGGCGTCGTGCGGGCGGATCCGCAGGTGGTCGGGGCGCAGGCCGAGATCGGTGTACCAGCGCTCGCGGATCCCGATCCACTCCTGGTACCAGTGCTCGGCTTCCGCCGGCGGGACGAAGAACTCCATCTCCATCTGCTCGAACTCGCGGGTGCGGAAGATGAAGTTGCCGGGGGTGATCTCGTTGCGGAAGGACTTGCCGACCTGGGCGATCCCGAACGGCGGCTTCTTGCGGGCGAAGCCGAGCACGTTCTTGAAGTTGATGAAGATGCCCTGCGCCGTCTCCGGGCGGAGGTAGACCTCGGAGCCCTCGCCCGCGACCGGGCCGACGTGCGTCTCGAACATCAGGTTGAAGTTGCGCGGCTCCGACAGCTCGCCGCCGCACTCCGGGCAGCGGATCTCGCCCTCGGGGTCGCCCCCTTCGGCGGCGATCGCCTCGCGCAGGTGATCCTCGCGCCAGCGCCGCTTGCACTTGCCGAGGCACTGCACCAGCGGGTCGGTGAACCCGGCCAGGTGGCCCGACGCTTCCCAGACCTTGGGGCTCTGGATGATCGCCGAGTCGAGGGCGACGATGTCGTCGCGTTCCTGCAGCATCGAGCGCCACCACTCGTTCTTCACGTTGGTCTTCAGCAGGACCCCGTAGTGGCCGTAGTCGTAGGTCGAGCCGAGCCCGCCGTAGATCTCCGAGGAGGGAAAAACGAAGCCGCGCCGTTTGCACAGCGCGACGATCTCCTCCATCGTCACCTCGGTCTCGGGCTTCTCCTGTGGGGTCGTCGACATGCCCGAACCGTAGCGGCTGCGATAATCGTCCGTCCGTGCCGATCTACGAGTACAAATGCGACAACGGCCACGTCTTCGACGTGCTGCAGAAGATGGTGGAGGAGCCGCTGACCGAGTGCGTCGAGTGCGGCGCCCCCGCGCGTCCGCGTCCTGACCGCCCCGGCGGTCCACTTCAAGGGCTCCGGCTTCTACAACACCGACTACGGCAAACGTAAGGGCGGCGGGTCGAACGGCGGCGGCGGCGAAGGCTCCTCCTCGGAGTCGAAATCGGACTCCGGTCTTCGACTCGTCCCGGCTCCTCGGATTCCGGCTCGAGCTCCGGCTCCGACTCGAAGTCCGCCGCGTCGAGCTCCTCCTCGGGCTCTTCTTCGTCCAGCGACTAGCCGGCGCCACAGCGCTCGCCCGACGCCAGTGCACCTTAGCCCGCCTATGGCCGGGTCAATCGCACCGGCGTGGGGGAGGGCGGCGAGCGCTCAGCCCATCAGCCGGTGGACCGCGGCGCGGCGGACCGACTGGGGCACTTCGATCGAGCCTTCCGGGCCGACGCCGCACTTCGCCGCTTCCTTCTTGCTCGTCCCGCAGAGGACGTTGGCGGCGCCGCTCCCGCCGATGCCCGCCGCGAGCACCAGCTGCGGCATGGTGAAGAAGCCCATGTCGGAGACGAACGCTTTCGGCGCGTCCCAGCCGATCCAGGGGCCGTGGATGAAGTTGTAGGGGACGCGGGTGATGCTGGTGAGGCGGTCCTTGATCCCGTTGATCACTTCCTGCTGGGCGTTCTCGCGGTCGAGGTCGGAGTAGCCGAAGGTGTAGGCGCTCTTGCCCTTGCCGGGGCATTCGCTCGGCTCGCGGATCCGTGAGTAGGCGAGGGCCTGCTCGCCGTCCAGCGTGTTCTCGCCCTGGCCCAGGCGCAGGGTGATGCCGCCCTGCCCGTGGCCGGCGCCGCCGGCGATGTCGGCGCAGAGCTTGTGCTTGACGTTGACCTGCACCCCGCCGACCGCGTCGACCAGCTTTTCCAGCCCGGTGAAGTTGATGATCGCGACGTGGTCGATCTTGATGTTGAGGAACTTTTCCACCGTCTTGATCTGCAGCGCGGCGCCGCCGTAGGCGAAGGCGGCGTTGATTTTGGTCGGCTGGTTGCCGGGGATTTCGGCGAAGGAGTCGCGCGGGATCGAGAGTTTGTTGAAGGTGCCGCCGCCCGCCCGGATCACCATCAGCGTGTCGGCGCGGTATTCGCCTTCCGAGCAGGGGGCGTGCGGCGCCTCGCCCTTTTCCTGCTGTTCGTAGCACTTGGGGTTGTGCGCCGCGCCCGGTTCCTTGGTGTTCGGCGGGCGGGCGTCGGTGCCCATCACGAGGATGTTCTGGGCGCTCGGCAGGATGAACGGGTTGCCGTGCAGGGCGTCCTTGGCTTCGCCCGAGAGCTTGAAGGACTGGAGCTGGGCGGAGACGGCGAAGGCGAGCAGGCTGACGACGATCCAGCCGACGATCGCGATCCCCAGCCAGAAGGCGATCCGCCGCGCCGGCGGCTTGCGCCGGCCGGAGCGCGCGCCGCGTTCCTCGCGCCGCTTCCAGGGCAGCTTGACCTGAGGCAGGTGCGGCCCGCCGCGGCCGCCGCGGCCGTAGTTGGTGCGGCCCGCGTCGTCGGGGCCGCCCGGACGGCCCGGCCCGCCGCCCCCGGCCCCGCGTCCCGCGCCCGCCGCGTCCTCGGATTTCGGCACGTCGCCGCCGCGGGAGAAGATCCCCCGCCGGGAGCGGTACACCCGGTACTCGGGCTGCCCCTCCTGCCCTTGCGGGCTCTCTTCAGGCGGCCCCTGCGGCCGCTGATCTGCGTCGTCAGGCATATGAAAGGTCCGAAACCGTAGCCGAGGTTCCTTAGGAACAACGAACTTCGCCGGATGACGCGATCCGCCTGCAAGGCGGACGGGAAGGCCGTTGCGGCGCCGCCCGCCGCCGCACCGCCCGGACGGCAGGACTACTAGCCTAGGTCCGGATGAGCGATGCCGAGACGATCGGGGTCGACCTCGGCGGGACGAAGATGCAGATCGGCGTCCTCTCCGGAGTCGAGACCCTCTGGGAGAGCCGCGAGACCTCCCGTGGCCAGGATCAGGACGAACTGGTCGAGCTGCTGGTCCGCGAGGTGAACGAGGCGCGGAAAGCGCGCCCCGACGCGGTCGCCGTCGGCCTCGGGATCCCGGCGACGATCAACCAGGAGCGCGGCGAAGCGGTCTCCGCGGTCAACCTGCCGCTGCTCGAACTGCCGGTCCGCGACGTCGTCTCCGAACGGGTCGGCCTGCCGGTCTTCCTCGACAACGACGGCAACGTCGCCGCCTACGCCGAGTACCTCTACGGCGCCGCCCGCGAGAAGCCGACCACGGTGCTGCTGACGATCGGCACCGGCATCGGCGGCGGGCTGATCCTCGGCGGCCAGATCTTCCGCGGCGCGACCGGGGCGGGGGCCGAGCTCGGCCACGTCGTGATCCAGGCCGACGGCCCGCCCTGCCAGGGCAACTGCCCGAACCACGGCTGCGTCGAGTCGCTCGCCTCGGGGACGGCGCTCGGCCGCGAGGGCCACGCCGCCGCCGAATCGGCGCCCGACTCGGCGCTCGGCAAGCTGCTCGCCGACGGGGAGGAGGTCGACGGCCTCGCGGTCACCGAAGCGGCCCTGGCCGGCGACGAGACCGCGATCGGGGTCTTCGACCTGATCGGCAGCCGGCTCGGCGTCGCCTGCGCCAGCTTCGCCAACATCTTCGAGCCGGAAGTGATCGTGATCGGCGGCGGCGTGATCAAAGCGGGCGACCTGCTGCTCGACCCGGCCC
The DNA here is from genome assembly GCA_963791095.1 of uncultured Solirubrobacterales bacterium. Lineage (GTDB taxonomy): Bacteria > Actinomycetota > Thermoleophilia > Solirubrobacterales > 70-9 > VAYN01. Next base: position 47,678 of record CAWBRE010000020.1, read on the forward strand.
GCAAAGAAGTGCGCGAGCGGGCGCTGCGGCCGATGAACGAGACCCCGATCGTCGCCGCGTCGCTCGGCGCCGACGCCGGGATGATCGGCGCCGCGGCGCTGGCCCGCACCGAGCTCGAGAAACAGACCGCGGCCGAGAACGAGAGCTGATGCCGGGCGCGCTTGTCGTCTGCCCGACGCCGATCGGCAACCTCGATGACGTCAGCCCGCGGATCCGCGAGGCGCTCGTCTCCTCCGACGTCATCGCCTGCGAGGACACCCGCCGCACCGGCCAGCTGCTCGACCGCCTGGCGATCCGCCCGGCGCCGCGGCTGATCTCCAACCATGAGGGCAACGAACAGGCCCGCTCGGTCGAGCTGACCGGGCAGATCGAGCGCGGCTACACCGTGGCGCTGGTCTCCGACGCGGGCATGCCGGGGATCTCCGACCCCGGCTTCAAGCTGATCCGCCGCTGCATCGACCGTGACCTCGAGGTGACGGTGCTGCCCGGGCCCTCGGTGGTGCCGGTGGCGCTGGTCGCCTCCGGGCTGCCGACCGACCGCTGGCGCTTCGAGGGCTTCCTGCCGCGGCGGGCGGGGGAGATGGAGCGGGTGCTGCGCTCGACCGAGACCGTCGTCTGCTTCGAGTCGCCGCGCCGGGTGGGGGAGAGCCTCTCGGCGCTGGCGGCGATCGCCCCGGACCGCGAGGCGGCGATCTGCCGCGAGCTGACCAAGATCCACGAGGAAGTCGCGCGGGGGACGCTGGGCGAGCTGGCGCGGCGCTTCCGCGGCGACGTGCGCGGTGAGATCGTCCTCGTGATCGGCCCGGCGGCGGCGGCCGAGCACGGCCAGGACGTCGGCTTCGCCGTCGATGCCCTCCGCCACCTGGTCCAGTCGGGGGCCCGCCCGCGCGCCGCCGCCTCCGTCGTCGCCGCCCTCACCGGCACCCGCGCCAACGATCTCTACAAAGCGCTGACCGGGCGCGAGGCGCGGCGCTGAGCCGCGCGACCGCGTCGGCTAGGGTCAGCCGCCGTGCGTAAGTCCGCTGTCCTTCTGACGTTGGTCGCCGCGCTGCTGCTGAGCGCCTGCGGGGGTGGCGGCTCTTCGAACGGCGGCGCCTCGGGGAGCTCGAGCACCACCGCCTCGGGCGGTGAAACCGCGGCGGGCGGCAAGGAAGCCAAGACGCCGGAACAGGTCTGGGCGAAGGAACTCGAAGGCGTGATGAGGCGGTTCGAAAACTCCTCCTCCCAGTCGGTGGCGCTGCTCCACACGTCGACCTCGCAGTTCAGCCTCGAACCGACCTACGCGACCTACTCCGCGGAACTGAAGGAACTCGGCAAGGAGCTGGAAGCGACCGACCCGCCCGCCAAGTGCGAACACCTCGTCGCCAAGATGGGCGCGCTCTCCCGCCAGGTGAGCAACATCCTCGGCGTCCTCGCCCACCAGGACAAGCTGAGCCCGGAAGAATATGCCGCGCTCGGCTTCCAACAGCGCTACAAATTCGCCCACGTCGGCCAGCGGCTGACCGAACTGACGGTCAACCCCCCGCACTGCTGATGCGTCGGGCCGCGAACCGCCTCAGTTCCGGTTCGCCGGTGGCCTAGTTCCCGGGGCTGAAGCTCGCCTCGGCGGCCCGCACACGGTCGCCAAACTGCTCGACGGAGCGGAACTTGGGGAAAGTCGCGACCTGATCGGCCTACCGATGGCTTGGAAGGGCGCAAGCCTCCCCTTCGAAGCCGTTCTTGGTCCGAAGGATGGCGAGGTCTTCGCATCCCCTGATCACGTAGCGGTCGCCGCCTACCCCGGGGGACAGCCGCGACCGAGGATCGGCACCCGATCGAGGCGCAAGGAATAGCTGGCGGTCACGATGAAATGACTGATCTCCGCGTGGCTGAAGACCAGATGTCCGCATCTGTTGACTGGCCGACTGAGAGTGAGCGTGACCGGGCTGAGGCCCCACCCCTCTTCGCCGGTCTTCAGGTTTTCGGTGCGGATCGGAATCTTCGCCGAGGCTTCCGCGGACCGGGCGTCCCAACGATGCCACTTGATCCCGAAGAAAGACTGGAACCTTTTCGTCTCCGGCAGGCGCGATCTGCGGACCTCGACCACGCAGTGCGACGGTTGGTAGGAGTAGCGCCCGGGGTCGGTCGGATTGAGCCTCCCCGGGAACGTCTTCCGCTTGCAAAGGACGGTGGAGGTGCCCGCGGGTGGGGCCGCAGTGCTTGCCGTTGCGGCACTCGCGGAGAGCAGGACCAGAACCGAGACGAGGGCGACGGCGGCCTTCACTGCAGCCCGAATGCCCTCAACTTCCTTTCGCCAAACGGGACTCACCCGAGCTTGGAGCTCTCTTGTCGGTTAGACGTTGTAAGTAGGCTCGGTCCGGTATGCCCGCCGAGCGCTTCTACGTCACCACGCCGATCTACTACGTCAACGCGGAGCCCCATCTGGGGCACGCTTACTCGACCATGGCCGCGGACATCATCGCCCGCCATCACCGGCAGCGGGGGGAGGACGTGTTCTTCCTCACCGGGACCGACGAGCACGGCGAGCCGATCGAGATGGCGGCGGCGAAAGAGGGGATCTCGCCGGAAGAGCTGGTCGATCGGAACGCGGCCAAGTTCGAGAACCTCGGGCCGATCATCGGGGCCACCAACGACTTCTTCATCCGCACCTCCGACCCGCGCCACGAAGCGGTCGTCGCCGAGATCATGCAGCGCGTCTACGACAACGGCTGGGTGCGCAAGGGCTCCTACCAGGGCTGGTACTGCCCCCGCTGCGCCGACTTCAAAACCGAGCGCGAGGTTGCGGAGGGCAACACCTGCCCGATCCACGAGATCCCGCTCGACTGGGTCGAGGAGGAGAACTGGTTCTTCGAGCTCTCCAAATTCCAGGAGCGGCTGGAAGCGCTTTACGAGGGGCAGCCGGACTTCGTCGTCCCCGACTTCCGCCGCAACGAGGCGGTCGCCTTCATCAAAGGCGGGCTCGAGGACGTCTCGCTCTCCCGCCCGACGCTGAAATGGGGCCTGCCGCTTCCCTGGGACCCCGAGCAGCGGATGTACGTCTGGTTCGACGCCCTCCTCAACTACGTCACCGCGCTGCGCTTCGCCCGCCCCGGCGAGGACCTGAGCGAGCGCTTCTGGCCCGCCGACCTGCACGTGATGGCGAAGGACATCCTCAAGTTCCACGCGGTGATCTGGCCTGCGCTCTGCATGGCCGCCGGGCTCGAGCCGCCGCGCCGCATGGTGATCCACGGCTTCCTCCTGATGGGGGAGAAAAAGATGTCGAAGAGCCTCGGCAACGTGCTCGACCCGTTCGCGGTGATCGAGCGCTTCGGCGCCGACGCGCTGCGCTTCTACCTCTTCCGCGAGGTCAGCTTCGGGCAGGACGGCTCGATCTCCACCGCCGGCTTCGAGGCCCGCTACGAGACCGAGCTCGCCAACGACTACGGCAACCTGGCCAGCCGCGTGCTGGCGATGGTCGACCGCTACCGCGACGGCACGGTGCCCGAGGCGCAGGTCGACGCGGTGCTGATGGAGGACTTCGAAGGCGCGCCCGACCGCTTCTCCGGGCTGATCGACACGGCCGAGCTGAGCCAGGCGCTGGAGGTGGCGTGGGTGCTGGTCCGGCGCCTCAACCGCTACGTCGAGGAAACGGCGCCGTGGGTGCTGGCCAAGGACGAGGCCGACCCCGCCCGCCTCGACGAGGTGCTCTACAACCTGATCGAGGGGCTCCGCGTCGTCACCCTGATGCTGGTGCCCTACCTGCCGGCGACGGCGGAGACGCTGCTCGCCACCCTCGCCGAAGAGGGGCGCGGCCTCGCCGATCTCGGCTCGCGCGGCGGCGGCCAGCAGGTCGAGCGGATCGCGCCGCTCTTCCCGAAGATCGACCAGCCCGTCTAGCGCGGTTCCTTATCCGTCCATAGGGCGGATAACGAACCCCGCAAAGGGTCTTTCGGCCCAAAAACTGATGTTGCTTTGGGACGCTCGTGGATGGGAAAGTTCCGCGCATGGGATTTGGGATCTCCGGGAGCCGGTTCGGCATGCTCGCCCTCGCGCTGCTCGCCGCGGCGGCACTCTGCGCGGCGGTGGTCGCGGGCGCGGCCAACGGCGCCCTGGTCGGCAAGGACGGCCGCGTCTACGCCTGTTACAAGGCGAAGGGGAAACGCAAGGGCGCGGTGCGGCTCGTCGCCAAGAAGACCAAGTGCCGCAAAGGTGAGAAGAAGGTCTCCTGGAGCGTCGCCGGCCCGTCCGGCGAAGGCGGGGAAAACGGTGTGAACGGTGAAAACGGCGTCGGCGGCGAAGGTGGCGTCGGCGGCGAAAAAGGCCTCAGCCAGCAGGGTCTGGAAAAACAGGTCCAGTCGCTGACCAGCAAACTCACCCAGGTGGAATCGGTGCTGAAAGGGATCAACCCCGGCGAACTCAGCGGGATGCTGTCGAAACTGCAGGGGATCTCCCCGACGCAGCTGCAGGAAGCGGTCGCCTCGGTCACCAAAGTGAACGCGCTCTGCTCGCAGACGAAAGAACTGACGAACCAGTCGAACGGGCTCGGGACGGCGATCGGCGGCCTCAGCCTCATCGGTGCACTCCCGCCGCTCGAACTCAAAAAAGCCGCGCCGATCCCGAATCCGCTGTCGAGCTTCGCCTGCCCCTAACCTGGGGCGGGTGATCGACTCCCACACCCACCTCTTCCTCTGCGAGAAGCCGACCGTCGAGCTGCTCGAGGCGGCGGACGCGGCGGGCGTCGGGCGGATGCTGAACGTCGGGCTCGACGAGACGACGAACGCCCAGGTCATCGCCCAGGCCGAGCAGAACGAGCCGGTCTTCGCCAGCGTCGGTCGCCATCCGAACGACGCGGGCGGCTTCGACGAGGCGGCGCAGGCGGCGCTCGCCGAGCTCGCCGCCCACCCGATGGTGCGGGCGATCGGCGAGACCGGGCTCGACTTCTACCGCGACACCTCCTCCGCCCGAGGACCAGCGGCGCGCCTTCGCCGGCCAGATCGAGGTGGCGATCGACCTCGGCCTGCCGATCGTCATCCACGCCCGCGACAAAGACGGCGAGAGCACCGCGATCGACGAGATCTTCGCCACCCTCGACCAGCGGGCCGCCGGCCACACCGTGATCCTGCACTGCTTCTCCGCCCCGCAGAAGGTGGCCGACGCCGCCGAGCGCGGCTGGTACGTCTCCTTCGCCGGCAACGTCACCTACCCGCGCTCGGCCGACCTCCGCTTCGCCGCCGCGAAGGTGCCCGAGGACCGCATCCTGGTCGAGACCGACGCCCCCTTCCTCACCCCGCAGGTGCGCCGCAAGGAACGCAACGAGCCGGCCAACGTGGTCGCCACCGCCGAGGTCGTGGCCGCCGAGCGCGGCGTCACCTACGAGGAGCTGGAGGGCACCGTCGAGGCCAACGCCCGCGCGCTCTTCGGCTGGTAGCCGGCCGTGGTCAGGCTCGGCCAGAACTTCCTCGCCGACCCGAACCTGCTCGACGCGATCGTCCGCGACTCGGGGGTCGGGCCCGACGACGTGGTGCTCGAGGTCGGCGCCGGCGAAGGGGTGTTGAGCGAGCGGCTGGCGCCGCGGGTCGCCCACCTGCACACGGTCGAGATCGACCGCGGGCTGGAGGAGGCGCTGGCCCCGACCGCGGCGCTGCCCAACGTCACCCTGCACTGGGGCGACGCGGTGAAGATCGACTTCGCCGCCTTCGAGCCGGCGCCGAACGCGATGGTCGCCAACCTGCCCTACTCGGTGGCGACGCCGGTGATCCTGGAGACGATCGCCGCGCTGCCGAGCCTCCGGACCTGGACCGTGATGGTGCAGCTGGAGATCGCCGAGCGCCTGCGCGCCGGCTCCGGCAACAAGACCTACGGGGCGCCGACCGCGATCGCCCAGCTGGCCTGCGAGGTCGAACTGATCCGCAAGGTCGACCCGGCGGTGTTCAAGCCGCGCCCCCGGGTCGAGTCGGCGATCCTGCGCCTGCGCCGCACCGGCCCCGGCGCCGACCGGGCGACCCGCGACCTGGTCCGCGCCGCCTTCGCCCACCGCCGCAAAACGCTCGGCCGCTCGCTCGAGCTCACCGGTCTGCGCGGCGTGCAGCACCCGCGCACGGCGGCTCGCGCCGGCCTGGCGGAGCTGGGGCTGCCCGAGGACGCGCGTGCAGAGAGCCTCGCGCCGGCCCAATTCGCCGCCCTCTCCGCGATCCTCCATCGCGAGGATTCCTGATTCGGTCAGGGATCCCACCGCGATGCTCGTCCACGCCCCCGCCAAGCTGAACCTCGGCCTCTACCTCGGCCGCCCGCGCCCCGACGGGCTGCACGAACTCTGCTCGCTGTTCGAGCCGCTGGCGCTGGCCGACCTGATCCGGATCGAGGAGGCCGAGCGCGACGAGGTGATCTGCGCCGGGGTCGAGGGGGAGAACCTGGCGGCGCGGGCGCTGGCGAAGCTGCGCGAGCGCGGCTGGGACGGCCCGCCGCTGCGGATCGAGATCGAGAAGCGGACCCCGGTCGCCGCCGGCCTCGGCGGCGGGTCGGCGGACGCGGCGGCGATTCTGCGACTGGCGTCCGGCACGCTCGCCGACCTGCCGGCGATCGCGGCCGAACTGGGCGCCGACGTTCCCTCGCAGCTCCGTCCCGCGCTGGCGCTGGTGCAGGGGGCGGGGAGAGGGTCGAGCCGCTGCCCGCCCCGGCCGCGCACGCGGCGCTGCTCCTGCCGGGCGGCGGCGGCCTCTCGACCAAGGCGGTGTTCGACGAGGCCGACCGGCTCGGCCTCGGCCGCGAGGAGTCGACGCTAGCCGGCATCGCCGCCGAACTCCGCGCCGCCGCCGGCGTCCGGCGCCTCCCCGCTCACCTACACCGATCTCCTGGTGAACGACCTAGAGCCGGCGGCGATCTCCCTGCGCCCCGACATCGGCACCGCCCTCGACCTGTTGCGCAGCACCGGAGCCCTCGCCGTCTTCCTGAGCGGCTCCGGCCCGACCGCCGTCGGCCTCTTCGCCAGCCTCAAGCAAGCCGAGCGCGCCGCGTCGTCATTCGACCGCGACGACGCAATCGTCTGTATGGCCGGAAGCGCCCCACAGGCGGGGATGCCGTGATGTCCGCCGGACACTCAGCGCCGCAGGCGCGTCCGGCGGGCGTTACGGCAGCCCCGCCCCTGCGAGCAATCCGATGAAACTCCCGGGAACGCCGAAGCAACGCAAGTGGGCCAGCCGCGCCGCGATCGTCGTCGCGATCGGGATCGCCTACTACCTCTTCACCCAGGTGCTCGACCTGGAGAAGCTGCTCGAGGACGTCGCCAACGCGCTGGGCGCCTGGACCTACGCCCTGGTCGGCTTCTTCGCCTTCGCCGAGACCGGCGCCTTCATCGGCCTCATCGCCCCCGGCGAGACCGTGATGCTGCTCGGCGGCGCCGTCGCCGGCCAGGGCTCGATCGACCTCTACGTCACCATCGCCCTCGCCTGGACCTGCGCCGTCGGCGGCGACGTCACCAGCTTCTTCCTCGGCCGCCGCCTCGGCCGCGAGTTCCTGCTCAAGCACGGCCCGCGCTTCGGCTTCTCCCACGAGCGGCTCAAACAGGTCGAGGACTTCTTCTCCCGCCACGGCGGCAAAACGATCTTCATCGGCCGCTTCGTCGGCTTCGTCCGCGCCTTCGCCCCGTTCATCGCCGGCAGCTCCGGCATGCGCTTCCGCCAGTTCATCCCCTACAGCGTGCTCGGCTGCGGGATCTGGGTCAGCGCCACGATCGTGATCGGCTACGTCTTCTCCCGCTCGATCGACACCGCGATCAAGTACGCGGGCAAAGGCGCCGTCCTGCTCGGCGCGCTGATCGCCGTCGTCGTCGGGGTGATCTGGGCGACCCGGTACCTGCGCGTCGCCGAGAACCGCAAGGAGGCGGTCCGTTGGCTCGACGCCCACTCCTGGAGCCGCTGGATCACCAAGCTCGGCCGCCGCTACGAGACCCAGCTGCGCTTCGTCGGCGACCGGCTCACCCCGGGCGGCACCTTCGGCCTCGAATTCACCTCGCTGATGGCGGTCCTCGCCGTCGCCCTCTTCGTCCTGATCGCCTACATCGTGGTGATCGGCCGCGACCCCGGCCCGACCCCCGGCGACGAAACCGCGGTCGAAGTCGCCAACGCCCTGCGCGGCAGCTTCACGACCGACTTCTCCAAGGTCATCACCTTCCTCGGCTCGGGCGGCTTCGTCTGGGCGCTGACCGCGGTCTGCGCGGCGGCGCTCGCCTGGCGCCGGCACTGGACCGAGCTCGGCGTCCTGCTCGCCGGGATGGTCCTGATCACGATCGGCTTCCACGAGATCAAGGCGGCGGTCGACCGGCCGCGCCCGCCCGACCCGCTGGTCGGCAGCTCCGGCTCGTCGTTCCCCAGCGGCCACGCCGCCCACTCGGTGATCTACGTCTGGCTGGCGACGACGATCGTCGTCCGCCTGCGCCGCGGCCTGGCGCGGGCGACCCTGATCGTGGTCGCCGGGATCGTGCTCACCGCCCTGGTCGGCCTCAGCCGCGTCTACCTCAACGTCCACTACCTCAGCGACGTCAGCGGCGGCTGGGCGCTCGGCGCCGCCTGTTTCTCGTTCGCCGCCGCGGTCGGCCTCGTCGTCAGCCAATTGCGCCACAATCCCCGGCAGTGATCCCCTTCGCCCTCGCCAAGATCGGGCATCAGTACGTGCTCTTCGGGATCGCGGCGGTGATCTGCCTGATCACCTTCGTGGCCCTGATCCTCAGCCCCGCGCTCAGTGGCGCGGGCCGGCTCTGGGAAAAAACCGCGGCCGGGGTGCTCTCGCTGTTCGTGCTGGCGGCGCTGATCGTCGGCGGGGTCGTGATCGGGCTGGTCGTGGTCAAATACTGGCCCGAAATTCACGAATTCATCACCTGACGCGCCGAGCTCATGAAGTCTCCTCTGGTGGTTTTGAAGCGCCATCGGGGATAATCCGTAGGTGACCGCATCAATCGAAGAGGCTGAAACCCGCGTGGCTCCTGAAGATCCGACGCTGCTAGACGCCCTTTCCGAGGCGGTCGAATCGGGTTCCGGGCTGCCCGCGGTGGCCCGCGCCGCCGCCCGGCTGCTGGATGCCAGCGTCGCCCTGATCGACCGCTCGAGCGCCGTCCTCGCCGTCGCCGGCGCCTCCCCCGACCAGGAGGAACGGCTGCTCTCGGGCGGCGAGGGGGTGACGATCGTCGAACTGCGGGTCGCCGACAGCGCGGTCGGCGAGCTCCGCTACCGCGCCAAAGCGCCGCCCGCGCCCTCGATCGCCCGCATGGTCACGACGCTGCTGGCGCTCGAGCTGGAGCGCTCCCGCGCCCCCGAATGGGCCAGCGAGGAGGTGGCGAGCGCCTTCGTCAACGACGTCCTCTCGCGCAAGGTCACCGACCGCGGCGACATCGTCGCCCGCGGCGCCGAGCTGGGCGCCGACCTCGACCGCGGCGCCGGCGTCCTCGTCCTCCGCGCCGCCCCGCGCGCCGCCCAGACGGGGGAGTGGCGCGGCCGCGTCCTCACCCTCGCCCTGCGCGCCCTGCGCTCCCTGGCGCCGGGCAGCCTGGCGACAACCGAGCACGCCGAGCCGGCCGCCGAAATCGCGGTGATCGTCCCCGCCGAGGACGACGAGCGGCTCGCCCGCGCCGCCGCCGGGCTCGCCCGCGAGCTCGCCGACAGCCTCACCGGCTTCCACGTCACGATCGGCCGCAGCCGCCGCTCCGCCGACCCGGTCGACCTCTACCGGGCGGGCTCCGAGGCGCGCCTCGCGGTCAACGTCGGCGAGGCCGAGGGCCGGCCGCTGCTCGCCTTCGAGGACACCGGCGCCTACCGCCTGCTGCTGCCGGCGATGAGCGACGACCCGGCCGAGCTCGAACGCTTCTACGCCGAGACGATCCAGCCGCTCGCCGACTACGACGAGCAGTACGAGACCGAGCTGGTCGCCACGGTCGAGGCCTACCTCGACAACGACGGCAACGTCGCCGCCACCGCCAAACAGCTCTTCACCCACCGCCACACGGTCCGCTACCGCCTGGAGCGGGTGCGGGAGCTCTGCGGGCACGACGTCTCGGCGACCGAAGGGCGGGAGAAGCTCGGCCTCGGGCTGAAGGCGATGCGGGTGCTCGGCATCGCCTCGCCGCGCGGCCCGGCGCTGGAGCCGGGCGCCGGCGGCGGCAAGGTCGCCCGCGCCGCCGAGGACTGACGCCGCCACCACGCGCCTCCGGCGCTACCCTCCGGGCCGCGGTCCGGGGTGGTGTATTTGGCCAGCACGCCAGGTTTTGGTCCTGGAAGAGAGGGTTCGAGTCCTTCCCCCGGAATAGGGTTCTTGTCCATGGAGTACGGAGGAGCATCACTCGACCCTGAGGTGCGCGCGGGCCTGGCGCAGACCTGGCGCGGCGCTGCGCACGATCGGCATCGTCGCGATCTGCGTCGGCGTCGTCGCGATCATCCTGCCGGAGCTCTTCGCCCTCGGCGCCGCGATCTTCATCGGCATCGTCCTCGTCGTCGTCAGCGCCGTGCTCGCCGCCGCGGCCTTCGCCGCGCACGGGGTCGGCAGCTTCCTCGCCCGCCTCGCCTGGGCGATCCTCACCTTCGTCGTCGGCCTCTGGCTGATCGTCGAGCCCCACAACGGCACCCTGACGCTGACCCTGGTGCTCGGCATCTACTTCCTGATCATGGGACTGACCCGGGTGATCGTCGCCTTCCTCGGCCGCGGCACCCCGAACGCCGGCTGGGTCGGCCTGAGCGGCGTCTGCGGCCTGATCATCGGCATCCTCGTGCTGGCGAAGTTCCCCTCCAGCGCCGATTGGGCGATCGGATTGCTGGTCGGCATCGACCTGATCTTCGCCGGCTGGACGCTGATCTCGGTCGCCTCGGTCGGCAAAGAACTTTCCCGCGACGCCTGAGCGCGCCGCGCGGGGGAATTCCGCCAGTCCCGCCTGATCCCGACGCCGGGCGGCCGGCGCGAATATTCTGGGAGGCAGTGGCAACCCCCCTTGTCCTGGTCATGGCGGCGGGCGAGGGAACGCGGATGCGTTCCTCGACGCCGAAGATGCTCCATCCCGTCTGCGGGCGGCCGATGGTCGCCTGGCCGATCCTTGCCGCGCGCGAGGCCGGCGGCGTCACCGGGCGGGTGGCGGCGATCGTCTCGCCCGGGCGCGACATCTCGGCCGGGCTCCCCGACGGGGTGGAGACGGTCGAGCAGCCGCGGTCCGACGGCACCGGCGGGGCGATCCGCGCCGCGCTGCCGCTGATCGAGGAGGCCGAGACCGTCCTCGTCCTCTCCGGCGACGTGCCGCTGATCTCCGCCGAGCTGATCGCGGCGCTGGTCGAGGCGCACGGATCCTCCGAGGCGGCGGCGACGATGCTGACGATCGAGCTCGACGACCCGGCGTCCTACGGGCGCGTGGTCCGTACCGCCGCCGGCGACGTCGAAGCGGTGGTCGAGGCGAAAGCGGCCGGCGACGCCGATGCCGCCCAGCTGGCGATCCGTGAGATCAACGCCGGCACCTACATCTTCGACGCGGCGCCGCTCGCGGCCGCCCTCGCCGGGCTCTCCAACGACAACGCCCAGGGCGAGTACTACCTGCCCGACGTCTTCACCGCCCTGCGCGCCGAGGGGCGCACGGTCGCCGCCTTCCGGACCGACGACCTCGCGGTGACGATGGGGATCAACAACCGGGTCGACCTCGCTGCGGTCGAGGCCGAGGCCCGGCGCCGCCTGCTCGAGGCGCACATGCTCGCCGGGGTCACCGTCGTCGACCCGGCCTCGACCTGGATCGACGCTGACGTCGAGATCGGCGCCGACGCGCGAATCGAGCCGGGCACCAGCCTGCGCGGCCCTACCGCGGTCGGGGCCGGGGCCACGGTCGGCCCTCACACCACCGCGGTCGATTCCGAGATCGGGGCCGAGGCGACCGTCCTGCGCTCCCACCTCGACACCTGCAAGGTCGGCGACGGAGCGACCGTCGGCCCCTTCTCCTACCTGCGCCCCGGCACCGTGCTCGAGGCCGGTGCCAAGGCGGGCGCCTTCGTCGAGATCAAGAACTCCCACATCGGCGAGGGGGCCAAGGTCCCCCATCTGTCCTATGTCGGCGATGCCGACATCGGCGCGGGGTCCAACCTCGGCGCGGGCACGATCACCGCTAATTACGACGGTTTCGTCAAGAATCGGACGACTGTCGGGCGTGACGTGCGGATCGGCGTCGACACGATGCTGATCGCCCCGGTAGAGGTCGGCGACTCCGCTTACACTGGCGCCGGCGCGGTGATCAAGGACGATGTCCCGGAAGGGGCTCTTGCCGTCTCTGAGAACGCGCAACGCAATATCGACGGCTACGCGGCAGACAAGGCGGCGAAGATGCGAGAGGAGCAGGACAAGTGAGCACGCTCGAGGAGGGGCCGATGGCCTCGACGGCAATCTCCCACGCCTACGAGAAGCGGATGATGGTCTTCGGCGGACGCAGTTCCGGCGAACTGGCCTCGAAAATCGCCCAGAAACTCGATATCGACCTCGGCCAGGTGACGCTGAAGACGTTCGCCGACGGCGAGGTCTACTGCCGCTACGAGGAATCGATCCGCGGCGCCGACGTCTTCATCGTGCAGTCGACCTGCGGCAACGAGCAGACCGGGCTGACCCCGAACGACTCGCTGGTCGAGCTGCTGACGATGATCGACGCCGCCCAGGGGGCCTCCGCCCACCGGATCATCGCCGTGATGCCCTGGTACGGGTACGCCCGCCAGGACAAGAAGTCGGCCCCGCGCGAGCCGATCACGGCGCGGATCGTCGCCAAGACCCTGGAGGCGGTCGGCGTCGACCGCGTCCTCACCATGGACCTCCACGCCGGCCAGGTGCAGGGCTTCTTCCACGTCCCGGTCGACCACATGACCGCGATGCCGATGCTGACCCAGTGGTTCATCGATCAGGAACTGACCGATGAGCTGGTGATCGTCTCTCCGGACGCCGGCCGGGTGAAGACGGCCCGCAACTTCGCCCGCCGCGTCGGCACCCAGTGGGCGGTGATGGAGAAGGAGCGGCCCGCCCAGGCGGTCGCCGAGATCGGCTACGTGGTCGGCGACGTGAAGGGCAAGACCGCGGTCCTGGTCGACGACATGATCGCCACCGCCGGCACCCTCACCGCGGCCGCCCAGACGGCGCTTGACGAGGGCGCCGCGCGGGTCATCTCGGTCGCCACCCACGGCGTCTTCTCCGGCTCCGCCTACGAGCGGCTGGCGGCCTCGCCGATCGAGCGCATCGTCGTCACCGACACGATCCCGCTGCGCCCCGGCGCCCCGGACAACATCACCGTGCTCTCGACCGCCGGCACCTTCGCCGACTCGATCCGCCGGATCTTCACCGACGACTCGGTCTCCGAGATCTTCGCCGGCGAGAATCAGCTCTTCTAGGCCTTTGCGACTGGTCGGGCACAAGGGGGCCGACCTGATCGCGCGGGGGAACACGGTCGAGAGCTTCAAGGCAGCGGCCGAGGCGGGCGTCGACACGATCGAGCTCGACGTGATCTGGGTGCGCGACGCCGAACTGCCGATGGAGCAGCGGGCGCCGTTGATGGTCGCCCACGACTGGGCGACGCAGGAAGCGCACCCGCCGCTGACGCTGCCCGAGGCGCTCGACGCGTTCCTTGAGCCGCCGCTCGACCAGATCGAGATCGACCTCGACATCAAACTCCCGGGGCGCGAGGAGGAGTTCGTCGACGCCCTGCGCGAGCGCGGCCTGATCGAGAGGGCGATGATCTCGACGACCGAGATGCACGTCCTGAAACGCGTGCTCGAACTGGAACCGAACCTGCGCCGCGGCTGGACCTATCCCAAAGCGGGCCGGGACTACAACCGCCGTCCCTGGGCCAAGCCGGTGCTGCATGGGGCGCTGCAGATGATGCGGTTGCAACTGCCCGGCCTCGCCGCCGAGAAACTGCCTCAGTTCGGCGTCTTCGCGATGTGGGTCTACCACCCGCTGATCAGCGCCAAGCTCGCCCGCATCTGCAAGCGCGCCGGGGTAGAGCTGATCGCCTGGACCGTCGACGACGAGAAGCGCCTCCGCCAACTCGTCGACATGGGCGTAGACGGCCTGGTCTCCAACGACCCGCGCCTCTACCAGCGCCTCGACCTCTAGGCGAGGAAGGGACGCTCGGCCCACGCCTGTGCATTGTTGCGCGACCCGCCGACAGCCGGCTCGAGTGAACGCTCGGCGGGCCGCCGTGCATCGAGCACACCGGGCGCGCATCGCGCACCGGCGCGGCCGGCGGGGCATCGAGGATCGCGGTGCGGGCCATCGGCCTAGACGGTGCCGGGGGTGGCGCCGGGGAGCTTCGCGCCGCGCTTCGGTTTGACCGCGCTCTCCAGGTCTTCCTGGGTGAAGCCTCCGAGCACTTCGCCTTCGAGCGCGTAGCGGTAGAGGGCGACGCCGAAGACGCCGCTGAGCGCCTTCGAGATCAGCAGCGCGACGCAGACGACGAGCGCGCCGATCACGACCAGCAGGGCGCCGGCGAACCCGATCGAGGGCCAGACGATCACCCCGGCGACGATCAGGAGGATGCCCGGCAGGAGGCCGAGCAGGAAGACGATGCCGCCGATCGCCAGGTTGCCGGTGATCTGCTGGCCCCAGCGCTGCTTGAAGAGCGCGCCGGAGCGCTTCAGCGTCTGCAGCGGGCCGGGGCCCTCGATCGCGATCACCGGGACCGCGAGGAACGTCACCAGTGACCAGGCGGTGCCGATCAGGCGGCCGGCGATGTCGCCGAGCGCGCCGCCCTGGTTCTCGAGCAGGCCGATGATCAGCGCGATCGCGGTGGAGAGCGCCGCCCAGCCGCAGATCTGCGTGAAGCGCGCGTTGGCGACCGCGATCCCGTCGCTGACGGTCGCGTCCTGGCCGCGGAAGATGAGGTCGGCGCAGGCCGCCAGGCCGACGCTGAAGTAGATCCCGGCCACGCTCAGCACGTAGATCCCGATCACGATCAGCGGCACGCCGATCCCGTAGGTGTGCTTGTCCAGCGCGAACGCCCCCGGCCCGAGGAACACCAGCCCGAGGATGATCGTCGCGATCCCGCCGTAGAGCGGGAACCGGACCAGTTCGCGATGCCCGTTCAGCAGCGCCCAGCTTTTCTTGGTCAGCGCCCAGCCGCGCCTGATTCGCTTCATCTCAAGGAGTTTCGGCGAGACCCGGGGTTTGCTTTAGACCCCGCTCCTCGAAGTACTCCCACTCTTCGCGGCCGAGCTCGGTCGCGGGCGCGTCGGCGTAGACCCACTCGCGCAGGATCCGGTGCCAGTTGCGTTTCGCCCGCAGCTGCCCGAGCACGGCGACGACGCCGATCTCCATCCGCCGTCCCATCAGCTCGTCGGCGGGGATCGACTCGCGCCGCATCAGGTCGAAGTACTCGCTGCGCGGGTCGTTGGTCACCTCGATGATCTTCATCACCAGCTTCGCGTCGACTTCGATCTCGCGGTCTTGCACGTACCAGCCGCCGATCGCCTGCATGTGTTCGAGCAGCCGTTCGGCGTCGAGCTTGGAGGGGTTCTTGACGAAGCCGAGCTCGTGCAGGGCCTGGCGGAACGCCTCCGGGTCGTCGCGCGAGGCGGCGTCGAAGGCGCGCTGCTCGAGCAGGATCTGCTCGCGGTCGAGTTTCTTCGTCATCCCGAAGTCGAGGAAGGCGACCCGCCCGTCGTTCATCAGGATGTAGTTGCCGGGGTGGGGGTCGGCGTTGAACTGCTGCAGGTGGTAGATCGAGCCGAAGCTGCCGCGGAAGACGATCTCGCCGAAGCGGCTGCGCTCCTCGTGCGGCAGTTCCTTGATCGCGTCGAAGCCGATCCCCTCGACGAACTCCGTCACCAGCACCCGCCGGCGGGAGATCCGGGTGATGACTTCGGGCACGTAGATGAACGGATGGTCGCGGTAGGCGCGCGAGAAGATGCGCTGGTTCTGGGCCTCGTACTCGTAGTCGAGCTCCTCCATCATCCGCTCGCGGATCTCCTCGGCGATCGCCTTCGCGTCGAGGCCGGGGGCGATCGCCTTCGCCAGCCGCACGATCGTGCCCGCGTTGCGCAGGTCGGCCTCCATCGCCTCGGCGATCCCCGGGTACTGGATCTTCACCGCGACCTTGCGCCCGTCGAGCAGCTCCGCCCGGTGCACCTGGCCGATCGACGCGGCGGCGAACGCCTCGTGCTCGATCTCGGCGAAGTACTCGGAGAGCGGTTCGCCTTCGTACTCCTCTTCGAGCACCTTGACGACCTGTTCCCAGGGCATCGCCGGCGCCTCGTTGCGCAGCTTGCCGAGCTGCTCCTGGTAGATCTCGCGGTACTCCTCGGGGATGAATTCGGTGTCGATGAACGAGGCGAACTGGCCGATCTTCATCGCCGCGCCCTTCATCTGGCCGAGCGCGCCGACCATCTTCATCGCCGTTTCCAGGTGGCGATTCTCGAGCCGCTCTTTGCTCTCCTCCTCGGAACGGGCCACGTTGGCGGCCTTCGTACCGGCGTAACGGGCCCCCTGAGCGCCGATGATCGACCCCAACTTGGCCGACCGACGGATCCTCCCCTTAGGGATCTTTGCTTCGTCCGGCATGCCCCAGAGCTTGGCACAGACTGCTTTGCGCGCCGATTCTCTATCCTGTCCGACCCGATGGCTGATGCACGCACCACTCTGAACGTCGCGCCGCGCGAGAACTTCGGTTCGCGCAACGCCCGCCGCATGCGCCGCGAGGGGCTCGTCCCCGGCGTGGTCTACTCCGGCGGCTCCGAGGCGACCGCCTTCCAGGTCTCCGAACGGGACGTCCGCAACGTGCTCGCCGAGGGCGCCGCGCTGTTCGACGTCTCGGTCGACGGCGGCAAAGGCCGCCCGGTCGTGATCAAGGAACAGCAGCTGCACCCGGTGCGCGGCACGCTCCGCCACATCGATCTGCAAGAGGTCAACCTCAAAGAGGCGATCCAGGCGGACGTGACGATCGAGCTCGAAGGCACCGACGACTCCCCCGGCATCAAAGCCGGCGGCGTCCTCGATCAGGTCACGCGCGAGATCACCGTCGAAGCCCTGCCGACCGACATCCCGGACAGCATCACCGTCGACGTCTCCACGATGGAGATCAACGACACCCTGCAGCTCTCCGCGATCGAGGCGCCGAGCGGCGTCACCTTCGTCGTCGAAGAGGACGAAGAGGTCACGATCGCCGTCTTGGCGCCGCCGCGCGTCGAAGAGGCCGCGCCCGAGGTCGAGGAGGAGACCGAACTCATCGGCGAGTCCGAGGGTGACGGTGGCGACGAGGGCGGCGACGGCGGGGGCGACTCCGGCGGCGACTCCGAGGGCTAGTCGCCCTCGACCGTGCCCCTCTTCGGTCGTCGTCAGGAGGACGGCGAGCGGATCCTGATCGTCGGCCTCGGCAACCCCGGGCCCGAGCACGCCCGCGACCGCCACAACATCGGCTTCGACGTCGCCCGCGAGCTGGCGTCCCGCTGGGACCTCGGCAAGCCGCGCTCCAAGTACAAGGGCGAACTGTGGGAAGGTCGGACCGGGCCGGGCGGCCCACGCGTCGCGATCCTCCTGCCCCTGACCTTCATGAACGCGGTCGGCGACTCGGCCGGCCCGGCCCGCGGCGCCCTCAAGGCGCCACTGGAGTCGACGATCGTCCTGCACGACGAGATCGACATCCCCTTCGGCGAGATCCGCGTCCGCGAGGGCGGCGGCCTGGCCGGCCACAACGGCCTCAAGAGCCTCAAACGCGGCTTCGGCTCGGCCGACTTCTGGCGCATCCGGATCGGCGTCGGCAGGCCCGACTCGACCGACCCCGAGATCGTCTCCGCCTGGGTCCTCGGCAAGTTCCGCGAGCCCCCCGCCGAGGTCGAAGCCCTGGTCGACGACGCCGCCCGAGAGACCGAACGCCTGATCGAGCGGCTGGCCGCCTGACCCCACCGCCAACCCATCGTCTGCCCGACCGCGGTCGACCTTTCGCACCCCCGGGAGAGTCGTGGTCGACCCTTCGCACCGATACGGGTCGTTAGGACGACCGCGCCGGGCTCAGCGGACTCTAAGGACGACCGCGCCAGGTTGTTCTCGGGGTTTATCCAGGTCGGATAAATCCCGATAACGCAGATAAACCGCCCCGGAGCTGTTTGGCCACGTCTCGGTTCGACCATCGAATAGGTTCCGCGGCATGAGCGATCCCGCCGAGCCCGAGTCCGTCACCAGCTACGACGTCGCCGAGGACGGGGTGGCGCTGATCCGGCTCGAACGGCCGCGGGCGCGCAACGCGATCAACACCCAGATGCTGAGCGAGCTGCTCGAGCACCTGGCGGTGGCGCGCGGTGACGAGGCGGTGCGGGTCCTGGTCTTCTCCTCCTCCGACCACATGGGCTTCTCGGCCGGCGCCGACGTGCGCGAGGAGCTCGACCACGACGCGCACGTCGCGCGGATGGAGATGTTCTCCGACCTCTACGACACGATCGTCGCCTTCCCTAAGCCGACCGTGGCCGCCTGCCACGGCGACGTGGTCGGCGGCGGCGCCGAGATCTCGATCGCCTGCGACCTGCGGGTCGGCGGCGCCAACCTGCGCATGCGCTTCCCCGGCGCCGCGCTCGGGATGCCGGTCGGCCCGGCCCGCCTGGTCACCCTCTGCGGCCTCGCCGCCGCCAAGTACCTGCTGCTCACCTCGCGCACGGTCGGCCCCGACGAGGCGCTCCGCCTCGGCCTGATCAACCGCGTCGCCCCCGCCGCCGCGACGGAGGAGTCGGCGCTCGCCCTCGCCGCCTCGGTTGCAGCCCACCCGCCCGAGTCGGTCGCCCGGCTGAAGCGGATGCTGCACGAGTGGGACGACATCGAGGGCCGCTCCGCCGCCGAGGGCGTCGGCCAGGTCGAGCACGTGCGCGGCCTCGGCTTCCCTTAGGCGGACGTTTCGCCTCAACATTCGGCCAGGCCGCCGATGGCACCAGTAGGTTGCTGCGCGTGCTTACTGAAAACACGCAGGTTCCCCGTGCCGCTGCCCACCGACGACGCCTGATCGCGTTCCTTGCCTCGCTGGCTTGTGTCGTGACCGCGCTGTTTGCGCCCGCGCTCGCCTCCGCGGCCGTGTACGTCGTC
The DNA here is from genome assembly GCA_963791095.1 of uncultured Solirubrobacterales bacterium. GTDB lineage: Bacteria > Actinomycetota > Thermoleophilia > Solirubrobacterales > 70-9 > VAYN01. Next base: position 66,707 of record CAWBRE010000020.1, read on the forward strand.
ACCGGCACGGGAGACGGCGAAACGGCGGAAGCCTGCGAAGAAGAAAACGGGGAATGCACGCTGCGGGGCGCGATCGAAGCGGTCGACGCCGGCGGCGGGAGCGACCAGATCGAATTCGGTTCTGAATTCAACGGCGTCGCCGGCGCGGACGAAGTCGTCCTCCAGGAAGAACTCCCGCCGATCAGCCAACCGACCACGATCTTCGGCCACCCGATCCTCGGCGGCCAGTTCACCGTGCCGACCGCCGGTGTCACGGCCCCGAGCGGAAAAGCCGCGCTGCAGATCGAAGCTCCTGATGTCACGGTCGAAGATGTGGCCTTCAACGGTGGCAGCGCGGGCATCGAAGTATTGAACGCGTCGACCGGCTTCAAGGCGACGGGGAACTGGTTTGGCCTGTCGCTCGGGGCGTCGATCAAAGCCATCGCCGGGCCGGGAATCGTGCTTGGACCCGGGTCCGACGGAGCGGTGATCGGCGAAGGCAACGAAGACGGTCGCAACGTCTTCACCCACGGCACCTACGGCGTCTTCCTCAAAGGTGCCTCGCAGGCCGAAATTCGCGGTAACTACATCGGCGTCGGCCCGGCCGGTAACAACTTCGCCAGCCTCGGTGACGGGGTGCGCATCGTCGACACCGCGGCCTCACCGGCAGAAGGCAACGTGATCGGCGGCTCGCGGGCCAGCGCTCCGGGGGCCGCCGACTGCGGCGGCGACTGCAACGTGATCGTTGCTTCCGGCCCCGCTATCGACCTCCAAGGGGAAAGCGCGAGCGTCGGATCGGCAACCGGTCCGACGACGATCACCGGCAACTACATCGGACTCGCCGCGGGCGGGACCGCGCTTCCGAGTCTGGGCGTTGCCTTCGGGATCTACGCAGAGAGACCGCAGGGAACGACCGCTCCAGGGCCCGGGGACGTGACGGTTGGCGGGTCGAGTCCGGCGGAAGCCAACGTGATCGACAACGGGATCTTCGCGATGGTCGCCGAAGGCGCCGAGGGGCTCTTGGTCGAAGGCAACATGATCGGCTGGCTTCCCGCATCGGAAACTCCGGGTTCTGAACCCGAAATTGGGGACCTTGCCCTTATCGACGAAGGTGTCACCGAACTTCCCGAAGTGTTCGGAAACGAAATGTACGTCGCTCCCGGCGCGGTCGGCGTAGAAAGCTACGGCCCGGGTGCGCAGATCATCGCGAACGCGCTCTTCGGTGGCAAAACCGGCGTCCTGACCGACGAAGACGACGCGGGGATCGGGAACCTGATCGAAGGAAACCTGATCGAAGATCCCACCTTCTACGGGGTGCTGCTCCAAAACGACGCGAACACGGTGGCCGCCAACACCATCTTTGGCGCGGGCAAAAACGGTGTCATCACCGATCGTGAAACGCCCGAACCGTTCCCGGTGGCAAACCGGATCGGCAGCGACTCGCCATTCCAGGAAAACTGGATCGAAGAAAGCGGCGAAAGCGCGATCAGCCTCGGCGGGGAAGCGGAAACGACGAACGAAGTCCTGGGGAACTTCGGGTATGAAAACGGCGGGCCCTTCATCGAGCTCCGCGAAAACGGCGGCCACCCGACGAACGAAGAAATCAAACCGCCGGTCCTCGGAGTCGTCCAAGAGTCCAGCGCCTCGGGCACCGCCGTACCCGGAGCCAAGATCCGCCTCTTCGGCAAGCCGTCGACCGATCCCGGCTCGCTGGAACCGATGATCGGCTCCGCCATCGCCGACGCGAGCGGCCATTGGACCGCGACGTTCACGACGAAACAGGCGCTCGGCGGGCTCGTCGCCGCGACCCAGACCAAGGCGGCCGGCACGCCAAAAGGCGCGACCTCGGAAGTCTCCGCGCCCACTGCGGCCGCGGCTGACCCGGTGGTGCCGGTCACGCCCGCGACGGGCACCGGCGCGAACCCGGTTCCCGCCCCCGCTGCCCCGGTGAAGCCAAAGGCACCGAGCGTGAAGATCACCAAGGGCCCGAAGAAGAGCTCCGAATCGACCACCGCCAAGTTCGTGTTCAAGGCGACCCCGGCCGCCGGGGCGAAGTTCGAATGCAAGCTCGACAACGCCAAGTGGGCGAAGTGCAGCTCGCCGAAGACCTACAAGAAGTTGAAGGTCGGCAAGCACACCTTCCGCGTGCGCGCCATCGCGAGCGGCCTCACCGGCGCCGCCGTGAAGTACCAGTTCACCGTCAAGTCCTAGCCCGGGGCTCGATGTTGACGGGCCGAAAACCCGCCATATAGGACGGGTTTTCGGCCCGTCAACCGGGGTGACCGGGGCGGGAGGGGCGGATTCGTAAACTGGGACGGTGGGCCGGATCGGTTGATCCGGCCGTCCTGCTGCCATGAGCCTCCGTCCCCTCCTAGACCTTGCCGCCGAGAACGAGCGCGTCCACGCGCTCGCCGGCCGCGTGCTCGCTGCCGCCGACGGCGGCGAGAGCGTCAGCCTGCGCTCCTCCCAGACCCTGCGCCCGCTGCTGCTCGCGGCGTTGCTCGAGGACGACCGCGGGCTCGCCGGCCGGCCCGCCCTCCTGGTCGCCGCCGACGACCGCGCCGCCCGCGACCTCGCCGCCGACCTGCGCGCCTACGTGGCGCCGCGCCGGGTCCGCCTCTATCCCTCGCGCGGCACCGGCTACGCCTCCTCGCGTGACCCCGCCTCCGCACCTCGTCGGCCTGCGGATCGACGCGCTCGACGCGCTCACCAGGGAAGCCGACGCGATCGTCGTCGCCTCCGCCGTCGCCCTCGCCGAGGCCGTCCCCGACGCCTCGCTGCGCCCGGCGGGCTTCGAAATCGCCAAGGGTGACGAGGTCGACCTCGGCGCCGTCGCCGAGGACCTGGTCGCGGCGGGCTACGAACGGGTTGAGCAGGTCGAGGAACGCGGCCAGTTCGCCGTCCGCGGCGGCATCCTCGACGTCTACCCGGCGACCGAGGAACGGGCGGTGCGGATCGAGCTCTTCGGCGACGAGGTCGAGTCGATGCGCTGGTTCTCGACCTTCACCCAGCGGAGCCTCGGCGAGGCCGAGGTGGTCGAGCTCGCCCCGGCCGCCGAGCTCGACGCCGACCACCGCGAGCTCGCCGCGCTGGCCGCCCGCGAGGCGGCCGAAGGCGACGGCGAGCAGACCGACCTCGCGGAGCTCCTGCCGCTGGACCAGTTCCAGGCCCCGCTCGACCTCGTCCCCGCCAACGCGGCCGTCGTCCTCGCCGCCCCGGAAGAGATCGAGCCCGCCCTGCACGACGTCTGGGAGGACGCGATCACCTCGATGAAGGCCGAGGACGCCCGCCACCTCTACGTCGACGTCGCCGGGCCGCTGAACGAGCGCGCCGCCCTCTCGCTGACCTCCGCGGGCGAGGACGACGAAGAAGCCGAGGCCTTCCGCGCCGCGCGCGCCGAGAGCCCCGCCCGCTCGATCAAGGAGGCCGAGTCGGAGCTGGAGAAACTGGTCCGCTCCGGCTACCGCACGGTGGTCGCCTTCGACTCGATGGGTGAGGCGGAGCGCGCCCGCTACGGCCTCGACCGGCTCGACGCGAAGATCCTCGAAGGCGGCCGGCTCAGCCCCGACCCCGGCCTCTCCTTCGCCGAGGCGCGCCTGCGCGAGGGCTTCGTCGCGCCGGAGCTGAAACTCGCCGTCTATCCCTTCCGCCGCCTCGTCCACCGGCGCCGCCGCGCCGAGGAGACCCCGGCGACCGGCACCGGCCGCGGCCGCCTCGCCTTCTCCGAGCTGCGGGTCGGCGACTACGTCGTCCACGAGGACCACGGCGTCGCCCGCTTCGCCGGCTTCGAGACGCGCGAGATCGGCGGCGTCACCCGCGACTACCTCTACCTCGAATACAAAGGCGAGGACCGCGTCTACGTCCCCACCGAACAGCTGGCGAAGCTCTCCCGCTACGTCGGCGCCGGCGGCGAACCGACGCTCTCCGCCCTGGGCGGCAAACGCTGGCAGAACCTCAAGGCGCGGGCACGCAAAGCGGCCGGCGCGCTGGCCGGCGAACTCCTCAACCTCTACGCCGAGCGGCGGGCCCGCAAAGGCCACTCCTTCCCGCCCGACGGCGAGTGGCAGATCGAGATGGAGTCGAACTTCGCCTACCGCGAGACCGCCGACCAGATCGAGGCGATCGAAGCGGTGAAGGGCGACATGGAATCCGACCGGCCGATGGACCGCCTGGTCTGCGGCGACGTCGGCTTCGGCAAGACCGAGGTCGCCCTGCGCGCGGCGGTCAAGGCGGCCGCCGACGGCACCCAGGTGATGATGCTGGTGCCGACCACGATCCTCGCCCAGCAGCACTGGGGCACCTTCCGCGAGCGGCTCGCCGACCTCCCCTTCCGGGTCGAGGGCGTCTCCCGCCTGCGCTCCGGCGCCGAGACCAAAGCGGTACTCGCCGACTTCGGCGCGGGCAAAGTCGACATCCTGATCGGCACCCACCGCCTGCTCTCACGCGACGTCCGGGCGAAAGACCTCGGCCTGGTGATCGTCGACGAGGAGCAGCGCTTCGGGGTCAAACAGAAGGAGCTGCTGCGCCAGCTGAAACTGCGGGTCGACGTGCTGGCGTTGTCGGCGACGCCGATCCCGCGCACCCTGCAGATGAGCCTCGCCGGCCTGCGCGACATCTCGGTGATCGAGACGCCGCCCGAGGGCCGCCGCCCGGTCCGCACCTACGTCGGCCCCTACGACGAGGACCTGGTGAAAAAAGCCCTCTCGCGCGAGATCGAGCGCGGCGGCCAGGCCTTCGTCCTCCACAACCGGATCGACTCGCTGTTCGAGGTCGCCGAGCGCCTCCGCGCGCTGGTCCCCGGGGCGCGCTTCCTGGAAGCGCACGGGCAGATGGACGAGCACCAGCTCGAGGAGACGATGCTCTCCTTCCTGCGCGGCGACGCCGACGTGCTGGTGACGACGACGATCATCGAGTCCGGCCTCGACATCCCGACCGCCAACACGCTGATCGTCGAGCGCGCCGACCAGCTCGGGCTGAGCCAGGCCTACCAGATCAGGGGACGCGTGGGGCGCTCCAAGGAGAGCTCCTACGCCTACATGCTCTACCCCAGCGCCGAGGCGCTGACCGAGGACGCGGCGGCCCGCCTCTCGACCCTCGCCGACCACACCGAGCTCGGCTCCGGCTTCCGGATCGCGATGCGCGACCTCGACATCCGCGGCGCCGGCAACCTGCTCGGCGACGAGCAGTCGGGTCACGTCGCCGCGGTCGGCTTCGAGCTCTACTGCCAGATGATCGACGAGGCGGTGGACGAGGCCGGGGGAGAGGACGCCGACCGCGAGGACGTGCCGGAGCCGGTCCGCCTCGACGTCCCGGTCGACGCCTACCTGCCCGCCACCTTCGTCCCCTTCGAGGCGGCGAAGATCGACATCCACCGTCGCATCGTCGCCGCTCGCGAGCCCGGGCAGCTGCGCCAGATCGCCGACGAGCTCGACGATCGCTTCGGCCAGCTACCGCCGCAGGCGGAGAACCTGCTGAAACTGCAGCGGGCGCGGATCGAGCTCGGCCTGGCGGGCGCCCGCAGCGTCGAGTTCCGCGGCGGCAAATTGACGGTGACCGGGGTGGAACTCGATTCGACCGGCGCCGGGGTGCTTTCCGAGCAGGTCGAGGGGGCGCTCTACGAATGGCGCGAGCAGGCCGCTTCACTGCGCGTGCCGGGCGATCCGGACGAGCGCCTGGCGGCGGTGCTGGCCCTGGCCGACGCCTTGCGCGAGGCAAAGCGCGCCGCCGAGCCCGCCGCCGCCTGAGTCGAGCGCCGGGGCCGCACCTACCGTCGGCGCGGCCTTTAACCACCGTGAAGGCAGTTTCACTATGCTGCCCCGCTGGTGGGAGCCAAATCGGGGCGAAATAAACGGGGCGGCAGGGGCGGCCCGAAGAAAGCGGCGCCACAGACCGGCGGACGCAAGGGCGCGCAGCGCCTCGGCCTGATCCTGTTCGGGGTCGTCTTCGTCGCGCTCTTCGTCGTCTTCGCCGTCGCCGAGGGCCTCGGCGCGTCGAGCGTCCCCTCCGGCGACATCGCCACGATCAGCAGCGCTCCGGACGGCATGGGAAGCGTCACCAAGGACGAATACAACGTCTCCTACAAACGGCAGTGGACCCAGGCCGGGCTGAAAAAAGCCCCCAAGGCCGGTTCCAAAAAAGCCGAAGAAATTCACAAAGGGACGATCGAAGAACTTCTGAGCAAGGTCTGGATCTTCGGCGAGGGCGAAGAACTCGGGATCGAAATCACCCCGAAAGAAGTCGAAACCCAGCTCAACAAAACGAAAAAAGAAAGCTTCAAAACCGAAAAAGCGTTCCAGGAATTCCTCAAGGAACAGAACCTGACCGAAGAAGACGTCAACCAGTTGATCGAACTTCAGATCCTGCAGACGAAAATTCAGGAAAAGGTGCCGAAAGAAGCACCGCCGGTGACCGAAGCTCAGGCGAAGGAATATTACGAAGCCGAAAAGGCCGCCCAGTACACGAAAAAACCGTCGCGCGACGTGCGCGTCGTCGTGAACGAAAACAAAAAAGAAGTCGAAGAAGCGCTGAAAGCGCTCGAAGCCGACAACTCTGAAGCCAGTTGGAAAAAAGTCACGAAAAAGTACTCGCCGACTACCGAAGCCAACGCCGGGCTGCAGAAAGAAATCAGCGAAGAATTCCTCACGGGACCGCTGAAAAAAGCCATCTTCACCGCGAAAGTCGGCGAAGTTGTCGGCCCCGTGAAACAGGAAAAAAACTACCTTCTGCTTGAAGTCGTGAAGCTGCATGAAGAATCGGTGCAGCCCTTCGCCGAAGTCAAATCGACGATCAGCACGCAGCTGACCCAGGAAGCGGAACAGAAGTACTTCACCGAATGGGTGGCGAACGACTACCAGGCGACGTGGTCCGCGCGGACCCAGTGCGCCAGTGGGTTCGTGATCGAAAACTGCGCCAACTTCAAGACCTCGAGCCACCCGGCCACCGCCAACGCCGCCTGCTACGAAGCGAACCCGAAGAAACCGGCGGCCGAATGCCCGGCGCCGGTGGTCCAGAACCAGCCCGCCCTGCCGGGCTCGGTGACGGCCGGCAAACCGGAAGGCGAACGGCTCCCGCAGCGTCCGCGGCCGGAAGCGAAAAGCAAAAAAGAAAAAGAAGAAGCGGCGGCAGCGAAATCCGCCGAAGGGGCTGAAGGCGCCGAAGGCGCGGCAGGGGCCGAAGAAGAAGGCTCGGCCGCCAGCCAGGCGGAAACCGAAGCGGCGATCAAAGCCGCCGAAGAAGCGGCTGCCGAAGCCACCGCCAAAGAAGGCTCGGCCAAAGAAGGCTCCTCCAAAAAGGGCGAATAGCGGTCCCCGTCGGACCGAGTTTCTCGCTCCGACCGCACCGCGTCGGGTCGTCCTGGGCCAATAGAGTGGCCGTCTCGTGAGCACGATCTCCTCCATCCACGCGCGTCAGATCCTCGATTCGCGCGGCAACCCGACGGTCGAGGTCGAGGTGGCGCTGGAGTCGGGCGCGCGCGGCATCGCCGCGGTCCCCTCGGGCGCCTCGACCGGCGAGTTCGAGGCGGTCGAGCTGCGCGACGGCGGCGAGGCGTGGCTCGGCAAGGGCGTCACCAACGCGGTCGCCAACGTCAACGGCGAGATCGCCGCGGCGCTGACCGGCGCCCGCGCGGCCGAGCAGGGCGCCCTCGACGAGACGATGATCGAGCTCGACGGCACCCCGAACAAGGGCCGGCTCGGCGCCAACGCGCTGCTCGGCGTCTCCCTGGCCGCCGCCAAGGCCGCCGCCGCGGACTCCCAGCAGCCGCTCTACCGCTACCTCGCCGAGCTCTACGGCGGCGGTGAGCCGCAGATCCTGCCGGTGCCGATGATGAACGTCCTGAACGGCGGCGCCCACGCCGACAACTCGGTCGACTTCCAGGAGTTCATGATCGTCCCCGCCGGCGCCTCCACCTTCTCCGAGTGCATGCGCTTCGGGGTCGAGGTCTTCCACGCGCTGAAGAAGAGCCTCGGCGCCCGCGGCCTCGCCACCGCGGTCGGCGACGAGGGTGGCTTCGCCCCCAACCTCGAGTCCAACGAGGCGGCCCTGCAGGCGGTCCTCGAGGGCGTCGAGGCGGCCGGCTACAAGCCCGGCACCGACATCTTCATCGCTCTGGACCCGGCGACCAGCGAGATCTACGAGAACGGCTCCTACGTGCTCGAGCACGAGGGCCGCACGCTCTCCCCGCAGGAGATGGCCGCCTACTGGGGCGAGCTGGCCTCCAAGTATCCGATCCTCTCGATCGAGGACGGCATGGACGAGGAGGACTGGGACGGCTGGAAGGCGCTCACCGAGACGATCGGCGATCGCGTGCAGCTGGTCGGCGACGACCTCTTCGTCACCAACCCGGAGCGGCTGCGCCGCGGCATCGACCTCGGCGTCGGCAACTCGATCCTGGTCAAGGTGAACCAGATCGGCACCCTCTCGGAGACCTTGGAGGCGATCCGGATGGCGCGCGACGCCGGCTACACGGCGGTCATCTCGCACCGTTCGGGGGAGACCGAGGACACCACGATCGCCGACCTCGCCGTCGCCACCGGCGCCGGCCAGATCAAGACCGGCGCCCCCTCGCGCTCGGACCGCGTCGCCAAGTACAACCGGCTGCTGCGGATCGAGGAAGAGCTCGGCGAAGGCGCCGTCTTCCCGGGCCTGAAAGCCTTCGCCCACAGCGGCTCCTAAGGCGCCGGGGGCCTCCCTTAATGAAGGAGACGGCCCGCAGGCAGCGTAGCTGCGGGCATGGCCTCTACCGCTTACGCCGGCACGCGCGCGAAACGTCGCCCGGCCGCCCGCAACCGGCGCCCCGGGGCGCGCAGCACGCCGAGCCGGATCAAATGGGACCGCGTCGGCCGCATCGCCCTGGTCCTGGTCCTCTTCGCGGTCGGCTACTCGTACCTGAACCCGGCGATCAACCTGGTCGAGACCTACAAGTCGACGACCGCCGCGAAAGCCGAATTCCACCGGCTGCTGGCGGAAAACAAGCACCTGCACCACTCGATCCAGTCGGCCGATGCCCCGGCCGTGGTCGCCGCCGCGGCGCGCAACCAGGGCATGGTCGCCGAAGGGGAGACCCCGTTCGTGGTGCGCGGCCTCTCGCGCTGAGGACGTCGGGCCGGCGGGCTGATGCCTAGCTTCGGCTCCTACCTGCTGGGAGCCGCCCAGCTGTTCGTCTTGGTGGCGGGCTTCGGCCTCGCCGCCGTGATGTTGCGGGCGCGCCTCCTGCCCGGCTGGCAGGGAGCCCCGGCGCGGCTGGTCGAGATCACCTTCGGCGTCGGCCTGCTGACGATCGCCGCCGAGGCGCTCGGCACCTTCGGCCTCCTCTACGCCGGGGCGCTGATCGCGGCCGCCGTGCTGATCGCCCTGGTCGCTCGGGTGACCCCGGCGCAGCCCGGCGGCGGCCAGACGGCCCGCGGCGGCGAGCTCGGCATCTGGGCGGCGGCGGTGGCGATCGTCGTGATCGCGATCGTCGTCTTCGACTGGGCGGTGACGGCGAAGCACGCGCTCGATTACGGGATCTCCAACTTCGACTCGCTCTGGTACCACATGCCGTTCTCGGCGGACATCGCCCAGTCGCACTCGACCACCGGGATGCACCACGTCGAGACCGTCTTCGTCAACTGGTTCTACCCGCAGAACTCCGAGCTCCTGCACGCGGTCGGGATCTTGATGACCGGGCGCGACACGCTCAGCCTCTTCATCAACTTCGGCTGGCTCGGGGTGACCTTCCTCGCCGCCTACTGCATCGGTCGTCCCTACGGCCGGGGGATTCCCGCGGTCCTCGCGGCGGCGGTGCTGGCCGGCTGCCACACGCTGGTGGTGCGCGAGCCGGGAGCGGCGAAGAACGACCTGATGGCGGCGGCGCTGCTGCTCGCCGGGATCGCGATCCTGGTCGAGGCCTGGAACGCCCAGCCGCCGGACCGCCGCCACCTCTACGGCTGGCCGCTCGCCGCCGCCGGGCTGGCGGTCGGGCTGGCGGTGGGGACGCGGTTGACGATCTTCGCGATGGCGGCGGCGCTGAGCGTCGTCGTGATCGTCCTCGGGCCGAGCGCGCGACGCTGGGCGGCGGCGGGGTGGTGGTTCGCCGGCGGGCTCCTCGGCGGCGGCTACTGGTACCTGCGCAACCTGCTGGTCACCGGCAACCCGATCCCCGAGGCGACCGGCCTCGGCCCGATCTCCCTGCCCCACCCGGAACGCCTGCAGGAAGGCCGCCCCGGCTTCAGCATCTCCCACTACCTCACCGACACCGGCGTCTGGCGCCACTACTTCTTCCCCGGCCTCCACGAGGCCTTCGGCGCGCTCTGGCCGGTGATCCTGGTCGCCGCCGTGGCCGCCTGCCTGCTGGCGATCTTCGCCGGCCGCGACAAGCTGATCCGCTGGCTCGGCGGCGCCGCCCTCTTCGCCCTGGTCGCCTACCTCTTCACGCCGCTCGGGGCGGCGGGGGCGGAAGGCGAACCGGTCGGCTTCGCGATCAACATCCGCTACGTCATCCCGCCGCTCCTGGCGGCGCTGGTGCTGCTGCCGCTGCCGCGCCTGCTCGACCCGCCGAAGCGCCAGTGGGTGCTGGTCGTGGCGCTGGCGGTCCTCTACCTCGTCACCGACCGGCCCGACCAACAGGCCCACGACAAGGCCCGCCTCTTCGCGATCGCCTTCGTGATCGTCTTCGTCGCGGTGCCGGCGCTGATCTGGCTCGCCCGCCGCGACGGCGCCCCGCGCCGGGCGGTAGCGGTCGCGGCCGCCCTCCTGGTGGTCGCCGCGGTCGGGCTCGGCTACCCGGTCCAGCGCCATTACCTGAACCACCGCTTCGCCAACCTCACCGCCGCGACCTCGATCCCCGGCATGGACCTCGACGATGCCTACCGCTGGGCCCGCGGGGTGACCGACTCGCGGATCGGCCTCGCCGGCACCACGGCGGGCTTCGCCGGCTACGGCTTCTACGGTCCCGACCTCTCCAACCGCGTCGTCTACCTCGGCGAAAAGGGGCCGCACGGGGCCTACAACGCGATCCCCACCTGCGCCGGCTTCCGCGCCGCGGTCGACGGCGAGGACCTCGACTACCTGGTCACCACGCCGTTCCTCAACTTCATCCACCCGAGCAAGCCGATCGCCTCGCCCGAGGCGCGCTGGCTGCAGGGCTCCGGCGGCGCCCGCCCGCTCTTCCGCGAAGGCAAGGTCACGGTCTGGAAGGTGACCGGGCCGTTGAATCCAAAGTGCGCCCCGGCGAACAAGCCGCTCGAAGAAGTCCCCAACACCCCCGGCGCCTAGCCAACCTCGGTGTTGATGGGCCGAAAACTCAACTATGGCTTGAGTTTTCGGCCCATCGACGCGGTCAGCCGGTGCGGCCGCGGCTGATGGCTACCTCACAGGCCTCCTCGGCGCCGATGAACGGGGCCAGGGCGAAATAGGTGAGGAAGGGTGCGAGGCGGGGGAGATCGGCCGTCTTGCCGCGCCAGACGCCCTCGAACATGACCCCGTAGATCGCCCCGGCGCTGGCCTCGATCATCAGGTCGGTCGCGTTGACGCCGGCCTTCAGCGCCGGCTCGATCAGGGCGCCGACGATCTGCCTGCCGATCTCGTCGCGGCTGGCGATCGCCGCCGGGCCGGCGCCGTAGATGTCGACCGTGCGCAAGGAGGCGAAGGCGGGCTCGGAGGCGAGGAAGCCGCACATCTCCTCGAAGCAGATCCGCAGCGCGATCCGCCAGTCATCGGCCCGCCGCACCGCCGGCATCACCGCCGCCAGGAGCTGGGCACCGCTCGAGTCGAGCGCCGCCCTCAGCGCGTCCTCCTTGCCCTCGAAGTGTTCGTAGAAGGTCGTCTGCGAGATCGAGGCGGCGGCGGCGATGTCGGCGATCGTGGTCGCCGGGTAGCCCTTTTTAGCCACCGCGGCGGCGAAGCCGCGGATGATCCGCTGTTCGGGGCTGTAGGAGGCGAAGGGGGGCGCGGTGGAGATCGGCCGGGCGACGATCAGTCGCCCCGGGCGCCGCAGCGGCCTGGTCGGGGAGGGGAAGCTCATCGCCCACTTCCAGAGGCCCGGCACCAGGTCCGGCAGCTCGTCCTGGCGACGCTCCAGGAGGCGCCCGTAGATCACCTGGTAGAGGCCGCCGATGATCCCGCGCAGGACCTCCGGCGGCATCTCCGCGCGATCCGGCATCTGCTCGGCGGCGTCGCGGCCCAGCAGGATGATCCAGTCGATCGCCCGCCGCACCGGCGAGATCCCGGTCTCCCCGGCGGCGTAGGACTCGACCAGGCACATCCGCGCCGCCGCAGGCTGGGCGACGATCAGCCGGATGAAGGCCTCGAGCGCGGCGCGCGGGCGGCGGATCGCGTCGCCCTCGCCGCCGAACTCGTCGGCGACCGCCGAGATCGCCGCCGCGACCATCTCGTCCTCGGCGGCGCGGAAGCAGTCGAGCTTGTCGTCGAACTGCTCGTAGAAGGTCGCCCGGGACACCCCGGAGGTGCGTAGAAGGTCCTCGACCGAGGTGGCATCGAAGCCTTTTTCCTCGCAGTTGGCGACGACCGCGGCGAAGAGGCGCTCGCGCTGCTCACGGCGTGCGGCATCGCGGTCGCCGCTGCGGCCGGGTGGCAACCTGCGCTGGCGCAGGGTGTCGGCGTCTCCCCAGGGAGTCAGCACCACGGGCCGACCCTATTTGGCGCGCGAGGACGAGTTAGGGCTCCCTGAAGTCAAATACCAAGATGTGTCTATCTATCGCTGCCATTACAAGGATTTATGTAACCGACGGATGTGGGGATGGATAGGGCGATGTGTATGAGTTTTCTAACGCTTTACTGATCGGTTCGTGAAAGTGCATGTTCGCCAGACCATTTAGACAGAGTTTCGGCCGGCCATTCATAGGCATTTCTGCCGGCCCATTCCGATCGCTAGATTCCTGAGCCGTGCCGTATCCGCTCGCCAACGCGCTGTACCAGTGGGAGGAGGGCGCCCGTGATCTGCGGGCGATCGACGAGCCCAGGCGCAGGCGCATGGCCGACCGGGTGGTCGACGCGATCCGGGTCGAGCTGCGCCGGCGGATCGGGCCGACGTTCAGCGCCGAGGAGCTGGCCGACCTCTACGGCGAAGGGACCGACTGGGCCCAGCAGATCGCCCTCGACGTCGCCCCGGCGGCAGCCGAGGAAGCGCACACGCTCGCCGACGCCGCCTTCTGGGCGTACCTCCGCAACGCCGGCAACTTCGCCGGCGGGCGAAGCCTCGCTAGCTAGTCCTCGTCGTCGGAATCGTCGTCGTCGGAGGAGCCGGCGCGGCGGATCACGATCTGGTCGGCCTCGATCCGCACGGTGACGTCGCGGTTGCCGGCCCAGTGCTCGGTGTAGACGGGGTTCTCCTTGACCGAGGCGTCGAGCCAGAGGCCGTAGCCGTCCTGTTCGCCGTGATCGAAGGTCGCCTCGATCTCTTTGCGGCGGCCGCGTCCTCCGCGGCGCCCGCGGCGGCGGCGACGGCGCGGGCGGCCGGAGCCATCTCCGTCCCCGTCTCCATCTCCGTCCTCGTCGCCGTCACCCTCGTCCTCGGAGTCGGCCTCCTCGGCCTCCTCCTCGGCAGTGGCAGCTTCGATCTCCGCTTCGATCTCGTCGCGCAGGTCGATTTCGCTCGACCCGGCGTTCTCGTCGTCGGCCGAGAGTTCGTACTGCTTGCGGAACTCCCGCAGCTCCGTGGCGGAGACTTCAAGTTGGTGGGCGATCCAAGCGTCCGTGCGGCCCTGGTGGACCCAGGCGCGGATCTGGTTCAGTTGTGGCTTCAGAGAGCGTCGTGGCATCGGCGCGCGAGTCTATTGAAAGCGGGCAGCAATCGACTGCGCGAGCTAGGAGATCAGGATCGAGAGCGCCTCGAACATCGCGATCGCGACAACCACGACGGTCACCGTGAGGCAGAGTGCGAGGACGCTGAAGCGCACCGAGCTGTGATGTTCGGTGCGCTCGATCCGGCGCGCGCGCGAGCGATTTGCGGCACGGCGACGGAGCTGCTCGCGGCGGCGGCGCTCGAGTGAGGTCTCCTGCTCGAAGGCGGACTCGAACTGGGAGATGCTTTGCTTCATCTTCATAACGGGGAGCCCCGAAGGGCCGCGGGCACCGTAGCAAAGGATCTTGCAAAGCTCACGGTTCGCTCATGAATCGCCGATGGACGAACCGGCGCATCTCGCATCGCAGAGGGCTTTGCGCTCCCTGAAGCCGATTCAGAAAACTTTCCCGGCGCGGATCCCAAAACGGTCGTTTGGCTGAATCGGGCGCGGTCAGGGGGGAAATGGGCGCGACCGGGGGGAGAGGGCGTGGGCTCCCGCTCCTTATAAGGAGATGCGCCCTCGTCCCAGCATCGGCAGTGCGATCCTGCTCCTGCTCGCGCTCGGCGCGTTCGCCTACTCCTCCTGGCCGCATCCGGCCGACCCGGGTCGGGAGAGCGGAGCAAGCGGCACGGCCCGCGTGGTCCGGGTCGTCGACGGGGACACGGTGATCCTCGCCGGGCTCGGCTCGAGCCGGATCGTCGGCGTCGACACGCCGGAGACGGTGAAGCCGGACACGCCGGTCCAGTGCTTCGGCCCGCGCGCCTCGGAGTTCTCCAAGCACGTGCTCGGCGCCGCGGGGCGGGTCCGCTACCAGGTGGCGCTGGAACCGGTCGACGTCTACGGGCGCACCCTCGTCTACCTGTGGCTGCCGGACGGGCGCTTCTACAACGCGCTGCTGATCCGCCGCGGCCTCGCCCGGCCGCTGCCGTTCCCGCCGAACACGCGCTACGCGCCGCTCCTCCAGCGCCTCGCCGAGCGGGCGGCGAAGCGCGGAAGGGGCTTATGGGGCGCCTGTTGAGGCGCACCTTCCTTTTGTCGCCCTGAGGGCGACAAAAGGAAGGGGGTCGGCGGTCGCTACGGCGTGCGGCGCACGTTGGCGAGCAGGCTCGCCTTGATCTGGTCGACGATCGCCAGCGCCTCGTTCCAATCGCGCTGCCAGACGTTGCGGCCGAAGATCACGCCGCTGCCGCCCGCCTCCATCACCTCGCGGGTGTTCTGGAGCACCATGTCGTCGTCGACCCTGGAGCCGCCGGAGAGGACGACGAGCGCGCGGCCCGCCGATTCGACGCACTGGCGGATCGCCTCCTGCTGGTCGACTTCCATCTCGTTGTAGGGCGCCGGCGAGTCCTTGTCCTTCTTCGAGTCGATCAGCGGCATGTTGATCTTGACGATGTCGGCACCCATCTCCATCGCCAGTCGGGCCGCGTAGTCGATCGCGTAGAAGGAGTTCTGGCCGCCCTTCGACTCGACCGCTTCGCCGCGCGGGTAGGACCAGATGACCAGCGGCATGCCGAAGCGGTCGCATTCTTGGCGGATGCGGCGCAGCTGGGCGAGGTCTTCGTCCTGGCGCGGCGAGCCGACGTAGAGCGTGTAGCCGATCGCGTCGGCGCCGAGCCGCACGCCGTCCTCGACGCTGGCGTTGCAGGACGAGAAGGCCTTCGAGCCCGAGGGGATGTCGGTCTTCGCGTTGACCTTGAGGATCAGCGGCACCTTGCCCGCGTAGTCCGCGTAGTACTTCTCCGCCATGCCGATCTGGCAGGCGAGCGCCGAGTAGCCGGCCTCGGCGGCGAGCCGGAACTGGTACTCGGGATCCTTCGAGGCCGGGTTGGGGAAGAAGTCCCGCGGGCCGTGCTCGATGCCCTGGTCGATCGGCAGCAGCATCAGCGTGCCGTTGCCCGGGCCGAACTCGTAAAGAAGGCGGTACAGGCGGGCGCGTTTGCCGGGGGGAAGCGTCGCGAGCAGCGATTTCTGCTCGGTCAGGCTCTTCAACTCCACTGTGATTCCTCCTCGAATATGGGTGCCGCGCAAGTATGGCAGCGGAATCCGGCCATGGGCAGCGCGGTCGCCGGGTATCCTCGACTGAAGCCCATGAGTGAGACTGAGCTCAGCGTCATCTGCAAGAACTGCGGTTCGGAGGTCAGTCCGTATGTGACGGAGTGCCCGTACTGCGGCGCCAGGCTGCGCAAGCGGGCGCCGAAACTGGAGCGGCGCGGCGACGCGCTCGAGGCGCAGCGGCCGAAGCGGCGGCGCCGGCGGCTGAAGCTGCGGCGGCCCGGCAGGGCGTCGGCGCCTTCCTTCGCGATCTCCGAAGGGCGGCCCTACGCGACGCTCGGCATCATCCTCGGCTCGGCGATCCTGCTCTTGATCCAGAAGGCGACGGGGAACTCGCTCTCCACCTTCGGCGGCGTGATCGTGCCCTTCAACGACGAGTGGTGGCGGTACCTGACCGCGCCCTTCGCCTACGTGGACGTCGGCTACCTCTTCGTCGTCGCGGTCGGCCTGGCGATCTTCGCCACCGGGGTGGAGCGCCGGCTCGGCAGCGCCCCGACGGCGCTCTTGCTGCTCGCCTGCGGGGCGCTCGGGGTGCTCGCCGCGGCCGGCATCGCCAGCGCCCAGGGCAACCTCACCGTGATCGCGGGCGGCAACGGGATGGCGCTCGGCGCGATCGCCGCCTGGTTCGCGATCCGCCGCGCCGAGTCGCACGGGACGATCGACGAGGAGTACGACGTGATCGGGGTCGCGGTCGCCGCCGTGGTGATCATCGCCCTGCCGCTCTTCGCCCCGACCGCGGACTTCTTCTCCGCCCTGGTCGGCGGTGCCGTCGGCGGCCTCGCCGGGCTGGCGGCGTCCACCCTGCACCACAACGACTAGATGCCGAGCGAGGAGCAGCTGGAAGCCGCGATCGAGCGGCTGATGGAAGCCGAGCGGTTCGCCGAGGCCGAGCAGGTGGTCGCCCGCGCCGCGCCGCAGCTGCAGAAGGTGCTGGTCGCGGCGCTCGCCGAGGGCGGTTGGTTCGGCGAGCCGCACGAAGCCGAGACGCTGCGCGCGGCGACCGTCCCCGACCCGGACGAGCGGATCGCCGCGGTCCGCGGGCTGCTCGCCGAGGAGGCGCGGATGGGGATGATGGTTGGGGTCGCCGTCGGCTGGGCATTGAACGAGGAGCTGCGCACCGACGTAGAGCGCGATCAGCCGCGCCGACCCGACCAAGAGGGAGACACCTGATGGAGATCAAGTTTCACGGCCAGTCCTGCTTCGAGTTCACCGAGGGGGACACCACCGTCCTCACCGATCCGTTCCTGAAGCCGAACAACCCGGTCGCGGTCGCGACCGCCGACGAGGTCGAGCCGACCGTGATCGCGATCAGCCACGGCCACGCCGACCACGTCGCCGACGCGGTGGCTGTTGCCACGCGTACGGGCGCCCACTGCGTCGCGATCACCGAGATCGCCGGCTGGCTCGGCGATCAGGGCGTCGAGCAGGTGAGCGACCCGAACCTCGGCGGGACGGTGTCCTTCGACTGGGGCTGGATCAAGCTCGTCCCGGCCTGGCACACCAACACGCTGCCCGACGGCACCGTGATCACGAACCCGGCGGGGATGCTGATCAACATCGGCGGCAAGACGATCTACCACGCCGGCGACACCTGCCTGTTCGGCGACATGAAGCTGATCGCCGAGCGCAACCCGGTCGACATCCTGCTCCTGCCGATCGGCGGCCACTACACGATGGATCGCCACGACGCCGTGGTCGCCGCCCAGTTCGTCGGCGCCGACACGGTGATCCCGATGCACTTCAACACCTTCCCGCCGATCGAGACCGACGCGGCCGCGTTCAAGAGCGACGTCGAGGCGGCGGGCGCCGGCACGGTAGTGGTGCTCGAGCCGGGCGAGACGCACAGCGCGTAGCGCTGGACGAGTAAGGGACGCGGCCCTCTCGGCGGCAGCCCTGGCAGGCTGTGGCCGCCGCCGAGAGGGCCGGGTTACGGGGAGACGGCGGGGGTGCGGATCCGGTGCGGGTCCGCCGAGGGACAGGGCGCGAACGGTTCCTGCGGGATGTGCACGAGAGGGCGGGCGCACGATGACTGGAAGACGGTCGAGGGACTCGGGAACGTCACGAAGTGCGCGTGGTCCGTCCAGGTTCCGCCGACGTTACGAACGCGTGACCATGGCGGGGCCCCACAGGGGCCTAAATGCGGACGCACGTCTTTGTGACGGTGACGAAGCGCGCGGATCGCAACAAATCCCTCGCAGTTCCCCTCACGACCCGGCCATCTCGGAGGCGGCCTCAGCCTGCCCGGGTCGCCTCCGAGATGGCCGTCGTCCTTTTCCGTACCTGACCCGGAGGCCGGTGCACTTGACCCGGCTATAGGCGGGCTAATCGCACCGGCGTCCCAGGACCTCACCGGTCCCCGGCCCGCAGGGATGGGCCGGAAGCGCTCTATCTCAGCGCTTATCGGCCCATCAACGTGAAGAGGGCTATTCGGCGGGCGGGGCTTCGGGTGCCGGTTCGGCGGCCGGGGCTTCTTCGGCCGGCGGGGGCGTTTCGGCGGCCGGCGGTGCGACGGCCGGCGGGACGGTGATCGCGGGCGGCGGGGTCGTCGCCGGGGTTTCCGGGGCGACGGTGACCGTCACGGTCCCTTTGCCGCCGTGGGCGCCGGGGACGGTGGTCGGGCTCGCCGCAGTGGCGCCATCGACTTCGACGCCGCCGGTGACGCTCGTCGATTCGAGCTCGGAGCCGCTCGCCGCGGCTTCTTCGACTGCCACCCCTTCGTCGGGCGGAGCGATTTCTTCGGTCGGCGTCACTTCTTCGGTCGGCGCGACGGCGACCTGAGCTTCTTCGGTCGTGACCGGGGCGGCGGCGACCGCGTTGGAGGCGATCGCCGGTTCGCTGTGTTCGATCACGCGCTGGGGCGAGAGCGCCGCTTCGACGCCACCGCTTTCGACCGGGGTCGAGGCGGCGACGATGTGCGGTGCTTCCCTGGTGACGGGAGCCACCGGGGTCGCCGAGTGGTGTTCCTTCGGCAGCTCGACCGCGGCGCCGGCGGTGAGGACCGCGGCGGTGACGACGCCGGCGACCGCCTTGGTGCCGATCGCGCCGCCGAGCGTGGCGCCGAGGCCACCGAGGCCGCCCGCGGCGGAGGACCCGCCGAGCGCCGCGCCGATGCCGCTCGCCGCGCCGCCCGCGGCAGCCGCGCCACCACCGGCGGCGGCACCGCCCGCGGCGGCGCTCCCCGCGGCGGAGGAACCACCGAAGCCGAGCTTGGAGAGGATGGCCCCCTTGAGCGCGAACAGCGCCGGGACCGGGAAGATCGCCGCCAGCAGCTTCTCGTTCGAGCGGACTTTGGAACGGAAGTCGGCGCATTCCTCGCACTCGCGGACGTGGCGCCGCACCGGCGGCGAGACCTTGCGCAGGCCCTCGGCCGCTTCGGAGAGCTCGACCCGGACCTCGCCGCAGGTCAGCAGGCGGGCCTGGCTCGCCTCGCCGAGCGAGATCCGCGCCCGCACCAGCAGCGACTTGACCGAGGGGACGGTGGTCTCCATCGCGTCGGCGATCTCCTCGTAGGAGAGCGCGTCCATCTCACGCAGCAGCAGGGCCGAGCGCTGGGTCTCGGGAAGTTTGTTGACGTCGGAGATGATCTGCCGGAACTCCTCGCGGTTGTGAACCTTCTCCGCGGTCGAGGCGGCCTCGACTTCCGGCACCATGTCCATCGATTCCTGCGCGTCGGCGCTCGGTTTGCGCAGCTGGTTGAGGCAGCGATTGCGGGCGATCCGGTAGAGCCAGGGGCGCAGGTTGATCTCGCGCTCGTCGGCGAGCATCGCCCGGTAGGCGTTGACGAAGACCTCCTGCAGCACGTCTTCGGCGTCCTCGGTCGAACCCAGCATCTGGCGGCAGAAGCCGAGCAGACGGCCCTGGTAGCGATCGACGATCGCCTCGAAGGCGCCCGGGTTCCCGCCCCTGGCCATGGCGATCAACTTCTCGTCGCCCTGCAGTTTCAGCAGGGGCGACTTACGGGCGAGGAGCCCGCGGCGACTGGCGTGATTGAGTGCTGATGCCTCCAAGGTTTCCCCTCCAGGGAAGGCGTGGTCCGGTGCCTCTCAGACACGGTAACAACGGCGTAGTTGCGGACCGCGAAGATTTATTGCGCATTTACGCCCTCGCGCAGGCCTTTTTGCATGCTCGTTGCGGGCATTCCGCCGCTCAAGGCGGGTTACCATCGCCTTGCCCGGGTGGCGAAACTGGTAAACGCGGCGCCCTTAAAAGGCGCTACCCCAAGTGGGTTCGCGGGTTCGAGTCCCGCCCCGGGCACTTTCACCGCTCTCCCGATCCTCGGATGGGCCAGGGCCGACATCACCCGCCCGCCCGCGGTGGCAGGGCGAAGAGCAGCTCGAAGGCAAGTTGCGCGGCGAGGGAGGCGGTCTGGCCGCCCATGTCACGCGGCGGGTTGAGGTTGTTGACGTCCGCGGCGACCAGCCGCAGCCCGGCGAGTCCGCGGAGGAGACGGAGCCCGGCCGCGGCGCCGATGCCGCCCCAGCTGGGCGAGAACACCCCGGGCGCGACGCTCGGGTCGAAGGCGTCGAGGTCCCAGCACAGGTAGGTGGGCCGGTCGCCGACGATCCGCCGCACCTGCTGCAAGATCGCCGGGACCCCGTCGTCGACGAGCGCGTCCATGCCGATCGTGCGGTAGCCGACTTCGTTGCAGATGCGCACGGAGTTGGCATTGAGCCCGGGGCCGCGCAGGCCGACGTGAACGCTCGCCGCGGTCGCGACCAGGCCCTCGGCGTCGGCGACCCAGAAGGCGCTCGACCCCGCGTCGATCCCCTCGCCCGGCGGATTGCAATCGGTGTGGGCATCGAGGTGGATGACCGCGACCTCGCCGAACTCCTTCCCCAGCGCCCGCAGCATCGCCAGCGCCACGGAGCCGTCGCCGCCGAGCCCAAGGGGGACCGATCCCCGCCCGAGGATCCTCGACACCGCATCCGTGGTGGCCTCCACGTAATCGGCGCGGTCCGCAATGGACACCGCGACATCGCCGCCGTCGACGACGTCGAGTTCACGCAGGGGGTCCCGGTCGCTGTCGATCCGCACCCGCAGGAGTTGTGCCGACGCCGCTCGGATCGCCGCCGCGGCGGCGTGCGGCTCGAGGCGATCGTCGCCCGGGCCGGGCTTGCAGGGCACGCCGAGGACGGTCACGCCGCCGGGCCCGTCGGCCGACGCCGCCGGAACGCCCATGAAGGTGGTGACGTCCGGCTCCATCGGGCGAAACGTTAACCGCTCGGCACCCGTCCGATCCCACGGACCGTGACATCATTTTGTGTCACATAGTAGGATGCCGCGCATGGGTGAGCACGGAGGGCGCATCGTCGCCAAAGTTCTGAAATCGCGCGGGGTGGACACGCTGTTCACGCTCTCGGGCGGCCACATCTTCTCGATCTACGACGGCTGCAAAGCCGAGGGGATCCGGATCGTCGACGTGCGGCACGAGCAGACCGCCGCCTTCGCCGCCGAGGGGATCGCCAAGGCGACCCGCGGGATCGGGGTGGCGGCGCTGACCGCCGGGCCCGGGGTGACGAATGGGATGAGCGCGATCGCCAGCGCCCAGTCGAACAACTCGCCGGTCACGATCCTCGGTGGCCGCGCGCCGGAGATGCGCTGGGGCTCCGGCTCGCTCCAGGAGATCGACCACCTGCCGTTCGTCACGCCGCTGGTCAAGTCGGCGGCGACGGTGAAGGAGACCGACGCGATCGCCGCGATGACCGCGGCGGCGCTCGATGCCGCGGCGGCCGCGCCGAGCGGCCCGACCTTCGTCGACTACCCGATGGACGTCGTCTTCTCCGAGGCCGAGTTCGAGGTCCCCGCCCTTGCCGAGGCGCCCGCGGCGGCGGCGCCGGAGGGCGTCGAGGAGGCGGCGGCGCTGCTGGCCGGCGCCGAGCGCCCGGTGATCATGGCCGGCACCGGCCTCTACTGGGCGCGCGGCGAGGGACAGCTGCGGGAGCTCGCCGAGGCGCTCGGCATCCCGGTCTTCCTCAACGGCCTCGGCCGCGGCTGCCTGCCCGCCGACCACGACCTCGCCTTCAGCCGCGCCCGCTCGACCGCACTGCAGGGCGCCGACGTCGCCCTCGTGGTCGGCGTGCCGATGGACTTCCGGCTCGGCTTCGGCGGCAGCTTCGGCGCCGAGACGAAGATCGTCCGCCTCGACGTCGCGCCGAACGCGCTGACCGCGAACCGCCTGCCCGACCTCGACCTGGTCGGCGACGTCGCCGCCGGGCTCGCCGCGATCGCCGCGGCGGCGGGGGAGGGGACGCGCTCGAAGCCTTGGGTCACGCAGCTGACCAACATCGAGGCCGAGGCGCGCGAAAAAGAGCGCGAGCAGCTCGACGATCCGCGGGCGCCGCTCCACCCGGTGCGGATCTACCGCGAACTCGACCAGGTGCTCGACCGCGACGCGGTCGTCGTCGGCGACGGCGGTGACTTCGTCTCCTACGCGGGTCGCTACATCAACACCTACGAGCCGGGCTGCTGGATGGACCCGGGCCCGTTCGGCTGCCTCGGCGCCGGCCCCGGCCAGGCGATCGGCGCCAAAATCGCCAACCCCGACAAACAGGTCGCCCTGCTGCTCGGCGACGGTGCCTTCGGCTTCGCCGGGATGGAGTTCGAGACGATGTCCCGGCACGGCCTCGGCGTCGTCGGGGTGATGGGCAACAACGGGATCTGGGCGCTCGAGCACCACCCGATGAAGTTCCTCTACGGCTACTCGGTCGCCGCCGAGCTGCGGCCGGAAACGCGCTACGACGAGCTGGTCGAGACGCTCGGCTGCGAGGGCGTGATCGTCCGCGAGCCGGACGAGCTGCGGCCGGCGCTGGAGAAGGCGTTCTCCTCCGGCGTGCCGACGCTGGTCAACGTGATCACCGACCCCGAGGTCGTCTACCCGCGTAAATCGAACCTGGCCTGAGCGCGCGCGTCGGCGGGGGTGTTAACCCGCGGCCGGGCTGAAGTCGGTTCGTAGAGGGTCCTTAAACGAGAATCGCCCGTCATATGACGGGCGATCCACGCAGGTCCCTCAGGACGGGCAGGGGTACGTCTTCAGGGACCCTTTTTTGACGGGCTCAGACGGCGGGAGGCGCCATGATGCGGCAATCGCCCAAGCCCTATGCCAAGGGCAAGGTGGGGCGAACCCCTCCTTGTCCCCGGTCCGAGAAGTATTGCCAAGGCAGGGGGCACTTGTCCACCGCTTCATGCGTGGAGCACCAAAAAGCTGGTAGGCCGGTAGGCCATTTGTGGGGGTTAAGCCCCACCAACCACCCGTTTGTCCGATTGGCCGGGCAGCCAGTGTCCATCCGGTACGACCAGGTATCGCAAGTGCCTAAGAGATTCTACTTAGGTCGAATCAGATAACGCAATCGCCGCGCCGTACAAGATGTCGTGCTCGGACACCGTGATGCGCTCGAGGTCGAAGGCACGCATCACCTCGACCAAGGTGACGACGCCGGCGACGATCGTCGGTGCGCGGTCGGCGTGCAGGCCGCGGATCTCGGTGCGCTGGGAGAGCGGCGCGGAGGCGAGCCGGGACAGCATGCGCTGGATGCTCGGCAGCTCGAGCACGTGGCCGTGGACCCGCTTCGGGTCGTAGGGATCGAGCTCCAGCTCGATCGCGGCCAGCGAGGTCGGCGTCCCCGCCACCGCGATCCCGGCGGTGGCAGCGGGCGCCTCGCGCTTCGCCTTGTCGATCAGCCCGCGCAGGTCGGTGGCCAGCGCTTCCAGCTCGACCGGGGTGGGCGGGTCGGAGACCAGGTGGCGCTCGGTGTGGCGGACCACGCCCGCCTGCAGCGAGACGTGCCAGTCGATCGTCTGGCCTTCGCCGACGATCAGCTCGGTCGAGCCGCCGCCGATGTCGACCACCACGGTGGGCTCGTCGGGGAAGTGCTCGGAGGTGGCGCCGAGGTAGGTGAGCCGCGCCTCTTCCTCGCCGTCGAGGACGCGGGCCGAGAGGGCGAAGCGCTCGCGCAGCTCGGCGACGAAGGCGCTGCCGTTGGCGGCGTCGCGGACGGCGCTGGTGGCGATCGCGTCGACCCGTTCGGCGCCCAGCTCCTGCAGTGTCGCGAGGTAGGGGTCGACGGCGCCGCAGGCGGCCTCGATCGCCTCGGCGGCGAGCCGGCCGCTGAGGTCGACGCCGCGGCCCAGCCGGGTCACCGTGCTGCGTCGCTCGATCGGGGTGACGCGCCCTTCCTCGACGTCGGCGACGAGGAGGCGGGTCGAGTTGGAGCCGATGTCGATGACGGCGACTCGGAGGGGGGCGGAGGGCATCCAGCCCACCCTAGATGAGTCTGCTGCCGCCGCTATTTGGAGGAGGGACGGGGTCCTCGCGGCGGGACGAGGAAGGGACGCGGCCATCTCGGAGGTGACCCGGGCAGGCTGAGGCCGCCTCCGAGATGGCCGGGCCCCGCCGTCGCGATCGCGGTCGACCTGGGTTAAGTGCCGGCTGCCGCGGTCGACCTTGGTTAGCCATAGGTTTACGTAGGTCGACCGCGCCTCGTTGGCGCGGTCGGGGTACGCCGCTTAGCGGTCGGTCAGTGGCCGGTGTGTTGGCGCTCGAGGGCCTTCGGATCGGCCCACCAGACGGCGGCCTCGGCGCTCGAGAGGGCGCAGGGGAAGATGTCCTCGTCGCCCTGCTCGACCCCGGCGAGGATGCCGGCGGCGACCTCCTCCGGGGAGGAGTGGGGGATCGACTCGTGGGCCAGCATCTCGGTGCCGATCCCGGCCGGGTAGACGCCGTGGACGCTGACCCCGCGGGGGCGCAGTTCGGCCCGCACCGCCTGGGTCATCGAGTGGGCGGCGGCCTTCGAGGCGGAGTAGCCGGCCAGCGGCGGGATCGCGGCGAGGCCGGCCATCGAGAGGACGTTGACGATCGCCCCGCCGCCGTTCCCCTCGATCACCGGGGCGAAGGCGCGGACCATCGCGTAGGTGCCGCCGAAGTTGGTCGCCATCTCCCGCGCGACGTCCTCCGGCGGCGCGGTGAGGCCGGGGGCGAAGGCGGCGACGCCTGCGTTGTTGATCAGCAGGGTGGTGTCGGCGGCCAGCTTCGGCGGCGGCGTCGACCGCGTCGTGCGCGGTGGTGTCGAGCGCCGACCGGGGTCACGCGCTCCGGGTCGAGCGCGACGACCTCGTCGAGCGAGTCGAGTCGACGCGCGGCCGCGTAGAGAACTGCGACGTCCGCGTCGAGCAGCTGCTCGACGAGGACCCGACCGAGGCCCCGATTTGCGCCACTCAAGAACGCGACCGCGCCGCGGACCCTCATCCGACGTTCCGTAGAGCCACTTCCGAGGGGGTCCCGCCGGAACCTCCCCGCTGTTGTTCCGCCGGGACCCCCTCGGAAGTGGCTCCCCGCCAGCTCATGCTGGAGCCACCACCGCTACCGACTTCACGTCGACGAACTCGAGCACGCCCCACTCGCCGAGCTCGCGACCGAAGCCGCTGCGTTTGACGCCGCCGAAGGGCAGGCGCGGATCGGAGACGACGATCGTGTTGATGAAGATCATCCCGGCGTCGATCTCGGCCGCGACCCGCTTCGCCCGCTCGACGTCCTGGCTGAAGACCGAGGCGCCGAGGCCGAAGTCGGAGTCGTTGGCGGCGTCGATCGCCGCGGCCTCGTCGGGCACCCGCACGACCGCGGCGACCGGGCCGAAGGTCTCCTCGCGGAAGACCCGCATCCCCGGCTCGACCCCGGTCAGGACCAGCGGGTCGACGAAGGTGCCGGGACCGTCGTGCTCGAAGCCGCCGACCAGCGCCTCGGCGCCCGCCGCGATCGACTCCTCGACCTGCTCGCGCAGGGTGTCGACGAGGTCGGGACGGGCGAGCGGCCCGACCTGGGTGGCCGGGTCGGTCGGGTCGCCGACCACCAGCGCGCCGACCGACTCGGCCAGCTTCGTCTCGAACTCGTCGGCGACCGCCTCGGTGACGATGAAGCGCTTCGCCGAGATGCAGGCCTGGCCCGCGTTGATGTTGCGCGCCCGGGTGCCTTCCTTGACCGCGAGGTCGATGTCGGCGTCGTCGAGGACGACGAACGGGTCGGAGCCGCCGAGCTCCATCACCGCGGTCTTCAGCTCGCGCCCGGCGAGCGCCGCGACCTTCGAGCCGGCGAGGTCGGAGCCGGTCAGGGTGACGCCGCGGACGCGGCGGTCGGCGATGATCCCCTCGACCGCGCCGGGCCCGACCAGCAGGGTCTGGAAGACGCCGTCGGGGAAGCCCGCCTCGGCGAACATCCGCTCGATCGCGATCGCGCACTGGGGCACGTTGGAGGCGTGCTTCAGCACCGCGACGTTGCCCGCGGTGATCGCCGCCGGGGCGAAGCGGAAGACCTGCACGTAGGGGAAGTTCCAGGGCATCACCGCGAGGATCGTCCCCAGCGGCTCGAAGCGGACGTAGTTCTCGTCGTTGCCGCCCTCGATCGTCCGCGGCGCCAGCAGCTTCTCGCCGTGCTCGGCGATGTAGTCGCAGAAGATCGCGCACTTCTCCACTTCGCCCTTCGACTCGCCGAGGATCTTGCCCATCTCCAGGGTGACCAGGCCGGCCAGCTCCTCGGAGTTCGCGCGCAGGGTCTTCGCCAGCTCGCCGAAGAGCGCGGCGCGCTCGGCGACCGGTCGCCTGCGCCACTCGCGGAAGGTCTCCTCCGAGCGCGCCAGCGCCGCCTCGATCTGCTCGGGGGTCGCTTCGTCGAAGGTGGCGACCTGCTCGCCGGTGGTGGGGTTGACCGAACTGATGCTCATCTCTTACTTCTCTCCTTTGATCTCGTAGGCGTCGGAGCCGCTGCGTCTGGGGACGACGACGGCGAGGAACCGGGCTCCGTCGGGGCCGGCCTGGAGGCCGTGCTCGAGGTGGGCGGCGACCGCGTAGGTCTCGCCCGGGCCGAGCTCGTGGTGCTCGCCCCCGACCTCGAAGACGACGGTGCCCTCGAGGACGACCGTGATCTGCTCCTCGGGGTGGGTGTGGATCGGGAAGCTCGCGCCGGGCTCGAAGGCGTAGGCGCTGACCGTCGCCTGCTCGGTGTGGTTGGTGCGGCGGGTGACGCCGGGGAAGGGGTGCTCGAGCGCGGGCTCGGCGCCGGCGCCGCGGACCAGGGGCGTGGCGGGCGGGGTGGGCGCGTCGGGGGCCACTAGAGCACCGCCGTCGGGCCGGGAGGGGCGCCGCAGGAACCGGTGACGCCGATCGGCGGGGCGGAGAAGAAGACCTCGTGGCGACCGGCGTCGGCGCAGGCCTCGGCGAGCCGCTCGAAGTCGAACATCTCCCCCAGCAGCAGCCCCATGTAGACGACCGCGGGGATGTGGAAGGGCTGGAAGCTGTCGGGCAGCTCGTTCGGGCGGACCTCGACGCCCCAGGTGTCCGAGGCGACCGCGGCGACGCCGTGCTCGGCCAGCCAGGGCAGCGAGTAGAAGCTGAACCCGGGGGCGTCGCCGCCCGCGTACATCCCCCAGCCCTCGACCCGGCAACGGGCGAGCATGCCGGTCCGCAGGAGGACGATGTCGCCCTCGCGGATCTCGGTGCCGGCGAACTCGACCGCGGCGTCGAGCTGTTCGGTGTCGATCGCGTGGCCGTCGGGCAGCCAGTCGACGCCCTGGGCGCGGGGGAAGTCGAGGAGGACGGCGCGGCCGACCAGGGTGTCGCGGAGGGCGACCGCGTCGCACTGGGGGGCGCCGACCGCAGCGGTCACCGTGGCGGCGTCGCGGTCGCCGTACATGCGGCCCTTGTGGAAGACGTGGGAGAGGGCGTCCCAGTGGGTCGCCGACTGCAGCGGCAGGACGACGGTGTCGTCGGCGTAGCCAACCCCGCGGGGGATCGGTTTGCCGAGCAGGCGCTGGGTGCCGGCGGCGTGTTCGGCGCCGGTCAGGGTCGAGTAGCGCAGGCAGTTGTGGCGGTTCAGGTAGCCGGTCTGGGGACCGTCCGAGTCGAAGGGGAGGCCGAGGCCGATGACCTGGCCGAGCTCCACCGCGCGGGCGGCGTCGCGGACGATCCCGCGGGTGATCAGGTTGCTGGTGCCGCGCTCGTCATCGGCTCCCCAGCGTCCCCAGTTCGAGTACTTGGCGATGTACTCGTCGAGGACGTCGCCCGCGGCGCTCGGGCCGCCCCCGCCCGCCGGCGTGCCGTCGCCGTTCGGCGCCCCGGCGCTCACGCCGGGTCCGGGATCGAGGTCTTGCCGGCGCCCTTGAGGCCGAGGATCTCGCGCGCCTCGTCCGGCGTCGCCGGCTCCAGCGAGAGCTCGTCGAGGATCCGCACCGTGCGCTCGACCTGGGCCGCGTTCGACTCGGCGAGCACTCCGCGGCGCAGGTGGATCGAGTCCTCGAGGCCGACCCGCACGCCCGCCGAGCCCATCATCGCCGCCTGCGTCGTCAGCGGCACCTGGTGGCGGCCGGCGCCGAGCACCGACCAGCGGTACTGGTCGCCGAAGAGGCGGTCGGCGGTCCTCTTCATATGGAGCAGGTCCTCGGGATGGGTTCCGATCCCGCCGAGGATCCCCATCACGCTCTGCACGAAGAGGGGCGGTTCGACGATCCCCCGTTCGAGGAAGTGGGCGAGGTTGTAGAGGTGGCCGATGTCGTAGCACTCGAACTCGAAGCGGGTGCCGTTCGGCGCCAGCTGCCCGACCAGCTCTTCGACGTCGGTGAAGGTGTTGCGGAAGATCCAGCCTTTCGAGGACTCCAGGTAAGGCTCTTCCCAGTCGTTCTTCCATTCGGAGACGGCGTTCGCGATCGGGAAGATCCCGAAGTTCATCGAGCCCATGTTCATCGAGCAGAGCTCGGGCTGGAAGCGGGTCGCGGCGGCGGCGCGTTCGGCCAGGCTCATCGTCACGCTGCCGCCGGTGGTGATGTTGATCACCGCGTCGGTGGCGGCCTTGATCTGGGGGAGGAACCGCGCGTAGACATCGGGGTCGGCGGTCGGTTTGCCGGTCTCCGGGTCGCGGGCGTGCAGGTGGAGGATCGCGGCGCCCGCCTCGGCGGCGGCGATCGCCTGCTCGGCGATCTGCTCCGGCGTGGTCGGCAGGTGCGGGGTCTGCGCCGGGACGTGGATCGCCCCCGTGATCGCGCAGCTGATGATCCGTTTTGAGCTTGCCACCGCGCTTTCTCCTCTCCCTGGTGCCGTCTCCTGAGGTGCGGGCACAATACACGACACCTATATCTCTCGGCTGTTATTCAATCTGTATATACTTTGCCGAAGCGCGTCGGGAGCGCGCCTCAAACCGGGAACGAAGAGGAGAAGAAGGCATGTCCAACCGCTTGATCGCCCATCTGGCCCACGTCGAGATGCTCACCCCGAAGCCGGATGAGTCGCTTGCCTTCCTCAAGGACGTGATCGGGCTCGAAGAGTCCGGGCGGGAGGGACAGTCCGTATACCTGCGCGGTTGGGGTGAGTGGCACTACCACTCGATCCAGCTGACCGAGGCTGCCGACGCCGGCATGGGCCACACCGGTTGGCGCGCCTGGAGCCCCGAGCACCTGGAGAAGGCGGTCGCGAACCTCGAGGCGGCGGGCGCCGGCGAAGGCTGGTTCGAGGACTCGGTCGGCCACGGCTCGGCCTTCCGCTACCGCGGCCCCGGCGGCCACCTGCACGAGATCTTCTGGGACATCGACGAGTACGAGGCGCCGGCGGAGCTGCAGTCGCAGTACCCGGACCGCCCGCAGCGTTACATCCCGCGCGGGTGCGCGCCGCGGATGATCGACCACGTCACGGTGATGACCGCCGACCCGATGGCCGACGCCAACTGGTACCTGGAGAAGCTCGGCTCGACCTTCACCGAGTACACGGTGCTCGACGACGCCGACATCCCGGTCTTCTGCATGTCGACCAACAACGAGAAGTCGCACGACCTGGGGCTGCTCATGGATCGCTCCGGCGTCCCCGGCCGTCTCCATCACGTCGCCTTCTGGGTCGACAGCCGTGACGAACTGCACCGCGCCACCGACATCCTTCTGAACCAGGACGTCGAGATCGAGACCGGCCCCGGCCGCCACGGGATGGGCGAACAGGAGTACCTCTACTTCAAGGAGCCGGGCGGCAACCGCCTCGAGATGAACACCGGTGGCTACCGCCTCTACGTGCCCGACTGGAAGACGACCAAGTGGACGCCGGCCCAGGGCTCGCAGACCTTCTACCGCAACATCCCGATGCCGGAGTCGATGCTCGAAGGGACTCCGAACGCGGCCCCGCAGGAGGGTGCGGGCGTGGTCGACGGCAACCCCTGGGACGCGGCCAGCGTCCGCTGACGCGGGCGCGGGTAGCGACCGACCGGTCGGCTCGGCGGAGCGAAGCCAGATGGCGAAGGTCGAGCGGGCGCTGATCGTCGGCGCCGGGATCGGCGGGCTGGCGGCGTACACGTCGCTGGCCCAGGCCGGGATCCACGCCGACGTGATCGAGCGGGCCGACGGGGTCGACGTCTACGGCGTCGGCATCTGCCAGCCCGCCAACTCGCTGCGGGTGCTGAAGCGGCTCGGGGTTCTGGAGGAGATCCTCGACGTCGGTTGGGCCTTCGAGGACTGGCTCTTCTTCGACCACAAGGAAAACCTGGTGGTCGAGGTGCCCTCGCTGCTCGGGCGGGGTGAAGACGGTGTGCCGGCCGAGGTCGGGCTGATGCGGCCGGAACTCCACCGGGTGCTGATCGAGGCGGCCGAGCACGAGGGCGCGCGGGTCCGCTACGGGACCACGGTCGCCGATCTGCAGCAGGAGGGGGAGCGGGTCGCGGTCCAGTTCTCCGACGGCTCGAGCGCCGACTACGACCTGGTGATCGCCTTCGACGGGATCAAATCGGAGATGCGCCGGCGGCTCTTCGGCGACGGCCACGAGCCGCTCTACACCGGCGCCGCGGTCTGGCGGGTCGGCGCGCCGCGGCTGCCCGAGGTGACCTGCGGCGGCCTCTACCAGTCGCCCACCCGCAAGGCGGGGCGGACCCCCCTCGGCGAGGACAAGATGTACATGCTGCTGGTCACCGAGGAGCCCGCCGGGGTGCGCTACGCGAAGGAGGAGATGGTCGACCTGCTGCGCGAGCGGATGGAGGAGTTCGAGGGCACGATCGGCGAGATCCGCGACGGCCTGACCGCCGACTCGGAGGTCGTCTACAGCCCGCTCTCGGAGGTGGCGCTGCCGACGCCGTGGCACCGGGGCCGGGTGGTGCTCGGCGGCGACGCGGCCCACGCCTGCGTCCCGCACCTGAACCAGGGCGCGGCGATGGCGATCGAGGACGCGGCGATCCTGGCCGAGGAGCTGGCCGCCGGCGACACGGTCGAGGCGGCGCTGGCCGCCTACTCGGCGCGACGCTGGCCGCGGGTGCAGTTCGCCCAGAAGGCCTCGCGCGACGTGCTCGACGCGGAGCGGCAGATCAACCCGGGCAACTTCGAGCAGAGCCTCGA
Organism: uncultured Solirubrobacterales bacterium; assembly: GCA_963791095.1. Classification (GTDB taxonomy): domain Bacteria; phylum Actinomycetota; class Thermoleophilia; order Solirubrobacterales; family 70-9; genus VAYN01. The sequence continues at coordinate 97,857 of CAWBRE010000020.1, forward strand.
GGCGATGGCCGCCCACCTGCCGCAGGCGGCGGGCGAAGTCGACGAAGCCTTCAACCAGGCCGCCTAGGCGCGGCACCCGACAACGAGAAGTAGGAGGAGCGATGCCGAGGATCGACGCCCACGGCCACCTGATCCCGGAGCGCTACCGGGCCGAGCTGGAGCGGCTGGAGCTGGAGACCGGCTACCCGCTGCCGCCGGCGACCCCGGAGATCTTCTCCGGCCTGATGGACCGTTACGGGATCGACGCGGCGGTCGTCTCGCTCTCCCCGCCCGGGGTCTGGTTCGGCGATCCGGGGCTGGCGCGGGAGCTGTCGCGGCTGGTCAACGAGGAGACGGCGGCGCTGGTCCGCGCACAGCCGACCCGCTTCGCCGGCCTGGCGACGCTGCCGCTGCCCGACGTCGAGGGCGCGCTGGCGGAGATCGCCTACGCCTTCGACGAGCTCGGGCTCGACGGGGTGGCGCTGCTCTCCAACGTCGACGGCACTTATGTGGGGGACGCGGCCTGGGACCCGGTCTTCGACGAGCTCGAGCGCCGCGGCGCCTACGTCTTCCTCCACCCGATCCAGCCGGCGACCGACTCGCCGATGCCGCAGACTCCGATCTGGGTGCAGGAGTTCCCCTTCGACACCACCCGCGCGGTCACCAACCTGATCTACAGCGGCACGATGGCGCGCTGCCCGGCGATCCGCCTGCAGCTCGCCCACATGGGCGGCACGGCTCCCTTCATCGCCCACCGGATCGCCGAATGGGCGGGCCGCGACCCGTCCCGCGCCGAGGCCGCCCCGGACGGCGCGCTCACCTATATGCGGCGCATGTGGTTCGACACCGGCCTCTCCAACAACCCGATCGCGACCGTCGCCGTGCGCGAGCTGGCCGGGGTCGAGCGGATCGTCTTCGGCACCGACTGGCCCTACGCGGTCCTGCCGGAGGGGGGCGACCCGTCTCCCGACCTCGGTCTGGCGGCCGAGGAGCGGGCGCTGGTGGACGGCATCAACGTCGCCGCGCTGGTGCCGCGGCTGGCGGACGCGCTCGCGGGCTGAGCTGGCGGGGCGGGAGTCGGGGGACCCCTTCTCTCACAACAGCCGGGAGGTTCGTTCAGGGGTCCCCCGACTCCCGCTCGATCGCTCGCGTGGGTCAGCCTAGGGCGTGCTCGGAGCCCGCCGGTGCGATTGACCCGCCTGGGGCCGGGTCGAGAGCACCGGCGCGCGGCCGACTCCCGCTCGATCGTTCGCGTGGCTCAGCCGAGGGCGCGCTCGGAGCCCGGGGCTAGCTCGGCGCAGGTCACTCGTAGGCGCTTTGGCTCGTAGCTGGGATCGAGGCCGTTGAAGACTCGCTTCGAGGTGGCCAGGTAGTGGCTCAATAGGCGGTGGACCGTCAGATCGGGATCGCCGGAGGCGGCGGCGTCGGCGATCGCGCGGTGCTCGGCCTGGCGCTCGTTCCAGCGGTGCTGGTCGGAGCCGGCGAAGGCGACGCGGTAGCGCTCGGCGTGGTCGAAGAGGAGTGAGATCTCGGCCGCGGTGCGCTCGCCGGCGCCGGCGACGAGGCAGGCGTGGAAGGCGCGGTGGGGGTTGCGAAGGCCGGCCGAATCCTGGCGGCGCATGTAGTGATCCATCTGCGCGAGGAGGCCCTCGATCTCGGCGACCTCGCGCGAGCTCAGCTCCGGCACGGTGACCCGCACCGCCATCGCCTCGAGCGCGATCCGCATCGAGTAGAGCTGCTCGACGTCCTCGGCCGAGAGGTCGGCGACGCGCACGCGGCGGTTCGGCTCGGAGATCACCAGGCCCTCGTGCTGGAGCATCCGCAGCGCCTCGCGCAGGGGCGTGCGGCCGACCTCCAGCTCCCGCGCGAGGGCCAGCTGGGAGGTCTCGCCGGCGGGGATCTCGCCGCTGAGGATGTCGCGGCGCAGGCGCGCGTGGACGTGCGCGACGTTGTGCCCGTCGCGCGTCACCTTGTCGCCGGTGGCGCTCACTCCTCGCCGGCGTTCTCGGCGCCGGCGCGCCTCGCGGCGGCCTCGCGCAGGTGGCGCGACACTGACGCCTGGACCTCGTCGCGGGAGCCCGCGGGCCAGCGGCGCCAGCCCTCGCCGGCCTCCATCCCGGTGCGCCCGGTGGCGATCCGCTCGCGCAGCCCGGTCGACGGCTCCGACGGCGGGGTCAGCCGCGGCAGCAGGTAGTCGTGGATCGAGAGGGTCAGCTCGAGGCCGACCAGGTCGGCGTTCTCCATCGGACCCAGCGCGGCGAGCCGCGGGCCGAAGCCGTTCTTCACCACGGTGTCGATCGTCTCCGCGTCGCAGACCCCTTCGTCGACCAGCTGGAAGGCTTCCCGCCAGAGCGCGTGCTGGAGGCGGTTGCCGACGAAGCCGGGCTTGTCGAGGTCGACCCGGACCGGGACCTTGCCGACCGCGGCGAGGAGGTCGAAGGTGCGCTCGACCGTCTCCTCGGAGGTGCGCTCGCCGCGGACCACTTCGACCAGCGGCACCAGGTGCGGCGGGTTCCACCAGTGGGTGCCGACGGTGCGGGCGGGGTGCCCGACGCGGGCGAAGATCTCGGTCGGCCGGATCGCCGAGGAGTTGGAGGCGAGGATGCAGCCAGGGGCGGCGATCGCGTCGAGCCGGGCGAAGATCTCCTGCTTCAGCGGCAGGTCCTCCGGGGCCGCCTCGAAGACGAAGCCGGCGCCGGCGAGCGCCTCCCGCGGGCGGGCCTCGTAGCGGACGCGGGACGCGGCGTCGGCACCGATGCCCATCGCCTCGAGCGAGGCGGCGACGCGTTCCGGGGCGGCGGCGAGGGAAGCCTTGATCGGGTCGTGGACGGCGACCTCGTGGCCCGCGGCGGCGAAGCAAGCGGCGATCCCCGAACCCATCAGGCCGGCGCCGACGACGGCGACGGGGGGCTCGGCCGCGCTCAGGCCCCGCGGGGTGCTCTCCTCCATCCGGCGACACAATACACAACAGCCGAAGAACCTTGCTCCTGTATATACTTGCTCCGAATTGCGGAAGCGCTTGGAAAGCGCCGCTGGCCGCAGAATCCGGGGACAGCAAGGAGGATCGGGATGGCGAAGGTCGAGAAGGTTCTGGTAGTCGGCGCCGGCATCGGCGGACTGGCCGCGGCCGCGGCGCTCGGTCAGCGCGGCGCCGAGGTCGACGTGATCGAGATCAAGCCCGATTCGACCGTCTACGGCGTCGGTATCAACCAGCCCGCCAACAGCCTCCGCGCGCTCGACAAGATCGGCGTCCTCGACCAGATCCTCGCCGTCGGCGTCACCTACGACGGCTACACCTTCAAGGACTACAAAGGCAAGGAGATCGTCGCGATCACCTCGCAGCTCGGTGACGAGCGCGTGCCGCCGAACTGCGCCCTGCCGCGCCGCGAGCTGTCCCGGATCCTGATCGGCGCCGCCGAGGACGCCGGGGCGAAGACCCGCTACGGCACCACGATCGAGGACCTCGACGACCGCGGCGAGGAGATCGGCGTCACCTTCAGCGACGGCAGCTCCGCCGACTACGACCTGGTCGTCAGCTTCGACGGGATCAAATCGCCGCTGCGCACGCGGCTCTTCGGCGACGCCTACCCGCCGGTCTACTCCGGCCACGTGGTCTGGCGGCTGACCGTGCCGCGGCCCGACTACGCCGTCCGCTCCGACCTCTTCCAGTCACCCCGCTCGAAGGGTGGCTACATCCCGCTGACCGAGGAGACCATGTACCTGCTGCTGGTCACCTCGGAGCCGGCGGGCGTCCACTACGACGTCGCCGACTTCCCCGAGATGCTGCGCGAGCGGCTCTCCGAGTTCGAGGGCCCGCTGGGCGACATCCGCGACAACATCAAGGAGGGCGACGACATCGTCTACTCGCCGCTCAGCGAGGTGCTGCTGCCGCCGCCGTGGCACAAGGGCCTGGTCGTGCTCGGCGGCGACGCCGCCCATGCCTGCACCCCCCACATCACCCAGGGCGCCGGGATGGCGCTCGAGGACGCGGTGGTGCTGGCGGAGGAGCTGGAGACCGCCGCGACGATCCCGGCGGCGCTGGAGAGCTACGCCGCGCGCCGCTACCCGCGGGCGAAATTCGTGCAGGAGGTCTCGCGCGGCATCCTCGAGTCGGAGATGGCGATCAACGAGGAGACGCTGGAGCCGACGATCGCCCAGTGGCCCGACCAGCTCCCCGGCCAGTTCGCCCACGTCGACCAGCTGCTGAACGAAGCGGCGTAGGCCGGCTCGGCAAGGCGGGGCAGCAAGGCGGGGCGCTCGCGCCGCGCCTTGAGCCGGGCGCCTACGAGGAGAGCGTCGACTCGGAGCCCGGGGCGATCGCGCTGAGCGCGACGCGCAGGTGCTCCGGGTCGTAGTCGCCGCCGAGCCCCTCGAAGACGAGCGAGGCGGTGCGGCCGTAGTGCTCGACCAGCCGCTGCACGGCGGCCTGGGCGTCGCCCTCGGCGCAGGCGTCGACGATCGCCCGGTGCTCGGCCCGGCGCTGGTCCCAGATCTCCGGGCGGGTGGCGCCGAAGTTGACCCGGTAGCGCTCGGCGTGGTCGAAGAGCTGGGCGATCATGCTGGTCACCCGCTCCCCGGCGGCGACGACGAGGCGGGCGTGGAAGGCGTGGTGGGGGCCGCGGAAGCCGGTGTGGTCTTCGCTCCTCATGTAGTGGTCCATCTGCGCCATCAGGCCCTCCAGCTCGGCGATCCCTTCCGAGCCGAGGGTGGGCACGGTGATCCGGATCGCGACGCCCTCGAGCGCGACCCGCATCACGTAGAGCTCCTCCATGTCGGTGGCCGAGAGCTCGGCGATCCGCAGGCGGCGGTTCGGCTCGGAGATGACGAGGCCCTCGCGCTGCAGCATCCGGATCGCCTCGCGCAGCGGCGTGCGGCCGACGTCGAGGTCGCGGGCGAGCGCCGCCTGCGAGGTCTCCCCGGCGGGGATCCGCCCGCGCAGGATCTCGTGGCGCAGCTTGTCGTGGACGATCGTGACGTTCTGGCCGTCCCGCGTGGTGACGCCGTTTGCCCGCTCTGGCATGAGGCCGAGTCTAGCTTTTTCGTAGGAAGTCACCGGTTGCATACACCTACGTTCTTTGGCAACAACCCCAACGTGCGTCGGGGACGCCCGCGTCTCGCCACGGTCCCGCTGCGTCCGGGAGGGTCAGCGAAAGCGAGGCGCGGATCGCGGCCCGCAACACGATCGCCGACTTGGGCGAGCACCTCGGCCGGCCGAAAGGGCCGGTCCAGATCGCCGGCCGCCTCTCCCGGTTCCACCCCCAGGAGGTCTGGTGGGTCCCGGTGCGCTGCGTCGTCGCCCCGGCCGCGTAGGCGACCGGCCGGCTAGCCCTTCGGCTGGATGACGAGCGACTCGCCGTGCAGCTCCCGCGAGTGACCTGCGCCGCGCTGGCCCCCGGCTCCGAGCACGCGCTCGGCTGAGTAAGCGAGCGATCGAGCGGGAGTCGGGGCGCCGACTGTTCACTTGAACCGGTCCCAGGCGGCACAGATGAACAGTCGGCCGCGCGCCGGTGCTCTCGACCCGGTCCCAGGTGGGTCAATCGCACTGGCGCCGCGACGCCGGTGCGCTTAGGCACACCCTGGTGTGTTCAATCGCACCGGCGGGACAGCTAGTCCTTCGGCTGGATGACGAACGACTCGCCCGCGCGCCAGAAGACGTGCAGCTCGACCTCGGCGAAGCGCCAGCCGTCCGCGGTGCGCACGCACCTGCAGTCGTAGCGGCCGCCGGCGTCGCCGTGCAGCTCCATCGCCCCGGCGTCGTCGATGTGGACCGCGATCAGGTAGTGGCTCGAGGTCGCCTCGTCGCCGTCGACCCTCACCTTGTGGTTGGTCGAGTAGTGCTGCAGCGAGTCGTAGCGGTCGAGGTCGCGGCGCGGGCCGGCGACGATCTCCTCGCGGCCGTGGCGGGCCTGGCCCTCGATCGTGAACTCGCCGTCCTCGAGGAAGAGCGCCGTGTAGGCGTCCCAGTCCTTGGCGTCGAGCGCGGCGCCCATGGCGAGCATCAGGTCCGAGACGGCGTTCCGATCCTCGAGCGCCTGCAGGCGCTCCTCGACCAAGGCGCTCATCACTTGCCCTCGCCGGAGCCGGTGGCGACCGCGTCGCGGATCGCCCGCGTCGCTCCCGGCGCCACCTCCTCGGCGACGCAGCGGTTGCGCTGGGCGCCGAGCCCGGTCACCGTCCCTTCCATCAGGTCGCCCGGCGCGAGGAAGATCCCGTGCGAGGCGCCGTTGCCGGCGGGGGAGCCGGTGAGCACGATGTCGCCGGGCCGCAGCTCGGTCACCGTGCTGACGTAAGAGATCAGCTGGGCGACGTCGAAGAGCATGTCGGCGGTCGACTCGTCCTGCATCGTGCGGTCGTTGACGGTCAGCTTGATGTGCAGGTCCTGCGGGTCCTCGACGAACTTGGCGGGGACGAGCAGCGGGCCGACCGGCAGGAAGGTGGGGGCGTTCTTCCCGGCCAGCCAGTCGATGCCGAGCGTCCCCGCGTCCCAGCGGGCGAGCGCGTCGCGCGAGGTCATGTCGTTGGCGATCGTGTAGCCGGCGATCAGGTCGAGCGCCTCCTCCGGCGGGACGCGGCGGCCTGCGCGGCCGATCACCGCGGCGAGCTCCAGCTCCCAGTCGGACTGGTCGGAGTCGGCGGGGAGGACGACCTCGTCTTCGGCGCCGACCATCGCGTGGGCGGAGCCGAGGAAGACGAACGGGCGGCCCTCGGCGGCGCGCTCGTCGAGCAGCCGGCGGGCGTCGTCGCGGCTGCCCGAGGCGTGGCCGTCGGAGTCGTCGCCGCGCGACTCGGCGCCGGCGATCAGGTCGAGGACGTGCTGGCGGTAGTTGGCCGCCGCCTGGAAGATCTGGCCGATCGGCTGGACCGGGGGGAGGGGCCGGAGCTCGGCCAGCGGCAGCGCCTCGGCGCCCGCGCAGCCCTCGTCGGCGAGCCGCTGCAACTGCGGCAGCCGCGCGTCCCAGTCCTCGACCAGGCGGCGGATCGTGGTGTCCTCGCCGAGCAGCGGGCGCAGGTCATAGGCGCGCTCGTCGAGCACCAGGTAGGGCGCCGCCTCGCCGTCGAAGGCGAAGGTTCCAAGCGAAAAACGCACGCCGGCAGTCAATGGTTCTCCTCTCCCCGTACGAGAAGTACGACAAAGCTGGGAATGAGCAATATTCGAGTCACTGTATACACATCTTGTAGATGACGCAATATCACTGATCCGTTTCGCCGAACTGGATACACCAAGGAAATTCTGATATGACTTTGCCGCGTTCGTACAGAGGTACGACGAATCGGCACGGTCGGCGCTTGGGAGCGCCACCGCTCACAACGGAGGAGAGAGATGTCGTCAGTGACGTTGAGGAGAAGCGCGATCCTTGCGCTCCTTGTTTTCGCCCTTGCCCTCGCCCTGGCGGCCTGCGGCGGCGGTAGCAGCAGCAGCTCGTCGAGCTCGACCAGCGAAGCGGAAACCGAAGAACCGGCGGGTGGCGAAACCGAACCCGCGGCCGAAGAAGAAGCCGAACCGGAAGCCGGCGGCGGCATGGCGGAAGCGAAAGAAATCGTCGCCCCGTACATCGGCAAACCGAGCGCGTTCCCGGTCACCGAAAAACTGAAATCGATCCCCAAAGGCGAAGAGATCGACTACGTCGACTGCGGCACGCCGATCTGCGCCCTGTTCTGGGAAATCCTCGAACCGGCCGCGCAGACGATGGGCGTGAAGCTGGAACGGGTCAAGGCAGGCTCGGCGGCGAACACCGTCACCGCGGCCTTCGACACCGTGATCCAGAAAGAACCGGCGGCCGTGATCGTCGGCTCGGTGTCGATGGAACTCTGGTCCAAGCAGCTGAAAGAACTGCAGGAAAAGGAAATCCCCGTTGTCACGACCGGGATCTCCGACACCGAAGAATTCGGGGTCGAGTCGCCGCAGGCGTCGAACGCCAACTCGGAACGGAGCGGCGAACTGATGGCCGCCTACGTGCTCGCCGAAATGGCCGGTGAAGAAAGCAACGTCGTCTTCTACGAAACGCCGGAGCTGAGCTTCACCACGATCATCGCCGAATCGTTCCAGTCCGAGTTCGAAAAACTCTGCCCCGAATGCTCGGTCCGGATCGGCAAGGTCGGCGTCGCCGAATTCGGCAACACCGCCCCGAACACGGTCGTCTCCGACCTGCAGGCGAATCCCGAAACCAACGTCGCGGTGTTCGGCTCGGCGGAGATCGAAGCCGGTCTGCCGACCGCGTTGAAGTCCGCCGGGATCGAAGTCGAAACCCTCGGCTCCTCGCCCGGCCCGGCCGAACTCCAGTACCTGAAAGAAGGCAAGTCGACCGCGGTGCTCGGGTTCGACCTGCCGGTCCTCACCTGGACCCTGCTCGACCAGGCCGCGCGTGAGATCGCCGGCCAGGAACTGACCGGTGCGGAGGCGGAAGGCCTCGGCGTCCTCCAGTTCCTCAAAAAAGAAGACGTGCAGTACGACGTCAGCAAAGGTTGGTCGGGCTACCCCGAATTCGCGGAAATGTTCGCCGAACTCTGGGGAGTCAAAGGTTGACCCAAGAGTCACTCCTTCGAGTCCAGGGATTGTCTAAGACTTTCCCTGGGCTGAAGGCGCTGGACGACGTCTCCCTCGAGGTCGCCTCGGGGGAGATCGTCGCCCTGGTCGGCCAGAACGGGTCGGGCAAGTCGACGCTGGTGAAGGTTCTCGCCGGCGTCCACCAGCCCGACCCGGGGGCCGAGATCGAGCTCGGCGAGGAGGGGCGCGCCGGGCTCCACTTCATCCACCAGGACCTGGGCCTGGTGGGGACGCTCTCGACGATCGAGAACTTCGACCTCGGCCGGCAGCTGGGGCGGAGCGCGCTGATGCCGGCGCCGGTGCGCGAGGAAGCGCGGCACGCGGAGGAGCTGGTCGCCGGGTTCGGCGCGGACATCGACGTGCGGGCGCCGGTCGAGCGGCTGAGCGCGGCGGAGCGGGCGATCGTCGCCATCGCCCGGGCGCTCGACGGCTGGGAGCAGCCGAAGAACGTGCTCGTGCTGGACGAGCCGACCGCCTCGCTGCACGGCGAGGAGGTCGACAAGCTCTTCGTCGCGGTGCGCCGGGTGGCGGAGCGCGGCGCCGGGGTGATCTTCATCTCCCACCGCCTCGACGAGGTGATCGAGATCGCCGACCGGGTGGTCTGCCTGCGCGACGGCAAGATGATCGCCGACGTGCCGCGCGGCGGCTACGACCACGACGACCTGGTCGAGCTGATCGCGGGCGAGGCGCTGGCGGCCGCCGAGGAGGCGGCGACGCCGCGGGCCCAGGGCGAGCCGGTGCTGCGGGCGCGCGGGATGCGGGCGCCGACGATCGCCGCGATGGACATCGCACTACATAAGGGGGAGATCCTCGGCATCTCCGGCGTGCTCGGGTCCGGGCGCGAGGAGGTGGCGGCGACGCTCTTCGGCGCCGGGGTCGGGACGGTGGAGGAGCTCGAGGTCGACGGCGTCGCGGTCGGGCAGCTCGACCCGCGCCGGGCGATCGCGGCGGGCGTCGCCTACGTCCCCGGCGACCGTCATCGCGAGGGCGCGGTGATGAAGATGACCGTGCGCGAAAACATGACCCTGCCGCGGCTGCGGCCGCTGCAGCGGATGCTCGGCCGGCTCGACCAGAAGGCCGAGCGCCAGGAGGTCGATCGCTGGATCGAGCGGGTCGCCGTGCGGCCGGCCGAGCCGGAGCGCGCGCTGGAGCTCTTCAGCGGCGGCAACCAGCAGAAGGTGGTGCTGGCGAAGTGGCTGCGCAACGAGCCGAAGGCGCTCCTGATGGACGAGCCGACCCAGGGGGTCGACGTCGGCGCCAAGGCCGGGATCTTCGAGTTGATCGCCAACGCGGCGGCGTCGGGGGCGGGCGTGCTCGTCTGCTCCTCCGACGCCAAAGAGCTGGCCCTTATATGTGACCGGGTGCTGGTGATGCGCGACGGCGAGGTCGTCGCCGAGGTGGCACGCGGTACCCAGCTGAGCGAGGCGGGGCTGGTCCGCGCCGGGCTCGGCATCGCCAAGACAGAACGGAAACGGCGGCAGCCCCGCCACGAGCGGAGCGGAGGTCTCCCCACATGCCTGAGAAAATCGCCCGAGCCCTCTCCTTCCGGAACATCTCGGCGCTCTACATCTTCGCCGTGATGTTCATCGTCTTCTCGATCTGGGTGCCGGACACGTTCCTGCAGTGGAACACCTGGAAAGCCCTCCTCGACAGCCAGGCGGTGACGGCGATCCTCGCGGTCGGCCTGGTCATCGCCCTCTCCGCCGGGGCGTTCGACCTGGCGATCGGGACCGAGCTCGGCTTCGGCGCGATCTTCGTCGGCTGGCTGCTCGTCGACAAGGGCGTCGGCCTGGTGCCGGCGATCGTCCTCACCCTGCTCGCGGGCGCGGTCATCGGCCTCGTCAACGGCATCCTCATCACCCGGGTGCGGATCGACTCCTTCATCGCCACCCTGGGGATGAGCTCGGTGCTCCTCGCGCTGATCGCCTGGGTGTCTTCCTCGCAGCAGATCGTCGGCGTCGGGTCCTCGTTCGAAAAGCTCGGCACCACGGAAATCTTCGGCCTGACGCTGCCGGTCTACCTGATGCTCGCGGTGGGCCTGGTGGTCTGGTACCTGCTCGAGCGCACGCCGCTCGGCCGGCGCGTCTACGCGACCGGGGGCAACATCGAGGCCGCGCGCCTCGCCGGCGTCCGCGTCGCCGCGGTCGTCATCTGCTCGCTGGTCGCCTGCGCGACGATCGCCGCCTTCGCCGGGATGCTGGTCACCGCCAACCTCGGCACCGGCGACCCGACGATCGGCCCGGCCTACCTGCTGCCCGCCTTCAGCGCCGCCTTCCTCGGCTCGACCCAGTTCCGCGGCGGGCGGTTCAACGTCTGGGGGACGATCGTCGCCGTGATCGTGCTGGCGACCGGGGTGAAGGGGCTGCAGCTGGCGGGGGCGCCGATCTGGATCCCCGACCTCTTCAACGGCGTCGCCCTGCTGCTCGCCGTCGGGCTGGCGAAATGGGAGACGACCGCGAGCCGCGCCGGTGCGGTGCGGCGGCTGCTGCGCTTCGATCGTGGCGGGCGCGGCGGCGGGGTCCCGGCGGCGGCGCAGGCCGACTGAGCCGGGTCCCGGACCGAATTCGACAGAGGGAGACGCATGTACTTCTCGCGCGTGGCGGAAGCGAGTCCTGACGGTGTGCGGCCGCGGGTCCTGGTGGCGAGTGGGCCGGACGGCCCTTGGGTCGACCTGCGCGCGGCGCAGCGGGTGCGGCTGGAACGGGGTGGGGCGGACCGCACCGCGGCGGCGCGGGTCGCCGAGGCCCTGGTGCCGGGCAGCCTGAGCGCCGGCATCGCGGCAGGGGAGGCCTTCCTCGAGGCGGCGCGGGCAGCGCTCGCCGACAACAGCGGGGCCGGACGGTTCGAGGGCGATCTCCCGTCGCTTGCCGCCCTCGACCCGTCCGGCTACCGCGATCACATGATCTTCGCCGAGCACTTCTCCTTCGGCTATCGGCGCGCGGGGCGGCCGGTGCCGGACGTCCTCTACGAGCTGCCGGTGGGCTACCTCGGCAACCCGGCGTCCTTCATCGGGCCGGGCGAGGAGATGCCGTGGCCCAACTACACCGATCACATGGACTACGAGTTGGAGCTCGGGGTGGTGATCGGCAAAGAGGGCTCGAACCTCAGCCCCGACGAAGTCGAAGCCCACGTCTTCGGCTTCACCATCCTCAACGACTTCAGCGCGAGGGACATCCAGTTCCGGGAGATGGAAGGCAAACTGGGCCCCTGCAAGGGCAAGCACTTCGCCTGCTCCTCCGGCCCGTTGCTCGCGACGGTCGACGAGCTCGACTGGCGCGGCGGCCTCCGCATGCAGGCAAGGCTCAACGACGAGACCCTCTGCGACGGCAACTCCAGCGAGGCGATCTTCGGCCTCGACGAGGTAGTGGCGTGGGCCTCCCAAGGAGAGATCCTCCGCCCAGGCTGGCTCCTCGGCTCCGGCACCGTCAACGGAGGCTCGACGATCGAGCACGACCGCAAACTCTCCCCCGGCGACAACGTCGAACTGGAGATCGAGGGCCTAGGCATCCTCCAGAACAAGATCGGCCCCAAAGCCGAGGGTGGCTGGGAACCAAAGCCCCGCCGCCCGGCGGGCCACTGAGCGCCGCCCGCTCGCCCGGCGCCCGGCGATTCAACCACCGGGGCAGGATTTCAACCTCCGGTTGCTAAGATCCCGTGTCCGCCGCGGGGTGGAGCAGCCAGGTAGCTCGTCGGGCTCATAACCCGAAGGTCGCAGGTTCGAATCCTGCCCCCGCTATGTCCGAATCCTGCGACCGCCGCTCTACTGCGGCGGTCACTTCGTCGCCGCCAAGTAACTCAGGAGTCACGGTCGCAGCGATTTCAAGCTGGCGCGTCTTTGGTGTGGGTCGAGGGTGTCGAACATCTCCAGCAACTCGGCGTCCTTCGCCTCGCTAAGTGCTCGTCTTAGATCGGGACCCCCTCCAACCTGGCCGCGGTGTCGTCTGGGTGCGCTCGTTCCGGACGGCCCGATCTAGGCCATAGAAAGACCGGGAAGCTCTGAGAGCATCCAATCGCTCGGAAGCTCGGCAACAACATCGGCCAAATGACCAGCGTTCTGAATCAATCCCAGCCATCGGGGGCGGTCGATCAAGACGGTCGGCGGGACGGAGAAGAGGTCAAGCCAATCGTTGTCTTCCTTTCGGTGCGCGTAAGGGATAAGCGTGACCGGAACGATCCAACTCACCGACGAAAGCCTGTGATCCCAGGTCAGCGGTATCACCTCGAAGGGCTTCGATTTCCACTCGTCTCCACAGGCGCATTGCCCGAAATAGACCGGGATGCGCTTGCGAGGCCCAATGACATCCGGCCAACCGACCAGATCTAGCCCACCGTCGCCGCTCGTTCGGGGTTTCGCGTTGGCGGCCTCTTCGCGTCCCTCTTTGGTCAATTCGGTGGCGAGTTCATCCGCGAGCTTCTCTAGGCGGTGTATCAGGCTGCCCTGAGCGAACCTTTCGCCGGTCTGGCTGCTCGTTCCGAAGACGCTGACTGTCGAGCCAGGAGGCAGAAGTGCTGCCAAGACGTACCGACTGGTCCGCTCGAAACCATCAGTTAGGAGGTGACGGTCAGCCTTGCCGAACGCTGCAAGGTTGGCGGCCGCCAACAAAAATGCATAAACGAGCCGTTCGTCGTCGAGCGGCGCGGTGCTCAGTTCGAGGGCGTCGGTCCCCACTTCGAAGGGGTAGGCGGCTCCGTAGAAGGCGGCGCGGGCTCGTAAGACCATCCAGACATCCTCCGCCTCGGCTAACCAACGGTCATCCTTGGTCGGTGACGGTTCCCGGCCTTCGCGCTCGTTCAACTCCTCGCGTCTATCTACGAGGCTGGACCACGCAATTTGTCCGTTGATGTCACTTGCCGCAGCGAACTCGAGCCAGTCTGCGACGAGGTCCCCTCGACTAGCGGCCGGGGGGTCGTGGAGATTCATGGCCCTCAGTGCTTGGGGTTTCGGCTGAGTCGAGAGTCGAAGCGAGCAACTCGGTTCGCTCTCGGATTATGTCCATCGCAGCTCTGTGTTTTGACGATGGGGGATGCCTCAGGCGATTCGCTTGATCCACTGCACCGGCGAGTGCCTCGCCAGCCTCAGTCAACGCTTCCTGAAGCGCTTCCCCCGCCGCGCCGGTGACGCGGTGGGCGCGCTCTATCGAGGCGCCGCGGCGAAATTGGTCAAGTGCGTCCTCGTTTGACACAACGTCATTGAGAAGGTCTAGTCGCCGGGTATTTACCCGTGGTTGGCTGGCCGCTCTGCCTGGATCGGCCGGCGCAAGCGTCCAGTCCGCCAGTTCCTGGAGGGCCTCTTTCTTAATCTGCTCCTGTCCCTCGGGCGTCCGCGCGCCGATCCCCACCCAATCTGCAATCCCGTTGTATTGCAGAGCGGTCTGCAATACGGAGAACCGGGCCTCATCCTTGGGCTGTTTGAGATCGACCGATTCAAACGCCTCCAGGCTGTTCAATAGTCGTCGGACGTACGGCGCGACGCTTCCGATGCGCTTCGCCAGCGCCTTGTCGCTGTGGTCTTCGACTAACTCGATGGCCCGTTCTTGGAGCTGTTTGACGTACCGAGCCTTCGCGAGCGGCTTCCACTCTCTGACGCCGACGACGTGCCTATTTCCTAGATATACGAGGATTTCGTTTCTGCTGTCGTACACCAGACAGGGAAGCGTCCGAAGCGCCTCCGGGTCGGCTTCCTCTGCCAATTCCCGGAACTGCGATATCCGCGGAAGAAGATTGGTGTTGAGCAGGACAAGAATGGCCGCGAAACGCCGATTCCCCTCGACCACGACGAGCCTGTCGTCCCCGTCGTCGCGTGGCGCGCACAGAAGCGGCTCCGCCTCGTGGTAGCCGTTCGTCGCGATGGAGGACGCGACAGCCAGCAGATCAGAGTCGGCGTTGAACCACTGCATGAACTCGGCCAGGTCCGTCGTGTCCCGTCCCGTCACAAAACGAGGATTTTCGGGATCGAGCCTGAGGTCCTTGACGGATATATCTGCTCGGCGCGGGCGTTTGGCCATCGACTCGTCCTGGGGTGTTCGCTACCTGGGTTCCGGCGCAACTTCGTAAATTAGTAGCGAGAATTTGAGCCTATAGGAACTCTTATGCTTGGTGGAGAGGGTCGCCCACCCCGAGGCCGCCGCTCAGACTATGCTCGCTCAAATGGAGCGTAGCCGCAGACGAGGTACGACCTCGTTCGTCTCCGCCGATTCGCGGCTTGCCGTATCGGTCTTCTCAGGAGGAGGCGGACTGGATCTAGGTCTTGAGTCGAGCGGATTCCGAACTGCCGCAGCGATCGAGATCGACAACTGGTCTGCTTGGACCCTGCGAGAGAACCAACGACTGAAACACCGCCTGCCGAACGATCGTCTCTATCTGGCCGGAGCGCAAATCATCGAGGACGACGTACGGCGAGTAGCCGGTAGTCGGATTCTTAAGGAGATCGACGTCGAGCGGGGCGAGATCGCGCTCCTTTCCGGTGGGCCGCCCTGTGTCTCGTTCAGTTTCGCCGGGTCGCGAGAAGGGCTCACTAACGAAACGGGCAAGCTCTTTGAGTCCTACGCTCGCCTCCTCCGTGTTCTAAAGCCAGAAGCCTTTGTCTTTGAGAACGTCAAAGGTTTGTTATCGGCGGTCGGTCCGGAGGGCGAACCGAGGGGTGCGTGGCCCGTGATACTGGAGCGGTTGGCCGGTGCCGGATATCGAATCGCCTGGCAGCTCATCGACGCCGCTTCTTTCGGCGTGCCGCAGCACAGAGAGAGGGTTGTCGTCGTCGGCCTCCGCGGGAGACGAGGTCTGCCCTTCCAATTTCCTGCTTCAACCCACGGGTCCGATAGCGCCCAGCCGGATCTGAAGGCGTATGGGGACGTGAAGGACGCGATCTCCGATTTGCCGGCCGCGGCGGCCCCCGGTGAGGAACCGGGAATCCCAAATCACGTCGCGCGTCGGCACGGTCCAGCAGTTCGAGCTTCGTTCGAAGCTACGGAGAGAGGCCAGCGGAACGATCTCTTCAAGCGAGACCGACTTCGCTGGGATCGCCCGTCCAAGGTAATCCGCGCACAGGGCAAGAGAAAGCAGGGAAGCAGCGCGCGCCACAGCAGCCATCAGGCGATACATCCCGATGAGCCGAGACAGTTGACCGTGCGTGAGTGCGCTCGCATCCAGACCTTTCCAGACTGGTACATGTTCCCCCCTACGCACTGCAACGGCTATCGAGTGGTAGGTGAGGCGGTTCCTCCGCTCCTGGCGGAGGCGATTGGAACAGCGCTCCTCGCTCAGTTGCCTAAGAGGGGCTGGATCGACCCGGCGCGAGGCTCGATCCGAACTGGCGAAGGTCGCCTCGGACCAAACAGAAGGCAGCCAGCGTCCCTCTGACCGGCTGTCGGACGGCTGCGGTCGCGCCGGACGAGGAAGAGGAGGCCACGGGGTTTACCACCGCGGCCTAGGGCAGCAGTAGCGCTCGGATGATGCGATAGCCGGTCGCAGGATCGTGTCTGGAACCTGCCCCCGCTATTCATCGAGGCCCACATTTGCCGGGGTTTCGTCGTTCTCGGACGCCGCTCGTCGGCTCGCTAAAGACCATCGGGGCACCGGCGCCTGCTCGGAGCGGCATCCCGCCCTACGGCAGCTTGAGGATGTCGATCGTGCCTTCGCCTGAGTGGTCGTTGGCGTCGCCCTCTGGCTCGATCACGTGGCCGTCGACGACGATCGGGCTGTTCCAGTGGCCGGGGGCGCCGGGTAGCTTGGCGATCGGCTTTGGCGAGGTTGGTTCGTAGACCTCGATCCCGCCGGCTTCGGGTTCGTAGACGTAGAGGAGGCCGCCGGCCATGATCGGGCTGGTCCCCGGGGTGTCGTTCTCCCAGAGCTTGTGGAGCTTGCCGTGGCGCAGGGCGAAGGCGGCGGTGGCGCTGAAGTCGGCGATGAAGACCGTCGTCTGGCTGCCGTGATGCCAGACGGCCGGCTGGGTGAAGAGCTGGGTGTCGCCTGGGGTTTCCAGCGTCTGGACTTCGCCGCCGAGGACCTGCTTGGCGCCCGGCTTGTGGCCGTCGAGGGCGCTGAGGGAGAGGACCCGCATGACCCCGTCCTTGCCGACCACCAGCACCCGGTCTTCGCCGAGCAGGGCCGGCGCGCTCGAGCCGAGGTCGAGGTCCTGCGAGTTCAGTTCGGCCTGGTTGCGCGGCGTGTAGGCCTGCCGGAACTTGAGGCCGGGCAGGGTCAGCTCGACGACGCTGTCGCCGAAGTTGCGCCGGCCGTCCCAGGTCGCGTTGCCGGTGTCGAAGAGGAGGCGCTTGTTGCCCGGCTCGACCACGGCGCCGCCGCGGGAGAGGATCGCCGAGTCCGACTGCGGGCAGCTGGTCGGGACGATGATCGCGCGGCGCTGGGAGCAGAGGCTGTTGAAGACGGCGTCGACCTTGCCGGTCTGCCGGGAGATCAGGACGACGTGGCCCTGGTAGGTCGGGGCATCGCCGATGTAGCCGCTGGTGGTCGCGATGACGTCGTCGCCCACCATGTTCAGCGCCGAGCCGATCTTCTCCTTGGTCGGGTCGCGGGTGATCACGGTCGGCCAGGCGCCGCTGCGGACCTCGTGGCCGGAGGCGGTCGACAGCTTGTGGACCTTGCCGTCGGGCGAGGCGGTGAAGACGAAGCGGCCGTCGGGTTCGGCGATCGGGCTCGAGTTGGTGATCTGGGCCGAGCCGACCAGATGCGAGTAACCGGGCGGCGTGTAGGTCCAGAGGCGCTTGCCGGTGTCGGCGTCGATCGCGAAGGTGCGCCCGTAGCTGCTGGTGGCGATCACGACGTTGTGACTCGTGCCCCCGACCGTCGCGCCGTGAAGGTAGATCGGCGAGGAGTCGATCGTCCCCGGGAGCTTGACCTGGCGGTTCTTCAGCCGACCGACGTTGGTCGCGGTGATCCCGGTCGGCCTGTCGGTCGCGTCGGAGCGCTGGGGATCGAGCCCGAACTCGGTCCAGCTGGTCAAGGCTTCGCCTTCGGTCGGACTTGCGGCGGGAGCCGTGCTCGTCCGCGCCGCGGTCGAGACCGTGCCCGGGCCCGTCGCGCCGCTCGAACTCGAGCCGCAGGCCCCGACCAACAGCACCGTCGCGGTGAGGAGGATCGCGATCGTCCCGGCTCGCATGGCGCGAAGACTATGGATCGTCCCTAAAGGGGTGCGGCGGACAATTTCTCCATTTCAAAACGTCCCGACCGTGCAGGATCAGGGGACTCGCCCAGGGCTCAAGAAAATCGGATTCTCGGTCGAAGAACCAACGTGTTCGAGACTCGTCGGAACCTGCTCGAACGTCGCTCGACCCGTCCGCGGTTGCCGATCCCTGATCTCTCTGGAGGCGTTTTTGAAGACTAAGTTGTGGCTGGCCGGTTTTGCGGTGCTGGCGTTTTTCGTGATCCCGGCCACCGCCTGGGCAGGCTCGATCAGCGGGACGGTCACGACCGCGCCCGGCGCCCCCGGCGAAGAAGTCTTCACGGTCTGTGCATACGGCCCCTCGGGGATATGCCAAGGAGTGGCCGGCGGCGGCGAATACACGCTCTCCGGGCTGGCCGCGGGCCAGTACAGGGTCAGCTTCCACAGCAACTCGGACCCGCGCTTCGTCAGCCAGTACTGGCACGACACGCCGTCTTACTCCGGAGCGACCGTCCTCGGACTCGGTGAAGAAGACGAACTGGTCGGGATCGACGCCGAAATGTCGCTGGGCGCCGAACTCCACGGCACCGTGACCGGGACCGGCGGCGGGCCGATCGAAGGTGCAAGGGCCTGCGCCGAGGACGTCGCACAGAGCGGCGTCGAATTCTGCGGCACCACCGGAGAAGCAGGCGAATACACGATCGTCGGGCTCCCGGAAGACTCCTACAAACTCTCCTTCGAAGGGCCGCCCGGCGGAGCGGAATATCTGACCGAGTGGTACGACGGCAAGAGGACCGCCGCCGAAGCCGAAGTGCTGAACCTGACGGCGGGCAACTCCTTCGCCGCCGATGCGACCCTCACCGTCGGCGGTGCGATCGAAGGGATCATCACCGGCGAAGGCAGCCCGCTCTACTTCGGCGAAGCCTGCTTCTACGAACTCGACGAAACCAGCCTCGGCTGCACCTTCAGCGATGGCTCGGGGGAATACCGGTCCCAGTCCCTGGCGCCAGGTTCCTACGTGGTCAAGTTCCTCTACGGCAACTACCAGCCCCAGTACAGCGGCGGCGCGACCACCTTCGCCGGCGCCAGTCCGGTCCAGGTCGGGGCGGGGGAAACGGCGCAAGCCGATGCCGACCTCCTTCGCCCGTCGGGGATCCGCGGCACCGTCGTCGATGCGGAAACCGGCGCGCCGATCGAAAGCGGCTACGCCTGCGCGTACTCGGACGCGGTGGGCACCTCCTGTTACGGGATCTACCACGGTGAATACGAGCTCGATTCCCTCACCCCGGCGACCTACCACGTCTACTTCGAAGTCCCGGGCTACGTGACCCAGTACTACGACCACGTCACCAGGGAAGCGGAAACGACGCCGGTGACCGTGGGCGCGACGATGGTGTCCGGCATCGATGCCGAACTCGCGCCAGCGGGGTCGATCTCCGGTCACGTCACCAACAGCGGTGGGACCAGCCTGGCCAGCGTCAAAGCCTGCGCGCTCACCGCCACCGGGATCGAAGTGGAATGCGCCACCTCCGACACCTCCGGCAACTACCAGATCAACAACCTGTCCGCGGGCGAATACAAGGTGAGGTTCGGCCGCACCTCCTACATCACCCAGTACTACTCCGGCAAGGCAACGCTCGAAGAAGCTGCGATCGTCACGGTCGCGGCACGCGCCACGACCAGCTTGACGACTGCGGCACTGGTGAAACTCGAACGGCCCAAAAACACGACTGCCCCGGAACTGACCGGGACCGCCAGGGTCGGCGAAACCCTCAGCTGCACCACCGGGACCTGGGCGAACAATCCGACCGCCTACTACTTCTATTGGTACCGCGGTGGGCGGGAAATCACCGGTGCCCATGCGAGCACCTACAAACTCGTGACCGCGGATGCCGGAACCACGACCAAGTGCGGCGTGCTGGCCGAAAACGGAGCCGGGAACTCGACCGTGACCCAGAGCACCAAATCGATCGCCGTCCCGGCGCTCCGCACGCTGACCGTGACCAAGGCCGGTACCGGCAGCACCGTCGCGACCGTCACCAGCACGCCGGCCGGGATCGAATGCGGGAGCACCTGCAGCGTCACCTACTACCAAGGTGAATCGGTCAGCCT
Source organism: uncultured Solirubrobacterales bacterium (assembly GCA_963791095.1). Taxonomy (GTDB): domain Bacteria; phylum Actinomycetota; class Thermoleophilia; order Solirubrobacterales; family 70-9; genus VAYN01. The sequence goes on from CAWBRE010000020.1 coordinate 117,611, forward strand.
GACGGCCACGCCCGCGCCCCATACCCAGCTCACCGGTTGGTCGGGCGCCTGCACGGGCACCGGCACCTGCACGGTCACGTTGGGCGCGGCGAACGCGAGCGTCACCGCCACCTTCGCGGCGATCACCCACCCGGTCACGGTGGCGGTCACCGGGGGCGGCGCGGTCAGCGCCGACAGCGGCGCGATCTCGGGCTGCAGCGGAACCGGCGGGACCTGCTCCGGCAGCTACGCGGAGGCCTCCGAAGTGACGCTGACGGCGGCGCCCGACGCCCACCGCCGCTTTGCCGGCTGGACCGGGTGCACCACGGTGAACGCGAACCAGTGCGAGGTGACCGTCGGGGGCGCGGCCGAAGTGACCGCGACCTTCGAAGTGATCACCCACCAGCTGACCCTCGCCTCCCTCGGCGGCGGCACGGTGACCAGCGCGCCGGCCGGGGTCGAATGCCCTTCGACCTGCGTCGGGGAATTCGAAGAGGGGACGACGGTGACGTTGACCGCCGATCCCGACCCACACCACGAATTCATCGGCTGGCTGGGCGAAGGGTGCCCGGGCACCGGCACCTGTGCGGTGACGCTCGGCAAAGACCGCGCCTTCACCGCCGAATTCGCCCAGATCACCCACGCCCTCACGGTCAGCGTCGTCGGTGACGGTGCCGTCAGCGCCGGCAGTGGCGCGATCTCCGGCTGCACCGAAAGCGGCGGGACCTGCTCGGGGACCTACGACGAGGGCGCCGAAGTGGTCCTCACGGCCGCCCCCGCGGCCCACCACGTCCTCGCCGAATGGAGCGGCTGCGCCTCGACGAGCGGCGACGAATGCCACGTCCCGTTGGCGGGCGCGGAAAGCGTGACGGCGACCTTCGAACAGGTCACCCACCAGCTGAGCGTGGGCAAGACCGGCAGCGGCTCCGGCACCATCACCAGCACCCCGGCCGGCATCGAATGCGGCTCCACCTGTGCCGCCACCCTGGACGAGGGGACGTCGGTGACCCTCAGCCGCCGCCCCCACGGCCCACTCCGAATTCACCGGCTGGTCCGGCGGAGGCTGCTCCGGCACGGGCACCTGCGTGGTTAGCGTCGAAGCGGACACCTCCGTCAGCGCCGGGTTCGCCCAGATCACCCACGGCGTCTCGGTGGCCGTCACCGGCGACGGCTCGGTGAGCGCCGACAGCGGCGCGATCTCCGGCTGCGGCGAAACGGGGGGGACCTGCGCGGGAACCTACGACGAGGGCTCCGAAGTCGTCCTGGTCGAGACCCCCGCCGCCCACCAGGCCTTCACCGGCTGGACCGGCTGCACGACCTCGAGCGGCGGCGAATGCCACGTCTCGGTCGCCGGGGTGGAGAACGTGACCGCGGGCTTCGCCCAGATCACCCATCAGCTCGGCGTGACCAAGGCCGGCAGCGGTTCCGGCACGGTGACGAGCTCACCCGCCGGGATCGATTGCGGCGTCACCTGCGCGGCCACCTTCGACGAGGGTGCGACGGTGACCCTCGCCGCCACCGCCGCCGCGGGCTCCGAATTCACCGGCTGGTCGGGTGCCTGCTCCGGGCTCGGGCCCTGCGCGGTGACGCTCGGCGGCGACACCGGTGTCGTCGCCACCTTCGCGCTCCTGCCGACCGGCAACGGCGGCGCGGTCAGTCAGCCGGTGCAGCCCACGCCGGCGAGTCCCTCGCCGCCTGCCCCGGTCACGCCCAAGCCCAAGCCCAAGCCGAAGGCCCCGCTCCAGTGCAAGAAGGGCTTCAAGAAGGTGAAGGTGGACGGCAAGGCGCGCTGCGCGAAGGTGAAGAAGGGGAAGGGGCGGCACGTCCGGGGCGGCGACTCCGGCTAGCGCCGGGGTCGCCACGCCGCCGGGGCCCGCCCCCGTCATCTACCCCTCGAACTGGCTCTTGTGGGCCGCGCGGAGGCGCTGGTAGTCGGGGTCCTCGGCGGCCTTGCGGTAGAAGCGGTGGAAGATCCGCGCCGACTCGGCCTTCGGCGAGTCCTCGGAATGCTCGTCCTGGTCGCGTACCTGACCGTCGTCGTCGTACTTCTTGCCTGATGCGTGATTGGCGTAGCGGCGGGAACGGGTGAAGCCCATCTGGAGGAACTTGCGGGCCATGTCCATCCCGACGAAGTCCGCTTGACCCTTGTACTCGAGGAACAGCCCGTAGATCTTCTCGGCCGAGGCCTGGGCTTTCTCCGGCGTCGCGAAACGCCAGTGCGGCAGGATCTCGCTCTTGTACGGCTCGGCGATCAGGACGCCTTGCTCGCCGCGGCCGATCCGGTAGCGCTCCGGGTGGCGGCGGAAATCGACGTCGCGATATCGACCGGCGTAGCCGGCCTTGTCAGAGTTCTTCTTCGGCATTCATCGCCCCTGACGTAGGCGCCCGAGGCCCGTCTCCGGCGGGCGGAAGCGGCCGGGGACGCCCACGCGCCCCCGGCCGCCGCAGGTCAGTGCCTGGCCAGGGCCGCGATGAACTGGTCGCCGGGGGAACCGATGCCGGTCATCGAGTCGAAGCCGGGGGCCGCGGAGAGCGACTCGGGGGCTTCTTTGATTTCTTCTTCGCATTCGCCGGTTTCTGCGTTTTCGTGTTCGCAGTAGTACTCCGTCGCCCCTTCCAGGCCGAGGATCCTCGCGGAGGGGAGGACGCCGTCCGAGGCGTCTTCGCCGTTGAGGTAGTCGTTGCGGACGACGGCCTGTTGGCCGGCGGGGAGGATGTCGTAGAAGGCTCCCGGGTTCCGGCCTTCGGCATCCAGGTTGTAGAGGAGCGGGTTGACGAATCCGAGCGCGCCTCGGGCCGCCTGGTCGGCATCGGCCAGGACGCCGGCGAGGAGCGGGGACGAGAGGCTCGTGCCGCCGATGCGGTACTCGTCGTAGTAGGTGCCGTCGGCGAATTTCTGCGTCTCGCCGACCAGCATGCCGGTCGAGGGGTCACCCTCCATCGAGATGTCCGGCACGACGCGGTTCAGTTCGCCCGTCCCGGCCTTGGCGGCGAGTTCCTGGGGCACCACCGGTGCCTGGTACCAGGGCTCGGCGTACTGGTCCGTGGTCCCGCCGCCGCCGCCGTAGTCGTATTCACCGGGTGCCGGCGGTTGCCACTGTTCGACTTCGGATTCTTCGCACAGCGGTTCTTCGAGCGTCGCCAGTTCTTCGGTGCAGAGGACGCTGATGCCGGTCGACCAGCCGACCTCGCCGAGGCGGTTGTTCTGCGCGCCGATCTCGACGCTGGTGCCGCCGACCGCGGTCGCGTAGGGGCTCGTCCCCGGGAACGACGGCTTCGCTTCGCCGGTGACGATGAAGTTGTCCCCTTCGTCGCCGGAGGAGAACTGCACGCCGACGCCGGTGCCGGCCGCCATCAGCAGCACGTGGTTGAACGCTTCCCTCGCCTGCAGCGTTTCCGCTTCTTCTTCTTCGGGACCGTTCGACCAGGAGTTGGTGACGATGTTGGCCAGGTGGCCGTCGACCACTTCCTGCACCGCGTCGTAGAGGGACACGGTGCAGTCTTTGCCGCCGACGTAGAGGATCTTCGCGCCGGGCGCCATCGCGTGCACGGCCTCGACGTCGAGCGTCTGCTCGCCCGACCAGCCTTCCGCTTCGCATTCTTCCGGGCCGGTCTTGACGAACGGACGCTGGATCATCTCCTTGAACTGACCCCGCCGCCACTGCTGGGACGGGCTCTGGTTCTTCTTCGCGTATTCGACCGCGTCGCTGTAGAGGGTCGGCGACTCGAAGGCGTCGGTGATCGCGACGGTCACGCCCGAACCGTTCAGGCCCTTGGCGATCGAGTTGGTGAGGTTGTACGCACCCTGCAGCTGCGCGGGCTTGTAGCCACACACCGCGTACGGCAGCGGGTCCGGGAAGCCGTCGCCGAAGGGCGGCAGGGTGTCGGCGAGCTTCTGCCCGTAGTAGTCGGAGCAGGGGGTCCCGACGCGGAAGCCGGCGGGCTGCGGAATTTCGACTTCTTCGGCTTCTTCTTCCGGCGGCCAGCCGTGGCCGTGGTGGCCGTGATCGTGGCCATGTTCATGGCCGTGGCCGTGCCATCCCCACCCGCCGGGGCCGCCGTCACCGGGGCCGCCGGTGAGGTTCGCGGGGTGCGCGCGGACTTCGTTGACGCCGCGCACGCCCGAGATCAGCGGTGCCACCGCCGTCGGGACGCTCAGCGGCGATGACGCCAGGCGCACGGTTTCGTCACCGACTTCGTACTGGGCAAGCGTCGTGCCGAAGTATTCCTGGATCTGTTCGGCGGTCGCTTCGGCCTGGATCGTCATCCGGTCGGGGGTCACCTTGACGACCTTGATGCCGGCGCTCCGCAGCGACCTGACGACTTCCCGGTCCGCCTTGGCGGTCGGCGAGAAGAGCCGCTCCCACTGCTGCGGGGAGAGGTACCGGCGGTAGTGCCGGCTGGTCGGATCGGTCACCTCTTCGGCGAACGCTTCCGCGCCGGGAAGGTCCTTCAGCTGGACGCCGACGTCGAAGGCGATCACTTCTTCTTCCGGCGTCGCCACGGTTTCGTTCGCAGGCACGGCCGCCGCGGCCTTGGCCTGGATCTTCGTCGTGGTCGCCGCGCCGGCGGAGACCGTCGGGATCAGCAAGAACGCAACGCTGGCCAGAAGGGCGCCGAACCAGCCGTAGGACCAAACCTTCTTCATCGATACACCGCCGTCAGTCGTGATTTGAGAGAACCCCCGAGGCGCCGGCGTATCGCCACTCAACGAGCCCACGCCCGATTCGTCGAGAACTTTCGGCTCGTACCCAGAATCTCGCCAAAGCGAACCAGGCACCGTCTTTTCTCCTCATCCCCGGCGGCACCTATGCTCGGGGGCGTGATGCGCGCCTTCGTCATCCGCTGGATCGGAAATGTCGCCGCCCTCTTCGTCGCCGCCTGGCTCCTCTCCGGCGTCAGCTACGGAGATCAGTGGTGGACGCTGTTCATCGCCGCCGCCGTCTTCACCCTCGTCAACGCCTGGGTGAAACCGGTGCTGACGATCCTCTCGATCCCCTTCATCGTCCTCACCCTCGGGCTCTTCTACTTCCTCCTCAACGTGCTGATGCTCTACCTGACCGACTGGCTCGTGCCCCACTTCGAGATCCGCAGCTTCGGCTCGGGCGTGCTCGCCGCGATCATCGTCAGCATCGTCAACTGGGTGATGAGCCTGGTGCTGCCGGATCCCGACGCCGAACAGCGGTAACCAACCGCCAGATTCGCCTCAGGGCTCGGCGGAGAAGGCGGTCATGCGAATCGAGACCAGCACTCCCGGGATGACGGCGCCGAGTTTCGCGGCGTAGCGGGCCGGGGGATCGGACGGGAACCACCGCCCCCACTCTTCGTTGAGCCCGGCGAAGTCGCTTGGGTCGTGCAGCAGGACGCCCACCTCGGCGACGTCGTCCAGCGTCGCACCTCCTGCCTTGAGGATCGTCTCGCAGTTCTTCAGCGCCTGCCGCGTCTGCTCTTGGATGCTCTCCCCGGCGAGGGAGCCCGTCGCCGGGTCGATCCCGACCGTGCCCGATACGAAGATCTGTCCGCCGGCCTTGACGCCCTGCGCGTACAGCGGTGAGGAAGGCGCTTGCGAAGTGGTGATGATCTCCCGCGGCACCCTGCGCAGGATCGCAGGTTCGCGGCGGACGATCAGCGCCGCAGGGCCTGCGCCCGCACCGCGTCCATCGTCCGCATGATCGCGACGGATTCGTCGAGCGGCATCAGCGGGCTCTCGAGCTCGCCGGCGGCCAGGCGGCGGGCGACCTCATCGGCTTGGTGGCGGAGGCCGCGGCCCTCGTAGGGTGACTCGACCCGGGTCGGCTCGCCGTCGCGAGGCAGGAGGGTCACCGGGGCGGGGGCGTAGAAGTCGCCCTCGATCTCGACCCTCGCCTCGGTGCCGACGATCGCGGCGCGGGTCGGGCTCTTGGCGCGCAGGGTGCAGGTAAGGACCGCCTGGGCGCCGCTCTCATAGCCGAACACCATCGACGTCTGCGCGTCGACGCCGGTGAAGGCCGGGTCGACGACGGCGGCGATGCGGTTCGGCGCGCCGAGGATCATCGAGGCGAAGGAGACCGGGTAGATCCCGAGGTCGAGCAGGGCGCCGCCGCCGAGCTCTGGGGCGAAGAGGCGGAACTCGGGGTCCTCGGGGAACCACTGGCCGTGGTCGGCGGTCACCGTCACCAGCTCGCCCAGCGCCCCGGCGGCCAGCCACTCGCGGATCTGGGCGACGTGGGGGAGGAAGCGCGTCCACATCGCCTCCATCGCGAAGAGGTTCTCCTCCCGTGCCACCGCGACGATCTCGGCCGCCTCGTCCGCGTTCATCGCGAACGGCTTCTCGACCAGGACGGGCTTGCCGGCGCGCAGCGCCAGGATCGCGTTCTCCCGGTGGGACGGATGCGGGGTCGCCACGTAGATGACGTCCACCGCGGGGTCGGCGACCAGCGCCTCGTAGCCGGCATGCCGGGCCTCGATGCCGAACTCCTCGCCGAAGCGGTCGGCGGAGTCCTGGCTGCGCGAGCCGACCGCGACGACGACGCCGGAGTCGGTCAGCCGCAGATCCTCCGCGAAGGTGTGGGCGATCCCTCCGGTGCCGAGGATTCCCCAGCGCAACGGGCCGTCAGTCATTGGTGCGTCTTTCGTCGTCGATGGGCTGAGCTTAGAACGGCGGGTCGCCGCGGCTCGGCTCGCCGGAGGGCTGGTCGGGCGAGACGATCGTGCGGACGGATCGAGCGCAGCGGGCATGGAGCAGGGCGTGACCGAAGCCCTCGGCCAGGTCGACGCGCTCCTCTCCGCCTGAGCTAGAAGGGCAGGTAGCCGCGGTTGAACATCAGCGCCAGCGCGCGGCCCGGGCCGACGTCCGCGATCAGCGCGCGCCACACCATCAGGGTGGGGTGAGGGACCTGGGGACGATCGGCGGCGGCGAAGCGCGAGCGCTCGGCGACCAGCGCCAGGTCGGCGGTGGCGGGGCCGATCTCGGTCAGCGTGAGGTGGAGGCTGCGCAGGGTGGTGCCGGGGCGGGAGGGCTGGGGGGCGAGCCTTGCGAGGAGCTCGCCGAGCTGGGTGCGCGGGCCGCGGCGGCGGCGGGCCAGCCGGGTGGCGGCCAGGGTCAGGAGGGAGAGGACGATCGCCGCGCCGAGGAACTCGAAGGGGTCCGCGCCTCCCGCGGCCGCCGCGGCGGTGCCGGCCTGGAGGACGTCGATGCCGGGGGCGATGTCGGCGGGGGCGCTGCCCGGGGTGGGGTTGAAGGGGATCCAGCCGAAGCCCGGGAAGTAGACCTCGATCCAGGCGTGGGCGTCCTCGTCGCGGACGGCCCAGGTGTGGGGGCTGACTTCTTCGCCGGTGGCGAAGCCGACGACCACCCGGGTGGGGACGCCGGACACGCGGAGGAGGAGGGCGGCCGCGCCGGCGAAGTGCTGGCAGTAGCCCTCGTGGGTGTGGAAGAGGAACTGCAGCAGCGGTTCGTTGTCCGGGGCGGGGACATCGGTCGTGTAGCGGAACCGTTCCTGGCGCAGGAGGTAGTCCTCCACCCGCCGGACCACGGTGAGCTCGGATTCGACGTGCGCGGAGAGGTGGTAGGAGAGGCGGAAGAGGCGCGCCCAGTCGGTCCCCTGCAGGGGTTTCGGCATGTCGAGCGCCAGCCTCGCGAGGGGGTACGGGATGATCGGCGGCGCCGGCCCGAGGCCGATCTGGGTCAGCGGCTCATATTTACGCCCGGTCGGGATCGGGATTTCGCGCAGCTGCATGTCGGTCGCGTGCACCGCGGTCGCCTGGACGCTGTAGGTGAGCCCTTCTTCGGGCCGTTCGACCAGCGCGAAGCCTGCGCCCGGCACCGCCAGGGCGCCTTCCTTGGTGTGCACGGCGAGCGTGCGGCCGGGGGAGACGACGCCCTTGCTGCGCAGCCCGCGCACCTCGACCTTGATCGGCTCGCGCTGCGCCGCCGGTTCGGGCAGGCGGGAGGTTTCCGGGGCGACCAGCCAACGGCGGTTGTCGAAGGCCTCGAGCACCTCCATCCGCCACAGCGCCGGTCGCGGCGCGGTGACGTCGAGCATGACCGCGCCGGTCCGCCGGTCTTCGAGCGAGGCGTAGGTCTGGCCGGTGTTGAGTTCGTGGAACTGGGGCTCCAGGTGGTGGTGGCCGAACGGCTGCCAGCCCGCCCGCGGCGCCGCCACCTGCGCGCCGAAGAGGGCGACGGCGCCGATCACCGTGGCGGCGGTGACGATCGGGACCAGCCTCCCGCGGGCGCTCCGCAGGACCACGGCGACGAGGACGATCGCCCCCTCCCAGGCCGAGTCCGAGACCCCCTGGAAGGCGATCGCCCCGCCGAGCGGGACCAGCAACAGGCCGAAGCCGAGGAGGCCGCCGACCCGGCCGGGCCGCCGCCAGAGGAGCCCGGCAAGGCCGATCGCGGTGCCGGCGATCAGCAGCACCGCGGCCAGCGCCCAGCGCTGGACGATCGGCGTCGTTTCGCCGATGTGCGGCAGCGCTTCGAGGCCGACGCGGAGCGAGGCCACGGTCGTGTCGAGCGCGGCGGGCGCCAGGTTGCCGACGGGCAGGCCGGCGGCGAGGATCGCGCCCGGCAGCCAGGCGACGGCGAGGACGAGCGCCGGGCGCGGGCGTAGTGCCCCGGCGGCGGTGAGGGCGGCGACGGCGACGATCGGCGCCGCCCAGATCAGGCCGCTGCCGAGGTCGCCCCACCACGCCGCCAGGCCGCCGCCGCAGAGCAGGACCAGCGCGGCCGCGGTGCCCCAACGGGGCTCAGGATCGGGGCGCGAATTCGCCATGGCCGAAGGCCGCTTCCTCGAGTGGAGTCACCCCGGGCGGCAGCCGCCCCGGGCCGGTCGCGGCGAGGGCCGGAGCCTGCGCCGCCCTGATGTGGATCGCGGCGGGCCCGGCGGCCGGGACCGCGGTGGCGACGCCGCCGCGCAGGCCCGCGAGCCGACGGTGCATGGCGGGCCAGCCCTCGGCCAGGTTGTCCACCGCGATCGGATGGCGCTCGCCCGGCAGCAGCACCCGGCAGCCGCCGGCGCAGGCCAGCCCGCGGATCTGGCCCGCCGCCGCGCGCAGCGTCCAGTCGATCGCCCCGTCGGCGGGCGCCCCGGACAGGTCGACGATCACCAGCGGCATCCCCCGCGGCGCGGTGATCACCCGCCGCTCCTGCCATTCGCCCGCCCGCGCCACGCTCGGCCAGTGGATCCGGCCCGCGGGCGTGCCCGGCAGGTAGGGCTGCAGGCCGTCGGGCTCCGGGTCCCCGCCGGGGTCGGCGCCGGGCGGGATCGACTGGATCCCGCCGCTCGCCGGGCTCGGCAGGACGAGCACCACCGCCGGGTCGCCGGCCGCCTGCGGCCCGGAGGCGAAGAGGCTGAGGTCGTCGCGCACGCGCACGGCCGACGGGCCGACCAGGTGGGCGCCGGGCCGCTCGATCGTGCAAGTGCGGGAGGCGTCCCGCTCGAGCCGCTGCCATGTCCCGTCCTCGTCCGTGACCTCGACGTGCACCGGCAGGGCCCCCAGCCCGCGGACCGCGAACCGGAGGGTGATCGGTTGACCCTCGACCACCTCGGCCTCGGCGACGACCCGCTCGACCACGATCCGCCGGGCGCCGATCGCGGTCGCCGCGAAGCAGGCCACGACCAGGACCTGGAGGCCGAGCGCGAAGGCGAAGAGCGCGACCGACCCGAGCAGGGCCGCGGCGAGGAGGAGCGCGATCCCGGCCGAGCTGGTCGCGATCCCCCGTCTCATCGCGCCGGGACTTCCTCCAGGGCGTCTTCGACGACCGTCACCTGCGCCCCGGGGGGTGCGCCGGCGACCGTCTGGATCCGATGGGCGAGGACGGGGGCGGCCAGCACCTGCACGTCATCGGGGACGACGAAGGTGCGGCCGTGGAGCGCCGCGTGGGCGCGGGCGGCGGCGAGCAGCATCAGGCCGCCGCGGGGGCTCGCGCCGGCGTCGCTCAGCGGATGGCGGCGGGTCGCGTCGAGGATCGCGACGACGTACTCGAGCAGCGGCCGGCGGGCGTCGACCTCGGCGACGGCGGCCATCGCCTGGGCGACCTCGGCGAGCTCGGCCACCGACGGCATCGCCGGCGCCGGGGGAGAGGCGAGCAGGTCCGCCTCGGCCCCCTTGGAGGGATAGCCGAGCGAGAGCCTGGTCATGAAGCGGTCGAGCTGCGCGGGCGGCAGGGCGTAGGTGCCGTCGAAGCCGGCGGTCGGGTTCTGGGTGGCGATCACAGTGAACGGCCGCGGCAGCAGGTGCGGTTTGCCTTCGACCGTCACCTGCAGCTCCGCCATCGCCTCGAGCAGCCCGGACTGCGTTTTCGGCGTCGCCCGGTTCAGCTCGTCGACGAGGACGATGTTGGCGAAGATCGGCCCCGGGTGGAATTCGAAGGTCTCCGAGCTGGAGCGCCAGATCGTCGTCCCGAGGACGTCGCTGGGCAGCAGGTCGACGGTGCCCTGGATCCGGGCGAAGCTGCCGCCGACGTTGGCGGCGAGGGTGCGGGCCAGCTGGGTCTTGCCGACCCCCGGCCGGTCCTCGAGCAGCAGGTGGCCTCCCGCCAGGACCGTGCAGAGCACCACCTGGAGCATCTCCTTGTCGAGCTGCATCCCACGCGCGATGCCCCCGGCCAGGTGTTCGCCCCACGCGGCGACGCCAGTATCGGAAAACCGTACGGCACGTAACGTCGCCATGGAGACAGTATTGCCGACGGCCCAAGCCGGTCCGAGTCACGACAGGAGGTATCGATGAGCAAGGATTCTGTTCCGCCCGACCCGATTCCGGACGATCACCCGCAGATCCAGTTCCTCGCCTTCGAGGAGGTCGAGGAGGTGGTCGGCGAACCGCCGGGGTTCGACGGGGTGCAGCTCAATCGCCGCCTGATCGATCTGGCGACCAGCGGGACGCCGCACCTGATCGCCGACGTGATCACCTTCAAGCCCGACTTCGTCCACCGCATGCACCGCCATTTCGACGCCGAGCAGGTGATGGTCCCGCTGCAGGGCTCGGTGACGATGCTCGACGAGGCGCGCTCGGCGCACGACCTGCGCACCGGTGAAGCGATGGTCGTCCCCCGCTACCGCTGGCACGAGGTGCGGAACGAAAGCGGCGCCGACTGCGTCGTCCTCAACCTGTTCTCCGGCGTCGGCGACATGGCCGAGGTCGGCTTCGAGGGCCGGCCGTCCTAAGCTGCCGAGGGTGCACCGGGTGGTCGATGCGATGAACGTGATCGGGTCGCGGCCCGACGGTTGGTGGCGCGACCGGGCGGGGGCGATCGAGCGGCTGGTCGACCGGGTCGAACGCTGGGCCGAGGAGGGCGAGGAGCGGGTGACGGTGATGCTCGAGCACCAACCACGCGATGAGATCGCGGCCGCGCGGGTCGAGGTCACCTGGGCAAGCGTCGGCGGCGCCAACGCTGCCGACCGCGAGATCCTCGCCCGCCTCCCGGCGTGGCTGGCCGACGACGAGGTGGTCGTCGTCACCTCCGACCGCGACCTGAGGGCGAAAGCGATCGCCGCCGGCGCCGCGGTGGTCCCCAGCAGCGCCTTCCGCGCCGAGCTCGACTCGCTCTAGATGAGACGACTTGGCGCAGGATCACTTAGTAGCTTCAGCTGCGGCGGAACTCGGCAGGGGAGGGGAGTTCGTGGACAGGGAATACGCACTCGTCGTCGGGCCGCTCGCTGCGGGCGCCTTCGTGATGATGGTCGTCTGGTTTGCCAGTGGGAGGACGCGGACGCGGTCCGCGTACCTGATCGCCGTGCTTGGCAGCATCGCGATGTGCTTCGAGTCCGTGTTGATCTCACTCTGTGGATCCGGGGACAGCGCCCAGGAAACGTGCCAACCCGAAGCTCGTCATTGGGTGCTGCTCTGGATCCCGGTCCTCTTCGGGATGGCCTGGGTCGTCAGCAGGACGCGCGGCTCATGGGCGTGGGTCCTCTACTTCCTACTCCTGATCCTCGCCCTACTCGTCCCTTACAGCCTTATCTGACTCGCGCGGACGGCGGCGACGGCTTCGAGCATCGCGCTCGGGTCGGGCTCGCTCTCTCGCGGGGCGTAGACGATCGTGGTCAGGCCGGCGGCGACCAGTTCCCGCGCCTGCGCGATCGGGTCGGCGGCGAGGTCGACGTAACCGACTGCTTGGAGGGGCTCCCCGGCGCGGGGAGAATCGGCGCGGGCGGCGCGCACCGCGCTCACCGCCTCGGCGGCGGCCTCCGGATTCGGCACGCCGCCCAGCACCACCCCGTCGGCGAGACGGCCGGCCAGGGCGAAGGCTTTCGGGCCGTTGGCGCCGACCAGGACCGGCGGGATCGCGTCGGCGGCGGGCGGGTGCACGAGGCGCACGCGCTCCAGGTTCACGTAGGTGCCCGCGACGCTCACCTCCTCGCCGCGCAGCAGGGCGCGGACCGCCGGCACGTACTCCTGCATCAGCCCGAGCGGGCTCTTCGGCGCCGCCCCGACCTGCTTCATCCATTCGCGCACCCCGTGGCCGAAGCCGGCGACGAACCGGCCCGGATGGAGGCGGGCGAGGGCGGCGACCTCCATCGTCGCCAAGGCGGGGTTGCGGAAGGGGGTCGGCATCACGCCGAGGCCGACGCGCAGGTTCGCGGTCACGCTCAGCGCCGTCGCCGCGGCGACCAGCCCGCCGGCGAAGAAGCTGTCCTCCCAGAGCCAGAGGTCGTCGATGCCGGCCTCCTCCACCACCCGCGCCACCCGCGGCAGCTCCTCCGGCGCCATCTCCGGCCGGGCGACCACGCCGATCCGGACCGCTTGGTCGATCTCCATAGGACGAACTTATCTCGGCCTCGTCCCAGATCCATCACGGCAGGCGCGCGGTCTATTCTGGGATCGTTGACCAACTTCTGGTGAACAACATTTCTTTTTGCCTGATGAACGATCAAGAGGGGGCGGGAGCGCGATGGCAGCCGACGGGGGGAAGAAGGGGAAACCGGCGACGCTCGAGGGGGTCGACCGGACGGTGCGGGTGCTGCAGGCCTTCGACTCGAAGGAGAGCTTCAACCTCGTCGAAATCTCCCGCCGGGTCGGGCTCAGCGAGGCGACGGCGCTGCGCTACCTGTCGAGCCTGGTCAGCGCCGGGTTCGTCGAACGCACCGCCGCCGGGCGTTACCGGCTCGGCTGGGAGCTCTTCCGCCTCGGCCAGATCGCGGTCGCCAACCGGGTCCCGCGCCAGGCCGCCCTGCCGGTGATGGAGGAACTGCTCGACCAGTTCAACGAGACGGTCAACCTCGCCGTGCGCGAGGGCGACAGCCTGGTGATCGTCGAGGCGCTGGAAGGGAACCGCTCGCTCAAACGCGTCACCCAGATCGGCCAGCGCGACGCCTGGCACGCCTCGGCGCTCGGCAAGGCGATGCTCTCGCTGATGTCCGAGGACGAGGAGCGGGCGCTGCTGAAACGGGTCGGGACGCCGAAACTGAGCCCCAACACCCTCACCACCCGGGCGCAGATCGAGGGCGACCTGGCGAAGATCCGCGAACGCGGCTACGCCGTCGACCTGCAGGAGTCCGAGGAGGACCTGACCTGCTTCGCCGCCCCGATCGCCAGCCCCGAGGGGGCGCCGCTGTTCGCGATCAGCGTCAGCTTCGTCGCCTTCCGGGTCGAGGAAGACGAGTACGAGGGCATCGGCGGGGCGGTCCGCGACGCGGCCGCCGAGCTGCGCTCCCGGCTCGGCCTCGAGCAGCCCGTCGCCCACTGACCCGCCGCCTGGCGGGAGTCTCAGCGAAAGCGGGCGCGGCCGGGCTTGACGCTCCGGCAACTATTGGTAGGCTCTGTCACCACTTGGCAGGGCCTTTCACTTAATGAAATCTCACCAGTAGGAGCTGAGACGTGTCGACGACCGCGGTCAAGCAGGTTCAGATGTTCATCGACGGAGAGAGTCGCGACGCTCTCGACGGGCAGACCGCGCCGGTCTACGCCCCGGCGACCGGCGAGCAGATCGCCGAGGTACCGGTCGCCTCGCCGGCCGACGTCGACATCGCCGTCGAGGCGGCGTCGAAGGCCTTCGCGAGTTGGTCGCAGACGACGCCGGGCGAACGCCAGAAGGCCCTGCTGAAACTCGCCGATCGCTTCGAAGAGGCGGAAGCCGAGTTCGCCGCGCTGGAGTCACTGCAGGCGGGCAAGCCGATGGCGCTGGCCGCCGAGGAGATGGAAATGATCCCCGACCACCTGCGCTTCTTCGCCGGTGCGGCGCGGACCATGGAGGGGCGGGCGACCGGTGAGTACATGCCCGGTCACACCAGCATGATCCGCCGCGATCCGCTCGGCGTGGTCGGCTCCGTCGCCCCCTGGAACTACCCGATCCTGATGGCGATCTGGAAGATCTGCCCGGCGCTGATGACCGGCAACACCCTGGTCCTGAAGCCCTCCGAGCACACGCCGCTGACCGCGATCCGCTTCGCCGAGCTGGCCGCCGACCTCTTCCCCAAGGGCGTCCTCAACATCGTCACCGGCGACGGCGACCCGGTCGGGGTCGCGCTGGTCCGCCACCCGACGGTGCGGATGTCCTCGCTGACCGGCGACGTCGCCACCGGCCGTGCGGTGATGAAGGCGGCCGCCGAAACGAACCTGAAGCGCGTCCACCTGGAGCTCGGCGGCAAGGCGCCGGTGATCATCCTCCCGGACGCCGACCTCGACCTGGTGGTCGAAAAAGTCGTCGAGGGCGGCTACTGCAACTCGGGCCAGGACTGCATGGCGGCCTCCCGCGTCTACGCCGCGAAGGAGATCCACGACGCCCTCGTCGAGGCCCTCGTCCCGGCGGTCCAGGCGATGGCGGTCGGCGGTCCCGACTCCGACATGGGCCCGGTGATCTCGCCGGTCCAGCGCGACCGCGTCAACGGGTTCCTCGAGCGGGCCAAGGCAACCGGCCACGTCGACCTCCAGCACGGTGGCGAGGGCGACAACCCGGACGGCTACTTCGTCGCCCCGACCGTCGTCGTCGGCGCCGAGCAGCACGACGAGATCGTCCAGAAGGAGGTCTTCGGCCCGGTCGTCTCGATCACCAGCTTCGACAGCAACGACGACGTCCTCGCCTGGGCCAACGAAGTCGACTACGGCCTCGCCTCCTCGATCTTCACCACCGACGCGGCCCGCGCCCTCGACCTCGCCCGCCAACTCCAGTTCGGCACGGTCTGGATCAACGACCACCTGCCGATCGTCCCGGAGATGCCGCACGGCGGCTTCAAACAGTCGGGCAACGGCAACGACATGTCGGTCTACTCGCTCGAGGAGTACACCGAACTGAAGCACGTGATGCTGAACCTGGGGACCGACTGATGGCGGCCGCCGACGAGGGGCGCATCTGCGCGATCAACCTGCTGCCGCTGAAGGAGGGCGCCGCGATCGGCGACTTCGAAAGGTTCTCCGCCGAGATGGATCAGCCGACCTGCCTCGCCCAGGACGTGGTCGAGGGCTTCGACGCCTACGCGGTCACCCGCCGCGACCCCGGCGCCCCCGCCTTCGACATCGTCGAGGTGATGACGGTCCGCTCCTGGAGCGAGTGGGAGCGGGTCCGCGACGGCATGGAGGAGCTGAAGCCGATCACCGACCGCTTCGACCAGCTGATCGACGGGGACGGAGTCCGGACCCTGTTCGCCACCCCGATCCCCGCCCGTCGATGAGCACCGACTACGACGCGATCGTCATCGGCGCCGGCCACAACGGCCTGGTCGCTGCCAACTACCTCGCCCGCGGCGGCAAGCGGGTGCTGGTGCTGGAGTCCCGCGACGTGCTCGGCGGCGCCTGCACGACCGAGGAACTGATCAAAGGCGCGCAGTGGTCCTCGTGCGCCTTCATCGCCGGGCTCCTGCGGCCGGAGATCATCGCCGAGCTGGAGCTGAAGCGCCACGGCCTCGACCTCTACCAGGGCGACGCGCTGGGCTTCGTCCTCTACCGCGACGGCAGCCACTTCATGATGTGGAAGGAGCTCGACCGCACCCTCCGCGAACTGGAGAAGTACAGCGAGAAGGACGCCCGCCGCTTCCTCGACTTCGGCCTGCGCCTGCAGCGCTTCGCCGAGATCATGCGGCCGTTCCTGATGAGCTCGCCGCCGCAGCGCTCAGAGGTCCTGGCCGCCTTCGAGGCGGCGGGGGAGAGCGAGCTGTTCGACGAATTCGTCCTGCTCTCCACCCGTGACCTGCTCGACCGCTACTTCGAGTCCGAACACCTCAAAGGCTTCCTCAACTTCTTCGGCATGGTGTCGATCTGGGGCGGCCCCTCGCTCCCCGGCACCAGCTACGTCTACGGCCACCACGCCTGGGGCGAGTTCAACGGCACCTTCGGCCAGTTCGGCTTCGCCCGCGGCGGCATGGGCTCGATCGCCAAGGCGCTCGCCAACTCGGCCGCCGAGCACGGGGTGGAGATCAAGCTCG